>CAZWEV010000031.1:0-44820 GCA_964633015.1 uncultured Desulfobacteraceae bacterium | reverse complement strand
TTCGTCGAGCTGCGGGTTCCCCCACTGATAAGTCACGAAAAGAACGGTGCCCTCTCACCAGTCACTTAAGAAAAGGCTTCCTCTCTGAGCAGCACGCCCTTCCACTTCATTCACCTATTTTCCCCACTCTTCGAGGCCGTCCTCTTCAACCGCGTGTTCCTGTTGCGGCCTTACCTTCCGGTACACGGTGAGCGGGTCACATTGTTTCCCGTCCACCATCAGGAGATCCCTCTCGATGAAAATTCCGAACAGCCGCTCATTCTCCTTCAGGTAGGGGAAAATCAGTTCCCAATCCTTTTTCTCCAACGGCACGATTTCTCCGCCGTTGAGCTGTTGCTCATCTATCCGGGAGTGGGGGTCTCTCACATAGATAGCGCCCCCGGAGGCGAGGGAAAAGAGGTTGGAACCCGGGTACGGTGTTTCCTGAGGCACCACGTCCCCATCATCATCGAATGCAATGCCGTTCAGCACCACGAAACCGCCGCCGTTGTGGGGGTCTCCCGCCATGAAAGACTCCGCGAGGTAGTCAAGACATGTCCCGTTGATAACCACGCGTGGTCTTCCCACCGCATTGATGAGCGGCCGTCCGGCTGCATTCCCCATGACGTAGACATCTCCTCCCTTTGCCCCATACATGAAGGTCTGGCCGGTATCCCCGTAGATCACCATCTTGCCGGATTTCATGATCTGGCCGAGCTGGTCCTGGGCGTTTCCGTGCACGTAGATAGAAAGGCCGTCAATGCCTGAACCCAGATAATCCCCGGAACTTCCATACACATCGATCCTCACCCCTTGGGAATCAGGGCCGAATCCGCACCCGTGAAAACGCTGTCCCCGCAGGCCGAACACGATAAAGCGCCGCCATCCAAGAGTATAGGCATCCGCCATCAGACGGCTGTCACATTGGGCCCCTTCCGGGGGGAACAGGCTCCCGTCGATGACGAGCACCTCTTCGGAACCGGAGGGTTCCCGGAGGTCACGTCTGGTGGCCCAGTCTATCAGACAATGGGCATTTCCGTTTCCATTCCCCGCTATCCCCGGAATTTCCCGCAGCACTGAATGGAGGGTCTGATTGACCAGTTGAAGCACCGACCTGCGCCTTTTGTCGTGGCTCGGATAGCGCCGATCCAGGAACTGGGTCAAAATTTCAATCACCATGGACAGGTATTTTTTTCCCCCCGCACAGGATTCCTTTACCCATGTGAGGCTCTTGAGCAAGGCCCCATACCCCGGATCATCCAGGGTGCCCATGAGGTATCCAAAGCAGGAATGAGCGCCGCCGGTATCCAGGTGTGTTGACAGTCCGGATTCTATCTCTCCCCGGTTCCCGGTGACTTCGTAAACCCGGCCCGGCACATAGGGCTCCTGGTGCTCAGGGACCCGGATTTCACGTCCGAACTTGTCGGAACAGCTGAGGACCCTTCCGCGCTTCCCGGCCTCTTTCCTCTCCAGGTTGAATACAAACGCCCCTCCGTCGGTGTAGCTGCCGCCGCGCGCGTTCCAGTACCGGTCGGCAACCGTTCCCACCCTCGGGTCTTCCTCGGCCAGGCTCCTGAGGGTCGCATCGATGGCCTGTTTTTCCGAACATACGAGGCCCACCTGCACCTCTCCATCGTGGAGGGCGAACACCTGGGGCCGCAGCATAGAGGTATCCGTTATCCCGATGAGCTGCAGCCGGTCCTGTTCCGTATCATTCCTCGCCACGATAAAAAACCAGGGACCGTCCGGCGACCCGTGGATGTGAGTGGCCTGGAGCGCGCGGTAGATTTTTTGTTTTTCTGTCGGCAACTGATCGAAATCACGCTCCATGGTGGGGGCAAGTGCCTCGATAACATACTCCAAAGGATAGCGGTAGGTCCGGCTGTAAAGATCAAACAGCAGGACCGAAACCTCGGTATCAGTGAGAAAGAGGGGGTAGATGTTGCTCTGCTTCAGGTATTCGGTCACCGAGTGATAGTTGGCGAAATCCCCGTTGTGGACCAGGGCCTCGTTCAGTCCGATAAACGGATGGGCCCCTCCCGGGTGCCAGACACGTCCCTTCGTGGGATACCGCTGATGGGCGATCCAGATGTGTGCCTTGAAATCGTCCAGTTCATAGTACTCGACCACCTGTTCCGCATATCCCACGATCTTCAGGATGAAAAAATTCCTCCCGTGCGACAATACAAAGGCCTGCTGTGCTCCCACGGCGTCGTAATAGGTCCTGTTGATCCTGAAGCTGTTCTGATACACAAACTCGTCTTCCGCTTGCCGGGCACTGAGTGCCTGGAGGTTCCGCTCCTCCACAAAGGCCTTGAGCACTTCCCGTTTTACCCGCACCATATAGCGATGCACTTCCGGCGGCCGCACCTCCAGGCCGGGTATATCACGATAATCCTGAATGTGCCGAAGCTTTTCCGAGAAATCCACTTGGAAATAGGGGGTGACAAACCGCTCCTCAAGATCGCGTATCACTTCCTCATCGAGCACCGCCACATGGAACAGGTAGTCCTCTTCCAGCATCTCCTCCGGGATGCCCATGATCTCATGATCGAACCCCATGGCGGCGATGCCCCCGCCGCGCCCGTTTCCACGGTTGTGCATCTGCCGGGACGGCTCAAAGATATGCTTTCCCCGCACCGGGATATTACACGCAAATCCCGTGACCCCGCAGCCCCCTTCAGCCTCTGTTTCAAAACGGGAACCGGGCGGCAGATCATCCACCAGGTGTTTTCTGGAATCAATAATGGTATGGACTCGTTCGTTCCGATTCATGGCTACCGTCTTCGCTTTCCTTTTTCATATAGTCCAGATGCACCAGACAATCGGTCCTGCCCACAAGCTCCCGGATGCTCTGCATACGCAGCCTCTTCAGAATCCGGCTGAGTTCTTTCAGCCAGGCCACGTACATGTTGATGATCCGTTGCGTTCCCCAATCCTCGTTTATGAGCTCCATGAGTTCCGGGTCTGTGGTTGCAATGCCCCGTGCACACCCTCTCCCGCTTTCACAGTTGTGGCACCTGACGCATTCAAGGGCCACCAGGTCCGCGGTTCCGATGCAGACCCCGTCCGCACCCAGGGCGATAATCTTGGCAATGTCATGGGGTGTCCTGATCCCCCCACTGGCAATGACCGTCATCTTGTCCCGCGCCCCCTCCTCTTCCAGGAAGCGGTGCACCTTGGGGAGGGCATATTCAATGGGCATGGCTATGTTCTTCTTGGCAATATCCGGGGCCGCCCCGGTCCCGCCGTAACTCCCGTCAAGGTGGATGATATGGGCCCCCGCATAGTAGCTTCCCACGGCCACCATGTCCACATCCGTCGGGGTGGAGACCTTCACGGAAACGAGTGCCCGGGGGTTCATGGCCTTTATCCAGTCCACGTGCTTCTTGTGATCTTCCACCGAGTAGACACTGTGGAAGGGAAAGGGAGAGAACAGGGGATAGCCAACCACGGCTTCCCGCATGCGGGCGACGCTGGCAGTGACCTTATCACCGAGCAGATGTCCCCCCAGCCCGGGTTTCGCTCCCTGGGCGTATTTGAATTCCACAATCTTGACCCGCTGGATGGTCTCTTCCCGCACGCCGAAGAGTCCTGTGGCAACCTGGGTGATAATATGGTCGTCATAGGGTTTCAGTTCATCGGGATACCCCCCTTCGCCGGTGCAGCAGAAGGTACCCAGGGCGGCGGCAGCCCGGACACGGCTCAGCATGGTGTGGATGCTCACCGACCCATAGGACATGCCGCCACCATAGAACGGGACCGGAATCCTGATCCGGTATGATTCATCCCCTCTCCTGTTCAAATCCAGCCCCATATCCGGCATGTCACCGGCATCTCCGGCAGTGCCGCTTTTTTCCGCTTTCGGCAGGACCAGGCGCAACTTGTCGAATCCGCCACCGGAATCTCCTGTTTTATATTCCAGGCCGGCGTTGGGAACACGGCCAAACTCCGCCATGTGCCACGTGCTCACCAGCAGGTCGGCGGTCCACCGAAAATCACCAAGGGCATCAAAATCCCGGCTGCGTCTGAGGGAAAGAGCGTCTTGCGGACAGGCCTTGTAGCATGGGTCAGGGCAATCCGATCCAACACACCGGTACGGGTGCTTCACCAGCACCATCCCTCTTTTGGCCACATGCACCCCGTACGGGCAGATCTCAACGCATTTGCCGCACGCAATACAGTCATCGGTCCTGTGCAACCGGTATTTCCCAATGGCGTTCCTGAACCGGGACGGCGCTTCCACCACTTCCGGATACCTGAAATCAGTCCTGCTACTCAAGCTCAAATCCCTCCTTCAGTTCCCCCAGGGACCCAAACGTGCTTTCGTCCAGATCCTCGAAAAACATGGCCCTCCCCGCCTCGCCCCGAAGGCGGCGCGCGTCCCTGATACCCATGGCGCCCATGACCTCAAGAAGCTGATTCTGCCAGGCGCCCATGAGATTGATGCTCCGCAGGGCCACCCATTCGGAAGAAGCTTCTTCGATGCGCACCGGGCAGGAAAGTCCTTTCACACAGCGACCGCACATGCGGCACTCCAGCGCGATAAGCAGGGGAACATCCACGTAGACCGCATCCGCCCCGCAGATCATGGCCTTGGCCACGTGCTCCGCCATTGCCAGGCCGCCGCCGGCAAGGATGGTGACCCGGTCTCTCACATTTGCCTCAACGAGTTTCAGATGCACCTCCCTGATTCCTTGCTTGAGGGTACGGGATGGATTATCCACAAAGGCACCTTCCCTGGTTCCTTCTATATGGAGCACGGCAAAACCGGCCTTTACCAGGTCAAGGGCCCGCTGCTCGATTCCCTCTTCCAGGGGTATTCTCACCGCGGTGATCGCGCTGTAATCCGCTTTTTCAACAAACTCCCTGGAAACTCCCATGGCCGCGGAGGCACCGATCTCCACCACGGAATGGCGCCGGTACGACTCTGTTTCCCCGTATCCGCTCTCTTCCAGGACCGGAATAATATTCCCGGCAAAGGCAGCAAGGTCCCCGCTCATCCGCTCTTCCGGTACGGCCAGCAACGTTCCCAGCCGCTTTGCAGCCATGGCCCATCCCGTGACGGTCTCATTGGTGATGGACCCGAAAGATGGGATCCGCAACAGGATAGGAAGGGGGATATCCATGATTTCCGTCACTTCCCGGTCCGGGTTCCCCTCTGCATCGAACGTGAGACAGGCCGGTTTTTTTCCGATATCGACCGCGGTACTGATGTATTCCCGCCCATGGATTCCGTCTCTTGTGGGGCGCACGATCTCCGACATATCCGTCCACATGGAATCAAACCCGGGGCCACTGAAAGGCCCGGGATACCCAGCCCCGGAAACAGGGATCTTTCCCGTCTCTGCCTGGTACCACAGCCGGCTGATGACATTGGGTGTCCAGTATCCGTCCCCGATCGCCTTGTATTCCGGATTGATGGACTTATGGATCAGTTCCTTCGGGCAGCTCTGCACGCACCGGAAACAGTTCATGCATTCGTTATCAATGGAATCAATCATCTGGAAGGCGTTCAGACCACGATGATCATACACCTGATAGATGCAGAGCGTCTTTACACACACGGCACACCTGAGGCACCCCTCTTCCCAGGCAATAACGCCCGACCGGGTAATGGGTTCAAACCGGTGAGGAACGGTCTGTGTACGAATCACATATTTAGCCGGCATAAGGTTTTCCTCTACCCTTCATCAACGGCCGGCCTGGGATACAACCCGGCCTCCTCAACGATGCCCGCAACCGCATCTTCCCATTCAATTGCCATGATATGGACACCCTTGACTCCGGACATCTCTTTCAGCCGTTCTATAGTCTCAACACAGATCCTGATACCTTCTTCTCTCTGCTTTTCCTTGGGTACGCCTTCCATCCTCTTGATCAGGGCATCGGGAATATCCATTCCGGATACCTTGTTCTTCATGTATCCGGCCATGCCTGCTGACTTGAGGGGCGTGACGCCCCCCAGGATGCACGTTTTTTCGGTCAGCCCCCTGTCTCCTGCCATCTGAAGCCAGGCCTCAAACCGATCCAGGTTATAGATGCACTGGGTCTGGATAAAGTCTGCTCCGGCTCTGACCTTCTTTCCAAGCCTCACGGCCCTGAAGCCTGTCGGATCGGCAAAGGGATTCGCGGCCGCGCCGATGAAGAGATCGGGGGGTGTGGACAGGCTCTCCCCGCCGAGAATGACCCCCCGATCCCTCATATTCCGCACCACTTCAAGGAACTGGATGGAATCCAGGTCGAAAACTCCTGCCGCCTGCGGCTGGTTTCCGAAACACTGGTGATCTCCCGAGAGGCACAGGACATTCCTGATACCCAGGGCCGATGCCCCGAGAATATCCGACTGAAGTGCAATACGGTTGCGGTCTCTTACCACCATCTGCAGCACCGGGTCCAGCCCGGCACTCTCCAACAGAGCACACGCTGCAAGACTGGACATCCTGACAATGGCTGTCTGATTGTCGGTCACGTTCACGGCATCCACATGCCCTTTCAGCTTTTCCGCCTTCTTGAAAATGACCTTCGGGTCCGCCCCTTTCGGGGGGCCGCATTCAGCGGTGACGGCAAATTTCCCTGCTTCAAGAACTTTTTTCAACCGGCTCGCGTTATTCACTTCTGCTGATCCTCCCTTATGATCTTTCGGGGGCCCCTCCCCTGTTTCAGTGACCAGTCCTTCGGCGGATATATCATTTCCAGCCGTTCCAATGCCCCGAACTTCTCCAGACGGTCTACAATCAATTGCCAGGCGCAGGGGATATCGGGGTTTACTTCACATTGGCCGTTCATGGAGCCGCCGCACGGCCCGTTGAGCAGGTGTTTGGAACACCGGGCAAGCGGGCAAATACCCCCGAAATAATAGAGCATGCAGTCCCCGCATCCGAGGCAGGACTCTGCCCAGTACCCCTGATCTTTCGTCTCCCCGATAAATTCCGTGTTCAAGGCGGGAATAACAGGTGTTTCCGGATACATGTCGGCTACTGCCTGCACTCCGGCCCCGCATCCCAGAGACAGGACCGCATCATATGTCGCAACAACGTCATCGAGGAGCAGGACAAACTCCTTGACACACTGGCGGTCAACGGTCATTTCCTCAATCAGTCTCTTCTCGTTATCCATTTTATCAGCCATCCGCAGGGCGGATGCCAGCATGGCCGTCTCTTTCTGGCCTCCGGCGGCGCACTCCGCCACACAGGATGCGCATCCCACAGCCAATATCCGCCTGTACGGGGCGATCATTTCCCGAATCTCATCAATGGGTTTTTGTTCGGCTGTTATCATAACGTATTTCTCCCCTTCATCTCTTCCGTATTGGTTCAGTTATTCCTGAACAATCAATGGGCATCAGAAATCATTCTCGAACGTGCACCGGGGATGGAGGCAATTCGGAAACCTTGACTGCCAGGGCCTCTGCCTGCATGACGAGTGTTTCCGGATGTTCCCTGGACCCCACAACGATCCCGACTCTCTCCTTCTCGAGGCCGATGCTCGCAATAATCTCCCGGGTATGCTCCACCCTCTTTCTTGCCCGCCGGTTTCCTTCGAAGTACTTGCAGGCGCCCTCAGGGCAGGTGATGACATAGGCGGCGTCTGCGAATTCTTCCAGGGCCTTCAGCAAATGAACCGCTTCCAGCCTGCCGCTGCAGGGGATTGGGAAAAAGCGGATTGAGCCGCCATATTTCTTTTCCAGGGTCTGCCGTTCAATTTCACCGCTTCGGGGGACGTTCTGGCAATAGAAAAGGGCAAGGATTGGTTTTTTCTGATTGCTCATGTCAGGCCGTGATCCTTTCGGGCAAAAATGCAAGATAGTAGTTGATTAAGATTTGAACGCGAGCGAGTTTCCAATTCAGAATTTGGGATAAAAAAAAGACGTTCATCCGACACAATGGATACAAACGCCTTCGTCTTCACCCATAGCAATTACATGTTCTGCACGCCGTTGTGCACAATAGTTCCTGAATGGAAGATGAATGATAGCAAATTTCACGTTTCAGTCAAGTCAAAAAATCGGCCGCGTTGATTTGCCCTCGGCGGCAGCCGGGAACGGGCTGGAAGATGCCATTGAGATCATCATCAAAGGGTACCCTGGTTGACAAATGGAAAGGAATTATGTAAACTGTTTTTATGTTTTGTTTCTGCTTCACAGACCGCGTAAAAACAAAGTTCAAGTATCATCTGGCCAAGACACGGTCACTTGAACCACCATAGCTGGCCTGCCTTCATTTATTTTCATTCAATTCAACTACTCCCCGCCCGGGCCTGTTGATTTCCGTTTTGCCAACAGGCAATTGCCGAAAAGGGAACATTCCGCTCTTGGAGATGACCTATGAAAAAGATAGAGTATATCAGTAATATCAATAAATTAGATGCATTGCCGCAGCAGGAAAAAATTTCTCTCCGCCAGGTGACCGATCAGTACATTTTTCGCTCTAACAGCTATTACCTGAGCTTGATCGACTGGTCGAACCCGTCTGATCCCATTCGGAGGCTCATCTTTCCGAATCTTCAGGAACTGGATCCCTGGGGCTCTCTTGATCCCTCAAAGGAAGAGCAATATACAGTCCTGCCGGGCCTCCAGCACAAATATCGTTCCACTGCCCTGCTCCTCGTCAGCCAGGCATGCGGGGGCATTTGCCGATATTGTTTCCGAAAACGGTTATTCCTTGGGAGGCAGTCGGATATTCTTCGCGATCTTCCGGCGGCCATCGAGTATATTGCATCGCATCATGAAATCACCAACGTCCTTTTGACCGGGGGAGATCCCCTTCTGCTCTCGACCGCAAAACTTGAAAGATATATCGAGAAGCTCTTTGCGGTGGATCATATCCGAATGGTCCGTATCGGAACAAAGCTCCTGTCTTTCAATCCTTACAGGATCCTGGATGACCCGTCTCTTCCGCAGATGATAGAACGGTACAGCCGGATGGATCGCAAAATCTATGTGGTAACCCATTTTTCACATGTTAGAGAATTTACCCCCCAGGCGGCAAGAGCGGTAACTCTTCTGCAGTCGGCGGGCGCCGTTCTGATAAACCAGTGTCCCCTGATCAGGGGTGTTAACGACCGACCGGATGATCTGGCTGAACTGTTTCGCACATTGGCTTTTGCCGGGGTCCCGCCATACTATGTGTTCCAATGCAGGCCGGCAATGGGCAACAAGCCCTATGCTGTTCCCATTGAGGAGGGCTACGAGATTTTTGAGAATGCAAAGGCAGCGGTTTCAGGTCTGGCAAAACGGGCCCGGTTCGTCATGTCCCACTTCACCGGCAAACTGGAAATCGTGGGGAAAACGGAAGGGTGCATGTTTTTCAAATATCACCGGGCCGCCAGTGAGGAAGACAGCGGTCGATTCCTGGTGATGAAACGCAATCCGGAAGGATACTGGTTCGATGATTTCGAGAATCTGCCGGACGACCATGCCTTGTGGGAGATGGAGATCCGTCTGGGCAGTGGAATACATCAATACGCGTCGTAGCCGCTCTCCTTTGGTTTCCGCGAGAGCATTCATCAGGATTCGCCGCAAATAAATTGACAATATACCAATTTGGGAGTAATTTTGAAGTCTGAATATATCATATGCCGGGAAGATGCAGAGATGCGCAAACCGGTTTGATATATTAGTTGAATCCTCAAAACGAAGATCGAAATCAAGGCGGTTGGCTGCTGAAGCGTCATCGGGTGCCATTTTCGTTCTTTCTCCATTTCCCAGAAACAGGGAATCAAGCAACAAACGCTAATCAACCGAGAAGAAGGAGGGTCATCATGAAAAAACTGTTGGTTTTTGCCGTGTTGTTTGCCGTGTTGTCCTTTCCAACGTCACTGCTTGCAAGAGATGTGGGCCCCTATATCGGGATTGGTGGTTCTTATGCATACGAAAATTTTGACATAGATGACGACTACTTGGCTGAAAGGGGTCTCAGTCTGGATTTTGATAATACCTGGGGAATGAATCTGAAGGTGGGGTATCATATTAACAGGTTGTTTTCACTTGAATTTAATCTGGACTTTTTGCCTGGTTTTGATTGGGATGGTTCAACAACCTACCTTGGTGTTCCCATCGCCATGGATGCAGAAGCCGATATAACCACATATATGATCGCGGGCAAGATTTCTCCGGACCTTGGCTCCGAGATAATACGACCCTTTGTAGTTGGTGGTTTCGGAATTATGCACGGCGACCTCGATGTGAGGGCGAACGCGGCAGGATACTATGTCGCAGATTCTGACTCCGAGACGGATATGTGTGGCAAGATTGGCCTGGGAGTGGATTTCTTTGTACAACAGAATGTCTCCATCGGACTCGAAGGAGCCTATGTGTGGGGACTTGGTGATATGGATGAGGTGAGGTACGTGAACTACACCCTGGGAGTTGCCTATCACTTCTAATTCCAATTCGCATTCAAGCGCTACCGGCGTTGGCTGCGTCGCGGACTCCTCGACGTACTGTTCATGTACGCCTCCGTCGCCCGCTCCTTGCCGCCAAGCCCGGATTTCTCACGGACTTTCGTCATGAGGCGGTGGAAAGCTCCGTGGACAGCAAGTTGAGCTTGCGAAATCCCGCTATCGGGAGCGCGCGAAGAAAAATGGATGAAGGCGTACTTGCCGGTACGGCGAGGTCATTTTTCGAGCGCAACGCAGGAGGCACGAGGCTATCCGCCGCCGCAATAGATCGGCCGTGAGAAATCCGGGCTATGTATCATCTTGAATGCAAAAGGAATAAGGATAAGGGAAACAATATCCTCACCTGAACCCGGCACCAATACAAAGCGTGCTGAACGGGGATGGGTGAGTCTTTGCCGGTTCAGAGGTCTTCCGAAATAAGGATGGCTTCGGCAATCTGGCGCATGGACTTGCGGGAGTCCATGCTTTTTTTCTGGATCCACCGGTATGCCTCCTCGCCGCTGCTCTGACGGCGCTGCATGACGATTTCCTTGGCCCGCTCCACCAGCTTCCGGGTCTCCAGTTCTTCCTGGATAACCTTGGTTTTGACCATGAGCTCGGTATTCATGATGGCTACCGCGGCCTGGTTGGCGACAGCCGTAATCATGTTTATCTCGGTCGGGGAAAAGGTATGGGGTTCTGAGGTAAAGCAGTTGATGACCCCGATCACTTCTCCGTCTCTCGCCCGGAGCGGCACACCGAGCATGGAGACCAGGCCCAGTTTCTTTGCCATCTCCTTTTCTTTGAACCGGGGCTCCTGGAGCACGTCTTCTACCATGAGCGGCCGGTTCCGACTCACTACGTACCCGACCACCCCTTCATCCATAGTCAGGGAACGGTCCTGCACGTATTCCGGGTCAATGGCCTGGGTGGCCTTCAGCCGGATCCGCTCCGGGCTTTCGCTTCTGTCAATGAGCCAGAGGGAACAGATGTCGACCCCCGTCACCTTTGCCGTCACCATGACGATCAGCTTGAGGATATCTTCCAGGTAAAGGTCGGAAGTGATCGCCCTGCTGATATGGGAAATAGCCGCAATATACTTTTCGTATGTTTCGGACGGTATCTTTTCCATCTGTCTCCTTTTCACCGGTCAAATGTGGATCTCCTCCCGCAGAGCGGGAGGCATCATGAAGCTTCTTGAGGCTGCTGAAGGAGGGAGCCTTTTCTTTCATTCCGAGGCTCCGGGCTGGTTTTTTCAGTGACGTATCTCCGGGGGAGTTTTGCCCCCTCCGCATTCCACCCTTCGGGCTGGCTGCGGTTTCCCCCAGAGATACGTCACGAAAAGACAGCGCCCTCTCACCAGTCATGTCAGAAAAGGCTCCCTCCCTCAGCAGCACGCGTTTCTGGCCTCTTGATCGGTAAAATCTGGCCGGGGCATCCACCAGACGTGGTGGGTTTTCTCAAGATTGACCGGGCTGTACCAGGTAAGTCTCATAAGCGCTCCGTATGCGCCTGTTGCATGCATTGAGTTCCTCCAGGAAATCGTTTCTGTCCTGATTCAAGCCTGATATACGCCTGGCCAGAAAATCAATCTCCTTTTCATCCCTGGGCAGCGTGTGAATCTGCCGGTCTTCAAGAATCTGGAGATAATGTTCCACTTTCCGCAGAAAAAGGTAGTCTTCTTTCAGTTCCTCGACCGTGTGTAACGGCAGAAATCCCCCCTCTCCAAGGGCCTCAAGGGCAAGCAAGGTGTTCCCCTGCAGGAGGGAATGATTCTCCCGTGCATGGCAGAGCTGGAGTCCCTGCACAAGGAATTCAACGTCCCGCAGTCCGCCGGCGCCTGTTTTTACATTTATTGAAGAACCAAGGCCCCGGCCGGACGCCTTGATGGACATATTCCGCATCCTGTCTATTGAAGCCGCAATTTGACGAATATCCCTCGGCATCTTCACAACATGTTCAATCTTCTCCAGAAAACGGTATCCCAGCTGCACGTTCCCTGCTACGGGACGCATCTTCAGGGCAGCCTGGATCTCCCAGAGTGACGCCCCGTAATTATAGTAGTTTTCCAGTGCTCCGAGTGGCAAAACCAGTTCGCCGGACCGCCCAAAAGGTCTGAGCCGCAAATCAACCCGGTACGCATATCCTTCTTCGGTATGTCCGGAGAGATCTGCCAGGACCTTTTCCATAACTTGCGTGAAAAGATCCTTATAAAACGCCTTGTTCACGCCCCCGGAAGACGCAACGTCCGGATATTCACAGACGCCCAGGAGATCAATATCAGAGCTGTAGTTCAGCTCATTTCCACCCAGCTTTCCCAGTGCCAGCACGCAAAACCTGCTTTCCAGTTCCTCCCCGGCCACGGCCTTGTCTTTGCTCCGCAGCTCTTCCCATATCTTCTCAACGGCAACCTGGACCGCCGCCTCGGCAACTGCTGAAAGTTCCTCCATCACCTGCCTCGTGGAGACGCCAAGGCAGATATCCCTGGTGCCGATACGGAGTATTTCCCGGCGCCTCAGACGCCGCAGCTTGTTCAGCCACTCGCCGTGACTGCCGGCCATCTTCCCGGCCTTCCCCAATTCATCTGCAATGTCCTTCGCTCTCCTCGTCTTGTGCAGGATTTCGGGGATTGTAATCCATTCGAAAAACTCAGGATTTCTCACCAGGGTATCGGCAAGGAATTGACTCCCGGAAAAGATCCCGAGAAGGATCTCCAGCCGCATGGGCTGAGACAAGAGCAGGCCGAAGTGAAACTCGGCACTCGGGAGGACACGCGTGAATCGTTCCCAGTTGTTCAGTGCCATCTCGGGATCCGGCTGCCTCGAAAGGAAATCGCGGGCAAGGACAGACAGCCTGGCAAACGTCTCCTGGCGGCTTCCTTTGCCCGCCAGACTCACCAGGTTCCGGTACGCTTTTTCAGGGTCGCTGAATCCCGCATCAGAGATGATTCTGTTTCTGATCTCCTTTGAAAGCCCCGGGGAAAGAATCACATCCGCCATGGTTCCCGTTCCCGGACCGGGCAGGGCCTTCCGCCCGAAATGACGTTCCATGAAAGCCCGTATCGAAGCGGTGTGAGTCTCAAATTCGATGCGAAGCTGCTCAGCGGGCTCGAGCGGGCTTCCCCGTCGGTATCCCATTCGCCGTGCCAGGTGCCGGTACTCTTCGGAGGACGATTCGGGCAGAAAAAGATCCCGGGCAGACCCTCTCAGCATCCTCATGCCATTGATCAGTTTCCTGAGGAAATGGTAATCGGAGATCAGTCTGACCGCCTCCTCAGGCGTCAGGACACCCGCATCTCCCAGTCCGTAGAGCGCCTCGTGCAGCAGCGGAGTCCGAAGCGCGGGAACATCCCGCCCATGCGTCACCTGCAGAATCTGGATACCGTATTCAAGATCCACCAGCGCGCCGGGACTGAATTTGGCATTTAGCCTGCCGCCGGATGCCTTTTCGCGGTACTGCTTCTCCCGCAGCTCCTGCAATGCCGCCAGGTCGAGACCCTGGGAAGCATAGACCATCTCGTCCCTGAGCCGCTCGAGCCGGGCGCCGAATTCCTTGTCGCCTCCCAGGGCCCTCATCCTGACAAGCGCAAGACGCTCATAGGAATGAGACGAGCCTTCTGAACCATAATATCGACAGAAATTCTCCAGGCTGCATGCCAGTGGTCCGGCGTTTCCGTAAGGCCTGAGCCGGAGATCAATGCGAAAAATGCCGTCCCTTTTTGCCTCGATGAACCCGTTTATCTCTCGAACCAGTTTGTCAAAAAAAACCGCATTATCAATGGATCCATCGCCATCGGTCTTCCCGTTGTCACTGTATACGAAAAGCAGCTCGATATCCGAGGCATACCCCAGGGCCGCTCCCCCAAGTTTTCCGAGCCCCAGGATTGAATATTTCACCTCAAGACCTGCCACGGATTTGGGCCTCCCGAACCTTTTTACCAGGTCCCGGTACATCAATTCCACTGATGCGCTGACGACGGTCTCCGCTAGACGGGTTAATTTTCTCGACAGGGCCATAAAGCCCGATTCAGGGTCCAGGATATGGTCAAGATCCAGAAGAAAGATCTCTCGATCCTTGAATGCATTCAGGGCCGTTCGTTTTTCTTCCAGAGATTCACAGCCGTTCAGGGCCCTGCGTAACCGTTCGGAAAGGCTTTCGGTGGGTTCACTTATGCTTATGCCTTCCAGGTGTGGCTTGAGCATGGGGAACAGGGACTCATACTGGAGGCGGATGAAATCTTCCCAGAGGTAGTCGCTCGCACCAAGCAGTTGGGCCAGTCCCTGCAATCGTTGGGGATCAGTCAGGAGATCCAGCCATTTCCCCTGGGCCGGCAATTTCATAATATCGTCAACCAGATATTCGAAGCGGGAAAGGGCCTGGTAGGGGTCCGGGGCCTGACCAAGGAAATAGGTAAACTGCTTGGTCAACAACACGGAGAGCCGTATCCGGTCAAGGGTATTCTCATCCTCTATCTTGCGGCCGCGGTGATCCGCCAGAAAGAGCTCATCCTCAATACGGCCCCGGATTGTCCGAATCCTCACGTGTTCAATGGAAATCCTGTGCAGAGAAAGGGCGTTGCTCAGGGAATAAAGAAAGGCAGGGGTATCTTCTGAGGTCACTTTTATCCGGGTAAGCACGTCGCTCTGATTATCAACTTCAAGCGTAACCGGATAGAGAACCGGCGGGGAGTCCCGATGAATCTGGGCCAGCCTGCGTACCACCATTCCGTTCACCCGCTGTTTGGCCTCGGTGACCGATTGCTCATCGCCCTTTTCAAGCAGAGAAACAGCGCCGATCATTCTCTTCCTGAATTCATCGACCCATTTCGCGAACGGATAGCCTTCACTGATGATCCCGGAAAAGTGATCGATGATCCGCCGTCTCCTGAGTTGATCCTTTTTGACGGCGTGACCCGCGGCCCTTTTTCCTCGCGTTATCTTTCGCTTTTCAGGGACCGCCTGACTGTAGGTATAGATGTCTCCGGAGACAATCGAAAAGCCCATCGCCGCCAGGATTCCGGTGATGATGGAAAATACGGATGGATAATCAAAGCCGAGGACCGTGCAATCCACACTCCCGTCTTTCCTCCGCTTCAACAGGATTTCCAGGGGATTTTCGGTATCGAGGCACCACAGAGCCTGAAGATGCCGGCAGATATCCTCCTCTGAAAAACCGGCGAAATATCTTTCACTCAGTCGGAAAATATGATCCCTGATGAAGGAGTCGCTCACTTCCGGGCAGCTTTTTGTAAAGATTTTCGGATCGGGCTTCATAGAGCGTACCGTATACCGCAGTATTTTGATTTGTACTTCAAAGGGAAAACATCAACTCCTTTGCGAACTTTGCGGCTTTGCGGTGACAGAATATGCCATCCCAACCACATTACATCTACAGCCGCGCCGGCGACACCGAGTCCCATAAAAAAGGGGGTCCCGTCATGAACGGAAAACCCCCTTTTTATACATCAATTGGGCGGGAAAAGCTATATATCGTAATAAAGTGCAAATTCCCAGGGATGCGGCCGCAGATCAATGGCCTGGACTTCGTTTGCCATCTTATAAGATATCCACGTCTCTATGACGTCGGCTGTAAATACATCGCCTTTCAGAAGATACTCATAATCGGCTTCCAGGGCCTCCAGGGCCTCCCGGAGAGAACCCGGCGTCTGGGGGACCTTTTCCAGTTCCTCGGGAGGTAGATCATAAATGTCCTTGTCAAGGGGTTCCCCCGGATGCATCTTATTCAAGATCCCGTCAATAGCTGCCATGAGCATGGCGGAAAAGGCGAGGTACGGGTTACAGCTCGGATCCGGACACCGAAACTCAAAACGCTTGGCCTTGGGCGAAGTTGAGTACAGGGGGATGCGGATTGCGGCACTCCGGTTCCGGCTCGAATACGCCAGATTCACCGGGGCCTCAAACCCGGGAACAAGTCTCTTGTAGCTGTTCGTGGTGGGACTGGTAAATGCAAGCAGAGACGGCGCATGCTTCAAAATTCCTCCGATGGCATACATGGCGGTCTCAGACATTCCCGCGTATCCGTCTCCTGCAAAGAGGTTCTCCCCCTCTTTCCACAGGGACATATGCACGTGCATACCCGTTCCATTGTCGTTAAACAGGGGTTTGGGCATAAAGGTAACGGTCTTATTGTGTTTTCGCGCGGTGTTTTTGATAACATACTTGTATTTCAGCAGGTTGTCAGCCATGCGAATCAGCGGGGCAAACCGCATGTCGATTTCAGCCTGCCCGCCTGTCGCAACTTCATGGTGCTGGGCCTCAATGGGAATGCCGATCTTTTCGAGGGTCAGGACCATCTCACTCCGGATGTCTTGCTGGCTGTCACTGGGAGGCACGGGAAAATATCCTTCCTTGTAACGTGGTTTGTACCCGAGGTTCGGTGACTCAATTGTTCCGCTGTTCCAGCGGCCTTCCACTGAATCAATATGGTAGTATCCCTCGTGCTCGTTCTGATTAAAACGGATATCATCAAAGATAAAGAATTCCGCTTCCGGCCCGAAGTATGCCACATCCGCGATTCCCTTGCTCCTGACGAAATCATCCGCCTTCCTGGCAATGTTCCTCGGGTCCCGGGTATAGTCTTCGCCCGTTACGGGATCACAGATATTGCATATCATCACCAGGGTCTTGGCCTCGAAAAAAGGATCAACAAATGCCGTTTCCGCCACGGGTTTTACCAGCATGTCCGATTCATTGATCGCCTGCCATCCTCTGATGCTGGATCCATCAAAACCGACCCCGGCGTCAAAGGTCTCTTCCTCGATTTCTCTCGGGGGAACGGAAAAGTGCTGCCAGAGTCCGGGAAAATCCATGAACCGGAGATCCACCATTTCAATTCCCTCGTTTCGGATAAAATCCAGGACATCCTTACTCGTCTTTAATTCAACCATGCTCTTCCCCTCCTCTTGAATAATATAAAAAATGGGCATCCCCGAAGACGCCTGCCGACTACCCCTCTCCGCTCCCTGATCTCATGCATTATCCGCCTGATTCCATGAACAAGCTGAGTATGCCGCCTAGTGAGCAAGAGCCATGCCATTGTGAATTCGAAAACCCTCATCTCCTGTCCGAGAAAGTGAAGACACGGGTGCCTCCTCATAACTATCTGTATTTTATTAAAAATCAATCAGTATCCCCAGAAAGGTTCATGGCCTCTATCCCCGCGCCGCTCAGGGGCGGAAAAATGTATACAACATCGAAAAAACAATATTGTAAAGATATTTCCTTGAAACATACAAAAATGTAGATACCCAGCCGGGAGCCCGATCTTCATGCGCCTCAGATATCGCTCCCTGGCGCCTCCGCCGGGAACGGGATCTTCGAATTGCATCTGATGCCTCGCCGGCAACCAGTATTCTTCCCCATCCACTGGTCTTGACAAACGGAGAGGAAGTTTGACAGTGAATCTGACAGTCGTATTTAAGGTTGATTAGGATAGTTGAATAGGTTATTATATCAAATTTTCACGCGGCCTTCGCAACATTCTTTTGCGGGATACAGAATTTATGGACTGGAAGAAAAGAACCTACTGCGGCAGCATAACCCGCTCCCGAAAAGGAGACACGGTGAGCCTCATGGGATGGGTGGATGCCATCCGGGACCACGGCAGCCTGCTTTTTATTCACCTCCGTGATGTGCAGGGCATCGTCCAGGTGGTGTTCGATCCCAGGATTTCACCCGAGGGATACCCTCTGTCCACCACCCTGAGGGAAGAGGACGTTGTCAGCGTTGAGGGGATCGTAGCTGTCCGGGAAAAGGGAACCGAGAACCCTCATATCCGCACTGGGGATACGGAAGTCTACGCGACTTCCCTGAACATACTCTCCCGGGCGAGAACATTGCCTTTCCAGATTTCCGAGAAAGCCATGGTCCTGGGAGAGGAAATCGCGGCCTCCCCGCAAAAGGTGGAGGAGGAGCTTCGGATCCAGTATCGGTATCTTGACCTCCGGCGTCCATCAGTGCAGGATCTTTTCAAGAAGAGATATGAAATCATCAAGACCGTCAGGGATTACCTGCACGAACTGCACTTCTTTGAGGTTGAAACGCCCATTCTGACCCGAAGCACCCCTGAAGGCGCCAGGGATTACCTGGTCCCGAGCAGGGTCCACCAGGGGAAGTTTTACGCCCTGCCCCAATCACCGCAGATATTCAAACAGCTTCTCATGATCGGGGGAATGGACCGTTATTTCCAGGTTGCCCGTTGTTTCAGAGACGAGGACCTCCGTCCAAACCGGCAGCCCGAATTCACGCAGCTTGACATGGAGGCGTCCTTCATTGATGAATCATTCATCTATGAAGTCCTGGAGGAATTGACCTGCAGATGCTTTGCCGTCGGGGACAAGCTGCTTCCCCGCCCCTTTCCGCGCATGACCTACGACGAGGCCATGGAGCGGTACGGAACGGACAGGCCCGATATGCGGGTTGCCATGACCTTCGAGGACCTGACGGACGCGATGCGGAAAACGGAATATTCCATTTTCAAACAGGTTATTGGGCACCAGGGGCTGGTGAAAGGATTCTGCATCAGGGGAAAAGCCGGTCTCATGAGCAAGAATCTTCTTCAAAACGAGTATGCCATGAAGATTGTCCCCTCCTTCGGCGCGCAGGGGATGAGCTGGATGAAGGTGGCAGAGGGCAGGCTGCAATCGAATATCGTGCAGTTTTTCACCGAGACCGAACAGCAGGGAATAGTGGACCGATTCCAGGCACGGGACGGGGATGTCATCCTGATGATCGCAGATACGTCCAGGGACCTGGTCAACAAAGTTCTCGGAAGACTCCGGCTCCACGTAGCAGAGAGACTGGACATGATCCCGGATGACCTCTACCGCCCTCTTTGGGTAACGGAATTTCCACTCTTTGAACTGAAAGACGGCGAGATAGGTTCCGAGCACCATCCTTTCACCATGCCGGATCGCGAAGACGTCAGCCCCGACGACAGGGACGGCCTTCTGGCGCTGAAATCCAGGGCGTATGATCTCGTGATAAACGGAGAAGAGCTCGGGGGAGGAAGTATCAGGATTCACCGGCCGGATATCCAGAAGAAAATTTTTAAGGCCCTGCGGCTTTCCCGCGCGGAAATCAATGCAAAATTCGGATTTTTTCTGCGGGCCCTCGAGTACGGCACACCGCCCCATGGAGGTTTTGCCCTGGGACTTGACAGGGCCATTGCCATGATCCTCGATACCCCTTCCATCAGGGAGGTCATTGCGTTTCCCAAGAACCGCCGTGCATATTGTCCCCTGACGCATGCACCTGCCGCGGTGGAAGAGACGCAGCTCAACGAACTCGGCCTTGACGTGACGGGCGCGGAAGCGCGAGCTAAAGAGCCGGCCGAAATCCCCGCGGAAGACAAAGGCGGCGAAGCCGCAAGAATGCACCACCAGGTCAGCCAGGATGAGGTCAGACATGTGGCAAAGCTGGCCCGGCTGACCCTCTCTGAGGAGGATGTTGCAGAATACGCCAATGACCTGAACGCCATCCTGGATTACGTGGCGAAACTGGGCGAACTGGATACGGAAAACGTTCCCCCCACCAGCCATGTCCTGAAGATACGGAACGTGTGGCGAGACGACGAGCCCGGAAAGCCGTCCACTGCCCGGATGATACTGAAGAATGCGCCCAGGAGAGAAAAAGATTTCTTTCAGGTGCCGAAGATTCTGGAAGGTTGAAAAATGGAGTTGTGTGACAGAAGCGCGTATGACCTGGGCCGCCTCTTGCGAAAAAGGGACGTGAGTGCGAGGGAAATAGTCGAATCGGTTCTCAACCGGATAGAAGAAAAGGAATCCCTTATTCACGCCTATATCACCGTGACCCGGGATCTGGCCCTCGAGCAGGCGGACCGCGCCGACAAAATGCTCGCGGAGGGAGGCGATGTTCCGCCGCTGACCGGTATCCCCGTGGCCGTCAAAGACCTTCTCTGCACCCAAGGAATCAAGACCACGTGCGCGTCCAGGATATTGGCCAATTATGTGCCTCCCTACAATGCGACTGCGGTGGATCGTCTGTTCCATGACGGTGCGGTGCTGGTTGGAAAGACAAACATGGATGAATTCGCCATGGGTTCATCCACTGAAAACAGTGCCCGGGGATTGACGAGAAACCCTGTGGATCCTGAGCGGGTCCCCGGCGGATCCAGCGGGGGATCGGCGGCTGCGGTTGCTGCGGGAGAGACCGTAGCGGCTATCGGCTCCGACACCGGGGGATCCATACGCCAACCCGCTTCCTTCTGTGGTATTGTTGGGATAAAACCAACGTATGGGAGGGTTTCCCGCTATGGCCTGATCGCCTATGCCTCGTCCCTGGACCAGGTAGGGCCCCTCTGTCGCAGCGTGGAAGACGGTGCCCTGCTCCTCAATTCCATCTGCGGTCACGACAGCAGGGATTCCACCTCCGCTGACGTATCCACGCCCGATTTTCTGGGGGCACTGAACCAGGACCTCACGGGAGTTCGGATCGGCCTGCCCAAAGAGTATTTTATAGAAGGCATGGAAAGCGCCGTGAAAGAAAAGGTCCTGACAGCCGTCTCATTCCTCGAACGGAACGGCGCCCATGTGCGGGAGGTCTCGCTTCCCCATACCCCGTATGCCGTCAGCACCTACTATCTGATCGCAACTGCAGAGGCCAGCAGCAACCTGGCCCGGTATGATGCCGTAAAATACGGATTGCGGCCTTCCGACGATTTCGAAGATATTATCGCCATGTACCAGGAGGCCCGAAGCGAGGGCTTCGGCCGTGAAGTGCAGCGAAGGATCATGCTGGGCACCTATGTCCTCTCCGCCGGATACTACGACGCCTATTATGTAAAGGCGCAAAAGAGCAGGACCCTGATCCGAAATGATTTCTCCAGGGCCTTTGAAGAGGTTGACTGTCTTGTCACCCCTGTGTCGCCGTGTCTTCCGTTCAAGCTGGGCGAAAAGGTGGCTGAACCGCTCCAGATGTACCTCGTTGACATCTACACGGTATCCGCCAATCTCGCCGGGGTGCCGGCCGTGAGCATGAACTGCGGCACAGCGGAATCCCTGCCCGTGGGGCTCCAGATCATCGGCAAGCCGTTTGATGAAGAAATGCTTATCCGGGTGGCACATGCCTACCAGAGACTTTCCGGGGGGCAACGGTAATGGAGTTCGAAACCATCATCTGTTTTGAAGTGCACGCTGAACTCAGCACCAGGACGAAGCTTTTCTGCAATTGCCCGATTGACTACGACGCGTTCCCGAACCACCAGATCTGTCCCGTGTGCACGGGCCAGCCGGGGACGCTACCGGTGTTGAACAAGCGGGCCGTTGAGTACTGCATCCGCGCGGGCCTGGCCCTCAATTGCACCATCAATCCCCGCGCCCGCTTTGCCAGGAAAAACTATTTCTATCCCGATCTCCCAAAGGGCTACCAGATTTCCCAGTACGAGGAACCCCTGTGCGAGGACGGGTATCTCCAGATTCCGGGAGATGACGGGCAGCCGTATCCGGTGGGCATCAAGCGCATCCATCTGGAAGAAGACGCCGGAAAACTGGTCCACGGGTCCAAATCATTTGAGTCTGCCGACTACAGTCTGGTGGATTTCAACCGCTCCGGGATCCCTCTCATCGAGATCGTGTCCGACCATACCCGCAATCCCGTCCGTTCCCTGCCGGAAGCCAGGACCTATCTCGAAAAGATGCGCCAGATCCTCCGATATATCGGAGTCAGTGACTGCATCATGGAAAAAGGGCAGTTCAGGTGCGACGTGAACATCTCCCTTCGCTCCAAGGGGGCCCGCAATTTCGGAAACCGCACGGAAATCAAGAACATGTCCTCTTTCAAATTCGTCCTCGAGGCCCTGGAATACGAGATCAGAAGACAGGCCGAAATCCTGGAATCGGGCGGAAAGATATCGCAGGAAACACGTCTTTTCGATGAGGCAAAGAAGGCAACCATATCCATGCGGGGGAAGGAAGATGCGCCCGACTATCGCTACTTTCCTGAACCCGACCTTGTTGAACTGGACATTGCCGGTGACTTCATAGACGCAATACAGCAGGAGATGCCCGAATTGCCTGATCAACGGGTAGAACGATTCATCAGTGTGTATGGGATTTCGCAGAACGAGGCCTCTCTCCTGACAAAGGACCGTGAAATAGGGGAGTTCTTCGAAAAGTGCGTTCCCCATTGCCGATCATGCAGAAAACTGAGTACCTGGATGGCCAAGGACCTTTTCCGGCTGCTCAATGAGAAGTCCCTCCCCATCGGAGAGTGCAGGGTTTCTCCTCGTGATT
This sequence comes from uncultured Desulfobacteraceae bacterium, assembly GCA_964633015.1. Lineage (GTDB taxonomy): Bacteria > Desulfobacterota > DSM-4660 > Desulfatiglandales > Desulfatiglandaceae > B46-G9. Next base: position 22,190 of record CAZWEV010000031.1, on the reverse strand, counting down.
TCGGTCGCCTGATGGACCTCATTGACGCGGGAGAGATTACCGACGCCATAGCCCGGGTTGTCCTGGAAGAAATGTTCGAGACGGGGGAGCATCCTGAAGCCATCATTCAGGAAAAAGATCTGCAGCCGGTACAGGAAGAGGCCGTTATCCAGACTTTGATCGACCAGGTCATGCATGACAACCCCGAGACAGTAACCAAGGTACGGCAGGGGAATCCCGAGCCCATAAACTTCCTGATCGGCCAGGTCATGCGGGAGACAAACGGCAGGGCGAACCCGAAAAAAGTCCGGGAGATCCTGGAACAGAAATTGCCAATGGCAGGAACTAAAGCCAGATAAACCGGAAATGACAAATGTCAAAGCTCAAATGTCAATTGAAATCCAAATGACTCAATGACAAAGCATCTCCTGTCCGCCCGCCTGCTCCAGCAATGGGCGAGAAAGCAACTCACCCCAGTGTGAACTCCTCGTTGATTTGGTCATTTGATATTTGACATTGATTTGACATTTGGATTTTGTAATTTGACATTCAATACGGTCACAACAGAAATTTTCTGCCTGTCTTGAACACAAATTTGTTTATGAGGCGGAAAGATACGCCGCAATGGTCCGGCACGCTGTTTCCGTGCCGCCCCTTCTTTTATCCACATAGTCCCTGGCCCTGCTCAACACCTCATCCCTCGCCGAAGGCTCCTTGAGAGTCCTGACCAAGCAATTCGTGAGTTCCCGATGATTGTTCACCTGGCATACCAGCCCGGCGTCCAGAATCTCTTCCCCAACCCACGAGAAGTGTTCCCAGTATGGTCCTATGCAGGGCACAACCCCCTGCGCGAGGGGTTCCAGGAAATTCTGTCCCCCCAGCGGTTGCAGTGTTCCCCCCACAAACGCGGCCCACGCCAGATCGTAGGCTGAAGAAAGTTCACCGAAAACATCCCACAGGATAACGCTCCCCGGAGCTACCGGCCCGGTGATTTCCGAACGAAGCAGCCACCTCAACCCTGAACGGCGGAGGGATTTCTTCCAGGGAGTAATCCTGTGCATGTGCCGGGGGAAAACACCGCAGATCGTCTCCGGCAGGATCTTTGCCACGGATGCCAGCACTTCCAGGGCTTCCCTTTCTTCTTCTTTTCTCACGGATCCCATTACCAGGAATGGGCCGTCTTCCGGCAGGATAGTTCGAATGGGGTTGTTTTCAACTCCACCATCCAGCCGCATTCGATCGAATTTTATGTTATGCATGAGCTGGACACATTCCTCTCCAAACAGGGCCCTGTAGCGGTCCCGGTCCCGGACAGAAACAGCCAGGACCCTGTCAGGCCGGACCTGGCGCCAAAATCCCATGAACAACCGGTAGGTCCTGAAGCTTTTCCTTGAAAGCCGCCCATTCAGGATCACCACGGGGACCTCCTGTCTCCTGCAGGCGACCAGGAGACCGGGCCAGAGCTCAGTTTCCAGCAGAACCATCAGTCGCGGTCTCCATTGCTCCAGGGCCCGTTCCATCAGGCCGGGCCTGTCAAAAGGGAAACAGGCGGTGCAGAGCGACTCCCTGCGGGACGGAGGCATCAGCTCCATCCCTTTTCCGAGGACGCCCAGACCCTGGCTGGTCCCGGATGTCAGCAGGATCCGGGGGAATGGATCCACTTTGAGGGCGGACAGGATCTCCAAGGCCAGATATGCTTCCCCGCCGGAAGAGGCCTGGATCCACACATCCATCCTTTCTTCCGGACCTTCTTTCAGGAGGCGTTCCCGCCATCCCTCACGTATACGGGGAGATGCAAAAAGGCCCGGAACAGCCACGGTCCACCCCAGACCATATAGATCCAAGAGGAATTTATTCCCGGCCGTGAGGTGCATGTGCTTTTCCGAAATCCATTATTTTCATTGTGCAAAATTCGAAAGTGGGTTAAAAAAAGTCAGGTCAAGGTCCGAAGACTTTGAACCGGGGATTCATTTCCTTGCCATCCCGGTATCCGAGACACAGGAGGCTCGCAATATGAACAACGAACCAAAATGGTACGATGCTCACCTAGAGTATTACAGGAAAGTTGCCTACGTCAACAGTAAGGAACGCTATGACGAACTCTACCGGCGGTCCATCCATGATGCGGACGCCTTCTGGGGCGAGCAGGCGGAAAAATATCTTACCTGGGTCAAGCCCTGGAAGTCGGTGCTGGAGTATGATTTTGAAGAGGCGAATATCACCTGGTTTCGCGGGGGCCGACTGAATGCCTGCTTCAACTGCCTTGACCGGCATATGCATGACCTGAAAGACAAAGTTGCCTACTACTGGGAGGGAGACGACCCCCGGGAAACCCGTGAAATCAGTTACGGTGATCTCTACGAACAGGTCAACAGGATGGCTGCATTTCTCAAGTCACGCGGAGTGAAAAAGGGGGACCGGGTGATTATCTACATGCCCATGGTCGTGGAACTGCCCGTGGCCATGCTGGCGTGCGCGCGCATCGGGGCTGTGCACAGCGTGGTGTTTGCCGGGTTCAGTGCCGAGGCCCTTGCCAACAGGATCAAAAACTGCGGCGCTAAAGTCGTGCTCACGGCCGACAAGGGGCTTCGGGGAGGCAGGAGCATTCCTCTGAAAGAAACGGTCGACAAGGCCCTCAAGAACTGCCCTGAGGTGAACCTGGTCATCGTATACCGGCGGGGACAAAGCGAAGTGAGCCTGGATTCCCGGCGTGAAATCTGGTGGAATGAGGCCATGGCCACCCAGGGTCTGCCCGCAACGGTCGAGCCGGAACCCATGGACGCAGAAGATTCGCTGTTTATCCTTTACACGAGCGGAAGCACCGGAAAACCCAAGGGGATGGTTCATACCCACGGCGGCTATCTTCTCTATGCGGCCATGACCACTGAACTGGTCTTTGATCTCAAGAAGGACGAGGTATTCTGGTGCACTGCTGACATGGGATGGATAACCGGCCACAGTTACGGCGTCTACGGGCCGCTCATCAACGGGCTGACCAACATCCTGTTTGAGGGTATCCCCAGTTATCCTGATTTCGACCGGTATTGGGATATCGTGGAAAAATATAAGGTGGCAAAGTTCTATACGGCGCCGACCGTTGTCCGTTCCCTTGCCAAGGAGGGAGGCGATCATGTGAGGAAACACGATATCTCGTCATTGAAGCTTCTCGGTTCGGTTGGAGAACCCATCAACCCGGAGGCGTGGCGCTGGTACTACCATTACGTGGGAAGAGACTGGTGCCCCATTATGGACACCTGGTGGCAGACCGAAACCGGGGGACACATGTTGACGCCCCTGCCCGGAGTCAGCCCGATCAAACCGGGCTCCTGCTCGTCGCCCTTTTTCGGCGTGGACCCCGTCATCATTGACGAAACCGGGGAGGAAGTCAGGTTTCCCGACCAAGAAGGCGCCCTGTGCATCAGGAGACCCTGGCCCGGGGTCGCCCGGACGGTTTTTGGAGACCACCAGCGATTCAAAGAAACCTATTTCAGCCAGGTTCCCGGCATGTATTTCTCGGGAGACGGCGCGAAAAAGGACGAGGATGGATACTATTGGATTGTGGGAAGGATTGATGACGTCATCAATGTATCCGGGCACCGTCTCGGCACCGCAGAAATAGAGTCGGCACTGGTTCTGCATGAAAACGTGGCCGAGGCCGCCGTTGTGGGCTTCCCGCATCCCATAAAAGGCCAGGGGATCTACGCGTTCATCACCCTCAACACCGGTGTTCCCAAGTCGGACGATCTGAAGAAGGCCCTGGCCCAAACCGTCCGCTCAGAAATCGGCCCCATTGCTACTCCGGATGTCATCCAGTGGGCGGACGCGCTTCCCAAGACCAGGAGCGGTAAGATCATGAGACGGATACTCCAGAGAATCGCTGCGGGGAGGACCGATGAACTGGGCGATATCTCCACCATCGCCGATCCGGAAATCATCGAGACATTGATCGCGGAGCGAATAGGGGGCCAATGACCGAGCCTCATGATCACCACTGACAAATTCGGCTTTCCCTTTGAGGTGAAAGAGTATTCCTCGAACGACTTCCAGCATCTTCTGGACATGTACGAGATCTTCTCTCCAAAGGCGAAATACCAGGGCATGCCTCCCGGCGACCGGGAAGGACGCCGCAAATGGATACAACACCTCACGGATAGCGGCCAAACCTTCCTTGCATGGAGGGAGGGAACGGTTATCGGCCACGTGGTGCTGCTTCCCGACTTTGACAAGCTTGACGCCGAATACCTGATTTTTGTGGTTCAATCGGACCGCGAAAAAGGCGTGGGAAGCGAGCTCACCCGCGAGGCCATAACGTGGGCGGAGCGCCACGGAATAGAGGTTGTCTGGCTGACCGTGGATACGTACAATTTCAGGGCTATCCACGTTTACAGAAAATTCGGTTTCTCCTTTCCGGAGCCTTTTGATCGTGCTCCGGAACGATTGATGATTCTGCACTTGGGAGCAAACAGAGCGGTATGAAAACAGGCATTATCCGGGATAACCGATATCTCGATCATAAACCCGGGAATACCCATCCTGAACATCCCCGGCGGCTGAAGGCCATATACGACGCCCTGGACGGGGATTCCGACCCGGACCTGGTCACCGTTTCCCCAGAGCCGGCGACCCTTGAAGCCCTTGAGATGGTGCATACGACCTCCTATATCAAGAAGGTCCTGAAAACAGCCGAACAGACCTTCACAAACCTGGCGCCTGACACCCCTGCCAGTTCCATGACATACCTGGCCTCCTGGCTTGCGGTGGGAGGGTGCATCAAGGGACTGAAGGACCTTTTTTCCGGTCGGTATGACGCCTGTTTCGCACTCGTGCGGCCGCCGGGGCATCATGCCAGAATCGACGGCGCGGGAGGATTCTGCATCTTCAATAATCTCGGGATAGCGGCCAAATATGCTATTGCGCACCATCACCTGGAACGGATTCTCATCATTGACTGGGATGTTCACCACGGGAACGGCATCAATGACCTCTTCTACGAAGAAGGAGAGGTTCTCTATTTTTCTACCCATGATATCCTGCTGTACCCGTTCGCGGGTAACTTCGAAGACGTGGGAAAAGGAAAGGGAGCCGGATACACCGTCAATATCCCCCTCTCCCGGGAGATGGAAGACGAGGATTTTCTGTATCTTTACGACCAGGTGATGACCCCCATGATCCTGAGATACCAGCCGCAATTGATCCTGGTCGCGGCCGGCTTTGACGGTCATTATGAAGATCCCATCGGGAAATGCCGGTATACCGAACAGATGTTCTTTCACCTCACCGGTCTCCTGCTCAAGAACAGGGAAAAGGTGGGCAATCCCCCGCTCCTCCTTGAGCTGGAGGGAGGCTATCAACCCACTGCACTGGCCCGTTGCGTGAAAGAGGTTCTCAGGTGCCTGACCAGCGGATGGACCGGGGAAGAAATACCGGGCCCGCGATCGGGACATGCGGTGGAGATCGTGGAAAAGGCGAAGGATATCCACAAACAATTCGGCGTCTGGGCGGAGTGAATCTCCTCCCGCAGAGCGGGAGGCATCATGAACCCTCCCCGAGGGAGGCTCAGGGGGGAAGCCTTTTATGATGTGACCGGCGGGAGGGCGCCGTCCTTTTCGTGACGTATCTCGGGGAGAAACCGCAGCCACCCGAAGGGTGGAATGCTGAAGGGGCAAGGCTCCCCCGGAGATACGTCACTGAAAAGACCAGCCCGGGAGACTTGGAACGAACGAAAGGCTTCCCCCTGAGCTGCGTGACCTTCCAGACGCTGAAGCTCAGAGGGTATCTCGTCATTTCAGTATGGTACGGACTCCCGCTTCCGCGGGAGTAACCGGTCAGGAGATCTTTTGCGATTCCATCAGAGTTCGATTCATTCATAAGACACTGAGAAGCAGTACCATGATAAAGGCCAGGATAAAAGCGCAGAACAGGGAAGCGAACCTCAGAGAATATGAACGCTTCTACAGGGAATTCTCCTGGGAAAAATTTGAGAAGGAGTTCACCTGGCAGAGGACCGGTCGGATCAACATGGTATACGAGGCCATAGACAGGTGGGCCGATGATCCGGAAAAGGGCGGGCGAACGGCCCTCATTTTTGAAAAGGGCGGAAAAACTCTGTCGTTCACATACCGGGAGTTGAAAAAGCAGTCCTGCCGATGGGCGAACCTTTTTTCGGAACTGGAACTGAGAAAGGGCGACCGACTGTTTCTACTTCTTCCTTCCTGTCCGGAGATGTATTTTGCCATGCTCGGCTGTGCCCGTTCAGGGATCATTTTTTCGCCCCTTTACTCCACATTGAATTACGATGAACTCGAATCGATCATCAGAAACGGCGCCCCGCGGTGCCTGCTGACCAATCCCGACCTGGCTGAAATACTTCCTCTGGAGGCCATGGATGCAGTAGATGTGTGCCTGTTCACGGATGAGCCCCTGCCGGGTATATTCAAGAGGGAGATCTCCGTCCGGAAGATGCTTGAAAACAGCCCCGAGCAACGAGAACCTGTCTGGGTGAAAGATAATTTTCCCCTGTACCTGATATATACGTCAGGCTCCACAGGCCCGCCAAAAGGGGTCGTACACGTCCACCGCGACATGCTGGGCCATCTCTTAACCGCAAGATATGTTCTTGACCTGGCAGAGGACAGCACTCTCTGGACCGATGGAGATCCCGGATGGGTCACAGGGGCGGTCTACAGTACTTTTGCGCCGTGGCTTTGCGGCGCCACGTCCGTGGTTCAGGGTGATCCGTTCTCCGCCTCCACCTGGTACCGGACCCTTGAAATGCATCATGTCTCGGTGTGGTATACCACGCCGCTCACAATAGAACACCTCCTTGAGGCGGGAGAAGATCTTCCGACCCGGTATGACCTCTCCAGCCTCCAGCATATTGTGACCGTCGGGGAAGCTCTGCTGCCTGAACTGTTTTTCTGGGTGCGGAAAAACATCGGCCTTTCCCCGCACGACACCTGGTGGATGAGTGAAACAGGCATGATATGCCTCGCCAACTTCCCTTCCATGGACATAAAACCGGGGTCCATGGGCAAGGCTGTTCCCGGTGTTGCGGCCGCGGTCATCGATGAAAATGGGGAATCACTTCCTCCATTGACCATGGGAGAGCTGGCCCTGAAGGTCCCGTGGCCTTCTATCATGAGCGGTATCTGGAGAGATGAGAAACGTTACGAAGCATACTTCCGTCTGCCGGGATGGTTCCTGACCGGGGACATGGCACTTGAAGATGAGGACGGCTATTTTTATCACCAGGGGAGGATGGATGATCTCATAAAGGTAGGAGAAAAGCTGGTGGGACCGTTTGAGATAGAACACGTCCTCATGCAGCACCCGGCCGTGTGGGAGGCTGCGGTCATCTCCAAGAGCGGCCGGCGGACAGGTCCCCGGTTGAAGGCGTTTGTTGCCATAAGGAAGCACTTCAGGGAATCAAACCGTCTCAAGCAGGAAATCAAGGCCTTCGTGCGCGCCAATCTCTCTGCCGAGATACCTCTGAAAGAGGTTGAAGTGCTCGATAAGCTGCCCCGGACAAGTACGGGAAAACTCCTTCGCCGGGTCCTCCGGGCAAGGGAATTGGGCCTCCCAAGTGGAAATCTCTAAGAGAGAAAACCATTTTCACATCATGCGCAACCCTGTAATGAAAGATTCTAAAACTGAGCGTGACAGAGCCGGAATCAAGGTGACGCTCGCGGGTTCTGTTCTCAACCTGCTCCTGGTTTTTCTGAAATTTGCCGCAGGGTACCTCGGTCACAGCCAGGCCCTGATGGCGGACGCAGTCCACTCCATATCCGACCTTTTCACCGACGTGGCTGTCCTTTTCGGATTACGAATGCGGGGAAAAGAGCCGGATCGGACCCACCATTACGGTCATGCGCGATTCGAAACAATCATGTCCGCCACCGTTGGACTCGCTCTCGCAGCGGCAGGAGTGTACATCGGGATCGAGGCAGGGCGGGATATTTACTTTCATCGCGCATATCAGCCAACCCCGATCACTGTAGTCGCGGCTCTTGTCTCCATCATCTCGAAAGAAATCTTATACCGCTTCACCATCACCATTGGCAGGCGCTTGAAAAGCTCCGCCATTGCAGCCAATGCCTGGCACCACCGGTCGGATGCCATGTCATCCGTCGCGGTCCTGCTGGGAGTCATCGGAGCCCAGATCCGCGAAGACTGGCATGTCCTGGACGCTTTCGCCGCCCTCATCGTTTCCTTCCTCGTTCTGGGCGTCGCTTTCCGTATATGCTGGGAAGCACTGAAAGAACTTGCTGACACGGCGCCGCGTCCGGAGGTGCAGAAAAAGATTTTTGATTGTGTTTCCGGGGTCCACGGTGTTCTGAACGTTCACGATCTCCGTGTCAGATCCTCAGGAGGCCTCCTTCAGATGGAGGTACATGTAGTTGTGGATCAGGACCTGACCGTTGCGCAAGGACACAGCATTGCCAAGACAGTTGAGAGCTGCGTGAAGGACGAAGTCGAAAATGTCGGCAATGTGCTTATCCATGTGGACCCGGGCAGCCAAAGCAACCCCTGATTCCGCGGAGAAGAGATCATGACATCTTCCCATGCAACCGGATGGAAAAAAGACACGGTGGATGTGGCCGAAGTCCTGTCCAAAATCAGACCGGGAATGAGCATCTTTTTGAGTACCGGCGTGGCTGAGCCCAGGACGTTGCTCAAGGGACTCATGTCCTCCAAGAGCAGCAATATGCAGGACCTTGAACTTATTCAGCTTGTCAGCCTGGGTCAGGCGATTTCATCCGAAGAACCCTACTCCAGCAGATTCCGCCTCAAGACCTTCTTTTCCGGATGGATAGCCAGCGAGGCCATTACTGAGGGATGGGTTGACCTGATTCCCAGCAGGTTTTCAAGGATTCCCCGCCTCATCGAGTCAGGAACCATACGGATTGATGCCGCATTTGTCCAGATCAGCCCCCCTGACAGCGCAGGGTACTCGAGCCTCGGCACAGCCGTGGATGTGGCTCAGCTGGCCATGGAGCAGGCCACCCTGGTTGTGGGAGAAATAAACAGAGATACGCCCCGCACCCTGGGAGACACCTTCGTGCATATAAATGATTTTGACTACCTTATCGAAGCCAAGGAACCTCTTATCTATTTTTCCCGGTGGCCGGTGGATGATGTTTTTGAAAAACTCGGTGCAAACGTGGCATCGCTCATCCAGGACGGGTGCTGTATTTCCTTTTCCATCGGGCCTCTTTTCGAGTCAATGGCCCGGCACCTGGTCCATAAGCGGCATCTGGGAATCCACTCCCAGTTCTTCACCGACGCGCTGATGGACCTGGTCAAGAGCGGGGCGGTAACAAACCGGAAGAAGGGAATTTTCAAGGGCAAATGCCTGGCGGCATATGCACTCGGCACCCCAAAACTCATGCACTGGCTCCACCGGAATCCTCTGGTGGAATTCCAGGGGATTGATGTTGTGGCTGACCCGAAACGCATCGGAAGCAATGACCGGTTCATCTCCATATTGCCCGCCAGGAAGATAGACCTTACCGGAGGTATTGCCATGCATACCGGCAGGGGAAATGTAACTGCCGGACCCGGTGAGGCCCAGGAATTTCTGACGGGCGCCTCCTTTTCCAACGGCGGGCGCACTATTTTTGCCCTCCCCAGCCGAAATCTGAAAGGGGCGTCAAACATCGTGCTTTCTGTTGAAGATCTGCCCAATCAGCTTTCTTTCAGGGAATCCCTCGACCTGGTGGTGACCGAATACGGTGTTGCCTCCCTTACCGGAAAAACCATCCGTGAACGGGCACTCGCATTAATAGATATCGCCCATCCGGACGATCGGGAAGAACTTGTGGCAGTGGCAAAAAAAAATCACCTCCTCTTTCCCGATCAGGCATACCTGCCGGAATCAGGCCATTTCTATCCGGAAGAACTTATCTTTGCTCAGACGTTCAAGGACCGCTTGACTGTGCGCTTCCGACCCATCAGGCCCTCGGACGTGGATGAGATGCGCAACCTGTTCTACCGTTTTTCCGATGAGGCCGTTTACTACCGTTATTTCTCGCCAATCAAGACAATGCCGCACGCAAGAATGCAGGAATATGTAAATGTGGACTACCGGAATGCCATGTCCATGGTCGGTCTCGTGGGGGGACCCGGAGAAGGGCGCATTATCGCGGAAGCGAGATATGTCCGCACGCCCGGCACTCCTTTCGCCGACCTGGCGTTCGTCGTGGATGAGGCATACCAGGGCAAAGGAATCGCCACATTTCTCTTCATGACCTTAATCAAGATCGCGAAGGAGCGTGGCGTAGAAGGATTAAAGGCAGATGTTCTTGCAACCAACAAATCCATGCTGAAAGTTCTGGAGAAGGCCCCCTATCCTGTGCAGGCCGTCCTGGACAGCGGTGTGTATGAATTGAAGATACCGCTTTCTGAAAAGCTGAGTTCCGAGTAAAATCCAACCATGTGTCTCTTGCTCATAGCATTGGAACAGCATCCCGCATATAAACTGGTTCTGGCCGCCAACAGGGATGAGTATTATGACCGCCCCACAGCCCCGGCAGGGTTCTGGAACGACAACCCCGATCTCCTTGCGGGGCGAGACCTGAAAGCGGGCGGCACCTGGCTCGGGATCACCGGATCCGGAAGGCTTGCCGCCATCACCAATTACCGGGACCCTGCCCATACCGTGCTACATGCCCCCTCACGCGGTGATCTGGTGTTTGATTTCCTCCAGGAGAAGGTACCGGCAGCCGAGTATCTCGAACGCATCAGGCAGGGAGGGGCCCGGTATAACGGATTCAACCTGGTACTCGGATCTATTGATGAACTCTTCTGGTACTCCAACAGGGATGATGGGATCAAGCGGCTCTCCAGGGGAATATATGGACTGAGCAATCACCTCCTGGATACACCCTGGCCCAAGGTAGAAAAGGCGAAAAAGGAATTCAGAGACGTGCTCGCATCAGGAGACAAACTCCACCCGGATATTTTTTTCGAAATGCTCAGTGATCGAACGCAACCGTCCGATAATGATTTGCCGGATACGGGGGTAGGCCTTGCATGGGAGAAAATTCTGGGCCCGATCTTCATCTCGAGCCCGGTATACGGCACCAGATCATCAAGCGTCATCTTCGTAGACCGCCGGGATCAGGTGCTGTTCACGGAACGGACGTACAATCACCATCCTGCCCGATTCCAGGATGCTGTGTACCGGTTTCACGTGCGCCCCGACTCCTGACTTCATTTCCCTTATTCTTCAAAACAGACCTCTATGGTGAACTTTCCACTGTCAGTGGTGAACGGGATTGCTATCACCGCGCCATTGGTCATATGGGAGAGTCTGTGATCTTTTCCCATGATGATAGTGGGTATGGCCGCCTTCAGCGATTTGCCGCCTTCTTCCAGTTTTTGCCTGGCATACCCCGAAATCATGTTGGATATTTCTCCTACGGCGTCACCGATTTCCTCGTTCAGTTCTTCCATTCGCTCGCCGAACATTCTCGATACCACGTCCAGGATACATGGACCGGTGAATGTGACCGAGATGGTTCCCTTTGCCTCGCCTGTCAGGCCGATTACACCGCTCACATCACCTTTTGCCACCCGATCTTTCTTGACATATGCCTTTCCGGCCTTTGCCTCGGTGGACGCCATGGTTTTCAGTACATGCAAGGCCCCGTTTATGAAGGGATTGATCATTTCGACATCCATAGAAACCTCCACAACGCAATTTTTCCCACAAAGAACGTCTCCGCGCAACAGTCGCTTATTTTTTTTGAACGTCATTTACCGTGGCTTTGCAATGGGCATGCCATTCAAAAGACCTCTCTATCATATGAAATCATTGGGAAAATATGGATCGTCGTGACCGATCCCTCAACAGCGAGCCGGGTTCTTGACATGCCTGGTCCGACATTTTGACGAATCCGGGCAAGCCGGCATATGTTTAAAGCGGACTTCCTGAAAAAAAAAGGAGACCTGTTCCCAGCATCGTTACGGCGAGTGCAGCGTAATCAATCCCGGTCATACGGAGCTCTTTCATGTAGGTGCGAGGACCGCTCGCATACGCCCTCGCCTCCATGGCCCCTACCAGGTTTTCCGCTCTTCTCACAAAAGAAAGAATGAGCGGGAACAACAAGCCTGATGCCGTCCTTGCCCGCTTCAGGGGACTGCCGGACCTGAAGTCGGCGCCGCGGGCTGCCTGGGCCTCCCGTATTTTTTCCATCTCTTCGAGAAAGACGGGAACGAACCGCAGGGCGATGGAAACCATGGGAGCAATATCATCGCAGGGAACGCCGAGCTTCCTGAGAGGGCTGAGAAGCCGGTCAATGGCCATGACAAGTTCTGAGGGGGAAGTTGTCGCGGTAAGGAGTGCCGCGCTCCATATGAGAAGAGAAAACTGCCACACGACCGTTATCCCTTTGGAAAGCCCCTGGTAGGTTACGGACACCACCCACCAGGAAAGCGGCCCGATGGTGTCACCCCGGGTAAAGAGCAAATGAAGCACGAAAAAGAGCAGCAGAAAGAACCGGACCGGTTTGAGGGAAGTGATGAAATAACCGAAAGGAAGCCCGGCAGCCGCTGCCTGGAACAGGAGAAACAAAGTAAGCACCGTCCAGACGGGCACGGGTCCGCGGAGGATCAAAATGCTCAGCAGAACGGTCGATATGATCTTGACCCGCGGGTCCAGCCGGTGAATGACCGAATCGCCGGGAATGTATTGTCCGGTTATGCTCATTCAGTTATCAGTGAGCCTCCTCGCCCACAAGCGGAGGTATCAGATACCCCTTCCTGAAACCACGATCTTCCGACCCCTGATCGGCTCTACCAATCCAGAGAACAAAAGGAGACCGAGATTCTGTTTATGGTACCCCAGTGACTTCACGACGCTCCGTGTTCAATGGCTGCATACAGGTGTTCACAGGCATCGTCCAGGGTGAGGGCCCCAGCCGTGACCGCAGCCCCCATGTGCTGCAGTCGCCACAGCAGTTCCGTCACCCTCGGGGCGTCGAGGCCAAGACCTTTCAGCCATTCGATTTTCGGCAAGATCTCGCAGGGCTTTCCCCGGCCGATGATGGTCCCCTTGTTCATGACCAGCACCTCGTCCGCATGGACGATCTCATCCATCTGGTGCGTCACGTGGATCACGGCGATGCCTTCCCGGTGCAATTTTCTCAGGACCTCCAGGACCCGTTTCCGCGCCATGGGATCCAGACTTGCGGTGGGCTCATCAAACGCGATGTATCTTGGATTCATGGCGAGCACCCCCGCAACGGCCACGAGCTGTTTTTCCCCGCTGGAAAGGGTATGGGGCGCCCTCTTGGCATGCTTGTCCATGCCCACGGTCTCCAGGGCCCGTCCCACGCGTTCCCTTATTTCCACCGAGGGCAGTTTGAGATTGCCGGGTCCGAAAGAAACATCTTCTTCAACGGTTGTTCCCACAATCTGGGTATCCGGGTTCTGAAATACCAGGCCCACCAGTTGTCGAATCGTCCTCAGCGTACCGGAGTCGCGGGTGTTCATGCCGTCCACCAGCACTTCGCCCTTTTCCGGGATCAGCAGCCCGTCAAGGTGGCGGAGGAGGGTGGTTTTACCGCAGCCGTTCGGCCCGATAACAGCCACATAACCGCCTCCAGGAATATCCAAGCTGATACCCTTGAGGATCGGGTCCTGTCCCCTGTCATAAGAAAAGGAAATATTTCTCGCCTTAATCATTGCCCTTCCCGATGATGCGCAGGTATCCCGACAACCGGCCGGCAAGCAGGGCGGCAATGACGATCTTGACGCCGTCACCGATCAGGAACGGCAGCATACCCACGGAAACCGCCTTCACCAAATCCAGCTTTGCCACAAGGGAAAGTTGGAGCACCCCGAGAACATAGATAGGGATGGTTCCCGCGATCATGCTCAACAAGACCGTAAGAAAGGAAGGCCTTTTAACCATCTCATTCCACTTTCCCACGACGTACGCTGCCGCCACAAAACCGATGAGATATCCCCCGGTAGGGCCGAACAGGACGCCAAAGCCTGCCTTGCCGCCTGCGAATACCGGCAGCCCGATGATCCCCAGCAGGAGATATACCACCTGGCTCAAGAGGGCCAGGCGGCCCCCGAGAAGGGCCCCCGCCAGGTACAGAAACAGCGTCTGCAAGGTGATGGGCACGGGCGGTATGGGAACCATGATATAGGCGCCCGCAGCGGTCCCGGCCCCGAAAAGGGCTGCGTACACCAGCCCCCGCAGGGAAGAGGTGTTTTCGCCCTTCATTTCTCCTTCAATCGACTTGAATGTCACCTGAGTAAATCCTTTCCAGATCCCCGTTTTCGCCTTTGATCAGCAGGGCGCCGTTGCGGTCAAGCTCCATGACCCGTCCCCGGCAGGTCCGGTCTATCATATGCACGGTCACTTCTTTCCCGAGAAGTATTGCCAGTTCCTTCCACCGTTTTCCGATGGATACAAAACCCGACCGGAGAAAGCTCATATAGGAGTGCTCGAATTGTTTCAGGAACTCCTTTACGAGTGTCGGCCGGTCAAAAGGACTCCCGGTCTCCCGGCAGACCGAAGTGGCTGTTTCCTTGAGATCATCCGGGAACTCCCGGTTGTTCACATTGAGTCCCACCCCCACCACCACGAAATCGATGGCGTCCATTTCCATGCTCGTTTCCGTCAGGATCCCGCAGATCTTCCTGTTGTCGATCAGTATATCGTTCGGCCACTTGATGACCGGCCGCAGGGGAGTGACCGCCAAAAGGGTTTCCGCCATTGCGACACCGGTAACCAGCGTGATCTTGGGGGCCTCACCGGGCGGGAGCCTGGGTCTCAGGACCAGGGAGAGGTAGATCCCCGTCCGGAGTGGAGAATGCCAGCTCCTTCCTATTCTGCCTCTCCCCTTGGTCTGCTGCTCTGCCACAACAAGAGTGCCTTCCGGCACTCCTCCGGCCGCCAGTTCCTTGGCCTTTCTGTTTGTAGAATCAAGCTCGGTGAAATAGAAGATCTCTCTTCTGCCGAAAATTTCTGTTTCAAGGTTTTCCTGTATTTCAGCGGGCAGGAGCATCCCCGGGGGCCTTGAGAAAAGATACCCCTTTTTTGAAGATGAGCGGATAACATACCCTTCCCCCCGCAGTCTGGAGACCTGTTTCCATACGGCAGATCGAGAGATACCCATTCTCCTGCTCAAGGTCTCTCCCGAGATCCAGTTCCCTTGCCCTTCCCGCAGATACCTCAACAAGTTGTCTTTCGTGCCCAATAGTCCCTTTTTCCTCCCGAATGAAGTGGACGAACACGGAAGCTGCTGTTATCATTCCCTCCCTCTATTGTCAACCATTCATTTATCCATGGTTGACGTTATATTCCTCAACTCTCAAGTTCGGAACGCCTCTTTTTCCCGGACTACCCGGCAAACGGCCCTTATGCTCGCCCCTCGAAAAACAATACCTTACGGAAATATAGTGACTCCTATATCAATTATCTGGTATAGCTCCTGTGCGATGGCTCAAAATGCGAAAAGCTTCGCACGAATCTTGGAGGATAGCTATGTCCACGAATAATGCCGGCAAGACACATTTGATAGATGGAAAGTATGCCGTTGATGACCTGATCGATCTAGGTCATCTCCGCATGGTCTTTGAAAAATTTATCGAAGCCACCGGATTTCCAATAGGTTTCCTGGATCACCATGGCCTTAATGTCCTCATTGCCTCCGGGTGGAGAGATATCTGCACAAAGTTCCACAGATTGTGTCCTGCCGCCGCAGCCAACTGCACGAAGAGTAATCGACAGCTCTCGGATCAATTAGAGGAACCCGGCAATCTGGCTATTGCGGAATGCGATAACGGACTCGTGGACTGCGCCACACCGATCATCGTTAAAGGAAAACACATAGCCAGTCTTGCTACCGGGCAGATATTGCTCGAGGAACCGGATATTGAACGATTCAAGCGACAGGCCAGACTCTATGGATTCGATGAACAGGAATACCTGGAAGCCTTAAGAAACGTCCCGATAGTCTCGAAAGAGAAGCTCAAGAACGTGACTGCATTTTTGGGAGAGGTTGCTCTTATCATCTCAGAGCTTGGATACTCAAACCTCCTTACCAGAGAGGAAACCCTCCACCTGGAGGACGAGATTGCCAAGCGCAGGCAGAGCGAGGACGCGCTGCGAGAGAGTGAAAAGCGTTACCGTTTGCTTGCCGATAACGTCTCTGACGTCATATGGATCAGGGATATGAATCTGCGATTCACCTACCTGAGCCCATCGGTTACACGCTTGACCGGTTACACGCTTGAGGAAGCAATGGAAAAACCGTTTGAGGAGACGTATACGCCCCCTTCGTTGGACGCTGTCAGGAAAGCATTTGCTGTAGAACTGGCCAAGGAGAAGATGCCCGATATGGATCCTAATCGGACCAGGACTCTGGAGCTGGAGGGATATTGCAAGGATGGATCAACCCTGTGGACGGAGGCCAAGATGAGTTTCCTCCGTGCCGAGGACGGCCTGCCCGTTGGGATACTGGGTGTATCGCGTGACATCACCGAACGCAGGAGGGCTGAAGCGCGACTTCGAGAGAGTGAGGAAAAATATCGAGGGCTATTTGATGAATCTATTGCAGCCGTTTATCTATTTGATGACAAGAAGAATTTTCTTGACGCGAATCAAGCCGGTCTCGACCTGCTGGGCTATTCCAGACAGGAACTCCTTGGCATGAGCATCCCTGATGTTGATGCAGATTCGGTAATCATGCTCCCAGCTCATGAGCAACTCCTCTCCGGACATAGGTTAATCAATTACGAACATAGATTAAAGCGGAAGGACGGCAAAGTCATCACAGTCCTAAACAACTCCAGACCGCTTACCAACGATGATGGGCAAGCGGTTGGAATGCAGAGCACAGTGGTAGATATAACCGAACTCCAGCAGGCTGAAAAGGCGTTGAGGGAGAGTGAAGAGAGGCATCGAACGGTCTTAGAGGCTTCTCCTGATCCTATTGTCATTTATGACATGACAGGGAAAACAATGTATGTAAATCCTGCCTTCACAAAAGTCTTTGGATGGCACGTAGAAGAGCTTTTAGGGAAAAAATTGGATTTTGTTCCTGCGGCGAACTGGCCCGAAACCCAGAGAATGATTGAAAAGGTGCTGGCAGGAGAAAGTTTCTCTGGAATTGAAACTCGAAGATATACCAAGAGAGGAGATATTCTTGATATCAGTATAAGTGGAGCAATTCTACGAGACAGTAGCGGGACTCCCCTGGGCAGTATCATAAATCTGAGAGACGTTACCGAAAAGAAGCAACTGGAGGCACAGCTCCAGCAGGCCCAGAAAATGGAGGCGGTCGGTATCTTGGCCGGAGGTATCGCCCACGACTTCAATAATCTCATGCAGGCGATCATGGGCTATACCCAGATGATCATGATCGACAAAGAACAAGGTAATCCTGATCTCAAAAAATTGGGTGAGATAGAAAAGGCGGTCCGGAGAGCAAGTGAATTGACCCGGCAGCTCCTCACCTTCAGCCGCAAGGTGAAAAGCAGGCTAAGGCCGGTGGATCTCAACCAAGAGGTGCGACAAGTGCAAAAGTTCCTCAAGAGGACCATCCCCAAGATGATCGGTATAGAGCTCCACCTTCAAGAAAGACTCAAGATCATCAATGCAGACCCGCCCCAGGTGGAGCAGGTCATGGTAAACCTTTGCATCAATGCCAGGGATGCCATGCTCGATGGGGGAAAACTGATCATCAAGACGGAAAATGTCATCCTGGGCGAGGAGTACTGCAAGACCCACTTAGGGGCGATGCCTGGAGAACATGTGCTTTTGACCATCTCAGATACCGGCCACGGCATGGACAAGGAGACCGTGGAACATATCTTTGAACCTTTTTACACAACCAAGGAGACCGACAAGGGCACGGGTCTGGGCCTTTCCATGGTCTATGGAATCGTGAAGAGCCATGGGGGATATATCACGTGCTTCAGTGAGATCGGAGAGGGAACAGACTTCAAAATCTATTTTCCAGCGCTTGATGCTGTGAGCGTAACGCCTAGAGCTAAGAGAAAAGAGGAAGAGGATCTCCCGCGCGGAAGTGAGACCATTCTGCTGGTGGATGATGAAGATTTTTTGCGGGAACTTGGAAAAGAGATGCTTGAGAGATTCGGCTACACAGTGCTTATAGCCGATAGGGGAGAAAGCGCCGTTGAGATTTACAGAGAAAAGAGGGAAAGAATCTCCTTAGTTATCCTGGATCTGATGATGCCGGGGATGGGAGGCAAGAAGTGTCTTGAGGAGCTTCTCAGGATGAATCCTCTGGTGAACGTGGTGATTGCCAGCGGCTATTCGATTAACGAACCCATGCGAGAGGCCCTGGATGAAGGGGCCAAGGGATTTATCAGGAAGCCCTATGAATTGAGGCAGATGCTCAAAACGGTGCGGGAGGTGTTGGATTAGGAAAGAGAAGGAAAAACTACGGAACTCCAACCTGCCTCTTTTTTCCTTGACTAGCCGGGAAAAGGTTCTTATGCTCCCCCATCGAAAAACAACCTTTGGCGTCATCAATACAGGAGAAAATATGGGATTCTTGAATAAGCTGCTCGGTGCCGGGAGACCCAGAGAAATCCCCAAGCTCGGTCGAAACGACCTTTGCTGGTGTGGCAGCGGGAAGAAATACAAAAGATGTCACATGGATGCAGACATGGCAAAGCGCTCCCGTATCCTTGATTCTCGGTGCACAACCCGGTCCTGAAGCAGATAAGACCCGCTGTGCCGGTGGCATTGAGCAAAGGAGCAGGCCGGATCACCCGGCCTGTTTTTTTTCGTATCTCCACAACATATTTTCCGGCCCACCCCAGGTTCACGCACGGAGTTTGTCTGTCCGCCGCGCCATCCTGAATGACGAGGCAGGCAAAAGCATTTCCTCTCCCGCAGCCGGAGAGGTGAACCCTCTGCTCCATTCTTTCCGGGAGGGGAAGGAGGTGGAAACTTCTGCCGAGTATTCGTGGATCATTTCGCGGCAAACAGGGGGATGGATCCGTGAAAACCGTGAGGCGCCCCTGACATTACCGGCATATGGCGATGGAGTTCGCCTTTAACCGCCGTTGTGCTGATGACTCCTGATCTTATGATGTACGTTTTGCATATATGAAAAGGAGTGAGATATGCACAAAATACTCTTGGTTGGTGTAGGCGGTTTTTTTGGTGCAGCCCTACGATATTTGATCAGTGGATATGTCCAGAACTTGACGCAGAGCATTGCCTTTCCGTATGGTACCCTCACAGTAAACATCGCGGGCTGTTTTCTGATTGGTATGTTTTCATATCTCGCTGAGTCTCAAGCGGGCATGACAGCAGAAATGCGCCTGTTTCTGATGGTCGGTCTTTTAGGTTCTTTTACTACCTACTCAACATTCAGCAGTGAGACAATGGGCCTGCTGCAAGACCAGAGGTTTTTTCTAGCTTTGGTAAACGTCTTCACTCATATAGTTCTGGGGCTGTCGGCTGTCTTACTCGGCCGGTTCGCGATAACGACAATCTGGAGGTAAGACACATGAATCTTCCACCTGAAGGCCAACTGCTCCGGATATTCATCGGAGAAAGCGACAAGCACGAAGGGAAACCGTTATATGAATGGCTCGTCGTAAAGGCAAAGGAACATGGTTTGGCAGGCGCCACCGTGCTTCGCGGCTTGATGGGGTTCGGCGCCAACAGCCGCATTCACACTTCGAAAATATTACGGCTGTCTCTCGATTTACCCATTGTTGTTGAACTAGTTGATACACCTGATAAAATAAGAGAGTTTCTTCCTTATATTGAACCCGTAGTCAAAGAGGGGATGATCACTCTTGAAAAAGCAGAGGTTCATATGTATAGAAGCAACAAGACAGAGCAGAGATGAGAACCCGCCGGAGAATTGAACTGCCCGCCCGCTGCATCACCTTTCTGGTCTGCCTTGCGCATGGTATTACCGGGTGATCAGCCACGTGGAGATTCACTTTTCCAGTTGCCGGAAAAAAGCGAAAAGCAGAGTGTGAAGCCACGTCACGAAGGTGAGAACAAGTAAGGCTGTGGAACCATTTATGCCTGCCGATATGAAAACAGACACCAGGGTCATTATCGCCCTGGCGCTTGTTCATTTCATAGGGGATCTTTACCAGTCCTTCGTCATACCTCTGCTCCCGCTCTTTGTGGAAAAATTTGCGCTCACCCTGACCCAGGTGGGCATTATCACCGGGATCAGCCGGTTCCTGGCGTTCGTGGTCCAGCCTTCCGCAGGGTATGTGGCCGATCATTACCAGACGCGCTTTTTTGTACTTGGGGGCCCGTTTCTGTCCATTCTCTTCATATCCTTGCTGGGCGTTGCACCATCTTTCCTTATCCTGATACTTTTCACATCACTCGGTTCCATCGGCTCGTCCATGTTTCATCCCACCTGTGCCGGCATGGTCTCGGCCCATTCGGGCCGTCATTTCGGGCTGTCCATGTCGATTTTCGGATTGGGCGGCACTCTTGCTTTCGCCGTCGGTCCCATCTTCATTGCGTCTTTTGTCCGTGCCTTCGGTCTGGGGGCCATGCCTTTCACCATGGTGATCGGCCTATCAACAATGATCTATCTCTTTCTCTCCGTCCCGGTTCCTGCCAGCGAGGACCTGAAAAACCAGGGTTTTCTTGGATCAATCCGGGAAGTGCTTGGGCCGGTCTGGAAATCCATCCTGCTCATCTGGATCGTCATGACCCTGCGCTCTTTTGTGGGGCAGTCTTTCTTTACATTCCTGCCGATTCTCTATGCCGAGCACGGCTACTCTCTGATCGACATCGGGGGAATAATCTCACTCCTTGTAGTGGCCGGGGCAATCAGCGGCATCCTGGCAGGTCATTTTTCGGATGTGATCGGGTACAAGCCCATTTTCTATGTTACTCACGGCCTTGCGACACCAAGCCTCATGCTGATACTCTATCTCTCGGGAGTCTGGCTGTACGCCGGTATTTTCCTGGCCGGCTTTTTTATAATGGCCACACTGCCGCTGGGGATTGCCATGGCTCAAGCCCTCGCCCCGAAAGGAAAATCCATGGTGGCGAGTCTCATGATGGGCCTGGCCTTCGGGACCGGAGGGATGCTGACACCCGTAACCGGCAAGCTGGCCGACACCTACTCCCTGCCTACCATCCTGACCATTCTTGCCCTTATTCCGCTCCTGACCGTCGGTTTGATCCATTTCGCCGAAGAGAAAAGGAATGGCTAGTTGATTTCTGCGGGAATTTTGCCCCTCCCCATTCCACCTTCGAGAATGGTCGCGGCTTCCCCTGAGATACGTCACGAAAGGTCGGGAGAACCTATCCGAGTCAAACGCCAGAGGTGAAGTCTTAGCTGCAGCTGATACATATCAAGAGCTACATCAGCCCGTTTTGATAGAACAGTCTTTGACATTTCGCTCACATTACAACCCGTTCATCGCCCTATACACCTTTCTGTCGTACAATCCTTCAAAAAATCGATCTACCCGCTAAAATGGAACGCAAAAAACACAAGATGGTAGAAAATGAATTCTATTTTTGTACATTATCGAGAAACCTGCGAAGAACAAGTCTGATTTTCTTGCTTTTAACCCCTTTGGGCGGGGCCGGAAAAATGATTGAGGGGACGGATCCGGTTCAAGGCCTTGAGAAGGAGAGGTGATTTCCATGGCCCTTATTGAAATGCAAAACATCAAGAAAGACTATTTTCTGGGGGAAGCCGTGGTTCATGCCCTTCAGGAAATCGACCTGCAGATTGATACAGGAGAGTTCGTAGGCATCTGGGGACCGTCGGGTTCTGGCAAGACCACTCTATTGAATCTGATCGGGGCCATTGATGAGCCGACGGAAGGCTTCTTGGAAATTGCAGGTCGCGAAGTTCGCTCCTTGTCGGATAATCAAAGGAGCGAACTTCGCAATGAATCCATCGGCTTTATTTTTCAGAGTTTTAACCTGGTTCCGGTCCTCTCCGCCCTGGAAAATGTGATGCTCCCCCTCCAGATCAAAGGGACCTCATCCGGTGAGGCCAAAACCAGGGCCCTGGGACGGTTGGAGGCAGTCGGCCTGGCTGATCTGGTGCATAACCGTCCCTTCAAGATGTCCGGCGGACAACAGCAGCGGGTGGCCATCGCCCGGGCCCTCGTGGCTGATCCCTCCCTGGTGATCGCGGATGAGCCTACTGCAAATCTGGATTCGAAAACCGCCCACATGATCCTCGATCTCATGCGCGATTTAAATGAAG
>CAZWEV010000030.1:0-47397 GCA_964633015.1 uncultured Desulfobacteraceae bacterium | reverse complement strand
AAGAGCAGGTCCGGGTATTGCCGGGGCAGGGAAGCGGTCCGGTATGTGGACAGGATCATGACCTATTATGATATTTTGAAGCGGGAAGCAATCAGCTAGTTTCCATCCATAAATGGCTATTTTTGTCCGAGCTTCGCTTGGACTCCCCACCCTTCGGGCGGGTCCCCGGTTTCACAATCTCATCGTCAATCTGCGGGATCACTTATGCGACATACTACAGTACGTCTCCGCGTAATCCCTTGATTTTCTTGATCTTGCAAAAAATATCTCATTTTTGGATTGGAAACTCGCTAGTGCCAAAATCCTATTTGTGGACGTGCACCAGCTGAATACCTTCATCCCTGCAAGACAGCAACGGCTACGTTCTCACAGTTGCTTTTGCCGCTTGAGGTAAACATGCAGTGAAAAGGCTATCAGTGCCGGCAGATTCCCGAAAAAACCTGCCCAGAACCACTTGTTGGTGACCCAGCTTTTGGCAACCCGAAAATGTGATTTTGAGATGAGGTGGCAGCAGATTGCGCTCGAAACTGCAAATAGCCCGATAAAGTTTCCACCGTATTCCATTATTATTCTCCTTTCTCGATACTCAACCGAGTCACTTCTGAATTTTTTCCACTTTGCACAGCAGTGATTTCAGCCCTGTTGATCCGGTGACAGGATCAAAGGTCTTGTGATCAGTCAAAATATTGCAGTTGCATTCGGCAAAGCCGTAGCACAGATGCACTACTCGTTGGTCGATGCGGTCGGTTATATGCGCTCTGCAGGTGACGCTCCCTCTTGGTGACGAAATTTTCACGAGCTCACTTTCTGAAACGCCTATTGCGGAAGCAGTCCTGGGGTTGATTTCCAGGAGATTTTCCGGAAACAGCCTTCGCAGTCCCGGAATATTCCGCATCTCAGAGTGTGTGTACATCTCCAGTTTCGTTCCGGCAATCAATATCAGTGGGTACTTTTTGGCAATATCCGGCCGTGATACCGGGCTCTCAGCGGGTTCCCGGTACACCGGCAGGGGATCGTACCCGAGTTTCTCCAGCCGTCTCGAGTAAAGTTCCACCTTCTTTGACGGCGTCATGAATCCTTTTGATTCGTATTTTTTGTACATGTTGGGATACTTCCTGAAAGCCGTGACCCTGAGGGCACTCCGCACGACTTTCCCCAGAACTCCCCTGAACTTTGCATAGAGGAATGGCGGAAGGGGAACAGTGATACCCTCAGGGTGTTCTCTGAGATCCTCGCAGGTGAGGCCGAGCGGGCTGAGCACGTGATCAATGGCCTCCTCTTCTGTTTTCCATGGAAAGTATTCCCTGTAGCCCATTTTCCTTCCCAGCTCGCAGATGATCTTCCAATCCGACCATGATTCCCCCAGCGGTTTGACCGCTTTTGGACTCAACACGATCCGGGACTGCACGTTCCAGGAGTGGTCAGCATGGGTGTCATAGGTCACAAAACGGGTCCTCTCCAGGAAAGTGCAGGCAGGGAGCACAATATCAGCGAGTCCGGCCGTCGGGGTCATGAAGATGTCAGCAACGGCGAGAAAGTCCAGTTTCTTGAGAGCCCGCTCCACGACGTTCGAATTCGCACAGGCAAGCAGCGGATTCGAGGCCGTCACCATCATCGCTTTTACGGGATACGGTTCCCCATGAAGGATGGCATCCCACAGGGAGGGTGTGTGCGCAGAGGGCCATGTGTTGGACATCTTGGAGTAAAGACATTTGTCTGCGCCCAGCTTTTTTTTCGCGGTTTCCGGCGGCAGCTTTTCGGAAAGCTTGATATCCTCAAGCCCCATCACGATTGGTATGATGATGAGATTTCCTCCCTTTGCATCCAGATTGCCGGTGATCGCCATCAGGATATCGATCGCACGGATCGCAACCCATGCGTTTGTGTGCTGGTCCAGGGCGTTTCGAGGACTGATAGAAGCGGGTTTGGTGGTGGCATACATCCGTGCTGTTTTCCTGATCGTGTCCGCGGGGACCCAGGTAATCTCCTCGACCTTCTCAGGGGTATACTGCTCAATGTGATATGCCAGTTGGCCAAACCCGGTGGTCCATTTCCGGACAAACTCGTGATCATAGAGACCGTCTTTGATGATCACATGCAGCATGCCCAGGGCGAATGCCCCATCGGTGCCCGGCCGCAGTTGCGCATGGAGATCGGCCTCTTGTGCGTAAGAGGTCTTCCGGGGATCGATCACAATCAGTTTCATTCCCCGCTGCCGGGCCTCTCTGATGGCGATCTCCTGGGGCTTGTTGGTGGCTTCAGGATTCCCGCCCCACAACACCATGCACTTGGTGTGCGCCACATCGGGTGGAACAACGGCTCCAAGGTCATAGTTGAATTCCAAAAAGACCCTGGGGAGATGGCACACATGACTTGCGTTGGTGATATTGGGGGTCCCGATGAGATTCGCGAGTCTTGAAAGGTAGGAGCCGAGGATGTCTCCACTGTGGTAATGGCCGTGATGGAAGTCAATGGCCTCGGCCCCGTAGTCCTCGTTGATTTTCTGAAGCTTTTCGGCAATGGTGGACAGGGCTTCTTCCCATGAGATCCTTTCCCACTTGCCTTCCCCTCGTGCGCCCGCTCGTCTCAGGGGATACTTCAACCGATCGGGAGCGTAGAGTACCGCTCTCATGTGCTTGTCCCTTACGGTGAGATGCCCCTTGCTCTCGGGATCCCCGGTATCGCCGGCAATGCCGATAACCTTGCCTCCCTTTATGGCTATCTTCATCCTGCACTGGGAATGAGCGTCCACGTCGCTAACAACCTGAACAACCCGTGCGGCCGCCCCTTGAGCAGCATGGGCCGGTTTCAGCAGGTCCGGAAGACCGGGACCTTTTGTGCCCAGATATCTTCCCAGCGTGCATGCTGCGCCGAAGCACATGGATGATTTGATAAAGTCCCTTCTTGTAATGACATTCATGACAATTCCCTTTTTTTGAATCGGAATATCCTTCCCCGTTTCTCTGAAAAGACGAAACCAGCTTTTTCCACTGTATCTCTGAGCTCCGTTTGAGACCCTCTGGTTTTTTCAAGGGAGAGGATCCCTCCGGACCTGAGTACGCGGTGGAGTTCCGAGATCACGGTTTCCAGTCCTCCGGCCACATGGCGAAGGCCGAAAATAAAGGCGAGATCAATACATGCTCCGGGTAACCCGGTTCCGGATGCATTGATGCACATTGGCGTAATGTTTTTCAAATTTTCCTTTTCAATCTTTTCCCGCACCCTCTTTATTGCCCTCGGGTGTACATCAATGGCGTAGACATGACCTTTCTCCCCCACTATTCTTGCGGCCGGTATGGTAAAAAAGCCCGGTCCGCATCCGACTTCAACCACCTTTTGCATATCCTCCATTCCACCCGCCGTGAGCAGCCTGTATGGATTCTTCACCAACGGCAGAAGAGGATTGTCATGCATCAGACGAATCGTCCAATAGGCGATGCTTGATGTCTCCATACTCGAGGAATGTGGCTTCTTTTGTGACTCAACCTTCATGGTCATTTCCTCCTCCCTTTTTGCTGTTTTCGATCCATATGGAATGATCCACCAGACCAAATACTTTCAGACTTTGCGCGAGGTTTATGCCCAGCGCGCTTCCCCTTATTCGGGGCTCATGCGTATTCCAGTACAGCCGCAGGGCAAAGCACCCGGGCACCAACATGTGACGTGAAACCGTAGCCGCAATTAATTCCTGCGGATCAGTAGTTTCTTGAATCTCATGTGCCAGAAAGAGCAGTCTCTTTTCAGCGGCATTTTCCTTCCCGGTTCCAGACTGCACCTTGATCGTTTCCATCCACCTCACGGTGTTTCCTCCTGCTGACTGTTCTGTCTTTTCAAAAAGCATAGGCCATGCCAAGATAAATAAAACAATAAAATCAATATGTTCCGTGTTTCGAGCGGCAACATCTGTCCCATGGGACAGGTGTCCGGTTGACTATGGGACATCAGAGGTATAAAATGTCCCATAGGATATTTGAGTGTTCTCTGGGAGCCCTTGGGCATTCAGCCATCAGCTTTCACCGGGAAAACGAACAGCAATCCTGGGGAGATGAACAATGTCCGTTGACAGGATACGGAGAATCGCGTGCAGGTTGATGAGAAAGAATTTTTTCGGGAAGCCACGCTTCGCATTTGCGGAAGCCTTGATGTAGAGACATTTCTCTCCCAAAGCTTCAACTACATTTGCAAATTCATTCCGGCTGACACCATGTTATTGACCCACTATCGCGCAGAGCGTGGTGAACACGTGGCCCTTGCCAGGGCGTCAGCCGACGGCGCCTCGTTGCTTCGCCTTGCCGTCCCTGTCCCACCTGACATTCGTACCTTTGTGATGCGACCCCATAAAGAAATCCTGGTCGTGGAAAGAGCGGAGACACATCCCACAGCCAAACCATGGATATCCAGAGGTCTTCTGCAAAAGGATTCCTCGCTCCTGGTCCTTCGTCTGATCGTGGATGAGGATATTGTGGGAGGGGTCATCTTCGTTTCAACGGAGAGCAGCGCCTTCAATGAGGAACATGCTTACCTTTCCTCTTTTCTCAGGGAACCCTTTGCCATAGCCCTGTCAAACAGCCTGCGGTATCAGGAACTGCTTGCACTGAAGGAACTCCTGGCCGAAGACAACCGTTTTCTGCACGATGAATTGCGACACATGGCCGGTGAGGAAATTGTAGGCGCGGAGTTTGGGCTCAGGGGCGTCATGGAGAAAGTGCGTCAGGTAGCACCCCTTTCGAGCCCGGTACTGCTTTGGGGAGAGACAGGAACCGGAAAAGAGGTCATCGCCACTGCTATTCACCGTCTCTCCCGAAGAAGAGATGGACCTTTCATCACGGTCAACTGCGGCGCCATCCCCGAAAGCCTTGTGGACAGCGAGTTATTCGGTCATGAGAAAGGGGCTTTTACCGGCGCGCTCACACGGAAGCGGGGACGGTTCGAGCGCGCAGGCGGCGGCACTATATTCCTGGACGAAGTGGGAGAGCTTCAACCGGAGGTCCAGGTGCGACTCCTGCGGGTGCTCCAGGAAAAGGAGATTGAAAGGATTGGCGGGACAGAGCCCATAAAGGTAAATATCAGGGTTATCGCCGCCACGCACCGCAACCTTGCCTCCATGATAGGAAACGGCGCGTTCCGGGAAGATCTCTACTTCAGGCTCAATGTTTTTCCCGTCGAGATACCTCCTTTGCGGGAGAGAAAGGGAGACATATCATCCCTCGTTCATTATTTCATGCAGAAAAAGGCGAAAGAGATGGGAAAAAAGAATGTGCCGGTCCTGGCGCCGGGGGCCCTTGAAAAACTTATGTCGTATCCCTGGCCCGGAAACGTACGGGAGCTGGAGAACATGGTTGAACGGAGCCTCATAGTGAACCAGGGAGAACCCATCGCCTTTGAGGACATCCAGCCTCCCATGAACCAGAGACCTGCCGAGGCTGTTTCCGGTCTCCCCCATGTGGAGTACGGGGATATGCTGGCTCTGGATGCGGTTATTTCGGGACATATCCGGAGGGTCCTCGAGATGGCGAAAGGCAGGGTAGGGGGGAAAGGAGGTGCCGCCGATCTACTCCAGGTTAACCCCTCAACCCTTCGCAAGAGAATGAGAAAATTGGGCATTCCTTTCGGAAGAAGAAAGAAAAAGGGGTAGCTTGTGCGCATCACAAGTGAAATCCGGGCACAAGCTGGTTTCCATCCATATATGGAGCCGGGCGAGGAACGGGGAACCGTGCAGGTTCCGGAGCCGTAAACGCACGAGAGCTATGCGGATCAATCCACTTTAAAGAAGACGCTGGCCTTGGCCCCGCACACCGGGCATGTTTCCGGGGGTTCCATTTCGCAGGTGTACCCGCAGACTGAGCAGATATAGTAGTCTGTTTCCGCCAGGTTCTCCAGGTTGTCCAGTGCCTTTTGATACAGGCCTGCATGGACCTTTTCCACTTCATTGGCAAAGGTGAAGGACCGCTCTGCAGCCTTCTTCCCCTCTTTTTTGGCTGTTTCGATCATGGCCGGGTACATTTCCTTGAACTCATGAGTCTCCCCGGCGATTGCTTCTTTCAGGTTTTCCGCCGTTCCTTTGATCCCGCCAAGGCTCCGAAGGTGGGCATGGGCATGGACCGTTTCCGCTTCCGCGGCCGCCCGGAAGAGTTTCGCCACCTGCTTGTATCCTTCCTGTTCCGCCTTCCTGGCAAATGCCAGGTATTTCCTGTTTGCCTGTGATTCTCCGGCAAATGCCTCCAGGAGATTCTTTTCGGTTTCAGTCATGATTTTCTCCTTTCTGTCTTTGACGCTGGTGGGTCTGCAGATCCGTGACGTTCGTTACATCACGTCATCTCCATACACGTTGCAGATACAGCACAAGAACGTTGCCGGCTCTGTCTCGCTTAGGTTTTTCATACCGTGGGGTTCCATGCTCGGCACATAGATGGATTCACCGGGGCCGCAGGTCCATTTTTCTTGCACCTCGCCGGTTTCCGGGTCAAACTGCCAGCATTCGAACCGGCCGGTGAGGATGTACATGGTCTGGTGATAGAAGTGGTTATGGATAGGAATTTCCCCCCCCGGTTCCGCAGTGAAATGTCTGAGGCCGTATTCAGGCTGCCCGGAATCATCGTCTCCATACTTGGACAGCCACCGGACACTGATTCCCTTCACATCGTACATTTTGCCCTTGTAAGGGAATTTCTTTACCCTGATTTCATCCACATCGTTCCATTTCAGTACATGCATTGTCATCTCCCTGCTGAAAGTTCTGCGCTGCGCAAAACGACTCCATTCATCTGGCTTGGATCGGCCCGGCTACGGAGCGCTCAAGTGTTCCATGTTTTCTTGAACAAATCTGACAAATAATGGAACAAGATGCGAAAGAAGTCAAAAGAATTTGGGTCGGTCCTGTTTTCCAAACGCGGGCCGGATGTGTATCTTTGTGCCCCCGGGATGCTGACACACGGAACGGAATTCTCCGCGAAAGGCGTGTCTTTCGGGAGCAAAACGGTCCGTTGCCTGCCGAAATTGTTTGACAAGTTCAGCGGGAAATGATCTTAAAAGGGAAATTTGGCACCTCAGGGGAAATGATCCATGGACATGAAAAGAGATTATTATGAAGACGTAGAGCTCTTTTCCTCCGGAGCAGTTGTTTTCTGGTTTACGGCACTACTTTGCGCGTTAGCCGCACTTCCCTTTCTGGTCAAGAATTATTACATTTATATGGCCAACTACATGGCCATCAATGTGATTGTCGCCGTGGGTTTGAACCTCCTTGTAGGATATACCGGGCAGATTTCATTGGGACATGCAGGTTTTTTTGCCATTGGCGCCTATGGAACCGTCCTGCTTATGGCCAAGGCACATTTCCCTTTTCTCTTGGCGTTACCCGTTTCAGCATTGACTGCGGCTTTCTTCGGCTTTCTGCTGGGACTTCCGGCCCTTCGCCTGGAAGGCCCCTACCTCTCGATTGCCACTCTCGGATTCGGCCTTACCATAACCCAGGTTATCGGAAGGATGAGCGTCTTTGGCGGACGGCAGGGGCTGCATACACCGGAACTGAATATAGGCCCCTGGCATCTGGATTCTGACAGGGATTTCTATTATCTCGTGGTCATTGTCCTGGTCTTTCTCATCCTGACGGCTCGAAACCTGATCAAGACAAAGGTGGGGAGGGCATTCATTGCCATCCGCGATGCGGATATCGCCGCGGAAACCATGGGAGTCAATCTTACTTATTATAAGACACTGGCCTTCGCGGTCAGCGCCTTTTACGCAGGCATTGCAGGGGGCCTTTATGCGTTTGTGCTGCGTTTTATTGAGCCTGAAATATTCAGTCTCATGATGTCCATCCTTTTCCTGGCCATGGTGGTTGTGGGCGGCCTGGGTTCCATTTTCGGTTCCATAGCAGGGGCCTGCCTCCTGAGCTGGCTGGACCTGGAACTCAGGAATATTCTCAGTATCCCCTATCTGGGCGAATGGCTGGAGGCGCTGTCCAAAAGCTATTTTTCCATCACCGGTGTTTCCAACATCCAGTTCATCATTTACGGGTTGATCATGGTCCTGATCATGCTCTTTGAGCCCCTGGGTATTTATGGCTTCTGGATTCGAACCAAGCTTTACTGGAGGACATGGCCGTTCTAAGACGGATTGAAGAAAGAGGGGGGAAGAAGTGAAACCATTGGATCGAAGAGTCGGGGTATTTCTATGATCGGGTTTATGCAGGCCGTCGCCAGCGGGATCGCCGTGGGGAGTTCTTATGCCCTTATGGGACTTGCCATGGTGATCATTTACAAGACGTCTGAAGTGGTGAACTTCGCCCAGGGAGAAATGGCCCTTCTCTCCTGCTTCCTCACGTATATGGCCCTTGAGTTTTATGGGTTCTCTTTTCTGGCGGCCTTTGCGGGAGCCCTGGCCTTTGCCGCATTCCTGGGCGGATTTCTGGAGTTTGCCGTGCTCAGGAGGGCCAAGGAGCCGAATGTCCTGGGCATGATTATTATTACGATCGGACTGGAAATGATTCTCTTGGGCATTGTTTCCTGGAAATTCGGCGCCGATCCCAAGACGATGCCGTTTCCTGTTTCACCTTATGACAGCGTGGCTATTGGAGAGGTCTTTGTGAGCTCGCTGGAAGTCTTAACATTTATTGTGGCACTCACGGTTATGGCCGTCCTGTTCCTCTTCCTCCGGTACAGCAAACTGGGGGTTGCCATGAAAGCCACGCAGCAGAATACCGTGGCCGCACGCCTCATGGGTATCCGGACCAATCGCATCCTGATGATTACCTGGGGTATTTCATCAGTGGTGGGGTGTCTGGCGGGCCTGCTCATATCACCGATCACTATGCAGCCGTACATGATGTGGGATCCCATGTTGAAAGGATTCGCGGCCGCGGTCATGGGAGGAATGACTTCACTCCCCGGGTCTGTATTCGGCGCGTATCTCATCGGTATAATAGAAAATCTTTTTGGCAGCTATGTTTCCATCGAATTCAAATCAGTGGTTGCCTTTGCCATTATTGTCCTGGTGTTGTGCATAAAGCCCAGCGGACTTTTTGCGCGTCATTATGTGAAAAAAGTCTAGGAATGGTGGATTGAAGTCCTGCGGAACAAAGGTTCCCCCCACAGGGCTTCCATGGTCAACGGAGCAAAATGAAAGGAAAGGAGAAAGGAATATGAAGATGAAGAGGATCTTGGTAGTGGCAGCTGTTGTGGGAATGGTTTTTGGGATCAGTCTGGGAGCCGGTGCGGAGCAGGGGGTGACGGACACCGAGATACACATTGGGCAGTGGGGACCCCAGACCGGGCCTGCCGCCCCATGGGGATCGGTGGCGCGCGGCACGGGGGACTATTTCAAGATGATCAATGCCGAGGGCGGTATTCACGGTCGCAAACTCGTGTATCACATGTTTGACGACGGCTATAATCCCGCAAAGACCAAGGCGGGCGTCAAAGAACTCCAGGAGAGCATCGGCATGTTTGCATACACGGGCGGCGTGGGGACAGCCTGCGGGCTTTCGGTGGTGGACTACTTGATGGAAAGGAAAATACCATGGGTCGGACCGTCAGCCGGGTCGCTCCACTGGATTGAGCCTCCGCACAAGTACCTTTTTGCCGTGTATCCGCTTTACTACATAGAAGCGAAGGCCCTCTGCCGATACGCGATAAAGAATCTGGGGACGAAGCGGATTGCCATCGCTTACCAGAATGATGATTACGGGAAAAACGGTGTCAAGGGCGCAGCGGAGGAATTGGCCAGCCACGGCCTGAAACTGGTTGCCGAAATCCCGGTAGAGAAATCCGATACGGACATGAAACCCCACGTGATGAAGCTCAAACAGGCGAAGGCCGATGCCGTGCTCTTGTGGGTAACCCCGATCCACGCAGTCCGTCTGGTGGGAACCGGACACGCCATGCGATTCGCTCCCCAGTGGTTAAGTACCAGTACGTGCTCTGATTTTCCGCTCATGTACAAAATCAGCAAGGGATTGTGGGGTGGTGTTATCGCCGCAACATTCGGCGAAATGCCTGATGCGAAAGACCCCCTGTTGATGAAATATAAAAAGGATGCCTATGGGAAGTTCGCGGCCAAGGGCGAGCGATGGGGCCTCTTCTACTATGCCGGCATCATTTTTTCAGAGCCCCTGATCGAAGGTATCAAGAGATGCGGCAGAGACCTTACCCGCGAACGGCTGGTGAAGGAAATGGAAGGGATCAAGAACTTCAAGGGAATCGGTGGCAGGATCAGTTACGCACCCCTGGACCTGGCCGAACCCTACAAGTCGCGCCAGGGCATGAAAGAGGTGTTCCTCGTGAAATGCCTGAAGGACGGGAAGTACGAGAAGTTAACCGATTGGATGGAGATCAAGTAACATAGATCCATGGGGGTCGGTGCGCCTTCGGGTACCGACCCCTTTCAGATTGCATCAAAGAACGCGCAGAGTGCCTCATGACTTTTTTCAAGGTTGAAAATCTGTCCATATCCTTTGGTGGACTGGATGCCCTTACCGATATCAGTTTTGAGATTGAAAAGGGATCCATTTTCTCTATCATCGGTCCGAACGGCGCGGGGAAAACCACGCTTTTCAACTGCATCAACGGAATCTACCGGCCGGGGAAAGGCCGCATCGTATTCAAGGACCGGGAGATTCAGCGGAAGAAGCCGGACCGGATCGCCCGGCTGGGAATCGCACGGACATTCCAGAACATCGAACTTTTCTCGCACATGAGTACCATGGAGAATCTCATGCTCGGGCGGCATCTTTTCATCAAAGCCGGGCTGTTTCGCGGCGCTTTCATGTGGGGAAAGCGTTCATTCGCGGGCAGAGAAGAAGTCTCCCACAGGGAAAAGGTGGAGGAGATCATTGATTTCCTGGATCTGCAGTCCGTACGAAACAAATTTGTGGGCGGACTGCCGTACGGCATCCAGAAGCAGGTGGAACTGGGCCGTGCCCTGGCACTGGAACCGGAATTACTGCTCCTTGATGAGCCATGCGCAGGTATGAACTCGGAAGAAAAACAGGATATGATTTTCTGGGTGAAGGACATACAGGACGAACTGGGTGTCACTATCCTGCTGATTGAGCACGACATGAAGATGGTCATGGATATATCAGAGAGAATCCTGGCCATAAACTTCGGAAAGACCATAACGGAAGGAACGCCGGAGGAGGTGCAGAGAAACCCGGATGTTCTCAAGGCCTATCTAGGGGAGGATGAAGCCGTTGGGAACGCTGCTTGAAATCAAGAATATTGAAACGTTGTATGGGTTGATCTACGCGTTGCGCGGTGTTTCCCTTGCAGTGGAACAAGGGACTATCACGGCAATTCTGGGGAATAATGGAGCGGGAAAATCCACCATCCTGAAAACAGTGATGGGCCTGCTGGATGATCAGCCGGATAAGGGTACCATCGAATTCATGGGAAAGCGGATTGACGGCAAGGATCCGGAGGTCATCGTGCGACGGGGCATATCCTATGTCCCGGAAGGGCGCGAGGTTTTCGAGGAACTGAGTGTGAAGGAAAATCTCCAGATGGGCGCCTATATCCGCAGGGACAGGGCCGGGATAAAAAGGGATTTTGAGCAGATATACAGCTACTTTCCGGTTCTCCAATCGCGGGAAAACCAGTGGGCGGGGACCCTCTCGGGAGGGGAACAACAAATGCTCGCCATCGGACGGGGGTTGATGAACCGTCCCAAACTCCTTTTCCTGGATGAACCTTCGCTGGGGCTTTCCCCCATTCTGGTACAGGAGATTTTCCGGATCATTCGGACCATCCGGGAAGCAGGAGTTACTATCCTGCTCGTGGAGCAAAACGCCCGCATGGCGCTGTCCATTTCGGATGCGGGGCTCATCCTTGAAAATGGACGATTTGTCATGAAGGGCAAGTCAAAGGAACTGATGGAAGACAGGGATGTGAGAGAATTTTATCTGGGAATCCGGTCTGAAGAGTCGGCCAAGGGTTTTCAGCGCTGGAAGCGGAAAAAACGGTGGAGATAGAAGAGTGAATCTGGAAACTGTACCCAGCATGTTTCAGAAGACCGTGACCAGATACGGCGATCGGGTCGCCATGCGCAAAAAGGAATACGGCCTCTGGCATGACATCTCATGGAATGAATATTTCAGATCGGTCAAGCATGTGGGGCTGGCCCTCATCTCCATGGGCCTTGAGAAAGGGGATTGTGTCTCAATTATCGGTGACAACTGCCCTGAATGGGTCATAGCCAATCTGGCTACCCAATGCACCGGAGGTATCGCGGCAGGCGTATATTCCACGAACGCGTGGCCCCAGGTGGAATATGTGATCACCAATTCCGATTCCAAGTTTTTCTTCGTGGAAAATGAAGAGCAGTTGGATAAATGGCTTCACTTCAGGGACAATGCCCCGTTCTTGAAAAAGGTGATTGTGTGGGACCTGGAAGGCCTGCGGCAGTTTAAAGATCCCATGGTGATGACCTTCGAAGACCTGCTGGAAAAGGGCAGGGAAGTGGAAGAGAGAAATCCCGGCCTGTTTCAGGAACGGATGAATGCCGTCAACCTGGAGGATGTGTCCACGCTTATCTATACATCCGGAACGACCGGCCCCCCGAAAGGGGCCATGCTTACCCAGACTAATCTCACGTGGATGGGGAAAGCCATCACCCGGGAGAACCCCATGGATGACAAGGATGAGGTCCTTTCGTTCCTGCCGTTATGCCATATTTTTGAACAGCTCTTTTCCATACTGGGACACATCACGCACGGATATGTGGTGAATTTTATTGAAAGCCCGGATACAATCACGGATAACATGATCGAGGTGTCCCCGACGGTGGGATATGCCGTCCCGAGGATCTGGGAGAAATACCTCTCCGCAGTCTATATCCGGATGTCCGATGCCACTTGGTTCAAGAGGCTTGTTTTCGGTATGGCCCTGAACATCGGGAAGAAGCGGGCCTCTCTGATGATGAATTTCAAACCGGTCCCTTTCTATCTCGGATCGGTCTGCCGGCTGGCATCCTTTGCGGTGTTCAGGAAACTGAAAGAGCGTTTGGGCTTCGACCGAATGCGCATCGCCTACTCAGGGGCCGCTCCCATTTCTCCGGATGTGCTTCATTTCTTTCAGTCCATTGGAGTGAATCTCGTGGAAGGGTATGGACAAACAGAGGGAACAGGGGTCACCTGCGTCTCGCGGGTGGGGAAGGTAAAGTTCGGGACGGTCGGCCCCCCTCTCCAGGGAACTGAAGTGAGGATTGCCGAAGACGGCGAAATTCTGGTGCGCTCGCCGAGTGTATTCAAGGGGTATTATAAAAATGACGAGGCAACCCGGGAGACGATCAGGGACGGATGGCTGTATTCCGGCGACGTGGGTGAAATCGATGAGGACGGGTACCTGAAGATTACGGACCGCAAGAAAGATATTATTGTGACGGCGGGTGGAAAGAACATCACGCCCCAGTTTATTGAAAACAAGCTGAAATTCAGCCCGTACATCAATGATGCGGTGGTTATCGGCGACAAGAGGAAGTTCATTTCAGCCCTCATCATGATCGATGAGGACAATGTGGTGAAGTACGCCCAGGACAATAAGGTCCAGTTTTCCACTTATAAGGACCTGGCCGGAAGCCCTGATATCAATGCGCTTATCCAGGAAGAAGTGAGAAAAGTGAACGATTCTCTTTCACGGGTGGAACAGGTAAAAAAGTTCACCATTCTTCCCAAGAAGCTCTATGAAGAGGACGGAGAGGTTACTCCCACCATGAAGGTAAAAAGGAAATATGTTCATGAGGCATTCAATGACCTGATCGAGGCCATGTATACATCTCCAAAAACCTGACAGGTCGTCATGAATTGTCCTGTTTTCCTCATCTCATTATATGCCGCCACCCAAGAGTACTCTATCGCCTTTTCCTTGGGAAATATGTAATATCCTACCATTAAGAGATATTTTGCTACCCATTTTGATGAATATTTCCAGATGGCATGTATCCGAAAAATGTTTATATCAGTTTGATATTATTAAGAATAATTGATCGAATGATTGTGGCATGCTTCTCGCTTAAGGAAATTGTAAAGAACAAAGCAGTAAACAAATGAACCGGACGGAGGTGTCTTTTTCAAAGGACAGTGCAATATGCAGGAAACAGCACAGACAAATTCGGATTTACTGAACCTGACCCGATGGGTGAGCCTGACTTTCCTGATTCTGTTGATAGGGATGCCGCACCTTCAGCAATGGCAGAAGGACACGCGACCGGACGCTTTGGAAACCATCCAACCCCTGGCAAATGAGAGCGAAGCTGAAGACAGGCTGGAAACAGCACTGTTTTCCCAGAAAGGCGACCGCCTTGCGTATGACAGGAAAATCGCTGCAACGGCAGGGATAGAGTCGGAAATCGGGACGTCCCGTGTGCGCGGTATACCAGGTCCCATGACACCGATAGAGGATCCGGCGGATCTGATCTTTTCCGGGCCTGACCCTGAACCCGCCGGCATGCATGTCTCTTCCCTCTCACTCTCGCCGAAACCGGGAGATGAATCGAAAAGCGTTGAATCGTCGGTCCGGAAGGAGAAGCAGGAACATCCTTTTGAAGGCATTATTCACAAGGCGGCAGAACGGTACGAGGTTGATCCGGCCCTGGTAAAGGCCATTATCATGGCGGAATCGAGCTATAACCCAATGGCTGTTTCCAGAAAAGGCGCGCAGGGACTCATGCAACTCATGCCCAGAACAGCCCGGGCCCTGGGTGTGAAAAACAGCTTTGATCCCAAGAACAACATCGATGCCGGGGTCAGGTATTTCAGGCAGCTTTTGGACCAGTTCGACGGAGATGTGAAACTCGCTATTGCTGCTTATAATGCCGGGAGCAGAAAGGTCAGGGAGTATAATGGCATCCCGCCGTTTAAGCATACCCGGTACTATGTTGCAAAGGTGATCGAATACCACCAGCAGTACCAGCAATAGCGGCCGCATTGCTGTCGCAAGCCCCTCTTTACTTCGTTTGACATCCTTCCCTTTTTCCCCTAGTATTTCACCGGTAAGATCCCCCATGCATGAAGAGGAGGAGGAAATGGACCGGACCCTGACCTCTGTCGAAGTTGTCGGGATGGCCATCCGTTCTGAAGAGGATGCTGCCAAATTTTACGGGCATATATCCAGGATGATCGAAAATGATCTGGTACGGGCCAAGTATGAGCATCTGGCAAGAGAGGAAGCCGGCCACAGGAAGATGCTCGTTTCCCTCTACAAAGAGATGACAGGAAGCGAAGGCAGCCCGGAAACAATTCCGGGGGACCCGCAAACTGCGGAAGGTGGTCCGATACCCGAGGATATTGCCGATTCCCTTGAGGGCTTGCTCAGGCTTGCCGTGAAACGAGAACAGAAGGCCCATGAATTCTATGGGCGGGCGGCTGAGAGAGCAAAGGACCTTTCGGGCAGGCGCATTCTTGAATATCTCTCTGACGTGGAGAAGGGTCACCAGGAGATGCTTGAAAAGGAACTTGCGGCCTATCTCCGAGACAAGGACTGGTATGTCGATCAAGTATATCCGGTGATGACGCATGTGGGTCCATAGCCCCTTGTCCTCTCCAACTCAACAGAGTATTCTATCGGTTCTCAATGAGAAGTGACATCATGTTGAAAGTGGGATTCTTCCAGTTTGAGCCGAGATTCGGGGCGATTGAAAGGAATCTCGAGCGGGTGCTGTCAGGACTGCAGCATGTGAAAGCGGATCTGATTGTCTTGCCCGAGCTGGCCTTCACGGGCTATCTGTTTCAGGATCGTTCCGAACTCCTGTCGCTGGCGGAAAATCCCGCTGACTCTCCCACGGTGGACAATCTGGTCCGCCTGTGCCGGGAACGGGACCTGTTCCTGGTCACGGGCTTTGCAGAACGATGCGGGGGGAAGGTGTTCAACAGCGCCTTGCTTCTCGGCCCCGACGGGCTTGCTGCGACCTATCGAAAGCTGCACCTGTTCAACACGGAAAAGGAATACTTCGATCCCGGAGACACGCCCCTTGAACCGGTAGCAGTCAGGGGTGCCATGATTGGGATGATGGTCTGTTTTGACTGGGCCTTTCCGGAGGTAGCGCGGGTGCTCGCCCTGAAGGGAACGGATGTGCTGTGTCATCCTTCAAATCTTGTCCTGCCGCTCTGTCAGCAGGCCATGATAACCCGTTGCCTTGAGAACGCGGTATTTGCGGTGACCGCCAACCGGATCGGTTCCGATACCCGGCCGCGCGGTTCTCTCCGGTTCACCGGGCAGAGCCAGGTGGTCATGCCGAAGGGGGAGATACTCCATCGCTCCGCGACGGACACGGAGGAGCTCTTTGTCACGCAAATTGATGTGCGCCTCGCGGGAAACAAGGCAATGACGGAGAGAAACCATCTTTTCCAAGATCGGCGCCCGGAATTTTATGCGCTGCTTGGTGATACGGGAACTGGAATTGTTGAGGCGTCGGATGAATCCTGAACATGTGATCCGGACATATCTTTCGTGCCTGGAAGAAGGGGACAGCGGGAAAATTCTCCAACTTTTTACCCGAGATGCCGTTGTAATTTCGCCGTTGTACGGAGAAATCGGGGCAGCAGATTTTTTTCTCGAGCTTCTCAAAGATACCCTGGAATCAAAGATAACCCTGGAAGACATCTCCCGCAGTCCATCGGTAACATATCGCTTTGCCGCCCACTTCACATATGACTGGAAACTGCGGGACGGCGGGAACGTCAAGTTTTTGTGTACAGACGTCTTTGATTTTGACGAGAGCTCCGGGAAGATCAGGAGGCTTTCCATTATTTACGATTCCCGCCAGGCAAAGAATGCCTTCGACACATTGAAAGGGAGAGGGTAGCCGGGCTTGTTCAAACGGGGCTATCCACCCCAGCCGAAGGTTTTCTTGGGTGGCAATGGTTGCAGGAAGAAAATGAATTTCAGGAGGGAGTCATGGAAAAGGATTTTCATTTTTACGTGACCTATGCTCTTGCCAACAGGGCCGGGTTCAACGATGACGATTCCCATATCATTGCGTATGCCTCTCAGTTCGTGGATGATAATAACGAGAGCCAGTACCCCAGAAAGGACGGTCCTCCGCAGTTTCCTTCAGCCATAAAGACCCAGAACGGGTTTTTCAGACCCATCATGACCCAGTCCATGTCCGTAAAATCCCTCGTGTATGAAATACAGAAATTCGTCTATGTCCCGTTTCATTTTATTCCCGGGGATAACAATCAGCCTATTGACGGCAAGCATAACAAGTACAGCACGACTCCCGACTCACAGAATGCCCGCAGGCTTCTCAGGACCGC
Organism: uncultured Desulfobacteraceae bacterium; assembly: GCA_964633015.1. Taxonomy (GTDB): domain Bacteria; phylum Desulfobacterota; class DSM-4660; order Desulfatiglandales; family Desulfatiglandaceae; genus B46-G9. The sequence continues at coordinate 30,146 of CAZWEV010000030.1, read as the reverse complement.
CCTAGCTGCCGGAAACCTTTACGGGATCGGTATTGCCCTTCATACCTATGCGGACACCTGGTCCCACCAGAATTTCACCGGTTATGAAGAGGACTGGAACAGCGTGTTTTCCTGGCGGAATCCATTTCGTGCCCTGGCGCCTAATATCGGCCATGCGGATGTAGGTCACCTGCCCGACGAAATATCCTGCACCTGGCATGACTACCGCTTTGCCAAACCCTATCGGGAGCGGAAAAACCGCGAAATCGCCCTTGGGGCGTGCAAACGCATTTTTCAGGAATTGAGAAGGGCGAAAAATGGTGAGACGTATTGGACGTACGTGGAAAAGGATTTCAGGAAGATCATCAATGCAGAGGATTATGACGAACGGGTTGCTGCGGTGAGAGCGTATCTTGACAAACCGGAACTTTATTACAAAAAGGACCTGTGGATTGATGAGGCGGTCCAGGACCCGAGAGATGAGGATCTGGAGGCTGTTCCGGGACTTGAGAATACCCACTGGTATCAATTCCAGGTGGCCGCCCGGACGCAGCTGGCGCTGGTTATGGATATGCTCAAGGATTATTGAAAGAAAGAGTGGAGGACCAGCCGGGCAGTTGCCACCGATCCGGGGTCCAGGAGAGTGAGTATCACGAGTATCGAATGAATTCTGACGCTCAGAGAGGAAAAGGCTTCCTCTCTGAGCTTATCCTGAGGCGCCGCTCGATGTCTTCCGCTCCGGGTGGGGGAGACTCACTGGTTACGGATCAGGAAAAACAAGGGGATAAGGATGAAGTTGCCCGAAATCGGGGATACGGTGACCACGGAGCAGGCACTGGATCTGTGCCGGCATTTCAATCTCGAATATCTGGTGGAGCGGATCAGCTCCCGACCGGAGAAGTACAGGGAATGGAAATTCGATGGATGTTCAGGCCTTCCCGACGAAGTCATGGGTTTTTTCACGGGATGCAACTGGGAAGACATTACCTACAAATGCTGCCTCCCGCATGATCTCTGCTACGGGTACGGAGAGCCTGGAAACAGTGAAGAGCGAAAGCACGTGGACCTTCAGTTCCGTGACAACCTGGTGAAAAAGGCAGGAATGAAGAAGTGGTGCGCTTCGGCCTTTCTGGCAGCAGTCCGCATAGGAGGCGAAGAGGCATTCGGGCTTTCCTTTTCGTGGGCGTTCGCTCATAGAAAACAGGGCGCGGAACTGGCAAGTGAGAGACAGCGAGCAGGAGGAGACAATTGAAAATGGAAAAAATGTGCTTTGGATACTATGAGTCCCCGATCGGTTTGATCGAGATCAGCGGGACTGCTGACGCCATTCATTCAGTTGATTTTGTGGGACGACGTCGGGAGGAGTCTTGCGCAAACGCGCTGGTTGAGATGACCGTGCGACAAATCAGGGAGTATTTCGAAGGGAACCGCCGGGACTTTGATGTGGCCATGGATCCGCAGGGCACCCCGTTTCAGAAGGCAGTATGGCGCCGATTGCTGGAGATACCCTACGGCCGTACTGCCTCTTACGGGGATATAGCCAGGGCCGTGGGCAACCCCAGGGCTGTTCGGGCAGTGGGCGGTGCAAACGGCCGGAACCCCATTGCTATTATTGTCCCATGTCACCGCATCATCGGGAGCGACGGGAGCATGACGGGTTACGGCAGCGGCATATGGCGGAAGGAATGGCTCCTGGAACACGAGGGATGGACTCCGGAAGCGTAAGGCACAGGAACCTGGATTCCTGATAAGCCCTGCGGGCTTTCTGGAATGACAACAGCGTGATTCCTCGCTACGCGCAGCGGGGTGGATTATTCCCGGGATTGTCGTTGCCGCGACCCGGCTTTAGCAAGATGGAGGAGAAGAGAAATATGGCAAGACATGTTGGAATTGTCGCGTGCAGCGCGGAAGGAGCGGCACTCTGCTACCGGACCCTGTGCGCGGAAGCGCCCCTGCTGATGGGTGAGCACATGCACCCGGAAGTCTCCATGCACACCCATCCCTTGGGCGAGTACATGGTTCACATCCGCCCGGGAAACTGGGAGGGAGTTGCGAGACTCATGCTCTCCTCGGCGCACAAGCTGGCGGATATTGGAGCGGACTTCGCGATCTGTCCCGACAACACCATACATCAGGCATTTGGGCTCGTTACACAGGAATCCCCGCTCCCCTGGCTGCATATTGCGGAAGCGGTGGGACAAGCGGCCCGGGAGCGGGGATTCCGGAAACTCGGCATCACCGGGACGAAATACCTCATGACCGGTCCCGTATACCCGGAACAGCTTGAAGAGTACGGTATTTCGTGCGAGATCCCGGATGAAAGCGACCGGGAAAAGATCGACACCATCATTTTCAAGGAACTGGTCAACGGTATCTTCCCGGAAACGTCCAGGCTGTATTTTAACGAGCTCATCGCAAAACTGAAGGGCAGGGGATGCGACGCGGTGGTCCTCGGGTGCACCGAGATACCGCTCATCGTGGACCCGGATGACTGTCCCTTGCCCACGCTCGATTCCACCCGGCTGCTTGCGCGGGCGGCCCTCAGAAAATCGGTGGAGGAATAGGCGCCGAGCGGTCTTTCAGCCCCGAAGATAATGACGAATGGCCTCCTCCACATCAGGGGCCAGCGGAATCCCGCGTTCCCGGAGGCGGCCTTTGTATTTTTCAAATGATGACACGTGCCGCACCGATGAGACCAGGATCTCCAGGTAGTCTTTCAGCCCCCTTTCCACCTGCTTCCTGAAACGCTCTTTTTCAAGGAGGAGATTCTCCACGCCCTTGATGAGCCTCAGGTTGACCGGCCGGCACACGATCCGGTAGAAGATGAAACGCTGGAGCTGGCCGTCATCCCTGTCTTCCCTTTCTATGGCCCTTCTCACCCGGTCCAGGTCCAGGCTGTCGCACACCTCGATATTCAATTCCCGTTTTTCAAGGGCCTTGAAGACGGCTGCCAGTGGCCGGGGTATCCGGCAGGTATCCAGGTCGTCGAGCAGGCAGTCGCGTTCCCGGAGGTAGACGACGAGGTCCATATCCGAACCCTTTTCAGCCATGCCGAAGCTCACGGATCCCAGAAGATCGAAGGCCACCTCCATGCCCTGTTTCGCGATATCGCGGTACACCTCGCGGAGTTCCCGGATGAGTTCCATGGTTTCGAAGGTTTCGTGTTGCAGGAAAAAGGACCTGATCCGCTGAAGCCGGCGGATGGGCCGGATGTGCGAGATCCTGGGGACTGCTCCGCCCATGCGGCCATAGCGCCGTTCATCCAGGATGATCGTGTCGAGGCCCTGTTCGGTTACCCGGTAATCGACGATATCCCGAACCCTTCCCTTTTCAATCCGGCGAAGGGTCCCCACTTCCGGGCCGTCCTCGCCGATAATGAGATCCAGGAAGTACCCGCCGGGGCGGGGTCTTGCTATACCCTCTGTTCTTCCGAAGTTGGATGGATTGAAAAAGCAGGTCCCGGCGGTGCACTGCCCGCCCCAGTTTTCGTGATAATGGCCCGAGAACACGATACGTGCAGGAGACGTATCCAGGTATTTCCGAATACCGAGGCTCCCGGTGTGGCCCGTGCCTGAGACAAGGTCGAAAGCACCGTACGGAGGTTCGTGCAGAACCAGGATATGGGGCGAGACTTTCCTGAAAAACGTCCGGGCCTCGGACCGGATTCCTTTCGGTGTCATTTTTTCCCGGAAAGGGACCTGGAGATGGTCGGGCATTCCGGGGGTGCGGACGCGTGCGCCGCCATATCCGGCCAGTCGCCAGCCGTCACGCGTGATCATCTCCAGGTGGAGGTTCCTCTCTTTGAGGCTGGTATTCCTGAGGTCCATATCGTAGTTGCCCGGAAGAACACGGATATCACGATGGGGAAATTCCTGGAAGATTTTCTCCAGGCGGTCATAAGACTTCTGGAGAAAATCTTCAGCCTGCTCAGCCAGCCTCACGTATTCTCCGGCATGGTCGCGCAGGGTGCGGTCGTGCGTGGTCCCCTGGAGGTGAAGTGCAATTTCATAAAGAGATGCTTCATTCCCTGTTTTGATCCGCTGCCCTTCTAGAATTTGCTGGAGCTCTATGAACCGCCAGGCCGTCTCGTAGCGGTGGAATGACCTTGACACCAGGTCACCCGCAAGAATCGTGATGTCCGCTTCCGTCAGGGCAAGGAGGTCTGCCACTGATCGGAAGGCATGGTGAATGTCGGTTGCAAAGACAATGCGCATTGAGATATCCTCTCCAAGGCGATACAGAGAGATTCCTGGCAGCAAAACGCTCTTTTGTCAAGCACCCTCTTTTTCCAGCATGAAAGAGGAAAAAGAGATGGGAGGTGAAATGAATGCCGTTTTTCGGCGCCCACATGTCCGTGGCAGGGGGCCTTGCGAGGGCCTTTGACCGGGCCAGCCGGGTCAATGCAAAGGCCCTTCAGGTATTCACCAGGAATCAGCGGCAGTGGGCCGTTCCCCCCTTGAGCAACGAAGAGGTTGCGGCATTTACGGCTTCCTGGAAGATGTGGGGGAACCTGCCGGTGGCGGCCCACGGTTCGTACCTGATCAACCTCGCTAACCCTAAAACGGAGGCCGCGCTTCGTTCCATCGAGGGCCTCTCAGACGAGATCATCCGGTGCGCCCGGCTGCGGATCCCGTATCTCGTCATTCATCCCGGCTCTCACATGGGAGCGGGCTTCCGGGCGGGACTCTCTGCTGTTGCAGCAAATCTGGACACGGCCATGGAAAAGGCCGGCTGCCGGGACGTGACCATCCTCCTTGAAACCACGGCAGGCCAGGGGACCGGTCTGGGGAGCCGTTTTGAAGAACTCGCGCATATCCTTGAGCACTCCCGCTTCGGGGACCAGCTCGGGGTGTGCCTTGATACCTGCCACGCCTTTGCTGCCGGCTACGATATCCGCACGCGGGAGACCTTCGAGAAGACCTTCCACGAATTCGATTCCACCATCGGCCTGGAGCGGCTGGGGTTTTTTCATTTGAACGATTCCAAACACGGGCTTGGTTCTCGGCTGGATCGGCACCAGCATATCGGCAAGGGTGAAATCGGCCGAACCGGATTCAGGCTTCTTGTCAATGATCCCCGCTTCAGAAACCATCCAATGGTTCTTGAAACCCCGAAGGGCAAAGACCTGGTGGAGGACAAGAGAAACCTCCGCCTGCTCCGCAGTCTCGTGATGGATACGAATAGCTGATGCATAGAAGTCCAGCCCGCATTTTTCACGGACTTTCGCCGAATCAACTCACAATATTACCATTGCGGAACGCAGACGGTGGATTTGGGACTTCCCTTTTTGCTTGACATGCATTTCCGGAGTCTATACGGAAAAGGGACAAGTCAGCTTTCCTCTCCACCGGAATTGGCCACAGCAAGCGATGAAACTCCCGATGAAACTGTCCCTTCTTCTCACAGGCGTTACGCTGTTCGCGCTTTGTTCCGGGTATGTCCTGTTGAAGCCCATGTCCGGCTTTCTTGTTCGCTATCTGCTCTGGACCATGACACCCGCCTCCACCGGATTGGAAGGAAATGTCAAGAGCGGAGACACAACAATCCACTATGTCAGTTACGGCAGGGGGCCGGCGGTTCTGCTTCTGCATGGCGGATTGAGCAACCGGCTCGCCTGGTTTTCCCAGATCCCCTGGCTGGTGGCGGCAGGCAGGCAGCTTGTGCTGCCGGACATCCGCGGGCACGGCGATTCCGGGCTCGGCGCTAAGGAATTAACCTATCGCCTGCTTGCTTCCGATGCTATCCATGTCCTGGATAAACTCAACATCCGTAAGGCCGATGTGATTGGCTGGAGCGATGGCGGAAACACCGCGTTACTGCTTGGACGGTACTGGCCTCAACGGGTTAAGCGGATTATTGCCATCAGCGCAAATTTCAGCCCTTCCAGTCTTACTCCAAAAGCCCTGGCGGAAATGAACAAGCCCAGCAGCGGGCTGAAATACTGGCTCAAACGCTGGTGGACAGGAGCCGGAAATCATCTGGCTGAACTGGAAAAGCGTGTCACGCGCATGTGGCGCACATTCCCTGTGCTGAAACCGCTGGATCTGGAAAAGATTACCGCCCCTACTCTGGTGATAGTCGGCAAACACGATGTTGTCTCAGTCGAGCACGAGAGACAGATGGTTGATTTGCTGCCACACGGCTCTCTGAACGTCGTCCCAGGCGGTCATTTTTCGCTCGTAACGCATCCAAACCAGGTCAATGAGGCGATCGCAAGGTTTCTTTGCATTCCGTGAAAGAGGGCTAGCCTGCTCCTGACGCACAGCAATTCTAAAAAGAGCCGAGAGGAGATTTGACCACTTTCCACCGAGTACTCCCGCCGGAAAACCGTGTGGCGAAGAGCGGGTCCGAGGAGTTTTTTCAAGGGGGACGGGATTCAAGCGCGTCCGCCGCCGCCTCCCGGAGCCATTCAAACCTTGATGCCTTTGAAAAAGGCATCATCGAGCCCATGAGAGACCACGAACGGCCTTTGTCGCATGAATCCTTTTCATTGACACGCCGCGGCTGTCTCTCTATACTTCCTTTCAGAGCACGAGGTCCCTATTCCATGGTCCTTTGGATCGACTGATCCGCGCGAACATTTTGAACGACCCGCCATCCGGAGGAGGTGACAAGGTGAAAGACGGTAAGTGCCCTAAGTGTGGTTCGGAGAAGGTTTTTCACGGGACGAACATCCCGGCCAAAAGCGGTCCTTTCGGAAGCAACAGCATCCCCATCTCCATGCTATCCATTGCCGCCCTTGACAACTACGTATGCGGGGAATGCGGCTACGTGGAGAGCTATGTCGCCGAGGCGAAAAAACTCGAAGAGATTTCGGAGAAGTGGCCGATAGTCAAAGAACCGGCCTCATCTTGAGATCCAGTACAACAAGCCGAAGACCCGGGAGCCGAGACGCCGTCCCGGTGAGCTGATTTGTACGGCTTTCCCGTTCAAGCACCCATTCTGGATATGAGGCAGTCAGACACAGCTGGGAGGGTTCAACGTTGAAGGGATTCCGGAGATTTGCCGTAATCACCAGGGTGATGCTGAAGCATGGCCTGGGAGACGTGGTGGAACGCCTCTTTCATCGAGCGGCGAAAAAGGAAAAGGGGATCAGGGACAAAGAGCATCTTTTCAGATCCGGATTTCCGTCTCCGAAACGCATACGCCTGGTTCTTGAAGAACTGGGCCCAAGCTTCATCAAGCTCGGGCAGCTCATGAGCACCCGGGCGGATATGTTCCCGCCGGAATACCTTGATGAATTCAGCAAACTGCAAGACCAGGTGCCGCCTGTTTCATTCGACGAGATCAAGAAGGTTATCCAGGAAGAACTGAAGCATCCGCTTGCGGAGATATTCAAGGAATTCAACCCGGAGCCGATCGCGGCAGCATCGGTGGCACAGGTCCACCTGGCCGAGCTCCCTACAGGGGAAAAGCTTGCCGTCAAGGTCATCCGCCCGGGCATTGACAAAAAAATCCGACAGGATATCCGATTGATGTACTACCTGGCGGAAAAAATGGAAAAAGCCTTCGAGATCGGTCGGATCCTGGGAGCGACCAATCTGGTCAGTGAGTTCGAGCGGACGATCTTTCGAGAGCTGGACATGTTCATCGAGGCGGGCAGTATCGAAAGATTCGCCAGGAATTTCAAAGATTCCAAAGAGATCTATATTCCCAAAGTCTATTGGGACTACACCAGCAGATCCGTACTGACGATGGAGCATATCGACGGCATTAAGATGGATCACGTAGAAGCCATTAAAGCCCACGGCATTGATCCCAAGGAGATAGCGGAACTCGGTCTCCGCTCCTTTTCCCGGCAACTGATGGAGTTCGGTTTTTTCCACGCCGACCCGCATCCCGGCAATACTATTGTCATGTTCGACGGCAAGGTGGCTCTGGTGGATTTCGGCATCACCGGATACCTGGATGAACAGACGATGCTGGAGATCGCCAACATTTTCCTGGGCTATGCCGAGCACGATTATGATATGGTCCTGGACGCGTTGCTGGATGCGGGAATCATCGATGAAAAGACCGTGGACCTCAAGAGTTTTCAGATCGATCTCAAGGATATCAGCGAGCCCTTTTATGGCCGTTCATTGCAAACCATTTCGGTCAAGGACGTCTATGACCAGGTCATGCGTCTCGTATACAAATATCATATCAGAATGCCCCAGAATATTCTCCTCCTCCTGAAGACCTTCATTCAGACCGAGGCCCTGGGAAAGATTCTGGGCAGCGAAGCGAGCATCCTTGAGACTACCAGTCCCTACGCCAGGAAGCTCCTGAAGCGCGGCTACGATACAAGAAAGGTCTTCAGGCACCTGGGTAAGGATGTGCGTCTCATAGGCGGGTATATGAAGACCATGCCCAAATTTGTCCATGATATCCTGAAGCAGACTTCCCAGGGCAAACAGCGGCTGGAACTCTGGCATGACGGCTTTAAGAATCTGGATGCACAGTTTAACCGGGGGATAAGCAGGTTGACCGTGGGATTGATTATTTCCGCTTCTCTCATAGCTGCCGCCATGGTCCTGAATTCCAGTCAAAAAGTTTTCGAGGTTCAAATAAATGTCTTCGGCCTGAAGGCAATTTCCATTACCCACTTCTTTGGCCTCGTGGGCTATCTCATCGCGACGATCCTGGGCATTTGGCTGATCATCTCTATCTTTCGATCCGGCAGGCATTGAGCAGAACATCACCTGCTGAAACGGAAGAATGTGGAGAGATGGGACGTTGGAAATGTCATATCAATTACGCGGAGACGCCCGTAGGCACTCGGTCGGGTAATCATCCGGGGAGTCGAAAGGAAGGTGATCTTTCGGCCTGATCAGGAAAGGATGGGACAGAAATGAAGGCCCTCTATTTCAATGAGCATGGTGAATTGGATAAGATCCGGTACGGGGAAGTGCCGGACCCCGTTCCCGGACCGAATGATGTGATAGTTCGGGTGCGCGCCTGTGCCCTCAACCATCTGGATATCTGGGTAAGAAGGGGATGGCCCGCTCTCAAGCTGAAGATGCCCCACTGGTGCGGCGCCGATGTATCCGGAGAAATCGACAACGTGGGTTCTGCCGTATCCCAATGGCGGGTAGGCCAACGGGTGGTGGTCTATCCCGGGGTAAACCTTTTTGAGGATGAATATACCCGCCGCGGCCAGGATTCCGTCAGTCCCGGCTACGCCATACTCGGGGAGCATGTGCGGGGAGGCGCGGCGGAACTGCTCTCCGTTCCGGGCGGCAATCTGCTGGCCCTTCCTGAAAATATAGAGTTCCCTGATGCCGCTGCGCCTCTGCTGGTCAGTCTGGCGGCATGGCGCATGCTGATTCATCGGGCCGGACTGCGGGCGGGCGAGTCGGTCCTGGTAGTTGGCTCCGGAGGCGGGGTGAACAGCATGGCCATCCAAATTGCGAAGCTCGCGGGGGCAACGGTATATGCTGTGGCGGGCAACGCGCATAAGGCCGGACTGGCGAGGGAATTGGGAGCCGATGTGGTCCTGGACCGTTCTCAGGTGGACTGGGGCAAGGAGATCTATCGCCTCACGGGAAAGCGGGGCGTGGACGTGGTGGTCGACAATGTTGGGAAGGCGACGCTTGCCGCCAGTATGCTGGCGGTGGCACGCGGCGGCCGGATCGTGATTGTCGGCAACACGACCGGTCCGAAAACCGACATCGATATTCGCTACATTTTCGGCAAACAGATCAGTCTGATCGGCAGCACCATGGGAAGCCGCGAGGATTTCCGGACCGTCACATCCTTGCTCTGGGAAGGGAGGCTCAAACCGGTTGTGGACCGAGTCATGCCGTTAAGCAGGGGAAAAGAGGCCTACCAGATCATGGAACAGGGCAAGCACTTCGGGAAAATAGTCCTAACGCCCTGACGAGGCATATCCCGCCCATTGGAGATACCGCTCATTAGTGTCTCTTTCGGGGATGGTAGAACCCCCTGTCCTTTTTACTTTTCCTACAGATTTTGGAGCCAACCGATTGATTAAGCGCTCTCAGGACCGGGATATATCCACCCGATCATCGGCGCCACCACTGCCACCACGAACGCCGGGCGGTGTTGGTCACGGTGATGACGGCCGTACTCCGGTTTCCTGCAGCGTCTTTCGCCGTCACGGTGATCGTGTTGTCGCCCGAAGCGAGCCTGAGTCCCGTTATGGACCAGTTCGTGGTCCCCGCCGCCGTGCCGCTGCCGCCGCCCGTGCTTGACCAATTCACCTCAGTTACCCCCACGTCATCCGAAGCACTGCCGCCGAGGGTTATTCTCGAGCTTGACGTCGTGTAACTGGCGTCCGTTGTGGGAGAGGTGATTGTCACCTGGGGCGGTTGCGTATCCGCTGAAGAGGGAGGCGTATAGTTCACCCTTATGACCGCTGTGCCCTTATTTCCTGCGGCATCTTTCGCCGTCACGGTGATCGTGTTCTGACCGGCGGAAAGACCGATTCCGCCTATGGACCAGCTGCTGGTGCCGCTCGCCGTGCCGTTGCCGCCGCCGCTCACGAACCAGGTGACCTGGGTCACCCCAACGTTATCCGAAGCGGTCCCTCCGAGATTTATGCTCGATGAGGAAGTAACATAATTTTCGCTCGCAGTCGGCGAGGTGATCGTCACCTGCGGCGATTGAGTGTCTCCGGTGGATGACTGCCCATGAATCACACTGATGACCGCCTTACTCTGATTCCCCGCGGCATCTGTCGCCGTCACGGTAATTGTGTTGTCGCCTGAAGAAAGCGTGATCCGTCTGGCAGACCAGTTAGTGGTTCCATTTGCTGTCCCGCTCCTGCCGTTCGAGCTTGACCAGGTCACTTGAGCAACGCCGATGTTATCCGACGCAGTGCCTGCAAGGTTTACTTTCGACCGTGAAGTCGTATAACTTCCGCTCGTCGTGGGAGATGTTACTGTCACCTGGGGCGGTTGCGTATCTGTTGAAGACGAACTCGTTGAAGAAGGAGCCGTATAGGTCACGGTGATGACCGCTGTGCCCTGATTGCCTGCGGCGTCCTTCGCCGTCACGGTGATCGTGTTCTGACCGGCAGAAAGACCAATTCCGCCTATGGACCAGCTGCTGGTGCCGCTCGCCGTGCCGTTGCCGCCGCCGCTCACGGACCAGGTGACCTGGGTCACCCCAACGTTATCCGAAGCGGTCCCTTTGAGATCTATGCTCGATGTGGACGTGGTATAATTTCCGCTCGTGCTCGGGCTGCTGATTGTCACCTGTGGCAATTGCGTGTCTGAGACAGGGATAAATTTGCTCACTTCGGCCGAGAACCCGCTTTCGTTATCAGATATATCCACCGCAGTGATCGCGAAATAATGGGTGACGCCCGCTGCAAGGTCATTGAAGGTGTAACTGGTGACTTTTCCTACCGGCAGGGGGATGCTGTAGCTTCTGCTCGCTGTGCCGTGATAGACTCTGTATTCCTTCAAGTCGCTTTCTTCGTTTGCCTGCCAGTGGATTGTAGCAGTTGCAGCCCAGAGAAATGATGGAAACAGAAACAAGATAGTTGCCATGAAACACAGAAATATTTGCTTTCTCATACTCCCAGTCCTCCCTATGACATCGGCTCTGCACATTGCGCGCGCAAATGCCGAAAACCTCCGGTCGCCGGGAGTCTCCACATTTCTTGCAACGGAAAGGGCCGTTCTGCATCGTATCGGGTGAGACAATCCGAAAGAAACATCAACGTACCATGAACCTTGAACCACCGGTCCCTCGAAAAGCACCTGTGACTCCGGGCGTATCAGTAAAGGAAGCAATATCTGTGCCTTTCGGGGCCATCAAGCCGATTGAGAGCGGGGGAAGAGGAGAAGAGACTGGATTGGTTCATCATATGATTCCCTTCCCGGTGCGGAAATCAGGAAAAGCGGAGAATCCTTGACACGCTTTTCACCACAACTGTATACGAATGGGTACCCTTTTGTTTCAAATACTCCACACAGAAAAGCAGATCTTTTATTCACACAGCGATAAACCATGAGTTGGAAATCCTCCATAGGCTGATTCCCAACTCACTATTCCCGTCTTCCCGCAGCCGGATCAGCGCTGCATATAGGAAGATACGATAAAATCCGGATACGCGTTCGCTCCGTGTTCTCCATAATCCAGGCCTTCGGCCTCCTCTTCAGGCGATACCCGGATACCGCTGAAAAGGACCTTTGCAATTCGGAAGGTGATCCATCCCATGATAAAGGCCCACGCGATACACACGGCGGCAGAAATCAGCTGTGCAATCAGCTGGCCTGCTCCGCCTCCATAAAAAAGCCCGGTGACGAATGGCGCTTTGGTCGTGTAATTGCCGTAGGTCCCGTCAGCAAAAAGGCCGACGCTGATCAATCCCCATATGCCGTTTATGCCATGCACGGAAACAGCGCCGACTGGATCGTCGATCTGGAGTTTATCCAATAAGAGGACGTTCAGACAGGCCAAAACCCCTGCAATGAGTCCGATGAGTACCGCAGCCCAGGCTTCAACCCATGCGCAAGGGGCGGTAATGCCGACCAGTCCGGCCAGGGCGCCGTTCAAGGTCATTCCAAGGTCCCAGTTGCCGAGTTTGAGTTTTATGAAAATCAGGGCAGCCAGGGCTCCTGCTGCTGCCGCAAGATTTGTATTGACCGCAATGACAGAAATTCGCAGCTCATGGGCCGAGAGAGTTGATCCCGGATTGAATCCAAACCACCCGAACCAGAGGATGAACACGCCAAGAGCGGCCATGGGGATATTATGTCCCACAAGGGGTTTCACCCGCCCTTTTTCATCATATTTGCCGATCCTTGGGCCGAGGGCCATGGCGCCCGCCAGGCCGATAAAGCCTCCCATGGCATGAACAATGCCACTTCCCGCAAAATCAAGAGCGCCCACTCCAAGGGGCAGCTTGGAAAGCCAGCCCCCTCCCCACACCCAGTGGCCGTATACGGGATAGATGAATGCAGAAATGATGGCACTGTAAAAGAGATAAACCGGAAATTTAATCCTCTCCGCCACCGCCCCCGATACGATGGTGGCGGCAGTGGCGGCAAAGACCACCTGGAATATCCATATCAGGTAGGTGTGCACGTCATAGGAATCGCCATGCAGGAACCACCCACTGATACCGATTACGGTATGCCAATCCTTTCCCATCATGAGGGCATATCCGACCGCGAAAAACGCCAGACTTCCCACGACAAAGTCCATCAGGTTTTTCATCATCAGGTTAATGGCATTTTTTGCCCGACAGAATCCGGCTTCAACCAACGCAAATCCCGGTTGCATGAACATGACCAGAAAGGCACACAAGAGCACCCAGACGTAATCCACTGGTGAACCAGGGGCCTTTTTCAATGTTTCAGCACCGGTGGGATCCCCGGCGTAGGCAGCTGCAGCAACGCTTACCAGACAAAAAATTCCCAATAGGAATAATCCTAATCCTTTCCTCTTTCCGGGTATATTGGACATTTCTTTTTCCTCCTCCTTACAAAGCATCTTTTCCGCTCTCTCCGGTCCGAATGCGGACGGCCTGTTCAACGGACGATACGAAAATTTTCCCATCTCCTATGCTGCCGGTCTTTGCTTTTTCGCCAATCAATGCGAGTGCCTGACCCAAGGCAGATGAATCAATGACTATCTCAATCTTTACCTTTGGGACAAAGTCGATTTGGTATTCCGCCCCCCGGAAGACTTCTTTGTGCCCTCGTTGACGTCCGAACCCTTTTACTTCACTGACCGTCAAGCCCTGAATTCCAATGCCCATGAGGGCCTCCTTTACGTCATCAAGCTTGAAAGGTTTAATAATTGCCTCAATTTTTTTCATTTTTTCCTCCATTGATGCCTCTGTGGTCTGCTATACCATCTTATGATCTTTGCATCTTTTCCAGGAAAAGCCTGTGATACCTCTAAAGCAATAGAGGAGCCATGAGACTAAACATCTCCTATCTCATTGAATTCAATAATTATTTCATATTTCAATCTTGAGAGATGGGGGAGCATAGATCTACATTATTGTTTACATAAAAAGCAATTGCTACAATAATGTATCATTATCGGGAGGGAGGCAGGTAAGGAACATGCCCCAAATCCACCATCGAAATTCCGCAATGGTAATCTTGTGGGTTGATTTAGCGAAAGTCCTGATCATCAGCAAGGTGTCAGACGCAAGTCGAAGATCCCGTTTCCAGCGGAAGTGCCGCATCGGAGATCCCTTGTTATGTGCGGGAAGAGCGACGACTGAAAGGCATATAACCAATACGTCGCAGGGAGGAGATGCCGAAGGCAACACAGCTTGAGCTCTGCGAAATCCCGTCTTGGCGGGAAGATGATACGTTGATGGTGGATCAGGGCATCCATACCTGGATTGACACGGGGAAGGAGAAAGTGTACCTTGGTGGAGACAGAAGAAGACTTTCCGCACTGTTTTGCATTGTTTGGGAAGGCAAAAAGAAAAGGGGTGTTCTTTTCCGGAGAGGCTGAAGGATGTTGGAAGAAAGGCCGGACGGTACCAGAAGAAGACAGGATTTCACTGAAAAGGGCCTGCAACGGGAACGCCGCAAGCCCTTGGTTCTCGTGGTGGGCCTGGAAGGCTTCGAACCCTCGACCAATTGATTAAGAGTCAACTGCTCTACCAACTGAGCTACAGGCCCATGCTGCTATTGAAGTATATGGCGCGCCCGGCAGGACTCGAACCTGCGGCCTACGGGTTCGAAGCCCGGCGCTCTATCCAACTGAGCTACGGGCGCCAAGAAGGATTTAGTACCTAGCAAGAATCCGGCCCAATGTCAACAGCTTTTTTAGAGAAATTTCTTGACATGCCACGAAAAATTTTTTAAAAGATATGTTTTCAATTTAACTAATAGGACAATGGTTATGAAGACATTCGTTGCAAAAGAAAAGGAAGTCCAGAAAAAATGGTACGTTGTTGATGCTGAGGACAAGGTTCTGGGGAGGCTGGCGACACAGATTGCCATGCGGCTGAGAGGAAAACATAAGGCCATCTTTACTCCCCATGCAGATACGGGAGATTTTGTTGTTGTGGTGAATGCGGACAAGGTCTCCATGACCGGGAGGAAATGGGATCAGAAGACCTATTACCGGTACAGCGGATATATCGGCGGCCTGAAAAGGATTTCCGCCTCGAAACTGCGGGAAAAGAATCCGGAAAACATCCTCCGGTTTGCAGTAAAAGGCATGTTGCCGAAAAACAGCCTTGGTCGACGTCAATTGAAGAAACTCAAGATTTATGCCGGACCTGAGCATCCGCATCAGGCCCAAAAACCAGAGAGGTTGGAGATCTAGATGGCTCAAGAAATATACTATGCTACTGGAAAACGGAAAACATCGGTTGCCCGGGTTTGGTTGCGCCCCGGAAGTGGACCGATGATCATCAATAAGAAGCCTGCACAGGAATACCTCTCCCGCGAAGCCGACCGGATTCTCGTGGAAGAACCGCTGAAGAGAACTGACATGCTTGACAAATTTACCATCCTCGTGAACGTGAGAGGCGGGGGTATAACGGGACAGGCGGGTGCCATCAGACACGGGATCAGCAGGGCCTTGGTGATATTTGATCAGGAGTTGCGGGATTCGCTCAAGAAAGCGGGTTTCCTGACAAGGGATTCCAGGATGAAAGAAAGAAAAAAGTATGGACAGCCGGGTGCCAGGGCGCGTTTCCAGTATTCAAAACGATAAATATCCCCGCAGGCAGAAAGCCTGGCTCAATCCTTCTCAAGGTTCTTAAAGATACAGGACTGTCAAAGAAGACCAATTTTGGAGGTGAGGAAAATCCTGGGGCAGTCGGGGGAGTCTTCGGTTTTCAGCCGAAAGATATGATTAAGAGACATGGGAGCTCAAGCGGGCTCCCATTTTTGTTTGTACCCTTTGACGGTACGAAAAGGAAGTGCCGACTGTTGGATGAGGGAATCCTGTGAGGGAGAAGAAGATACGACTGGTTATCGCATATGATGGAGGCGCATACCATGGATGGCAAAGGCAGAAAAATGCAGTAACCCTCCAGGCGGTCTTTGAAGAGAGACTGGAAAAAATGCTTGAAGAACCGGTCAGGCTTTTTGCTTCGGGACGAACGGATGCTGGAGTCCACGCCCTGGGTCAGGTCGCCCACTTTAAAACCCATTCCGAACTTGATCCCGGCGTGATAGAAAAAGGCCTGAACGCACTGCTCCCGGCCGACGTCTTTGTGAAAGAATGTGCATATGTTTCAGAAGACTTTCACGCCAGATACAGCGCCAGACGCAAAACCTATGAATACCGTATCCTGAACTCCGTCAGACCTGACATCTTTCTCCGGAGATACGTGTGGCATATCCGGAAGCAGTTGGAGACCGGTGAAATGCGTTTGAGTCTTCAATCGATTCTCGGTCAGCACGATTTCTCGGCGTTCAGATCTTCAGGAAGTGCAAACACGAACCCCGTGAGGACCGTACGCCGGGTCGAACTCATCGAGCAAGATGAAGGGCGGTTGCGGATCATAATGGAAGCGGAAGGGTTCCTCAGGCATATGGTTCGAAATCTGGTCGGCACCCTGGTCGAAGTGGGTTTAGGGAAAATTACGGCAGCACGGTTCAGCTCAATCCTGGAATCGGGAGACCGGCGCATGGCGGGTCCCAAGGCCCCTGCTCACGGGCTGTTCCTTGTGAAAGTCGATTATTAATGGTCATTGTTTTCAGACTTGGGGGAACCGTCCAGAGAGCCTTGGACAGTCGTGAATATGTGCTGCCATGTATCG
The DNA here is from genome assembly GCA_964633015.1 of uncultured Desulfobacteraceae bacterium. Classification (GTDB taxonomy): domain Bacteria; phylum Desulfobacterota; class DSM-4660; order Desulfatiglandales; family Desulfatiglandaceae; genus B46-G9. Next base: position 13,465 of record CAZWEV010000030.1, on the reverse strand, counting down.
GCGAATGAACTGACCGACAGTCTGCCCACTTCAATAAATTTCACCACAATTTCTTTTGTCGCTTTCAGGACAAGTTCTTGCTCATCTTTCATCAATAAGGTCCTCGTTTCACTCAAAGATCCTGTTTCTCTGCCCTCTCACTCCGAAGATCGGTGAGAAGCTCCGGGCGGGGCACGCTAGCGGGCGCCTTCTGAATCCCCGCCGGATGGAAGAAGGTCAAAAAGGCCGGCAGGGATTCATGCGAAGAAGAACCCTGTGAGAGCCCTCCCTTCTGAAACCGTAGCAGGGGCTACGGAAAAAAGCAACGGTTTACTCCCCTGATCCACCATCAAGGTATCATTTTCCCGCCAAGACGGGATTTCGCAGAGCTCAAGCCGCGTTGCCTTCGGTCGCTCCTCCTTGCGACGTATTGGCTATACGCCTTTCATTCGTCGCTCCTCCCGCACATAACAAGGGATCTCCGATGCGGCGCTCCCGCCGGGGACGGGATCTTCGACTTGCATCTGACACCTTGCTGATGATCAGGACTTTCCTCAAATCAACCCACAAGATTACCATTGCGGAATTTAGACGGCGGATTTGGTTACTTCCAAACGCCGGGGATGCTTTCTCGGCACTTGGGACAGCGGTGGTCCTGTATCCTGTTCCTACCCACAGAGAAACCGATCCGATCGATAAGCAATTCCCCGCAATGGTGGCAGAAGGTCTTTTCTCCTTCATCACCAGGGAGATTGCCTGAATAAACATATCGCAATCCTGCTTCGTAGCCGATATCGCGGGCACGATGGATTGTTTCGGCCGGGGTGGAGGGGACATCCAGTAATTTATAGGTCGGGTGAAATCTGCTGATATGCCAGGGGATATTGGGATCGAGGTCAGCCAGATATCGTGAGAGCATCCTGAGCTCCTCCGCGGAGTCGTTCAGGCCCGGAATCAACAGGGTGGTCACTTCCAGCCAGACGCCCAGTTCTTTCAGGGTGGCGAGGGTCTTGAGCACGGGATCCAGTTTTGCCCCGCACTGTTCTTTGTAAAACCGGTCGCTGAAGGCCTTCAGATCAATATTGGCCCCGTGCAGATCCGGATGAATTTCCTCAAGACATTCTTTGCTCATGTAGCCGTTTGAAACAAATATGTTTCGAAGCCCCTCCTTCACTGACATTCTGGCGGTGTCCAGGGCAAGTTCAAAGTAAATGGTTGGTTCGGTATAGGTATACGCGATTGTGGCTGAACCGCTGCGAAGGGCTTCGGACACAATCGTCTCGGGGGTCATCTTTTCACCAAGGACGTGATGGTGGTCAACCGGCATCTGAGAGATATCCGCGTTCTGGCAGAAGCGGCACCTAAGATTGCATCCCACGGTGGCGATAGAATAGGACCGGGACCCGGGAAGGAAGTGGAAGAGGGGTTTTTTTTCAATGGGATCGCTGTGGGTCGCGATAACCCGTTCGTAGACAAGGCTCACAAGCCTTCCACCGTGGTTTTCCCTGACGCCGCAAATGCCTCTATCGCCATCCTTGATCAAACAACGGTGATTGCAGAGAAAACAACGGACGCGATTGTGTTCCTGTTTTTCATAGAGATACGCCTCTTTCATTGCTGTCTGCTCCTCCCAGAGGTTTCAAGTCCTGAAAAGCCTTCGCCTCTACTACGCTGCGGCCCGCTCTCTTCAAGCGCTTTTTCAGGGGCATGGTTTGGGTTCTTGCGGTATACATCAGGGTTGCCGAGAGACAGAGAAGAGACGAAAAGGGGAGATATTTTTCCATGACAAGGCCCGTTTTTTCCCTGTTGATCCTGGGCGGCTGTCCCATGATCGGTGGAATACAGCCCCATGAGAGAGGAACGGGACCAAGTGCCATTTTCAGAAATGATTTCATCTCCCAGAGATTGAAGAATCGAGCCCGACGAAACAGGAAGTCGCCAAGATACCCCTGGATCCTTCTCTTGACACCTTCACAGGAGAGGGTGTTCATGACTCCCACCAGGACCTTCTGCCTTGCAACGCGTCCGGCTTCCCTGATAGCCGGAAGTGAATCGTCCAGGAATTCAAGGGTATGAATCAGGATGGCATAATCAAACTCATTATCATCAAAGGGCAGATCCTCCGCTATCCCCAGCTTGAGGGTGCATCGGTTGCCGAGCCGCTCTTTTGCCCTTTGGATCATATGAGAGGAAGCGTCCAGACCACTGATGTCCAGTCCAAGCCTGCTGAGGAGGAGAAGATGATTTCCCGAGCCGCAGCCGATATCCAATACACGGTCTCCCGCCTTCGGATCAAGGAAAAGGGGCAGCATGTTTCCCAGGGAGCGGTCAAGTGCCTGCCCTTGTCTGGACCGGTACCAGGTATCGTAGGCGTCGGCACTTCTTTTATCAAAGATGAGGCTCATGCATGCTCTCTCCAAGAATCCCCGGCCGCTGAAGACCCGGGGAGAGGAAATTTTCCCGTCATACACGTCAAAAGGATACGGGCGCAACGTTCAGCACAGGAAGAACAGCGAGAGCTGAGCGTGGGTAATATCGGAGTTCAGTTTCGGGGCATCTGGCCATATCCGCACGGAATTACTCTATGAAATGGGTCCCTCCTGGGCGCCGGCCCAGCAGGGAAACGGGTCTTGCGTCTGAGAAATGCGGGCTAGATACCGATAATGTTGTATTTTGAAATCAGTCTTGATAAATAGGTTCGCTGGATACCCATTACTTTTGCCGCTTTGCTCCTGTTTCCTCCTGTGTTCTGGAGGTTCAAGGTCACAAACTCCTTCTTGAAATGGTCCAGGGCTTCTTTCAACGTAAGACCGAATTCCAACCCCGACGGGGCAGTCCCGGTGCCGGTAATCGGAAGATCTTCAGGGAGGACGTCCCGGCCGTTCCCCATGACAACTGCACGCTCCAGGGCATTACGGAGTTCTCTGACATTTCCCGGCCAGTCGTACTCAAGCATCTTTTTCATGGCCTGGTCAGAGATCTTCATGCCCCTCGATCCCTTTTCCAGGCTGAATTCTTCGAGGAAATAGTGCGCCAGAAGCGGTATGTCCGCTCTTCTTTCCCTGAGCGGCGCTATATTGATTCTCACCACGTTGAGGCGATAGTACAGGTCCTCTCGAAAACGTCCTTCCGCCACTTCTTCGGCAATATTTCTGTTGGTAGCGGAAATCACCCGTACATCCACGGAGATCGATTTGCTGCCGCCCACGCGATAAAACACGCCTTCCTGGAGTACTCGCAGAAGTTTCGCCTGCATCCCTGGCGTCATTTCCCCAATTTCATCCAGGAATATTGTGCCCTCGTCAGCCAGCTCAAACTTTCCAGGGTTGCGGGTTAACGCACCGGTGAATGCCCCTTTTTCATACCCGAAGAGTTCGGCTTCCAGCAATGTTTCCGGCAGGGCCGCGCAGTTGAGGATGATCATGGGTCTGTCTTTCCTTGGGCCTGCCCGGTGAATAAGCCGGGCAAGGAGCTCCTTCCCTGTCCCGCTTTCTCCAACAAGGAGAGTGGTGGTCTTGGAATTGGCAACTTTGAATGCGTCGGAAAGGACTTTTTGAAAGACAGGGCTGTCCCCGATGATTTGATACTTGTTCTCCAGTTCTTCCTTCAGGTCGCGGTTTTCTTTCTTAAACTGGTCGAATTTTCTGGCGTTGCTGATGGCAAGAGAGGCAAGCTGCGCGAAGACAGTGAGCGTATTCATGTCTTCCTCGCGGACGGGGCTTCCATCTTCTTTGTCTATGATTTCAACTACCCCTATGACTTCGCCATCCATTTCCATAGGGACGCAGGCAATGGACTTGGTTTCGAATCCGGTCGATTCACTGATAACCTTGTACCATCTCGGGTCTTTCGTCACATCAGGGATCAGTAACGGCTCGCCTTTCTCGGCCACGTACCCGGCGATTCCCTGGCCCATATCGATTTCATACTTCCGCACCTCTTCCCTTTTTTCACCGGTCGCCACTTTGAAATAGAGCTTTCTGGTTTTTGGGTCCAGGAGGAGGAGAGAACTTGCTTTGGCCTTCATCATTCGCGTGGCGCTGTCAATGATCAGCTCCAGGAGGTGATCAAGGTCCAGGACTGATGAGACCCAGTTGGAGATCTCCTTCAGTCGATCAATGGGGGTATAGGAATCAGAAGTCGTCTTCCGCATAGACACTCCTGCCGCGGTTAGGGGTGAAAGAGGAATAGTCCGATAGGTGGAGAAAGCCGGAAATATCTCTCCGTGTATCTTTTTGGTCACATTAGCAAAAATCCATAGGAATGTATACACAATTTTGCGGCAGCCATTTCTGCTACGGGGTATCCGGCTCTCTCTTATGAGCGAATGTTTCTGCCGCTTTCCGGTGTTCCGGGGTTTGGGTCAGCAACGCAAGCTGGGAAGACATATAGTCAAGGTGCCCCTGGAGATCCGAATGCAGTCCATGATAAACGGACCGCTTCACTGCTCTTAGAGACTCAAGGGACCACTGTGCCAGTTGCCCGGCATAGGTAAACACATCTTCAAGGAGGCGTTCCTTTGGTACAACAGCCTGCACCAGGCCGAGATCCATTGCTTCTTTCATGTCCACAACGCGGCCCGTCAGAAGAATGTCCAGTGCCCGGGTGGTTCCAATACACCTGGGCAGGAAATAGGCACTGCCGTTTCCCGGTGCAAGTCCGATCTTCACGTAGGTGGCGCAAAAGGTGGCCCTTTCGCTTGCGATCCGCAGGTCGCATGCCATGGCCAGGTCAAAGCCTCCTCCATGTGCAGGACCGTCTATGGCGGCAACGATGGGCTTGTCCACGTCCCGCATGAGCAACGGAAGTCGCTGGACATGGTCCCACAGAAAGCGTTTCATATCCCATGAAGCGAGTTTTCCATCAGCCATATCTTTGACATTTCCCCCGGAGCAAAAGGAGTCTCCCTCACCGCTGAGAACAATTACCTTGACTCGGTCATCAGTCCATGCGTCATGAAGGGCCTTGCAGAGACTCTCAACCATGGGCATGGTAAAGGCATTCCGCGTATCCGGTCTGTCAAGGCTGATAGTGGCGGTTGCATTGGATTTGGTATAGATAATATCGTGAAGTTCCATGATATCCTCTCCAGATCATTTGGAAACGGGCATGATCTCCACCGTGGATTCCCCCATGACTGCTTTCAACCGGGCGGCGTCATCAGTAACTTTTCCGATGACGTTGACCGGACTTGCAGGGATGATCTTGCCGTCCCGGCTCATGGGCGTAGGACCGAAAAAGATGCAGAATGCACTGCCCGCCGGCCAGTATCCGAGAAGTCCAATCTCCACCTCTTCCCTGGCGTCTTCTTCCAGCCCTGCTTCCACCGGGATGGTGAAATAGATCTCGTTTCCCCAGGTATGAAACGGGCAGCTCAAGGGAAGAACCCCGGCTATCTTTTTCGCAGTTGGGGTATTATTGAGGACGGCATTGAGTGTGACGGTCCCGACTCTTATCTCGATGTTCATGGTTTCTCCTTCACGATTTTTCTGGAATGGGGGCATGGGTCAGGTGTTTTTCAATGAACCAGATCAGGCGGTTTCTGTCAAGACGCTAATTGGTGCGGGCCACATGGATGAAAGCTTTCAGCTCCATGGGAGATGCCCTATTGGCGGGTCTCAACGGGATTGCCGGCCATGGCATGGTTATTGCTCATCATGGGCTTTAAAACAGGCGCAACCGTGGCCGGCAGGGGAAAGTGTCTTTGTTGTTGACATGAGCGCCACAATTTTGTCGCAACCTGCCGGACCAGAGGAATCTTGCAGATGACCAAGCGTGAACAGGAAGAAGATCCCCAGAATACCAACGCGTGGATTACCACCTATACGGACCTGATGACGCTGCTCCTGACCTTCTTTGTGCTTCTCATGACCATTTCCACCATCGATGCCAATAGAAAAAGGGAGGCCCTGAATTCCCTCATCGGGGCATTTGGCTTTAAACCCGGCGCCCACTCCGTACTGGGGAAGGAAACCGGGGTGAATGTGACGCTTGGGTCGGCACCTATGGTGAAAGAAGAGGTGGATTTTGAGCAGTTGCGCAACGTCGCGTTTAAGAACGGGCTGGATGCGGATGTGCGGATCAGACGGGAAAAGGAAAGGATCATCATCACCCTGTCGAAAAGAGTGCTTTTCGACCGGGACTCCACGACGATAAAACCTGCGAGCACGAAATTTCTGACGGAGATAGGGCACATCATCAAGGGAGTGCCCGGCCTGATCGAATTGAGGGGCTTCGCTGATGGGACGGAGGTGATCCTTGCTCGTGATCCGGTGAAACGTGCCATGTATCTTTCTGCAGAACGGGCCATGGCGGTGTACAACTTTTTCAGGAATGATGCCCGGATTCCTATGAAGAAGATGGTGGCACACGGCTTTGGGTACCGGCAGGAGAAAAAAGATATTGAGACGGGGCAGATAGCTCGGGACAACCAGGTTGAGATTATCTGCAATTATCGTGCGAGGATACCGTTTCATCTTCGGAAACGGGCGGCAAACCGGAATATCCTCTTGGATTTCAAAGGATTCCTGTTCAAATTGAGAGGCGAAAGAGATGGAGAATAACAAGAAAGACAAGGGCGCTGAAAAAGACGGGAACCAGACATCGGCCTGGATGGTGACATTTTCAGACCTGTCGACCTTGCTCCTCACCTTCTTTGTCCTCCTCCTTTCCATGTCTTCCATGAATAAACTGAAGATGAAGAGCATGTTTCACAATTTTACCGCAAGTTGCGGTATCCTGGCCTTCAAGGAGTATGGAGAAATCGCCCACCCCAAAGAAAACCTGATAGAGGGGATAGCCGAAACGCTGAAAGATACGGTGGTGGTCAAGAAGGACAAAATCAAGAATGAGAAGGTGGATATAACCTCTGATAATCCCGAAGACCTGTTCAAGGGGGCAAGCGGGTCACTGACGTATCAGAACGTGGAGGGTGGATTCAAGCTTGTTTTCGGTCAGCATCTCCTGTTTCATTCGGGCAGTGCGAAAATAAGAGAAGAGGCGAAACCTCTTCTCGCAAAGATTGCGCAATTCATACGGATCACCAGCTATCAGATCTACATCGACGGTTTTACGGATAACGTTCCTATACACACGGAGCTTTATTCTTCCAACAAGGCCCTCTCACTGGGTCGTGCATATGCGGTGATGCACTATCTGGTGCAGAAGGAAGCGCTGCCGCCCGAGAGTATCGCGATTGCGGGATACGGCGCTTCACGCCCTGTTGCTGCGAATGGCACCGAGGCCGGGCGTGCACAGAACCGCCGGGTTGAGCTGATTTTCAAGAACCAGAAGTATTTTTGACCGCCTTTTCCCTTTTTCGAAATATTCCTTGTTCATTTCTTCCGAAATACCAGCCGGATAGGGGTATGTGCCAGGTTGAAATGATCACGAATCTGGTTTGTGAGGAAACGTTCATAGGAAAAATGGACCATGTCCGGTCTGTTCACGAAAACCACAAAGGTCGGGGGCCGGGTGCTGCTCTGGGTAGCGTAAAAAAATTTCAGGAAGCCTTTCCCGATTCTTGGCGGTGGGTGCTTTTGGATCATTTCCGCCAAGGATCTGTTGACATCGGCTGTTCTGATCCGGCGGGAATAGTCTGCATAGACAAGATCGATTTTTTGAAAGAGCCGCATGACCCGTTCACCGGTGAGCGCGGAGAGTCGTATCACAGGAGCAAAAGAAACAAATTTCAGGCGGCGGTCCATTTCGCTTTCCAGGAATGTCCGCTTGCGCTGATCCCCTTTCACCACATCCCATTTGTTGACCGCCAGCACAATGCCTTTCCCCTTATCAAATGCATAGCCGCAGATACGGGCATCCTGCTCTGATATCTCACGATCAGCATCCAAAAGTATCGTGGCAATATGGCAACGGTCCAGGCTCCTGAGGGCTTTTATAACAGAAAATTTTTCAATTTTTCCTCTGACCCTGGATTTCCTCCTGATTCCCGCTGTATCGATCAGAAGATATTTTTTCCCCTGCCACGTGAACGGGGTATCAATGGAATCCCTGGTCGTACCGGGAAGGGCGCTTACCAGAAGGCGGTCGTGGCCGAGTATCCGATTGATAAGGGACGATTTTCCGGCATTTGGCCTTCCCAGGACCGATATCCTGATCTGGTCTTCATCGTCATGATCGGGTGGGGTTTCAGGAATATGTGCGGTTACGGCGGCCAGCAGTGACTTGATCCCATAGCCGTGCGCGGCGGATACGGGAAGGACGGGGTCGATGCCCAGCCGGTAAAACTCCACGGCCAGGTGCTCATGTTCCGGGCCGTCTATTTTATTGACCGCGAGATACACGCCTTTTTTTCCGCGACGCAAGATGTCTGCCATCTCTTCGTCGCCGGGCAGTATTCCCTGTCTGCCGTCCACCACGAAGATGATCCCGTCCGCTTCTTCGACCGCCCTGAGGACCTGTTCCCGAACCATCCCCAGCAAAGGATCCTGCCCCACGTCCTCAAATCCTCCCGTATCTACAAGGGTGAGTGGAATATTGTCGTGGAGGATGGTCGCATAAAGACGGTCTCTGGTAACGCCGGGGGTATCGTCCACCAGGGCATTCCTTGACCTGGAGAGCCTGTTGAAGAGAGTGGACTTCCCCACGTTGGGTCGTCCCACAATGGCGATGATCGGGCTCATGGCAGTGGAAAAGCCTCGATTCGTTCGATAGTATTATGAGGGCGCGGGCAGGTTCCTGTTCACAATACGGGTCAGGTCGTGGATCCGCAAGGGCTTTTCAAGGAGGGCGAGCGCGAATCCCTCTTTGATGGTCTTTTTCGCGTTTATGTCCGAGGGGTTCCCGGTCAGAACGAGAATTCGCGCGTCCTGGTCGTATAATTTAATACTGCGACTGGAATCATACCCGTTCATGACCGGCATATTCATATCCATGATCACCAGATCAGGAGAAAATTCCTTATATTTCTCGACCCCTTCCAGACCGTTGAAGGCCCTGTGAACCCTATAGGGACCTTCCATTTCGAGCATCTCACAGAGCAGGGCGGATAATGCAGGCTCATCATCCACGATGAGAATTTTTCGGGGTTCCAAGTCCCTGATTCCTTCCTTGTCCACGGAAATATCCCCGGTACATCCGGACTGCACTATGGATCTCCGCACCAGCACAGCCTGAAAACCGGAGCATTCCGAGGGGTTATCGGAGTTGCTTCCTGTTTCACGAATCCGACTGTACGGATCGCACAGTCGGAGTAGACGTTTTCTATAGCCGTATTTTGACAGGATGTCAAGCAATAATAACAATATATTGTGTGGTCCCTGAAACAAAGCATTCTATATGGTATTGGTCCCCGGGTACCGGGTGATGATATTAGCCCTTGACTAACCACACAAATGCGGATAGTTTCAGGGCAGCGGTCGTCCGGAAATCGGAAGGTCCGGATGCGCGTTGTTAGTACGAGCCCTTCTACCGGGGAGAAGATGGAAATGCCAACCAAGTATATAATCGTGACGGGCGGTGTGCTTTCCGGGCTCGGAAAGGGAATTGCCGCCGCTTCCATCGGCCACCTGCTTTCCTCCAGACTGAAGATCGTCCCCATAAAATGTGACGGCTATCTGAATGTGGATCCGGGCACTATGAATCCGTTCGAGCATGGGGAGGTTTTTGTCCTTGATGACGGGGGGGAAGTGGACATGGATTTCGGACACTATGAACGTTTCCTCGGAGTGACCTGCAAGTCCAAATGGAATCTGACCATGGGCAAGGTTTTTAACATGGTTAGAAAAAAAGAACGCCGGGGTGATTACCTGGGGAAGACGGTGCAATACATACCCCACGTTACCGATGTCATAAAAAACCACATTTTTGAGGTGGGCCGGGAAGAAGGGGCTGACCTCCTGATTGTCGAAATAGGGGGAACGGTCGGGGACATCGAGAATGAACTTTTTCTGGAATCCATGCGACAGATGAAGGAGGATGTGGGCAGGCAGAACATCCTTTACGTTCATCTGACCTATGTTCCCATCCCCTACGGGGTTAACGAACAGAAGTCAAAACCCACCCAGCAGAGCGTCAACCTCCTGAAGCAAAGAGGTATTTTCCCTGACATCATTATCGGCAGATGCCCGGAATTCCTCACAAAGGAGATACGCGGGAAAATTTCCTCCTTTTGTGATGTTGAGCCCGAAGCGGTCATTACCGGTCTTGATGTTGAGGATATATACGAGATTCCAGTGATCTTCGAACAGGAGCGACTTCCTGAAATCGTCCACAAGAAACTCAATATTTACAGCCCGCCGGACCTGAGAAAATGGAAAGAATTAATCCACAATCTCAGGAACCCAAAGCGATCCATTCAGGTCGCCATGTGCGGAAAGTACACGAAACTGGAAGACTCCTATGCATCCATCATCGAATCTTTTAACCACTGTTCAGCGCATCTGGGATGCAAGATAAATGTGAAGTGGATTGAGACCACTGATCTTCATGATACGTCATTCATGGATGAGGTGGACGGCATTATTGTGCCGGGAGGCTTCGGGTCTCGGGGCACAGAAGGCAAGATCGAGATCATCCGGGTGGCCCGGGAAAAAAATATCCCGTTTCTCGGACTTTGTCTGGGGCTCCAGCTTGCCGTTATCGAGTTCGCGAGACACGTGTGCGATCTTTCCGGGGCAAATTCAACTGAAATCGATCCGAATACCCACTATCCGGTAATCGACGTGCTCCCCGAGCAGAAAGATGTCACCGAAAAGGGAGGGACCATGCGGTTGGGGGCTTATCCGGCTGTCCTGAGAGAAGGGACCGTGGTGCGGAGACTCTATGGGACGGAGACCGTTTCTGAGCGACACCGACATAGGTATGAGGTCAATCCCGAATATCATAAAACCATCCAGGAGAAGGGGATGGTTTTCTGTGGAACATCCGCGGATGGGCGGTTGGTGGAGTTCATTGAACTACCCGATCTGAAATACTTCGTGGCCACCCAGGCCCATCCTGAACTGAAGTCAAGGATGGAAAAACCGTCTCCCCTATTCTACGGGTTTGTGAAGGCGTGTCTGGAGTAATGGACCGACCGGGAACAATGTCGAGGATCGTTGATTTAGCAGAAGGCCGCCTGGTTATCGCGGCGAAAAGGGGCTACCGAAACTGGGTGAGCCAGTTCGGGCAGCATTTCGGGGTGGATACGAAGTTATCCGATATCTCCCAGCCTGCCCTCTCTTATCTGGCGCAGGGAAAGGACAAGGGCACCTTCTATCTCTACGATCTCATCATGAACCTGGAGTCCCTTGGGTCCGGATTTGAATTTAATGATATCAATGCGAAAAGCAAGATGGCAGTGATTGATCGGTACCTTTTCCTGCTGGATCGGATACGATTTGAATGTATGAAACGCCTGGGCTGGATCGACCACTACCCGGGGGAGGAGTTGACCATCGTGGAGATCGTCACCCGGTTTGAAGAGGTGGCGCCGGGCATCCAGGCAAAAGTTCCCGCCCTGAGCCCCGCCCATCCGGGTTATGAGGAGTTCTGCTCGTTGAATGCCTTTGACCAGGAGGCCTATATCCGGAGGCTCATACCCCCGGTCCTGAAGAAAATCCAGGATTAGTCCGTTACCTTGAAAACCTTGTCATTCTCCCGAACGCGTTCTTTCACTTTGATGCCCACGAGATCTCCTGACTTCGCTTCTTCCACGGCCTGATTATCAATCTCCATGGTCTTTATTTCTTCAGTGAAATCAGTTGTATGACCCTTATACCGCAGCACATCCCCGACTTTAATAATGCCGCTTGTTATCTCAAGGGCAGCCACACTGGGTTTGGAAAAAAACTTAACGATCACGGCAACTTGCTCTTCAGGCATGGGAACACCTCCTCACTAAAGATGAGAGTAACCAAAACGAGCTAAATATATATCACCACCTTTAAGTATTGTCAAGCAATCTGTGGCGCCAGAAATGTATTGAAGCCCTTGGAGCATTGGACTATGATAACAACATGGAAGCATACAAAGAAAAGCTTGCGCAGGTACTCGCAGAAACAGGCGCTCTTTTTTTTGCTCCCGGCCTGGTCCTGAAAGACGGGCGAACGACTCCCTATTTCGTGAACATGGCCATGTTCAAGACAGGTCGGTTGAGCCTGATGCTGGGCTCTTTTTTCGCGGGGATGATGATGGAGCGGGGTTTGGCCGATAATACCGACATCATCCTGGGTCCCTCGTATAAAGGAAGTGCCATCGCCTTGGCAACAGCCATATCCGTGTGGCAGGAGTATGGCCGCGATATGTTTTTTGAATACGACCGGAAAGAAACCAAGACCCATGGCGAAGGGAGCGTATCGGGAAGCATGTTTGTAAACAGGGCCTTTTTTGACGGGTGCCGGGTGTTCGTTGTGGACGATGTGGCCACCTCTATGGGGACGAAATATGATCTCATTGAAAAGGTGGAGCAGCAGGCGCGGACCATGCACATCCATTGCCGCATTATGGGGATCGGGATCGGGGTCGACAGGGAGCAGGTCACGGCCGTGTATGACAAAGATGGAAAAGTGATCCCGGGCAAACGGGGAAAGGATGCCGTACAGGACTTTGTTGATAAGAGCGGGGTCCCTGTCTACGCGGTAGCCGGGATCCGGGAATTAGTGGAATTCCTTTACCGGGAAAAGGTACCTGTCCTTGTCAATGGTCACAGGAGACCCATTGATGAAGATACCAAGGCTGCCTTTGACGCCTACCTTGAGACCTACGGTGTATCCAGATGAGTTTCTTATTTCCAGGAAAATGAAATTGTGCCGGATCTGACCTACATCGCGGGGTTGATACGGGATATTCTTCTCTCCCGGGAACCGAGAAGGATTGACACCGGCGGTAACTCTCTGCGCCATGCCGGCGTTCTTCTCCCGCTCCTGGAGAGAGAGGGGACCATCCTCGTCCTTTTCACCAGGCGTACAAACTCCGTTGAGCACCACAAAGGGCAGATTTCTTTTCCTGGAGGTGCCGTTGATGAGGAAGACAGCTCTTACCGGGAAACAGCCCTGCGGGAGACATGGGAAGAAATCGGCTTATCGGAAGAATTCATCGATATCCTGGGCCCTGTTGACGATACCCTGACACTTGTGTCAAACTTCCTCATACATCCCTACGTGGGCCTCGTGCGATCGGGATACACCTATTCTGTGAATCCCGCGGAAGTGGAAAGCGTGTTGGAAGTTCCCCTGTCCGTGTTTTATCCCCAACACGCAAAAATGAACAACTACACCTTCGAGCACGAGGGGAAATCCTTTCAGGCGCCGGGCTACGAGTACCAGGGGAATATAATCTGGGGCGCTACTGCCAGGATCATGGGGAACTTCGTGCATATCCTGAGGGACAAAATACCCTTGCCCCTCGGGAAAAAATAGAGTATGTTTTCTTTTCAGTCGGGACGTGGCTCAGTCTGGTAGAGCACCGCGTTCGGGACGCGGGAGTCGCTGGTTCAAATCCAGTCGTCCCGACCATTCTACAGTCTTATTTTTGTAATGATAATAGG
>CAZWEV010000029.1:0-47853 GCA_964633015.1 uncultured Desulfobacteraceae bacterium | reverse complement strand
CCATGTGAATTATCTCGCCGAAACTGGTCGAGGTCGGCCGGCATCTGAATATCAACCTCATCACCTGTGCAGAAGTTGAAAAAATCGAGGGAACGGAAGGCAATTTCACCATCACCCTCAGCAAGACCCCCCGGTACATTGATGAATCCCGGTGCACCTCCTGCGGCGACTGTGTCGAAGTGTGCCCGGTGGTCCTGCCCAGCGAGTATGAGCAGGGTCTGGTGACCAGGAAGGCCACGTTTAAGAAGTATGCCCAGGCCATACCCGGAGCATTTGCCATTCAGAAGGCGGATAAGGCCCCCTGCCGTCTGGCATGTCCCGCCGGATTAAATGTGCAGGGATATGTGCAGATGGTCAAGGAGGGCAAGTACGAGGAGGCCCTGAAGATTATCATGAAAGACCTCCCCCTGCCCGGTGTCCTGGGCAGAATCTGCCCCCACGGGTGCGAAGATGCGTGTCGTCGTGCCGAGGTGGATGACCCGGTGGCCATTCGTGACCTGAAACGACTGGCAGCGGACCAGTTTGATCCGCGCCGCATTGAAATAGCATGTGCCCCCGGGAGAGATGAAAAGGTAGCCATCATCGGATCGGGACCGGCCGGCCTTTCAGCGGCATATCACCTGGCCCGCAAGGGGATACAATCCGTTATATACGAGGCCCTGCCCGAAGCGGGAGGCATGCTGCGCGTCGGTATTCCCGAGCATCGACTTCCAGGCAAGGTCCTTGATGCGGAAATCGAGTTGATCCAGAACCTGGGAGTGGAGATCAAGACCAATACACCCTTGGGCCCTGACTTGACAATCGATGACCTTTTCGAAAAGGGATATGCATCGGTGTATCTGGCGATCGGCGCTCACAAAGGCATCGAGCTGGGGGTCCCCGGGGAAAAGGCGAAAGGGGTGCGCCAGGGTGTCGACTTCCTCAGGGAACTCAATCTTACCGGCAAGGTGAAGACCGGGAAAAAGGTGGCCATCATCGGCGGCGGAAACGTGGCCATCGATGTGGCACGGTCGGCCGTACGGATGGGTGCAGAGGACGTAAACATCATCTATCGGCGCACACGGGCGGAGATGCCCGCGTGGGAAGAAGAGATCAGTGCCGCGGAAGAGGAAGGGGTCCATGTAACATATCTCTCCGCCCCCCAGGAAATTCTGACACGGGACGGCGCGGTAGTGGGCGTGCGGTGTATCCGCATGGAGCTGGGAGAACCCGACTCTTCGGGCAGAAGACGACCGATACCCATCCCCGGGAGCGAGTACGAAATAGAGATCGATCAGTTGATTCCAGCCATCGGGCAGCGGCCCGACCTCTCAGCCCTTGAGGATATCACCGGTCTGGACTTTACTCGTTGGGGAACCATTGATGTGGATGCCACCACCTACGTCACCGGCCGGGAAGGGGTATTCGCCGGCGGCGACGCCCAGACCGGCCCCTGGGTGGCCATCGGTGCAATTGCTGCCGGGCGGGAAGCCGCAGAATCCATTGAACGCTATCTTGACGGCAGAGACATGGCTGAAGGGCGGGAACCCATTGAAAAAGACAATCCCCTGTACCGGCCGATCCCCCCTGATGCCGCCCGCAAATCCAGGGCCCGGATGCCGGAGTTGCCGACGGAGAAGAGAAACGGCAATTTCAATGAAGTGGAGCTGGGGTATGGCGAGGAAGCCGGTCGGGAGGAAGCCGATCGTTGTTTGAACTGCGGCTACTGCTGTGAATGCTTTCAATGTGTAAATGCGTGCGGCGCGGAGGCGGTGACGCTCGCGACACACGCCTGGCAACCGGAAACCGTTGATCTCCAGGTGGGGTCGGTAATCCTGGCGCCCGGATTCGACGCATTTGATCCGTCGAGGTTTGATACCTACAACTACGCCGACCATCCAAATATCATGACCTCAATGGAGTTTGAGAGGATCCTCTCGGCATCCGGACCGACCATGGGGCACCTGGTGCGGATGTCCGATCACAAGGAGGCCAGAAAAATAGCGTGGTTACAGTGTGTGGGCTCCCGGGATATCAACCGGTGCGACAATGCATACTGTTCAGCGGTGTGCTGCATGTACGCCATTAAAGAGGCGGTCATTGCCAAAGAACACGGCGGCGATGATCTGGACTGTGCCATATTTTATATGGACATGCGAACCCATGGAAAGGACTTCGAGCGGTACTATGACGATGCCCGGGAAAAGCACGGGGTTCGGTTCATCCGTTCCCGGGTCCATTCCATCTTTCCGGATACAGCGACCGACGATCTGATCCTGAGATATGCCGATGAGAAGGGCGCCTTCCTGGAAGAGAGCTTCGACATGGTCATTCTCTCGGTCGGCCTCGAGACCTCGCCCGAGACCATGGCGCTGGCTGAAAAACTTGACATCGACCTCACTGAGGGGAACTTCTGCCGGACAGAGTCCTTCAGCCCTGTGGCCACCTCGCGTGGCGGCATTTATGTCTGCGGGGTCTTTCAGGGACCCAAAGATATTCCCCAGTCAGTGGTTGAGGCCAGCTCCGCTGCGGCCGAGGCAGGGGCGCTGCTCAGCGGGAGTCGAAATACCCTCACCAGGACCAAGGAAATACCTGAAGAGAGGAATATCACCGGCGAACGTCCCAGGATCGGAGTTTTTGTCTGTCACTGCGGGATCAATATCGGCGGCGTCGTGGACGTGCCTGCCGTCAGGGATTATGCGGCGTCCCTGCCGTACGTGGAATATGTGACCGACAACCTGTACACCTGTTCCCAGGACACCCAGGACACCATTGCCAAGGTCATAAAAGAGGAGAACCTGAACCGGATCGTGGTGGCGGCATGCACCCCCAAGACCCATGAACCCCTTTTCCAGGAGACGCTGGTCAGCGCGGGCCTCAACAAGTACCTTTTTGAAATGACGAACATCCGGAACCAGGACTCCTGGGTCCACAAGGATAATCCGGCGGCCGCCACGGACATAGCCAAGGACCTGGTACGCATGGCAGTGGCAAAGGTGGCCCTCATGGAGCCCCTGCGGGAGACCGAACTGGGGATTAACCAGAAGGCGCTTGTCGTGGGGGGCGGCATATCGGGCATGGTTACCGCCAGGACTCTCAGCAAACAGGGATACGAGGTATGCCTGGTGGAAAGGAATGCCGCTTTGGGCGGCCAGGCCCTGAACCTCTACAGAACCTGGAAAGGAGAGGACATTCAGAAAAACCTCGCGGCGCTGGTGAGAGAAGTGGAAAAAGATGACCGCATTGCAGTCCGCCTCAATACCACATTGCGTCATGTGGACGGCTTTGTAGGTAATTTCAAGACGACCCTCAAATCAGGGAACCACGAAGAGGAGCTGGAACACGGCATCACCGTGATTGCCACCGGCGCCGAGGAATACAAACCGGATGAATATCTCTACGGGAAAGACCCCAGGGTGGTAACGCACCTGGAGCTGGACCGGAAGTTTATGGATGATCCCTCTTCGCTGAAGGGCATAAACACGGCCGTTTTCATCCAGTGTGTGGGCTCCCGGGAACCGGACAGACCCTACTGCTCACGGGTCTGCTGCACCCATTCCATGGAAAGCGCGCTTCATTTGAAAGAATTGAACCCAGGCATGGAGGTTTACATCCTGTACCGGGATATCAGGACATACGGGGAACGGGAGACCCTTTACAGAAAGGCGCGTGAAGCGGGGGTCATCTTTGTGCGCTACAGCCTTGATGCGAAACCCGGTGTTGAAGGCTCGGAAGAGGGTCTGGCGATCCAGGTGATTGATCCGATTCTCCAGCGCCCGATCATCATAAAGGCGGATCTGCTTGCACTCGCGTCGGCCATCGTGCCCTACCGGGATGAAGAGCTTGCCCAGCACTTCAAAATCACCCTGAACGATGACGGCTTCTTTGTGGAGGCCCATCCGAAGCTGGCCCCGTCCGAATTTGCTACGGACGGCGTTTTCCTCTGCGGAACGACGCATTATCCGAAACCCATTGATGAATCGGTGGCCCAGGCCCAGGCCGCAGCGTCACGGGCGGTCACCCTCCTGGCGCGGCAGACCGTCCGGGTGAGCGGGACCGTGGCATACGCAACGCCCGCGTATTGCAGCAGTTGCGGGGTGTGCGTGGCCATCTGCCCCTATTCCGCACCCTCTTTCATTGAGGAAGGACCCTTTGCCGGAAAGGCACAGATCAACGCGGCCCTGTGCAAAGGATGCGGCCTCTGTGTGGCGTCATGCCGCTCCGGCGCGCTCAACCTGCGAGGCTTTGAAGAAGGTCAGATCATGGCCATGATTAGTGAGATGTGAGATATGCCATATGGGAAGTGAGATAAGGAGATTTCTATGAGCGACTGGCAACCGAAGATCACCACCTTTCTCTGTCACTGGTGCAGTTACGGCGCGGCGGACCTTGCCGGGGTCAGCCGTCTCCAGTACCCGCCCAATTTCCGGGTTATCAGGGTGCCCTGTTCCGGCCGGGTGAGCCCCAAATTCATTCTCGCCGCCTTCCGGCACGGCGCGGACGGCGTCTGGGTCTCCGGGTGACACCCGGGAGACTGCCATTACCTGGAAGGTAATTATTACGCAAGACGCAAGTTCGCCCTCCTGAAAAATTTCCTGGAACACGTGGGGCTGGAACAGGGGAGGTTGCATCTTTCCTGGATCAGTTCGGCCGAGGCCAGCAAGTTCGTTGAAGTAGCAAACGAGGTGAGTACGGCCGTGGGTGAACTGGGACCGGCCAAATACCTCATCAAGAAACGAGCCGAGGTGGCATAATGATTGAGTATACGGAAAAGATCAGGGCGATTGCAAAGAAGCTCCTGGAAGAGAAAACCGTTGATGTCTTTATCGGATACCGGAAAGGCACCGTGCCCATGATGAATGAGCCGCTCCTGATCAGGGACCCTGCCAGGGCGGACCTGCTTCACTGGGACAGCAATTGCGGACTGAACCTCTGCAACTACCTGACCAAAAGGACTGAGCGAATAGGTGTCCTTGCAAACGGGTGCAATTCCAGGAACATTGTCACTCATATCATCGAAAATCAGGTCAAGCGGGAGCAGCTTTACATTATCGGTGTTCCCTGCACCGGCATGATAGACCACCGGGCCGTGAAAAGGGCGGTTGGACAAAAAGAGATCGCGGACATCACGGAAAAGGACGGCTCTTTTACGGTGAAGGGGAAGGATTTTGAAGAAACCTTCAAGAAAGCCGACTACCTCCAGACTAATTGCGCGGCCTGCCGGCACCGGAACCCGGTTGAGTACGATGAAATGGTGGGTGCTCCGGTGGAAGAACAGGAAGCCGTTGATCCATACCGCGACGTCAGGAAAATCGAGGCCATGTCTCCCGATGAAAAGACGGGCTTTTTTCAGCAGCTGATCACGAACTGCATCCGGTGTTACGCATGCCGGAACGGGTGTCCGTTATGCTATTGCCCCACCTGCTTTGTGGACGAATCACGGCCCCAATGGGTCGGAAAAAGCAGCGATCCGACGGATACCATGACGTTCCACCTTCTGCGCGCATACCACTGCGCCGGACGATGTACCGACTGCGGGGCGTGCGAAAGAGTGTGTCCCGTGGGAATTCCCGTACGGCAATTTACGAAAAAGCTCAACAAAGATGCCGAGGAGCTTTTTTCCTGGGAGGCTGGTCTCAGCCTGGATCAGAGACCCCCGCTGGATGTCTATCGGCCGGATGATTATAATGATTTCATTAAATAGAGGCAAAACGTAAAAGCCTTTAGCCTACTGCCTGAGCAACCTGATAAGGCACATGGTGCCTGGAAGAGGGAACTTCTATGACCGAAAAAATGTTCTCCAAGGAAACATGGCTGGAAACCCTGCGGGGACTGACCACAGAATACACGGTCTTCGTCCCGGTGAAGGATGGTGATTTCCACGTCTTTCAGCCTCTCGAAAAAGAGACGGTGCCGGATTTTGACTACCAGAATGCCCGGCTTTCTCCAAAAAGTCTTGTCTATCCCCAGTCCGAAAGAATGTTTGAATATTCGCTGGATGAAGAGGACCCTGAAAGAAGGATTCTGAAGGAAGCACCGAAAGAATACACTCCCCGGGCGGTGGCGGGAATTCGACCCTGCGACGCCCATGCCTTTCAGATTGTAAAGCGGAATTTTGACAATCCTGAATTCCGTGATCCGTGGTGGGTACAGCGTTTTGAATCAACGACCCTGGTGGGACTGGGGTGCAATGAACCCTGCCCCACGTGCTTCTGCACCGCAATGGGTGGCGGTCCCTTTCATGAAGAAGGACTGGATGTGCTGCTGTATGATACGGGGGAAACCTACCTGGCCCGGAGCTGCACGGACAAGGGCGAGGCGTTCCTGACCAATGCCGGAGGAGGGGAAACGGCCGATGAAAAGACCCTGAAGCGTGCTGCCGAGCTGCCCGGAAAATCGGCTGAAGGCATGCCCGAATCGCGGAAAGTTGACCCTGTCAGAGAAAAGACCATTAATGACCTGTTTGACGCACCTTTCTGGGAAGAGGTTGCCTTTGCCTGCATCAACTGCGGGACCTGTACCTTCCTTTGTCCCACCTGCTGGTGTTTCGATATCCAGGACGAGGTGGAGGGGAAACAGGGTGACAGGATCAGGAACTGGGATTCCTGCATGTTTCCGCTGTTCACGCTGCATGGTTCCGGTCATAATCCAAGGGATCAGAAATTTCAGCGGGTACGCCAGCGATTCATGCACAAGCTCAAGTATTATGTGGATAAGTATGATGATGGGTTTCAGTGCTCCGGCTGCGGGCGTTGCGTGCAGTTTTGTCCCGTGAATATCGATATACGAGAAGTGCTGCAATTGATGAGTAATGACGGTTAATCCGGCAATGCGTTCGCCGGTTTTGCCGGTTAAGGGGCGCAACCCGGTAACTGAGCTTTAAAGGAGGATGATCTCTTGGAAAATCCCTATCTCCCTTATCCGGTTCGGATAGATGATATTGTGACCGAAACCGAAGACCGGAACCTCAAGACGTTCAGGTTTGTCTTTCTCAATCCCGAGGATCAGGAGAAATTCGCGTATACTCCCGGCCAGTTCGCCGAGCTTTCCGTGGCCGGCAAGGGAGAGATCCCCATCGGCATTGCCTCTTCCCCCACGGAGAAGGGGTTTGTGGCTTTTACGGTCAACAAGGTCGGGCTCGTCAGCAGCCATCTCCACAATATGAAGGTGGGAGATATCATGGGGATCCGGGGCCCCTTGGGGAACTGGTACCCGTGGGAGGAAATGGAGGGCAGGAACGTGGTCATCATCGGCGGTGGGTTTGCCTTTACCACCCTCCGGTCGAGTATCGTGTACATGATTGAACCGGAAAACCGCCCGAAGTTTCGAGACATCAAGGTGGTGTACGGGGCGAGAAACCCGGGGATGCTCCTCTATCGCGACGAACTGGCTGCGTGGGAGCAGAGGGACGATATGGAGATGCATATAACCGTAGACGGTACCGACGATCCTGCATGGAAATATAACGTGGGGTTCGTGCCCACCATCACCGAGCAGAAGATCACCAGTGCGGACAACGCCATCGCCATCGTGTGCGGTCCCCCCATCATGATCAAATTCACCCAGCCGGTGCTGGAAAAGCTGGGCTTCCCGCCGGAACGGATCATCCTCTCCCTTGAAATGCGTATGAAGTGCGGGATCGGCATCTGCGGCCGCTGTAACATCGGCGACAAGTTCGTCTGCAAGGACGGTCCGGTCTTTTCACTGGCGGAACTCAAGGAATTGCCGCCGGAGTATTAAGGCCTGCGCTATGCACCTGGATCGAGTTACCCTTTCTCCTGAAAAATACCCGACCGAAGAGCACTATCCTTTCAATATGCCCGTATTCAGGGAAACCACGGAGATAGCGTTCCGATCAAATATCACGTTCTTCATCGGCGAAAACGGTACCGGTAAATCCACGTTTCTCGAAGCCCTTGCCCATAAATGCGGCATTCATATCTGGAAAGCGGAAGAAAAGACCAGAGTCAAAACAAACCCCTACGCGCAGATCCTGTACCGGTATATTACCGTACACTGGACAGACGGACACGTTCCCGGCTCTTTTTTCGGATCCGACACCTTTCGGTACTTTGCCCAGAGCGTAGAGGAATGGGCCATTGCGGACCCCGGAATGCTGGACTATTTCGGGGGCAAATCGCTGATTACCCAGTCCCACGGCGAGTCGCTCATGTCCATGTTTCGAGCGCGCTACGAGTTGAAAGGGCTGTACCTCATGGACGAACCGGAGACCGCCCTCTCACCGAAGAGCCAGCTGGAATTACTCAAGATCCTGAACAAACAGGGGGCGGCGGGACATGCACAGTTCATCGTGGCCAGCCATTCCCCCATCCTCCTGGCATGCCCGGATGCCGGGATTTACTCGTTTAACCATTCCCCCCTCAGGCGCATCAAGTACGAGGATACGGAGTATTACAAAATATACAAGAGCTTCATGGAAGACAGGACCAGGTATCTGTGAATTTCCTTCGGCAAAGCGGGAGGCACCATGAGTCTATCGAGGGGAACTCAGGGAGGAAGTCTTTTGTGATTGGAAGGGTGCCGTTCTTTTCGTGACTTATCAGTGGCGGAGCCCCATTTTGACAATTACCGGGACCTTTGATAGGGTGCGGGAAACAGGAAGCGACAGCAAGCGCTCGGCAGTGCAACGGAGGATGATCCTGAATGATTCGATTCTCATTCCTGAGTGACAGCAACCGGGAACGGTACCTGAAACTGATCGGGCCCGTGGCCGATTTTTTTGCCCGTCTTCATGTGCACCCGAATATTCTCTCTCTTCTGGGAATGGTGCTGAGTGGGCTGGCGGCGGTCCTGTACGCAACGGGGAGTTTTTTCTGGGCCGCTTGGATTGTTGTTCTTGCCGGGACCTGTGATGTCCTGGACGGAGAGCTTGCCCGGTATACCGGAAAAGTGTCCCGGTTCGGCGCATTTTTCGACAGTACCCTGGACCGTTTTTCAGAGATCTTTCTTTTTCTGGGACTGGCGTGGTATTTTTCCGGAGGGCACCTCTCCTTTGCCGTGGTCGGCGGCCAGACCGACGGCATCCGAAGTCCTGTAGCGGTCCTCTTTATCATCCTTGCCATCGGTGGATCTTTCATGGTGAGCTACACGAGGGCGCGTGCAGAAGGACTGGGCATCAAGTGCGATATTGGATTCATGCAGCGTCCTGAAAGGATAGTCCTCCTGATCATCGGTTCCCTGCTGGGTTCCCTTCCAACCATTGGCCTGTGGATCATGAAAGCGTGCCTTTTCCTGCTGGCACTCCTCTCGAATTTTACGGCCCTTCAGAGAATGATCCATGTGAAAAGAGAGCTCATCAAGGAGATGGAGGCCGGTGAAAGATAGTATTGTCTGCCCCCGTTGCGGGCAGGTGGTGGAAAAATACCGCAACCCCTTTCCCACCGTTGATGTCATCATAGAGACGGAGGGAGGAATTGTGCTCATTCATCGGAAGAACCCCCCCCTCGGGTGGGCCCTGCCCGGGGGATTTGTTGATTATGGAGAATCCCTGGAAACCGCCGCCCGCCGTGAAGCAAAGGAGGAAACGTCACTTGATGTGGAACTCCGCTACCAGTTAGGCGCGTATTCCGATCCATCGAGGGACCCGCGGCACCATACCATTTCCATTGTTTTTGTGGCATCCGCCACAGGGTCCCCGCATGCCCATGATGATGCCCGTGATGCCGGCATCTTCCATCGAAATTCCCTGCCGACCCCACTCGCTTTCGATCACGCACGGATCCTCCAGGATTACTTCGAAAAATGTCTCAAAAACGAATAAAATCCCTGCTGTTCCCCGGGATCCTCGCAGTCTTCTTCCTCTGTGCCTGTATTCTGTATGTGGACTTTCTCCTCCAAAGGCCTTCTGTCCAGCGTTTCCTGGTAGAAAAACTTTCCAGGGCGGCGGGATATGACGTAAAAGTGGCAAGCTTTCACATGAGCCTTTTGAGGGGCTTCAAGATCACGGTGCAAGGGTTGTCTGCCTCATCGAGAGATCAAAAGGAACATATTGCGGCATCCATCGCGCGGATCGGCCTTGACGGCAAAGCACTCCTGAGCGGGGATATTATCCCCAGGAGCCTGGATCTGGACAACCCGGTCATCAGCTTTTCGTTGCAAGGTCAAAAAGGAGGGCCGGAAGCGTCTGTGGAAGAAATGCTCGGGAAAATCGGTTTCCTGAAGCTTGCGGCAATGCGTTCTCTCTCCATCACGGGAGGGCAAGTGAAAATAAAGGGGTCTCCTTTTTCACTGCAATCCCTTTTCCTGAAAGTCTCCCGGAATGGAGGCGAAACGCCGGGCCAGGTGATTCACCTCAAGACCGCCCTGGGTTTTAGGGGACAATATATCCCCTTTCATCTGCAGGGCCACATGCGGTACGGAAAAGGGGAGGCAAAGGCATGGGTCGATTTCACGGGGGAGGCTCTCAAAATTCCCGTATCATGGGTCCCTTGGCCCCGTTTTGCGCCTTTTTCCGCCGGGCTCATTGATGTGGGCTTCCATGCCGCCGGCCGGCCCGGGGATTCCTTCTCGGCAGGAGGGACCTTTCACGGACGCAGTCTGCGTTTCGCGATTTCCCAGGAAGACAGGCGGAAACAATATGCACTCTCTTCCATGTCTGTTGATTTCAATGCCCGGCTGGATAATGGGGTGCTCAAGGTCCAGATACCCCATGCGAAAATGTTTGATACATCCCTGTCCGCGCAGATTTCATTTGAGCCGGCGAAGCCGTCCCCCCGCCTGGGGTTGTCCATCCAAAGCCCCTTGATGCCGTTAGAGACCTTTAAGAAGATTTTTCCGACATCCCTTGTCCCGGCCTGGGTAGAAAAAAACCTTTTTCCGTGCCTGTCAGGAGGAGAGGTTGCTGCCGATCATTTCTCACTCATAGGCACGCTCGATCAGATTGAGCATCTGGATCGGCCCGGGAATGCGCGTGCTCTCGCCATGACCGTGAGTTGGAGAAATCTGGATGTTCTGAAAAATGGATATTCTCTCCCTTTTGAAGCGGTTGCGGGAAAGATGGAGATAAAAAGGAACGTTCTGAAGATATCCCGTCTGCAAACCCAGTTCGGAACTTCCACGGTGAAAGATGCGTCCCTGACAGTATCCCCGCTGATCGGAGACGCTTGTGTATACAGTATCGTTCTTGACGGGCAGTTTGCGCTCCAGGATCTTGTAACGATGCGACAGCTTCCCTGGACTCCTGGAGAACTCAGGAAGAAACTTACAGCGTTCACGGGTTCTTCCGGGCTCCTGAATGCTCGACTCACGGCTGTCAGGAAAGAAAACCAAACCGTTCCTCACATTGAAAACGGGACCTTTAAGTTTCATGAATGCACCTTTGTCCACAAGGCGTTCGTCCTCCCGGTCAGAGTGGAAAAAGGTGAAATGCAGATCAAAGACGACGGCCCGGTCCATTTCACGGGAAGCGGTTCCTGGGGGCGGTCCGCCCTGGTGGTCTCAGGTTCAACAGATCGATCAATAGAGAATTTCACGACGAAGGTAGCCGGAACGCTTGATCTTGATGCACTGGCCGCCGCGCTGTTTCCAGGCAAAACATGGAACCTCCATTTTGGGGAACCCGTTGCCTGTGACATGGATGTGGCAAAGAAAGGCGTTGCCTGGTCTTTTGCCGGAATGATCGACCCGCATGAAGAAGCAGCCCTGCAGGTGGGCTCGCTTCAACTCAATCCCCTGGGCAAGAAAGGGCGGCTATCCTTTGGCCTTGACTATATTCCGGGAAAAAGTCTGCGCGTCGGAAGCCTGGATGGCCGTTTCGGAAAATCCTCGTTCTCAGCATCGGGAGCGGTCGTTCTTTCGGGAGAAAAAAAGGTAACGGCAGAGATGAATATCCCGGGGTTATTCCTTCGTGACCTGGGCGTTCAGTTTGAGGGGGGCAGCCCGGTCGCCGGGGGATTTGTGAGCGGGAGTCTCCATGCAGAATTTCCATTGAACGATCCCCTTTCTTCCACGCTCACCGGCGAATTGGAGGCCAGGGACCTCGGCCTGACGCTCGAAGGACATTCCAGCCCTCTGACCGGCGGTGGGTTTCGAACCCTTTTCTCCGGCCATGAGCTGACCATCAAATTCATGGGTTTCACGATGGGAAAGAGCTCCATTGAAATTCAGGGGACCCTCCACGGATGGAAAGCCCTCCAGGGGAGTCTCACCGTGCGATCAGATGAAATCGACCCCGCAGACTTCCTTCCCGGTAAACCACGGCAGTCACCCAAGAGAGGAGATTCCTTTTTCGAATCACTGTTGGAGCACAGTGCACAACTGGCTGTCTCTTTCCGGGCTTCCAGGGTCAACTGGCGGGAGATGAGAATGGGGCCTTTTACCGGTGACGGCATTCTCAAGAAAGGAATGTTTCATCTCTTGAACGCCAGGTTGCATTCGAAACACGGGTTCATTACCGTGAAGGGTGATTTCGGGGGAAATGAAACCAGAAAGATAACATTTCTGAGCCATATCAGGCTCTTTGAGCAGCCTGTGCAGGACCTTTTTCACAGTTTCAACGTACAGAGATACTATATTGAAGGACAACTGAGCACTGACATACTCCTCTCCGGGGAAGGACATGACAAGAAATCCCTCATCGCCGGACTCCAGGGCAAGGGGAAATTGCTGGTGGAAAAGGGCGTCATAAGAAAATCCAACGTCCTGATAAAGATACTGGACTTTTTGAGTATCCAAAAGATATTCCGCCACCCTCCGCCCAACCTTTCCAAGGAAGGGTTCTATTTCGATAAAATCGGCGCTGATTTCGAAATGAAGAAAGGGGTGCTTTCCACAGAAAATCTCATGATGAGGAGTCCCGTTTTCAATGGGGCGGCGCAGGGGACCCTGGATCTGCCCAGGACATGGGTAAAGGCCGACTTCGGCGTTCAGCCACTGGTAACGCTTGATTCCCTCGTGAGCAAGATTCCCATCGTGGGGTACATCCTGACGGGCAAGAACAAGGCCCTCCTGGTCTATTATTTCAAGGTGGAGGGCCCTCTCTCCTCTCCCGACGTCAAATACGTTCCTCTCAAGAATTGGGGAAACAGCATCATGGGGTATATTACCCGCATCTTCCTGACCCCGCCCCGTCTTTTCGAGAAACTTATGCATTTGCGAAAACCAGCGGAAAAATGAGAGGGCCCATCACCAAGTACGTATTGGGAATGAGATCCCCATCGAGAATTTCTGATCAACCATCAAGGCATCATCTGCTGCGTTGCCTTCTGTCGCTCCTCCTTGCGACGTATTGGTTATACGACTCACTCGTCGCTTCTCCCGCACACACCACGGGATCTATGACGCGGCGCCCCCGCCGGGGGCGGGATCTTCGACTTGCATTTGAGACCTTGCCGGTGATCAGGACTTTGGCCAAATCAACTCACAAGATTACCATTTCGGAATTTAGCCGGTGTATTTGGGAGGGTGAACAGAGGTTGCTAAATTCATAAAGGCGTGCTAGGCTGAATCCGAGTTGTTATCAGAGGAACACCGCCATGCCCAAGCAGACTCTTCTGGACATTTTCAAAAAGCGCACCAGGAATCCGTACCGACCCAGGGCTTCGGAGATAATCGGCAAGCTTTTTCCGGCGTTCGATCCGTATAAGACCCCGGGGCAATCCCTCGTGGCGGGGTCGTGCGAATTTCTTGAAAAGAAACTCACGGTCATCGCCCAGGAAAAACCGAAACCTGAAGATCTCCAGACCTCCGATGATCTCAGGAAACTCAATTACGGAATGCTTACCTCTGATGATCACTCCTTCATCCTGAGCATCCTGGAAAAAATGCGCACCGGGGACCTTGAAAAGACGTATCTTTTTACAATCATAGACACGTACGGCGCCGATATCTCCATGTACTCGGCACAACGGTTCCAGGCCTTTTTTATCGCTCATTTGATCCGGGCCTTCCTGACCATTCCGGTACGAACCATCTCTCTTATTCTCGGGGAAGGCGGGAGCGGGGGTGCACTGGCTATCCAGGTGACGGATATCAGGGGGCAGATGGAAGACGCCCTGTACGCAACGGCACCGCCCGAAAGCATGGCTTCCATCGTGTTCAGGGACCCGGAAAGGATTGAGGACGCCCTGGCCATCCTGAAACCCACAGCCAAGGAATTGCGGCATCTTGGCGTTGTTGACAGGATTGTTCCTTCTCCGGAAGATGTGACTAATTGCGAGGAAACGGCTGAAAACATCCGCCAGTTTTTAACCAGGACCGTCAAGGATCTCTCGAAATCAAAGATAAGCAAGCTGGTCAAGAAACGGGAAGTCAGGGCGAAACAGTATGGCCTTTCAAAAAGGAGCGGGCCGCTCCATGACATCAGGCGTTACTTTGAGAAACCCATCAAAAAGGCCTTCAGAAAGCCCCCTCCCGATATTAAAATAGTCAATTATGCCAGCCCGATAGAGGTGAGTGAAGATTACGGTGATATCGGACCCAAGGGGGAGAGCACCGAGTACGTGCAGTGCGGAGCGGGCAGGGGTGGAAACGGAAAAGGGGGATGCGGGAAACTCATTCCTCTGAAGGAATTTCTTGATAATTTCAATGTCTGTCCCGAATGCGGTCATTCCTACATCCTGGGCGCGACAGGCTGGATCGACTGTCTTGCGGACACCGGCTCCTTCCACGAACTTTACCGCAATCTCACCGTTGACCAGCTCATAGAAACGAATGGGATCACTACTCCCTACCAGGAATTCCTGGCAAAACAGAAGGGGCGATCTCATTTCAATGAGTCCCTGGTGGTCGGGAGCGCCCGGATTTACCAGTTCAAAGTGGTCATGGCCATCAGTGATTTCTATTTCAGCGGCGGTTCCATGGGGGTGGTCTTTGGCGAAAAATTCAGGAGAGCCGCGGACTATGCTATCCAGGAAAACCTCCCCTTTGTCAGTCTCTGCTGTTCAGGGGGAGCAAGACTCTATGAAGGCATCTCCGCCCTCATGCAGATGGTCAAGACCATTGAATCAGTCAACCGTCTGAAGCGGCATGGCCTTCCATACATCTCGATCCTTGCCGATCCATCCACCGGCGGCGCCATAGCGAGTTACGCGGCCCTTGGTGACATTGTGATCGCGGAGCCCGGGGCCTTGGTCATCTTTGCCGGGCCCAGGGTCATGACATCCAGGGGGTTTGACGTGGATGAAAGGCATGTCCGATCCGATTCGCTCTACAATATCTCCGGTTGTATCTATGAAAAGCTTAGCTACTATCACGATATCCGCGGCATCCAGGAGATCTGCGAACGGAAAGAGATGAAGCGGTGCGTGGCAAAGTACCTGGAAGTCACCGGCAGACTGGCGCACAGGCCAAGGAGAATACAGAAGAAAAAGTCCGCTACGGCCCTCATGTTTTAGAGGGATCGGTTCATTTCTGTTTCCTTGATTGGTGAGAAGAGCACGATCAGGAGCCCTCCCAGAGCGATGCATCCCGTGAACACAAACAGCCCATCCAGACTCCACACCTGGGCAACCCACCCGGAGACTATGGCCCCCGTGATAAAGCCTGTATCATAAACACTGGTAAAAAAGGACATGGCTGCGGGTTTTTGTTCCGTGCTGCCGTATCCCGCTGCCAGGGCATTATGCGCTGGAAACAGGAACCCCATACCCGCTCCGCAAAGAATGGCGGGCGCGAGATACGGCCATGAGCCGATCAGGTTAGGAATGAGCAACAAGCCTACAGCCAACAGGGGATAGGCAAGTTTGAGAAAAAGGCGTTTCCCGAAGCGATCCATGAGCCTTCCCAGGGTGAGGAGCACCAGAATCGCCACACAAAATGCAACAAAGAAAAAACGCCCCGCGTCAACCCCCTTCTGGGCTGAGATGAGAGCAAGGAAATTTGCCAGGGTGGACTGGCAGTTGGCGAAAAGCAGCGTGGAGACCATGAGGAACAGGAAGGAGAAGTTTTTCAGGAGCGGGATATATCTCACTCTTCCGTTTGCGCTGTTTCGGGAGACAGGGTCCGTCTTCATGTTTCCGAAGAGGACCGCGAGGCATGCGACCAGCGCGCAGGCGGAAGCTGTCAGGCAGAGGGCGGCAAAGCCTCCGTGCCTCATGAGGATCTCACCCACAGGCGGCGCGATGGCGGTCGCACCCATGATGGACGCCCCCACTATTCCGTATGCCTGACCCTGTTTTTCCGGGGCAATGGTCCGCGCCACCAGGGAAAAACTCCCGGAGATGAATGCCGAATACCCAACGCCGTGGACAAGACGGACCAGGAACACCGGCAGGCCGATCTTTTCCAGGAAGAGGTACCCGTATGTAGCCAGCAGCACGACGGCAATGCCCAGCCACATGACCTGAGATTCTCCTCTCGATCCCACCATCTTTCCCATGAGCGGGCGGGAGAGCACTGTTGCGACGGAAAAGAAACCCATGACCCAGCCGATCATCTCGGGGGTGCCCCCCATGCCTTCCAGCACAAGGGGATAGAGATAGAAGAGGGATATGTTGCTGAACACCAGGAAATAGGAGAAGTTCAAGAAGAGAAACGGACGGCCCCAGAGATTCTGAAATTTTTCATTATTCCTGCTGGTCGGGGTATCCACCTTTCTCACAAGGTCCTGCCGCAATAAGGGCAGTAGCGGAATGTGGGCTCTACGGGATAGCCGCAGTGTGAACACCTGGAGGGCTGCCCCCTGGCAGGGCCGTGGGTGCTCCCGTACTGTCCGCCCGATACCGCGCCGCATTGCGGGCACTGCAGGAACTCCTCTCCCTTTTTCACCCGGAAAATCGGGATGAAAAACAGGGAGAAGTAATGATCCACCCGTTTGAGCCTGGCCCGGGTAAGGCCGCAGGAAGGGCATATCCTGGGCTGCTCATCCACCGAAACGGTCTTCGGTTGTATCCCGCCGATGAAAAAAAACATGGTGAGTCCTCAGGTTTTCCGGTTCCGGCCCGGGTTCAGGGTTGGCCGTCTCCACATAGGTATAAGGGGAGATGCTCCGCCACGAGGAATCCTTTCATGGTGGGAACAACGCGGGTTCCTTCCCGGAGAAGAAAACCGGCGGCTTCCAGTTCCTCCAGCCTTTTCCGGGCTGTTGGATCATGGATCTCGGCATGGGCAAAGCCTTCCCTCGTTCTCAGACCCAGGGCAACCGATTCCAGGTGCATCTGCGCCCGAGACAGGGCTTCTTCCCCCTCGACCGGCCTGTTCCCGCTTTTCAGTGCCCCGCAGTATTCCCGTATCGATCGTACGTTCCACCATCTCCAACCGTCCTCAAAGGAGTGGGCCGAAGGCCCCAGGCCCAGGTACGGTGTGTGATCCCAGTATTTCCGGTTGTGCCGGCAGACATGTTCCCGGCCCCGCGCGAAATTCGAGATCTCGTAATGGAGATATCCCCTGTCAGCCAGGAAGGCCGAGGTCCTGAGGAAAAACGCTTCCTCCAGGTCCTCCCCTATGGGTGTGAGATTGCCTTTCTTCTTCATGCGCGAAAACACGGTCCCGTTTTCAATGGTCAACTGGTAGCACGAAAGATGCTCCGGCGTAAAGGAAAGGGCCGTCTCCAGTGTATGAAACCAGCCTGCCATGTCCTGCCCCGGCAGTCCATAGATGAGGTCCATCCCCACATTGGCAAAGCCCGCGTCCCGGACCCTTGAAACAGCGTCCATCGCGTCCCGTGCGTTGTGCTGCCTGCCCAGAAAAGAGAGTTCGCCATTGTCAAAGGACTGGACTCCCACGCTGATCCTGTTGAATCCCAGGGACTTCAGCCGGGAAACCCTTTCCGGGGTGAGGTCCTTTGGATTGGCCTCAATGCTGATCTCCGTTTCAGGGACAAAGACAAAATGGTCCTGCACCTGGTGCATCAGGGTCTCAAGCCCGAAATCCGGCAGAAAGCTCGGGGTGCCGCCGCCCATGTAAAGGCTGTCAAATGTCCCGAACCGTCCCTTGTACAAGGCCATCTCTGATACCAGTGCCTCCAGCCAGTCCGGAATCAGGGAGGTGTTTGCCAGGGAATAGAAGTCGCAATACGGGCACTTGGACCGGCAGAACGGGACGTGCAGATAAAGGCCGGGTTGCTGCATGCTATTTGCTCTCCGACTTGAGGACAGCCACAAAGGCGCTCTGGGGGATAGACACGGATCCGATCATCTTCATCCGTTTCTTCCCCTTTTTCTGCTTTTCCAGGAGCTTCCGCTTTCGCGTGATATCTCCCCCGTAGCACTTGGCGGTCACATCCTTGCGGAACGGGGAGATGGTCTTTCTCGCAATGATGTTGCCCCCGATGGCCCCCTGGACGGCGATTTTGAACATGTGTCTCGGGATCTCCTCTCTAAGCCGCTCGCAGGCCTGGAGCGCCCGTGCTCGCGCCTTTTCCCGAAACACGATCTGAGAGAGGGCGTCCACCTTTTCTCCATTTACCAGGATATCCATGCGCACCAGGTCGCTTTCCCGATAGTCCAGGAGGTCATAGTCGAACGACCCGTACCCCTGGGTCACGGTCTTCAGTTTGTCGTAGAAATCGTAAATAACCTCGGCGAGAGGCATGTCGAACTGTATCTCGATCCTGCCGGGCGTTGGATAGGTGAATCGGGAATTCACCCCCCGGCGCTCCAGGCAAAGATCCATCACCATCCCCATATACCGTTCGGGGATCATGATGCTCGCCCGTATATAGGGTTCCAGGGCCTTGTCAATGGTCACCGGTTCGGGATAATCTATCGGATTGTCCACAGAAACGGTTTGCCCGTTGGTCAGGACGAACCGGTACCGGACTGTGGGGACGGTCATAATCAGAGACTGGCCGAATTCTCTCTCAAGACGTTCCTGCACGATCTCCAGGTGCAGAAGCCCCAGGAAACCGCAGCGAAAACCCACTCCCAGGGCAACAGAAGAGTCTTTCTGGTACACAAGTGCCGCGTCGTTCAATTTGTATTTTTCCAGGGCCTCAGACAGGGAATGGTAATCCTCGCTGGAAATGGGGTAGATGGAGGAAAAAACCACCGGCTTCACTTCCTTGAAACCGGGGAGCGGCTCAGGAGCGGGGTCTGAGTCAAGAGTCACCGTGTCGCCCACCCGCACGTCGCTGACCGTTTTGATGCCCGAGATGATATACCCCACTTCCCCGGCGGAGAGCCGTTTTCTGGGTTCTCTCGCGAGCCTGAAAATACCTACCTCTTCAACCCGGTACGCGGCGTTGTTGGACATGAGTCTGATGGTGTCCCCGGATGCCAGGCTTCCGGAAAAGACCCGGCAACTGACGATGGTGCCGCGGAAGGGATCATAGTGGGCGTCGAAGATCAGCGCCTTCAGTGGACCACCCGCTGATCCTCCGGGCGGGGGGATATGCTTGGTAACGGCATCGAGGACCTCCTGGATCCCCGTGCCTTCCTTGGCTGAACAGAGCAGGGCCTGGTCGGAATCGAGCCCCAGGTCCACCTCGATCTCTTCCTTGACCCGCTCGATATCCGCAGACGGCAAATCGATTTTGTTGATGACCGGTATGATCTCCAGATCGTGCTCCATGGCTGCGTAGAGATTGGCCACGGTCTGGGCCTCGACGCCCTGGGAAGCGTCTATCAGCAGCAGCACCCCCTCGCACGAGGCAAGGGCGCGGGATACTTCGTAGGAAAAGTCCACGTGCCCGGGGGTGTCAATGAGATTCAGCTCAAAAGCAACGCCGTCCTTGTTTCTATAGGGAAGAGTGACGGCTTGGCTCTTGATGGTGATTCCCCGTTCCCGCTCGATGTCCATGTTGTCCAGGATCTGGTCCCGGAACTTCCGCTCATCCACCAGGCCTGTCTTTTGGATAAAGCGGTCCGCCAAGGTGGACTTCCCGTGGTCTATGTGGGCTATAATGCTGAAATTACGAATGTTTTCCATTATGAAATGCTGCTCTACCGTTCCTGTCCTCATTCCCGCGACCGCCGAAACACCCGGCGCCCGTCAGGCAGGGATGGTCTTCTGTCTTCTTGATTACCCCCGGTATCATAGCACATCTCTCCTGCAATGATGAGGGTGAATTTCTTTTTGATTTCCGTCACACGAACGTATATGGTTGAAAAATAGAAATGGTGTGGACATATTTTCCATATTTATACCCAAGATATGAAAATAAGCGAAACTTCTACCATGCCATATCCCCAATAACAAGCATTTATTTCCACGGATAAACAGCTTCAACCAAGGGGGAAAACAGTGCCAAAAATATTCAATCTGGACAATACATCCATGAAGAAAAATAAGGCCCCGATTTCAGAATTCTTCTGGAAATCGAGTCCGCCCTTGGCAGACATGTCCAATTCGAAGTATCTGCATTTTGATATTCGTTCATTGCCTCCCGGAAAGTTCTCGTATCCTTACCACTTCCATAGGAATGCAGAAGAACTGTTTGTTATACTCGAGGGCGAAGCGACCCTGAGATCCCCTGACGGATTTGGGAAACTGGCAAAGGGCGATGTCATTTTCTTTGAAGAAGGTCCTTCCGGGACGCATCAGCTGTATAACCACGGCAGATCGGACTGCGTCTATCTGGACATACGGACTCGGGCGAATGTTGATGTGTGTGAATATCCTGATTCCCATAAAATCAATATCCTGCCGGCGCTTGATATATTCAGGGAATCTTCAAAAGTGCCCTACTATACTGACGAGAAGAACGTGAGAGACAAGTGGCCTGAAGAGATAGTGGGAGGAGAATAGTGAACACTGCCGCTTCATGAGACCGCACGATAAGACTTCTGAAAGACGAAGTGGATATGGTCTGTAATCTGCGATCAACAAATGATACTTGATTTTCAGTTCCATCTCTGGTGTGTTGTCAAAAAATGGGGTGAGATAACCGGCCGTGTCTTTCTGTCTGGAGGAATTTCTTGCATTCCTGGATCGCCTACCTTTTCGTAAACGCGGCCACGCTGCTCTGGGGCGGCAATATGGTGGTGGGAAGAGCCTTGCGGGACGCGGTAGGACCCTTCACCATCGCGGGGGTGCGGGCGGCCATTGCTTCATTGCTTTTTGCCGTCCTTCTGGCCCGCGGAGGCAGGCAAAGACCTGCTCTCAGGCCTCGGGAAAAGGCCCTTATGGTGGTTATGGCCGTCACGGGTGTGGCCGGCTTCCAGGTGTTACAGTATGCAGGGCTCAGGTATACCACGGCCGTGAACGCGGGACTGGTAAACGCTGCGGGACCCCTTGTCACCATGATCCTGGCGAGATGGATGCTGGGCCAGCCTCTCCTCAGACAACAGGTGTTGGGAGCCCTGTTGAGCCTGGTGGGCGTGGGGGTGATCATTTCCCGTGGGTCCTGGACCATGCTTGTGGCGCTGCGGTTCAATCCCGGCGATCTCTTGGTTCTTTCCGCCGTGGTATTGTGGGCGTTGTATTCCATATCAGGCCGCTTGTTGCTCACGCGGCACCCCACTGTACGGGTGACCGCTGTTTCCACAATTCTGGGGGCGGCGATACTGGCGATACCGGCCGCATGGGAGTGGAGCCTGACACCTCCGCAATGGTCCTTAGGCGTAGTGGCCGGGTTGCTGTATGTCGGTGCGGGGCCTTCGTTTCTGGCCTTCATGGCATGGAATGAGGGGGTGAGGAGGCTGGGACCTAACGGTGCCATGGCCTTCTACAATACCCTGCCATTCTATGCCGCGGTGGTTGCATTGCCGGCCCTGGGAGAGGTACCAGGCATGAGTCAATGGGTGGGCGGTGTGCTGGTGGTGGGGGGATGCCTGCTTGCCGCTCGGGTGCCGGGCCTGTCTCCCGCCCCCCGTTCCAGATGACAACCCCGGGTCTTGCGGAAGACCCCCGTTTTCAACATCGTGCATGGTATGGGAATGTCAAGCGGTGATTGATTCCGGATACCCATTCTCGATCAAAACCGTAACGGGGTGAAAGAGCATTGAGATTCATTTTATTTGCGACCACATTTCTGCTGCTTTATGGTGGCATGCACCTCTATGGATTTTTTAAGGCGCGGGCAGCCTTCTCGTTTGGCCCGGGTGCCGGCATCCCGTTGGGGTTCTTCATGGCAGCCATGGTGTTTTGTCCTGTTCTTGCCCGAGGTTGCAGCAACGCCGGCCTGGAACTTCCGGCAAAGGCATTGGCCTATGTCGGATATACCTGGATGGGTTGCCTGTTTCTTTTTGTATGCGCTTCCTTTCTCATGGATGGCTACAGAGTCCTCGTCTCTTTCACGGCCTTGATTTTCAAGTTGGATCTTTCGTGGATGAAAATGACGGCCCGGACGTCCTTTCTCGTCCCATTGCTCGCGTCGTTATCAATAGCGACGTACGGGTATTGGGAGGCGCTGAACATCAGAACAGAGCGGATCACCATCGAAAGTCCCAAGATTTCGAAAGAAATCGGAAGGCTGAGAATTGTCCAGATTTCGGATGTGCACCTGGGTCTCGTGGTCGCGAGAGACAGGCTGGAAAGGATCGTCGTGCGGGTCAGGGCGGCGGCCCCGGACATACTGGTCTCCACCGGTGATCTTGTGGACGGGCAGGCGGACAACCTTTCCGCGGCCGCTGATATGCTTCGATCGATCCCCGTCAAATACGGAAAATATGCTGTAACGGGAAATCATGAATTTTACGCCGGCCTTCCTTACTCCCTGAGCATGACGAAAAAGGCCGGTTTCTCGATGCTTCGGGGAGAGGGCGTCGAGATACCCGGCGTCATTGCGATCTTCGGAGTTGATGACCCCGCCGGAAGAGCCTTGGGCCTTTCAACGGTCGTCTCGGAGAAGAGTCTCCTTTCTTCATCGTCCGCAAAGCTCTTTACCCTTCTCCTTAAGCATCGGCCGGAGGTAGACAAGAAAGCTGCGGGTCTTTTCGACCTGCAGCTTTCCGGACACATTCACGGCGGGCAGATCTTCCCCTTCAGATACGTGACAGATCTGGTCTACCCGTATGGGACAGGTTTCTTTAACCTTTCCAATTATGGTCACCTGTATGTCAACCGGGGTTCCGGCACGTGGGGCCCTCCGATTCGGTTCCTTGCGCCTCCGGAGGTGACAATCATCGACCTTCTGCACGGCGGTGCCTCACCTTAATTCCTGGATCGGGGATGCCCGCCACCAACAACTATTGTTGACATGTGCTTAACCTGTTAATGATCTTTTACCGGTTAGAATATTCATGAGGCATTTAATGAACAAAACCGAAAGACATGCTGGCAATATAAGTCTTCTGGGGGGACTACTCTGCCTTGATTTCGTCAACACCCTGGACCGGCGCGGCACCGATCAGCCGGTGGAGTATCTCAATACCTACCACGATCTCGTTGTTTGGAACCGATATGTGGGTACGATCTCCGATGAGGAGGCAAAAGAGTTGTTCAAAAAGGCGGAAATGGATTCTTTGCAGGCCGCTGCGGTTGTACAGGACGCGATTCAGTTGCGTGAGGCGATGTATCGAATTTTTTCCTCCGTCGCCGAAGGGTTGCCCGTTGCCGATCGGGATCTGATGAACTTTAACCGGTATCTCGGCAGGGCAATGCAGTTTTTGGAAATCATGCAACAAAACGACGAGTTCGTCTGGAATGCCAATGGGGATCCGGAAAAACTGGATTGGATACTCGTCCCTCTGGTTCGTTCGGCGGCTGATTTGCTGGTATCCCCTGAGCGCAAAAGAGTTAAAGAGTGCAGCAACCCGGCCTGCGCCTGCCTGTTTGTCGACTTCAGCCGCAACCTCAGCCGGCGCTGGTGCAACATGCGCGATTGCGGCAACCGCGCCAAGGCCCGCAGGTTCTATAAAAGAAAGAAAGAGGCAAGACTGCTCACATCCTCCCCGGTGACGGTACCTTCTCCACCCAAATCCCATTCCCGTTTAGATCACCGCCTCTTATGAGTGGTAAGACGCTGGTAAAAAAGTAAGTTGACACACTCTGTAGCCTGAAGATAAAATTTTGCAGGCTGAGGCAAGCCGATTGGACGCACCCGGTATCCTGCACACGTCATGATATGGGATTTAGAGCGTCGGAAAATCTTTCGAAACGACAGGGACCGGGAGGATTTCCTGAAGCGCCTGTTACGCATGGGTGTTCGTCCCGAATCATGCCCATTTTTCTTAGAGAACCGGCCCGGCGATTGGAGATAGGCCCCACTCCTCTTCTTGCAAGGAGGATACCGTGTCACGACGAAGGATAGAGACCGCGACATCCAGGACGGCACAGTGGACGTGTGCATCCCGGGCTGCTTCGTCACTTGAATCCGACAGCCACTATCGAAGTGATGATCGGATTGCCCTCTTGCTGGTGCCGACCGGTCTAAATCTTCTGCTGCACCTCCCTGTGATCAGAAGAGTTTTCACCCGGATCATCGCGCCCAAGGGCATCTATGAGTACGCAATCGCCCGCACGAAATACATGGACGCGGTTTTCAAGGAGGCCCTGACCGAAGGATTTGACCAGATACTGATCTTCGGTGCCGGATTCGATACCAGGGCCTTGCGTTTCCACACAGAGGCCGATGATACGAAGATATTCGAGTTGGATGTTCCTATGACCCAAAAGGCCAAGCTGGGGCAGTATGAGAAGCGGGGGTTGAGTATCCCGGCAACTGTCAAGTTCATCGCAATCGATTTCGACAAGGAATCGCTTTCAGGAAAGCTTGAGGAAGCAGGGTTTGCAAGAAGCAGAAGAAGCCTGTTTGTATTGGAAGGGTTGCTGATGTATTTGCAGCCGGAATCGGTGGATGGCACGTTCGAGATCATCAAGAGTTTTGCAGGAAAGGGGAGTGAACTCGTTTTTGACTATGTTCGGGCTTCGGTCCTTCGCCGGGAAGGGTCTTGTTATGGAGAAAAACAGATCGTGGACTCAGTGGCGAAAGCGGGCGAGCGGTGGAATTTTGGGATTGAAGAGGGGGAGCTGGGGCAGTTCTTGAAAAGGTATGACTTGAACGTGAGGGCGCACCTGGATGCGCAGGACCTGGAGCGGATGTATTTCACCGATGACGAAGGGAAGACCGTGGGGCGGGTGAACGGGACGCACTGCCTGGTGAGAGCGGTGAAGCATGCGTCCTCGCATATGAACGAGTCTTAGACTGGTTTCCATCCATAAATGGCTATGTTTTACACTCTCATCGTCAATCTGTGGGATCACTTGTTCCCGCCCACCTGGGGGTGGACACATAATCCCTTGATGCTGTTGATCCTGTAAAAAATATCTGATTTCTGGATTGGAAATCCGCTCGTGCCCAAATTCTATGTGTGGAGGGGGACTAGACTGGACGATTCTAACCCTCAAGACAATATATTGAGGGTTAACCTTGTACCATTACCTGGAATTGCGGAACTGGCGACCAGGAGAATTGAAATTCTGGTGACGTACAAATATACTGCTGTGTCAGCAACCGGCGGTTAATAATTTTTCGACGTTGCGCAAAGGAGATGATAAGGTCGCACATGAAGAAGCCGGCAGTCCAGGGACTCTAAAACGCACGTTCAACGGCGATGGTATCAAGCGAGGAGATTTTCATGAGATGTGATAGATGTGGAGAGAATATCGAAGAAGGGGAAGAAAGAGAATTACATGGACAGACGGTATGTGAGGATTGCTATATTGACGCCCTCTCGCCCGCAAAAGCGTGTGACCCATGGGCAGTATACAGCGCGAAATCCTTTTCAAATGAAGACGGATCCAACGTTAAGATTTCTGAAACCCAGTTAAAGATATTACAGATACTAGAAGAGACCGGTGGAACAGAACCGGGAGTGATACAGGAGAGACTGCAATTAAAGGCTTCTGAGCTTGAAAGAGAGATTGCGACTCTTCGACATATGGAGAGGGTACGGGGTGAACTGCGTGAGGGAAAGAAAATAATCTGTCTGTGGTAGCCTGTCTCAGCAAAGAGGACGTTCCGTGCCCGCAGAGTCCATCAGGGCGGCACGATGGGGAAGCCAAACCTTTTGAAGCCTGGTACATACGTTGAAAATGGATATATCACCGAAACGAGCGTATCAGGTAACGCGCATGTCCTGAGCGAAAAATTGTTTTGCACGCCCATCCATTTACCGAGAGCAATGCAGCCGGGGCAAAAAACTCCGTGGCTGATTGGCGGTATCAGGGTGCTCTGGAGAAGTCATGAATGTAGAAGACATAATGAACGAGACTATTGTCGCTGTCGAGATGGACGATTCGCTGCAGGTGGTAAAAGAGATTTTTGATAAAGTCAGATTCCATCATCTCCTTGTCGTTGAATCGGGCAGACTGTTCGGCGTGATCTCCGACAGAGATCTTTTAAAGGCGTTAAGCCCAAACATCGGGAGTATAGCTGAAACAGCCAGCGACCGGGCAACCCTCAACAAAAGGGCACATCAAATAATGACAAGAAAGCCTGTTACGTTATCGCCAAAAGCACGAATCCATGACGCAATTGAGATTTTCATCAATCACAAGATTTCTTGTATCCCCATTGTCGATGAAGAGGAGAAGCCGATTGGAATAATAAGTTGGCGGGATATCCTGAAAACAATTGAGGCAACGCGAAGCAGACTTTAGGAAAACATAAGAACGATACAGGTAAAATAAGAGACCGATACCGAATCGGTTTCATAATTGCAACAAGGAGGAGCAACCATGCCAGAATTCGGATCCCCATTTTCCGGACTTGCCAACGATCGTAAACTGACCCATGAAGAACTGATCCGGGCAATACGTTTCATGATTGCCGCAGAATATGAGGCCATTCAGCTGTACATGCAGCTTGCCGAGTCTACGGACAACCGATTAGCTATTGAGGTTCTGAAAGACATAGCAGATGAGGAGCGGGTCCATGCAGGAGAGTTTCTTCGACTGTTAAGAGAGCTTGCCCCGGATGAAGAGAAATTCTACTCGGAAGGGGCTGGTGAAGTCGAGGAGGAAATCCAAAAGATTCAGAAATGATAACAGGACTACGTGATAACAACATGGTCCTTCAGCCGGAGCGCACAGCTTCCGGCTAAAGGACCCGTTTGCAGCGTACCCGCGTCTGCAGTAAGAAGATCATGCCGCTGTTTGTATATTTTCAGGAACTGACCTACAAAAACTCGGAAGACGTGTGCCTGCAAGCACTATGCACATACGATGAAACGAACAGGGCATATCCCTTGCGTGTATGAGCAGAAGAATATACCGTATACCCTCATGAAGGCAGGGTTGCAAGGATAGGGTGCGCCGGGGATGAAGAACCCGCTGCAGTTTGATCCTGTATGGAGGAAGATCATGAGTGTTGAGAGCGTGAAGGCCTATCTTCGGGAAAACAGCCTCCCGTACGAGATTATGGAATTTGACGCAGGCACGGAAACCGTGGAACGAGCCGCTCAGGCCCTTGGTGTGACACCCGCGCTGATTGCCAAGACCCTGGCATTCAGGATAAAGGAACGGGCCGTACTGGTGGTTTCAAAGGGAGACGCCAGGATCGACAACCAGAAATTCAAGAAACAGTTTCAGGCAAAGGCGAAGATGATGTCTCCTGATGAGGTCCTTGAGATCACCGGCCACCCGGTCGGCGGGGTGTGTCCTTTTGGCCTCAAACAACCGGCAGAGATATATCTGGACGAAAGTCTGAGGTCTTTCGACCTCGTGTATCCAGCCGCAGGCTCCCCGAATGCATGCATGGAAATAAGCCCTGAAGAAATTGCCCGGCTGACAAACGCACCCTGGGTTGATGTCTGCAAATAGTGCGGAGGTAAATCCGAAGCAAACCCGCACGAATGTTCCCGGCGGATCAATCGGCCATGATTGCTTCGAGTCTTTCCAGGTCGTTGACAACGCGCCAGGTGGCACCGCCGTCTTGTGCGCGTTTTTTCCAGTATTCCAGGCGGCTCATGTATTCTCTCGGATCAATATTGTCGCTGCGCAGTTTGGTGACGTTCAGGGCGACAATATGAAGTCCCGGCATGTTGATGTCAAAGTTACGAACATAGCCCTTTCTCAGATCCTCTTTTAGATCGGAAAAAATCAGGATGTATTTGTTTTGCGCCCCGGTCTCATTCAGGTATTCGACGGCCTGGAGAATTCCCCCGCTGATATCCGTATAGGGACTTCCCTTCACCGATGTAACAAATCTGTCCACCCTGTCTTTGAAAAGCCTTTTTTGTTGATTGGAAACGGACGGCCGTCTGTCGAATGTCTTTTTCGCAACAATGTCCTTTTCGCTGAAGCTTCCGGTATCTATCCGCGCGACTCCAAGGGAATCACCCGGTTTGAGGGTGCCGAGAAGATAGTAGATGATGCTGCACGCCTTTTTCAATTCATTCTTGTACGTTCCCGATGTATCCATGAGCATGTATACGCTGCGGGAATGATTGCCTGAATCCGAACAACCTGCGAAAAGCAGACATACTCCGAGGATCGTCAATGTCGAGAAAAGTTTTTTCATATGCTCCCCTCCTGCGAATTGACTTTTTCCCCATCCGTCCTGTGAAAAGCAAGTCTTTCGATCCAGAGTGGAGGAAAAATCAATAGGTCATATACATTGACCAGGAACTCGGAAAGGTACCTGGCAATATTTCCTGAGAGACGCAGCATAAAGGCGATCCAGCGAAGCAACGCAGCCATACCGGCACCTCCCACTGTGCGGGAGGCATTGACAAATGATTCAAGCGGGATCGCCACGAATGTTAACGCAAAGGGAAGGATGAATCCCATGACCATCTGCCCGATGGTGGGTATCCAGGAATTCACGGGTCGAATCGTTTCAGAAGACGCTAATGACTGCCGCAATGCCTCCGTGTCGGCGGCAATTTGCTCACGCATGAAGGCCAGCGACGATTCAACACATGCCAGAATGAGAAGAATTGTAAACGTAATCCATATCATTTTTTTCCGCATTCTGTCGTCCATGGACCCGATGATGGGGAAGAGCTTTGTGATCCGGAGAGATTCCATCAAATAGAGACCCATTGAAACCTCCAGCAGGATGATAACCATGGCCGCAACATTGGCCATAGAATATCCTCCGATGTAGCTGGCGCCCCCAACCATTTCCGACATGGGCAAAGCGATGAGATTGAAATTGATGACTGCCCCCCCAAAGGCAATGAGGAGCACAAAACCGGAAATAACGAACTGGGTCATGGCCGACGACGTCAGCATCTGCAGGGCCTTCACACTCCGGCCGCGTATTTCATCATATTCTTCCATCCTGCGGTCAATCACCTTTGCACGTTCCTGAAGGCCGGTGATATTTTTCCCCACCTTATCCAAGGTATTGCTCAACTTCCGCCAGTGCGGCATCATTTTCTTGAGCAGCGCGTGCCGGACGCCCATGCTTTCCCGGTAATCACTCATGGCTTTCTTGTATTGCTTCTCGGTACTTTCCTGGATTTCCATAAGGATGTCCGCCACCGTACCATCTCCCTGGGGCTGGATACTTACGACCGCTTCCACCGCGTTCACCCAGGAAGGCGGCGGGGGAGGCAGTTCGGTGCTTTCCCGGTAATCTTCATCGATGAGCGTAATTTGTTCACTCAGTTTGAGCTGCAATGCAGGATATGCACTCAGATCGCGCTTGACAACCGCATCCACTCGCTGAAATTCCCGTTCAATGGAACGCTCTACCGCCTCTCTTCCGGCCGCCAGCAAGACTTCCCTGTTTCGTTCCACCAAATTTTGCTCCGCCCGCAGAACGGATCTGGACCCAATGCGCATTGCCGAATGGATGATGGTGCCAATAGATCGGATGGCCCGGTGAGAAGGAGCGCGTGCGAGGTACAGCATAAGGAGCGCAATGGTGAACAAAATAAGCCCGGAAAGGACTGGTGAACCGGGTAGAACCATGAATAAATCCGTAGTTGACATTTCTGGCCTCCCTTCAAAGTTGTTTCGTATGCTTCAGGAAAGATACAGGCCTGTATAGAACTATGCACATTTATTGGCCTCCTTCCAGGGAATACTTACTGGTATCTCATTGAAAATACAGTATCTTAGCCCCCAGTCAACCGCAAGGCCATTCCTACGGCCTTCCTTAAATTGAGCAAATTCCGTACCACGTTCAGGAAAATGATCCGATTGGCGGGGCCGGCCTTCCCATTTGCATTTTTTGGCTTCTCTATGGTTGCCATGCCGGTGGCTGTTTCCTATTGGTGAAAGGTGATGAGGGACTTCCACCCTGGGCAACACTATTTTATCACAGGGCCATTCCCGGACATCTGCCGTTTGGTATCATCATGAGAGGATGGACCTTGACGAGGCGGGAAAGCCGTGGAAGGAGCCGCGCAGGCCCCATGTGCATCCGGGAGGGCGAAATCCCGCATGGAGGAAAGCCCCTCAAAGAATGTCCGGCTGACAAAGGTGTCCCGGATTGCGGTCTACAAATGATCCACCTGCAGGCGCAAGTCAAGTATGGCTGG
The DNA here is from genome assembly GCA_964633015.1 of uncultured Desulfobacteraceae bacterium. GTDB lineage: Bacteria > Desulfobacterota > DSM-4660 > Desulfatiglandales > Desulfatiglandaceae > B46-G9. The sequence continues at coordinate 17,602 of CAZWEV010000029.1, read as the reverse complement.
CGGGGATGCCCGGAGGGATCGATCAGCGGAAAAAGGGATTCGTGCTCCGTTCCGTACCGATAGTGCTGGGGGGACCGTGGCCGGGATAGACACGGAGGGTTTCATCAAGGGTGAAAAGCTTGGAACGCACCTCCTGGATAAGACGGCGGTAGTCGCCTCCGGGAAAATCGGTCCTCCCGATGGAACCGGCAAAGAGGGTGTCGCCCGTGAATACCGCTCCGGGCGCAAGATAACAGACGCCGCCGGGGGAATGCCCTGGTGTGTGGAGGATCTTTATCCGGTAGGTGCCAAGCAGGATGTCCTCCCCTTCATTGACCTGCCCGTCGGGAGGGAATCCAAGACCTGCAGTGTCCAGGGGGTGGATATACACAGGTGCGCCCGTTATCTTTTTCAACTCAGCAGCGCCGCCAACATGGTCAATGTGGCCATGCGTGATGAGGATGTACCGGATGTTTAAGCCTGTTTCCGTGACAGTCCGTACGATTCGAAATACTTCGTCACCCGGATCAATGACAATTCCCTCCATTGTCTCTCTGTTTCCAATAATATAACAATTGGCTTGGTACGGCCCGACAACCAGTTTCTTGAGCATGAAGAACAGCCTCCTTTCGCATGTCTTTCAAAATAAAGCATACCGAAGGGTTGTCAAGCATGGAGGAAAGAAGGGATTCCGGAATAGCCGGATCCTTGCCGGGAACAGGAGCGGTGTTTTATGCCGGAGGCATGATGAAAAGGGCCGCCCTGCTCAAGCGGATTTCAGGTTTGTCAGCAAGTTTGAATCCTGATTCCTGAACCAGGGTCACCATTTTTTCAAAGTCCACATCTGAAACGTGCTTCCTGGGTTCAGAAACCAAAAGCCTCCCGCTGGAATTGAGATGCTGGAGCAACTGGCGGAAAAATGCGGCGTTGTCGGGAACTTCATGAACCATCCAGAAACACAGGATGAAATCCGCGCGGACCCCCACGTTGATGGCGCCGGGCCTTGACCGGTGAAGTTGAATGTGATCCCGAACACCGACTCTCTCGGCCCGTTTACCCAATACATCCAGCATCTTTTGCTGGATGTCCACAGAAATGACGCGGCCGCGGTCACCTACCAGCCTGGCCATGGCTATGGAAAAAAAGCCCATGCCGCATCCCACATCCATGGCGGTCATCCCTTCCTGTACATAGGGATCGAGGATCTCTTCCGGTTTATGGATAAGACGGCGAAGGGGATTGTCAAAGGTATAGGCCAACCACCAGGGGCACACACGTCGGGCCACCATTGATCACTCCCGCTTCGCACGCTTTGGAAAAGCATACGGACAAGGAATCATAATGATTTGTGATTTCATCTGTTTTATAGTGAATGCCTCGCGAATGATATATGTCAACGGCATTGTGAATGACAATACTTAAAGCTCATGAGCTTTAAGTCTACCAACTTTTGGAAGATTGTCAATAGGAACACTGAACCGAAATTCATGTTGGTATTGACGGTCCACTTCGGCATGTGTTATGCGAATAGTATACCCCCGGGGGCCCCATCTTACTTGTTCCTGTTTGCATCTGATTCGCGGTCCATGGACCCTGGAGCGTGAGGGATTGCTGCAAGAATGGATGCTGCTTTTTTCTGAAATCTCCGAACAATGGGAAATGCCGTTAGAAAAATGAGCATACCCCACGTACCCTCTGCGGAAAGGTCAAAGAAGGAAATGAAGGGCACGATCATGGATGGAAAGACTCCTCGTATCGTATTGATCACCGGGGCTTCCTCGGGTATCGGCAAGGCATGCGCGTTGCATCTCTATAAGAAGGGATGCCGGGTGTACGGGACAAGCCGAACCGCACAGGATCTGCCCATGACATCAGTGCGTGAGGAAGACCGGTCACCCACCTTCGAACTCATCCCGATGGACGTCAACTCGGGAGAATCAATTGAACGCGCGGTTGAATTTGTTGTGAACCGTGAAGACCGCCTGGATGTACTGGTGAACTGTGCCGGGTATGGTCTGGCCGGAGCCGCGGAAGACACTCGGGAGGAAGAGGCACGTGATCAGGTGGAAACCAACTTTTTTGGGGTTTTTCGCCTGTGCAGGAGCGTGCTCCCCATCATGCGTCAGCAGCGTGCCGGATATGTCGTCAACGTCAGCTCCATTGGGGGACTGATCGGAATACCATTTCAGTCCCTATACAGTGCTAGCAAGTTTGCCGTAGAAGGATTCACGGAAGCGCTGCGGGCGGAGGTCCACCAGTTCGGCATCCAGGTCGTATTGATCGAACCGGGAGACTTCCACACAGGATTCACTGCGCATCGCCGCAAGGCAATTGCGGCAGAGGAGAACCCGGTCTACAGAGAGCTGTTTGCAAGGGCCTTGGGAGTGATGGAAGCGGATGAAATGAATGGATCGACACCGGGAAAGATCGGTCCTTTGCTGGAAAGGATCATCACCACAAGATCGCCGAGAGCGCGGTACAGGATCGGACCGGCATCCGAAAGACTGGCAGTCGAACTCAAGAAGGTAATGCCATCAAGGCTCTTTGAGTGGGCTATCATGAAGTATTACCAACTCCGGTAACCCGCATTTATGCCATGATAGGCATGTCGATATCGACGGAGACGAAGCGGACCACCATTGACGGGATTTTTCTTACAACGCTTTTTTGTGGAAAGGAGGAAGAAATGGAATATGAATACGCCTTTGAAATGGCCGCGTCGAGTATTCGTTTCGGGCCGGGCGCAACCCGTGAGGTGGGAATGGATCTATCGGAACGTGGCACAAGACGGGCCATGGTCCTTACGGACCCGGTTCTGAAGGACCTGCCTCCGGTTCAAACGGTTTTGGAGTCACTTTCCGGAGAAAAGATAGAATATGCATTATTTGACCAGGTGCGGATAGAGCCGACTGACGCATCTTTTCAGGAAGCGATTGCATTTTCCAGCGCCGGCAACTTTGATGCGTTCGTCGCCGTAGGCGGCGGCTCTGTGATGGATACCGCGAAAGCGGCGAATCTTTATTCCACCTATCCGGCGGATTTTCTGGACTATGTGAACCCGCCGATTGGAAAAGGAATCCCGGTTCCGGGAGAACTCAAGCCCCTGTATGCCGTCCCCACTACCGCGGGGACGGGGAGCGAGACAACCGGTGTGGCCATTTTCGACCTGGAGGAAATGCATGCCAAAACGGGTATCGCCCATCGACGGCTCAAACCAACCCTCGGCATTGTGGACCCGGAGAATACGCGAACCCTGCCGCCGATGGCGGCCGCCTGCACGGGCCTGGACGTATTCACCCATGCTATTGAATCCTACACAACCCTGCCGTTCAACAAGAGGCAGCGACCCGAACGTCCCATTCTTCGTCCGGCGTACCAGGGGTGCAATCCCATCAGCGATATCTGGGCGCTTGAAACCATGCGCATTATCGGAAAATACTTCGTCCGGGCCGTTGAAGACCCCGGGGACAGTGAGGCTCGTGGCATGATGATGCTTGCAGCTTGTTTTGCGGGCCTGGGTTTTGGAAACGCAGGGCTCACCATTCCCCACGGTATGTCCTATCCCGTATCGGGAATGGTGAAGGACTATCATCCGGAAGGATATCCCGGCAAGCATCCCCTGATACCGCACGGGATGGCGGTGGTCCTGAATGCGCCCGCGGCATTTCGCTTTACCGCCGGCGGTTGTCCTGAAAGGCATCTCCGGGCGGCAGAAGCCATTGGAGCGGATGTTTCCGGGGCCGGGCTGGAAGATGCAGGCGAAATCCTGGCCGACAAGATTATTCAGGTGATGAAGCGGGTGAACATTCCAAACGGGCTGAGGGGTGTGGGGTATACTCGTGACGATATTCCGCGACTAGTGGAAGGGACCCTTCCGCAGCATCGGGTGACCAAACTCTCTCCCCGCCCGGTGGATGCCGAGGCATTAAGCGCGATATTCGAAGACGCCATGGTCTACTGGTAATCATTGAGATGGGAGTTGACACATTCGGCGTTCTGGTGATCAGCCCCGCTTCCTGATCAATCTTCCATCCGGTGCACTATTGGCGAGAAATCCGGGATAAGGCGTGGATTGATGGTATTCGTATTTTTCACCGCGAATGGGGTGGGAAAGCGGGCGTGGCAGAAAACCGGAAACCGATGGATCAGGGAGGAAACGCTGTGGAGAAATGGACGAATCTCATTGAAAAGATAAAAAAATACGTAAATCCCCAGACATTTGCTGTTTCCGTAAGTTTTCTCGGGGGTGATCAACGGATTCCGGAGCGCATCAGGAGGCCCTTGAAAGACCTGGGCGTGCCCATGGCACCGTGCCAGGGGGCCGCCATGGCACGGCGGTATGGTTGGCACGTGGCCTTCGGGCCCGAGGATGTAGGATGTGCCATTGCCGCGCACACCTATGGCTGGGACAGGGTTGCTGATGAGAGGGGGGCCATGGATTTTCTCCTTCGTATGAATTACGCGTCTGATGAACAGGCGGCCCGAGAAGTATTAAAGGGTTTTCGGATGCTTCACATGGGGAAGGACCTTCAGGTGGTGTATGGGCCCCTGGAAAGAGGCAAGGTAGCGCCCGACGTCATACTCTTGTACGTGAATCCGGCCCAGATGATGCGTTTGATCCACGGCGCCACTTTTCACGGAGGCACTCCGTTAACGGGCAGTTTTTCAGGCAGGGCCGCATCCTGTACTGAAGGGGTTCTGGGATCATATCTGGATGGTCATTGCAAGGTGGTGGTCCCCGGCAATGGCGACCGGGTATGGGCCGGCTGCCAGGACCATGAAATGGTGATGGCGATCCCTGCGGGAAAACTGGCGGATGTTGTAGAGGGTCTCGAAAAAACCCATCAGAAAGGAATCCGCTATCCTATCCCGAGCTATCTGCGCTACCGCCCGGAAGTTGCCTTCTCAATTCCCCTCAGTGATATTTTCCGGTTGCGCCCGGACGAAGGCGACAGGAAGTGAAACAGGTGATTTCTCTTCCGGGCGAGGCGCTGTCCGAACCATAGAAAGGGAGGAAAAGGGCATGGCGGTGAAAAGGATTGATGACGAAACAAGAAGAAAGGTGCGGGAATCCTACGGCAAAGGAGTCCCGAAAAAAAGAATCGCTGAGGAATGTTCCATAAGTGTCTCAAGTGTGAACAGGATCATCGGGGGAAAGGCTCGCGGGGCAACGCAGAAGGCCGGACAGGAGGGGACGAGAGATAGAGAGATCAGAGCAAAGATTGCAGATATAGAGAGAAGAATCACGGAACTGGAAGGGAAGATTCTCCGGTTGAAAGCCGGGAAGAAGAGGCGTTTCTGGTTCTGATCAGGGTATTGGAGGGAAGGACACGCAGCCTTCCTGCCCACCATGGTGAACTGTTCCCCAAAGATTATAGTCGGCGGGAACGCGTTACCCTATTTTTTTTATTGCGGAAAGGAGAGGAGCGTAGATCTTGAGGGCGAGGTCCCGGAATGCTCTGTCAAGGGGATCAGTGCTTCCGAAACAGAGCTGATAGTAATCGTCTTCATATTCTCCCGTGCCCGCCCGGAATTCATTGCCCAGCCACGTTTCACGTGCCTTTTCCATGGCATATGTTTCCTTTTTCTTCTTATCCAGAATGAGCCGTGCGTAGACGAACGAAGTCTCCGGGAAAAAGGGAAGCGGTTTTTCAAGACCCCGGAGAAACAGACCTGCCATCTGTTCCAGGATTTTCAGCGGAGAATCCACCGGCGAATATCTCCAGGTTCCATCTCTGGAGAGCAGCATGCTCTCTCCTGCGCCCTTATGATCCTGCGACAGGTTCAAGAACAGGTGTTTGATCCAGAGGGTCACGTGGTCTTTCGCCTTGGCTTTGGCGTACCGGTACTGGACCAGGCAGCGGGAATACATCCCGTCAATCCGTCCTTTCACCATGATCTCATTCAGGACACTGTCGACTTCAAGAGCTTCTGATTTTATGGCCCCGGTCTGTTCAAGCACCTTTCGGGCAAAGGTATCCGCCCCCTCCCAGAGGCGTTCATATGTGCATTCTCCTGGCATGCCGTGAGGAAGGCGTCCTTCCGCCTTCAGGAGGCTGAAGACAGAAGGGCTTTTTCCCCCTGCCATCCTTTTGCGGACCAGTTTCTGGTCAAGTTTGTATCGTTCCAGTCCTTCAAGATTGAAGGGTTCCTTCTCTTCAATACGGGTATCTTTTCGATCCAGGAGTATGCCTAAGCGTTCCTTCAGGAGAAACCGGGCAGGATGAGCAAAGAAAGCGAGGAAAGCGGACAGGTCCACCGATTTCCATTCATCTCCCGCTGTGGAAAGCCTTGAGGGAATGAAAGGGGACACCCGCCGGGGAGGCTGGAGTTTCTGGCGTGCAGCATCCCGGTTCTCCTCCGAATAGCTGAAGTATTTGCCATCCCCGCTGAAATAAGCGGGGCTGAATCCCTGCAGCCTGTGCCTGAAAAATAAGTGGTCACGCAAGGAGATGTCTGAAGACGCATCAAGTTGAAAATTTTGTTCCAGGTAATCGGTCAATTCGCTCACGAGGACGGATGGAGCCATGGTGCTGTTGTCCTCCGAACTCTGCCCCACGTAACTGATGTACAGTGTCTCCCTGGCAGAAAGCATCGTTTCCAGGAACAGGTATCGGTCGTCGTTCCTGCGAGACCGGTCTCCCCGCTTTGGTTCCCTTGCCATGAGGTCAAACCCAAGCGTTCTGGTCTGGCGGGGGTATGCGTCATTGTTCATTCCGACGAGGCAGATGACCCTGAATGGGATGCTCCGCATGGGCAGCATGGAACAGAACGTCACTCCTCCTGTCAGGAAACCGGAACCGTATGCTGTTTTTGCCAGTTGTTTGAGGACATGGTTCTTCACCGGATCAATGGAGACTTCCCCGGAAAATCCCGATACTACTGCCTGCTCAGTCAAGTCGGCGAGGATGAGCCTGATCACCCGCGCGTCCCGTTCCCATGGCTCTTCTTCAGAAAAGAGCGAATCCAGAACATCCGCCAGCGTTTCGGACCATTCCGGGAGGGTGCGGGTCTCCTCAAGGGTGGCGGTTTTGGAAATCAGTACATCGAGAAAAGCAGTGAAACGACCAAGGACCAGGGCATCTTCTCCCTCCACACGGTCATAGGGAAGGATATTTTTGAACATCCGGTCCTTCATGGAACGGGAAACGGCGTAGCCCAGAAGAAGCCGGTCGAGCCCGAAACGCCAGGTGTTTTCTGGAAATGGGGGAAGGCCGAGCGCTTTCCGATGAGCACCATCCCTGCCCCAGCGAATCCCGCTCTCGCGGATCCAGCGCTGGATCATGGAAAGGTCCTTTTCAGAGAGTCCGAATCTGCCCCGGACCGCAGGGCATTCGAGGAGGGAAAGGACCTCCGCGGCGGTCAAACGGCCTTTTGAAAGATCAAGGAGAAACAGGTACGGCTCCACGAGGAGATTCTTGCTTTTGGGGCTGCGATCCGCTATACTGAAGAAGATACGCATCTCTTCTTTTTCGGGTACCCCGAAGACGGCCTGTACAAACGGGGCATACACTTCAATATCAGGTGCCATAACCAGGATATGCCGCGGTTCAAGAGTTGGGTCCTGCTCAAAGAGGGAAAGAAGCCGGTCATGCAGGACTTCCATCTCTCTCATGGGGCTGTGACAGGAATGGATCTGGATGGATTGATCACCCAGGGAAAACACAGCCTTTTCCTGTCCGGCTGATCCTCGGTCCTTGAGATGAAGGATATCCGACTGGATCGTCTGGAGCATGGTTTCCGGTTTCGGGTCATCAAAAAGCTCCCTTTCTTCGCATTCGAGTTCCGTGACCATGGAGAAAAAATCACGGCCGAGGGTTCCCATGGATGCCAGGAGGCTGTTGCCCTCTTCCAGGTGAAGGAGCTCCTTCCTGCCCTCCCTCTGTCCCTTTGTCCTGAGAAAGGCCTGTTCCTCGTGCTCGGAAAAAATTTCTCCCCAGTATTCTCTGCACGGGTTCATGAGGAAGAGATTCACTTCCGTGTTTCTTGAGAGGGCTGATAGTATCTGGATATGGAATGGGGGCAGTGTTGCTATACCAAACACCGAAATACGACCTGGAAGGATATCCGGAACAGGCGCTCTTCCCTCATCGAGGGCAGCTATCAATTGGTCATGGAGTTCCGCCCGGTGAAAAACCTTCTTGTCTTCAACGAGCCTCCTCCAGAGGACCGCCTGCCAGTGTTTTTGCTTTCCCTTTTCCCAGATCCGGATCATCTCGGGGCGGAAGATCAGATACTGATCAAACAGATCGGCAACGGTTGCTGCGAGTTGGTATTGCTTGAGATCCCTTTTCCCCCTCTGCAGATAGGCACGGACGCTTTCAAATCCGGGTTGTTCCATGGAGGGTGGGAGTAATGCAAATAGTCGCCAGGTCAGTACTGCGGGTTCGAACGGGGATTTTTCGGGAAGCCGTCCCAGGATCCTTTTCGAGATATCACGGATGAAGGTATTGGGGAAAGGGAATTGCACATTGGCGCAGACGCCGTGCCGCAGAGCAAGCTGCATTCTAAGCCAGCGTTCCATGCCCGCGCTCTGAACCATGATGATTTCCGGCTCCAGTGGTGAAGGCAATGGCTTCCGGAGGACCTGGGACAGGAGGTCAGCCAGGATTTCCATGCGGTTGCTGGTATAGAGCCGAAGGCCTTTTTCCATCCATTCCCCGGGTTTTCTAGTGATGAATGTCTTGATTTTGCATGGGGCCAAGTGATATGTCAATTGGAGAATTTAACAAACATGAGTAAGCAGTTGGCAGGCCGCATCTCCGCCCCGCCGTTAGCCGCAACGGTGTGGAGACATGCCAATGCGAGGAAAAATCGAAAGGAGTTGAAATGACATCAAAGACGAAGATTGGAATAATTATCTGCGATCGGTACCGCCGCTGCGCGGGCGGGAAGTGTCTGCGTGCCATGAAAAACAGGGAAGGTGCCTTCAGCATATACCGCGACAGCGAAGTAGAGTTGGTTGGGTACACCTCTTGCGACGGGTGCCCCGGAGGCAACATCGAATATGCGGGCGAAGAGATGCTCAAAAATGGCGTAGAGGTTATTCACCTGGCTACCGGTCTGGTGGTTGGCTATCCACCCTGTCCTTCTATCGATACATTCAAAGCCTTCCTGGAAAAGCGCTATGGGGTCAACGTTGTTGTGGGCACGCACCCTATACCCAAGAAGTATCTTGATATGCACACCTCTCTTGGAACATGGGAACAACCTGAGTGGAAACCGCTACTGGAACCTACCATGGCAGATGAAGTGATCCGTGCAAATTACGACTAGGGCACATTGCTGAGGTTGAGCCGGCGAGGTTCTTCCCTATGCAAGTCCATATAATAATCCGAATGTTATGAGAGCGCTCTTCACCATCATTGAGTCAATGAAAGCGGTGAAGAAGCCGAAAAGAACAATCGAACAAAAACAGCAGGACTACCTCAATGCCGGCAGGCCAAAGAATGCAGGTCTCCCATGATCAGGACGAGCCGGTGCCTCATAACAAGAGGGGTCTCCTATCTTCTGGAGGGTTTGGGCATGCCGGATAGAGCAAATGGAGAAAAAGACGAAAAGAGAAAGCAGACTATCGCGGAGGTTCGCCGGGAGCAGGCCCGCCGGGAAAAGAGCTACCGGGAACGGGCTTTGAAGCTTTTCCCGTGGGTGTGCGGTCGCTGTGGGCGCGAATTTTCCGGGAAGAATCTTCGTCTGCTCACGGTCCATCACAAAGACCACAACCATGACAACAATCCCCCTGACGGAAGCAACTGGGAACTTCTGTGTGTGTACTGTCATGACAATGAACACTCGCGGTATCTGGATGCCGAATGGACTGATGGATCGGCGCCCGGAGACAAAAAGAATGCGCCTTCCACCTACAAGGCCTTTTCAGGTCTTGACGCCCTTTTGAAGGACAAAAAGGAATGATCTGAAAATTGCCGTATCGAATTCTGGCAGACCTCGTTATCATTCTTCATTTCGCTTTCATAGTGTACGCTGTGCTCGGCGGACTTCTTGGTCTGTGGAGAAAATGGTGCCTTTTCGTCCACCTGCCTGCAGTGGTATGGGCTGCCATCGTGGAGTTTCAGAGCTGGATATGCCCCCTCACGCCACTGGAAAATGGTCTTCGTTCGGCTGCAGCTTTAACAGGGTATCAGGGTGGCTTTGTGGAGCACTACCTGGTCCCGGTCGTCTACCCTCCAAGCCTCTCGAACAAGATGCAATGGATCCTTGGGGGACTTGTCGTGGCTGTCAATATTATTATTTACTGGTTTGTACTCAACAGGTGGAAAAATTCGTAAAGAAAGAGAGTGAAGACCGTAGGAAGAGATCAGGATTCCATGAAAATTACTATCTTATACGATAACACTATCTGGAGAGAAGGGCTCCGGGCGGACTGGGGCTTTTCATGTCTTGTGGAGACTGGGGATAGAAAGATTCTTTTCGATACCGGCGGAAACGGCTCAATTCTTCTTCACAACATGAAAAAACTGCATATTGATCCCCGCGGCATTGACGAGATCTTTCTCTCCCATCGTCACTGGGATCACGCCGGTGGGCTCCAGGCCATTCTTTCAATGAACCCCACAAAGGTGTACATCCCTGCCTCATTTCCGGTATCGGCGGCGGCCGACCATATTGCGAGGGTATCTGGCCCGCTGGTATTACATGAGAATATCTACTCCACCGGTGAGCTCATGGGTTTTGAGCAATCTCTTGCGATAAGAATGAAAAAAGGCCTCGTTGTCATAGTCGGGTGTTCTCATCCGGGGGTTGGTGGTATTCTTGCGGCCGCATCTCAATTCGGGAAGCCTTTCGCACTCATTGGAGGGCTCCACGGATTCAGTGACTTCGACCTGGTGAAAGACCTGGACTTAATCTGCCCCACACATTGTACCCAGTACAAGGCAATGATCAAGTCCCTTTACCCTGAAAAATATGTGGAAGGTGGGGTGGGAAGGATTTTGGAAATCGAGGAATGATGTTCAGTTGCCGAGATTTGATGTGGCATACTTTGCCCGCAACTTCGGCTTCTCTATCTTGCCAGTCGGGCTTCTCGGCACCGCATCGAAGATGATTTTTCGCGGTCGCTTGTATCGCGGCAGCTGCTCCTCGCAGAAACGCTCGATCTCTTCCTGGGTCAGCTCTTCACCCTTCTTTGGCTGTATAACCGCGGTGGCGATCTCCCCGAGCCGATCGTCGGGGGTACCGATGACAGCCGCATCGTGCACCTTGGGGTGTTTGATAATGGCCGCTTCCAATTCAACAGGATAAATGTTCTCTCCTCCACTGATAATGAGATCTTTTTTCCGGTCCACAAGGAAGATCAACCCTTCCTCGTCCGCCTTTCCGAGATCTCCCGTATAGAGCCAGCCGTCCAGGATCACCGTTCTTGTCTGTTCCGGGTTTTTGTAATACTCTTTCATGATTCCGGCGCCCTTGACGATGATCTCGCCCACATCCCCCTGGGCCACATCTCGGCCTTTCTCGTCAACGATCCTCGCATCCCACAGCAGGCTCGGCTTGCCTATGGCCCCGGCCTTCCTCTCGTTTTCGGTCCCCAGATGAATAACTCCGGGTCCCGCACTCTCGCTGAGTCCGTACACCGTGTCATATTCAATGTCGGGAAAATACCCTTTCAATCGGTGGACCAAACTCGGAGGTATAGCCTGGGCTCCCATAAAGATCCTTCTCAGGCAGCTCAGATCATAGTCCTCGATCTTCACTTCACCCCGGTCAAAGGCATTGAGGAGGTCTACGGCCCACGGGACCAGGAGAAAGACCGCCGTAAGCCTTTCTTTTGCGATGTTTTCCACGATGTAGACGGGTGAGATCTTTTCCGTAAGGAGACAGGAGCATCCTCCAACCAGAAGCACGGCCAGCAGGTGTCCTATAGCCAGGTGATACATGGGCGGCATCATCAGGAATCGATCTGAATCCGTAAACGAGTGATTGGTCGCCTCGGTGATGGCGACGCACATGAGGCTCTTGTGTCTCAGGAGCACGGGCTTCGGAGCGCCGGTCGTGCCCGATGTAAAGTAGAGGGCGCACTCGTCCTCATCTTCCAGTGAAACGGGAACGGCACGCGGTGAAGCAACTATGATAAGATCTTCCATTGAGGTAAAATCATCGGATCGATCGGGCCCTATAACGATGTAACGGCGCAGAGTGGGGAGGGCCTTCCGAAGTCCGCTCACACGTTCTGCATACTCTTCATCGAAAATAAAAGCGGAGGGTTCTGCCACCTTCCCGCAATAGCGTATATCATCATCGGTAAAACGGAAGTTCAGGGGCACCGCCCAGGCCCCTGACTTCAGGATTGCGAAATAGGCCTCGAGCCATCGGATCGAATTCCTGCCGAGGAGAAAAATCCTTTCATGCCTTTGAATACCCTCGTCAAGAAGCTGGTTGGCAAGCCTGTTTGTTCTTTCATGGAAAGCTCCCCAGCTTATCTCATGTTGAAGACCCGACAGGGGCCTGACCTCGACAAATGCCGCTTTTTCGGGAGTCATGCGCGCAAATTTATCCACAACTTCAATCAGGTTCATGGTCCCTCCATAAAATATCTGTTCCCCTTAGACCAGAAGCAACGGAATCAGAATGCGTACATCGCTCAACTCTTCCATATGTACCACGTTCTCCACGATCCTTTCCACATTTCCCTTGTCCAATGGTTTCTTGGCGTAAGCTATACTGTGGCGGAAGCGGGCTTCCTGGTCTTCCCGAGTGAGGGGGTTGCCGGGGAAACCCGGCGCGATATCGATCTTGCCGGTGAACTCTCCGTTGTCCTTTGTACGTATGATCATGTCTACGGGCGTGTGGCCGCGAGCCGCCATTGCCTCATCAAGAACCACGTCCACCCGCCCGGCAAGGTCCAGGACCTGTTTGTCATGTATCGCCTCTTCTTCAAAATGGGCCAATCTTGAACTGCCGCGCACGAGCGCGTTCGCGACGCAATATCTGATGCTGAACTGGGCGTTCACCCTGGGCGTTGTGCCGACCTCGAACGGGTGCCCTACAAGGTTGTAGGTGTAAGGGGGAACCCTGACCTCAACCTTCTCTACGTCCGAAGCCTGAACCCCCTTTTCCTTCATCTCGCCCATCAGGCTCTGGGTAAGCTCTGTGCTCCCCAGCGTAAGCCCGCAACTTGGGTATTTCTTGAAAAGGATCTTCTCACATTCGAAGCGGCTCCCCAAATCCTTGACGGCGTTTTCCGGCTCCACAAGGCCCCTGCCATAAACGTGGTAGTAACCATAGACCCCCTCCAGAAAATTTTTGGGGCCGGTAATCCCCGCCCGTGCGAAACGGGCACACATGACACCAGACTCTGCCACCCAGCCCTGTATGACGCGTACGGCAAGTGAGCCGTCCACATTGCTCTGAAAGCTCCCGCCCGCACGGTTGAAGGCCAGAGCCAGGGCGTTCCAGGTTTCCTCCTCATCGAGTCCAAGCACCCGTGATGCCGCAGCCGTGGCGGCGAAGACCGTGCAAATACCCGTGGGATCAAGACCATTGTAGGCAGCTTCAGAGAGGTTGAGCCGGACTCCCGCCTCGCACCCTACGAGTAACGCTGTAAGGAACTCCCTGCCGTCAATGCCGCCCCGCAGCTCAGCCGCAGCCAGTGCCGCCGGCACGGTCGAGGCCCCGATGTGCACACCCGGAGCAAGCGCGTCATCAAAGTCCAGGGCCCTGGCCATCACCCCGTTGACCAGGGCTGCAGCCTGGGCCGGAATGCGTCCCCCATGGATAAAGATGGTTGCTTCCTCTTTACCTCCCATCGACCTGTAGCCATCGACAAGGGTCTCACACCCTGCCTCTTTTGAGCCGGCAATGGTCGTCCCGAGAACAGTCAGCAGTTGGTTTCTGATGGTCTCCTTTGGCCCCGATGGAAGGTCTTTGTAAGCGGTACAACAGACGAACCGCACCAGTTCTTGTTCCAGACTCATCACGATCCCCCTGTGTGATAGATTAACGCATCACCTCCGTCTTTGTAAACCGTTCACCTCTTTCTTACAGCCCTTATTGGGCAGCTCCGAAATGGCAACCTTGTTCACATTTCGTTGCCGCGGTGTTTTATAATTAGACCGACTAGTCGGTCTAATTATTTAAGATGATGCATGTTAAGAAGAATCTTGCCGGTTTTTAAAAAATGGTATCTTAGACGCCCGCTCCTTCCTGGCCAAAAAAAGCTTGACAGGAGTCTTCCTTTTTATTAATCAACCGACTAGTCGGTTTAATTAGTTGGCAGCATTTTTTGTTCAAAACATACCATGAACGCGCCGGCTTTATCCCATGTTTTTTAGAGATCGAAACATATAGCATCTCTTTTGTCGGAGGAGAAAAAAATGAAACGCGAAACAGACTACGGACACCCAATCAAGCCGGTATACACGCCGAAAGATATTGAAAATCTGGAATATGAGAGAGATTTGGGTGATCCGGGTTCCTATCCCTACACCCGTGGTTATCACCCGGAAGGCTATCGTGGCCGTGTATGGACCCGGAGAATGACCGCCGGGCTCGGGTCTTCAAGGCAAACCAACGAGGTCCTCAAGCGATATCGGGATATGGGTCAAAAAGGGGGAATGCTGGTCATTTGCGACAGGACGAATGCCATGCCGATCGATCCCGATCATCCCATCGGCAGGCGGGAAGTGGGCCTCTTGGGGTGGCCGGGGGCCTCACTTCTCGAGTTCGAGGAACTCATGGACGAGATTCCCCTGACCGGGCAGTCTATAACCCTGCTCGGTTCCTGCGCCATGTCGGCCGTTCGATTGGCCTATATTGTCGCCCTTGCGGAGAAGCGCGGTGTGGATCTGAGCGAAGTGCACGGCAGTGTCACGGAATATCCCTTCTGCAACAACTTTGGCCAGACCGATGCTCAGCCTTTGGATCTCAATCTGAAGCTGTGGCTTGATTCCTCCGAGTACATCATTCGCAACAAAATACGTATGAGGTCAGGCATCCTTAGCCAGCACTTTCAGGAGTCGGGAGGCAACAATGCACAGGCCCTTGCCGTGGAAATGGCAATGCTCAGGGAGCTCTGCAGTCTACTTGTCCACGAACGGGGGCTTGATTTTGATGATGTCGCTCTCCTCCCCTATGAACTTGTAAGTATCGGTTCACGATTTTTCGAGGAGATAGCCAAAATAAGGGCGCTCCGGAGGATGTGGGCGAAAATGGCCAGAGAAGAATTTAAAGCCAAGAAAGATAAATCCTGTCATTTGCTCATCGCGGTCCACACATCGGGCCGCACCATGACCTATCAGCAGCCCCTCAACAATATCGCACGATCTGCCATACAGACCTTGGCTGGAGCCGTAGCCGGTTGCACGGCCATAGACAACGCGTGTCTCGATAATGCTCACGCGGAACCTTCTCCTCTGGCAGCGCGGATGTCTCTGAACACCCAGCACATTGTCTCAGATGAGACCGGGGTAACAGATGTGGTGGATCCCCTTGCCGGTTCTTACTTCGTGGAATACCTCACCAACAAGGTAGAGGAAGAGGCCTACAAGATCTGGAGTAAGATAGAAGAACTCGGCGGGATGATCGCGGCCATAGAGAAGGGATATATCCAGGAGATGCTGACCGAATCAGCCCAGAAAAAACATAGAGAAGTGGAAAGAGGAGAAAGATTAATCGTAGGGGTGAATGAGTTGGTTATTCCTCCTGAAGAAGATTTCCAGATCCCCATACAGGAACTAAAGTCCGGCGATTCGGAAGGGATTGCGCAACGCATGGAAGAATGGAAGAAGACCAGGGATCTGCCTTTGATTGAAGCAAAGATGGCGCAGCTCTATTCGGATGCAAAAAAGGGAGAAAGTTACAACCTGATGCCCTCCATTGTCGATGCGGTCAAGGCCTATGCCACGGCCGCAGAAATAATAGGGGTCATTAGAAAGGCCCGCGGCCTGAGTTACGACCCTTTGGAAACAATCGAGTGTCCCTTTGCGCTCAAATGACAAAAATTCAATTTCAAACGCTGGACAATCGGGTTGAAGACAAGAGGTAAGGAATATGGGCACAAATCACAGGATCAAGGTCCTCATTTCCGTCATCGGCCTGGACGGACACAGCACCGGAGCCGAGGTCGTGAGCAGAATCCTTATGGACGCCGGGATGGAAGTGGTCTATCTTGGAATCTATCAGACGCCGGAGATGATTGTCCACGCGGCCATTCAAGAAGGTGTCGATGTAATTGGAATAAGCAGCCACGCTTCCAACTACGACCAGATCCTGGAACTGCTGCGGTTGCTGAAGAAAAACAATCTGGACGACACCTGTGTCATTTGCGGCGGGACCATTCCGAAACATACGGCGCAGGAATTGAAGGACAGGGGGGTCTCTGAAATTTTTCCCCCTCAGAGTACCTCGGAATCCATCGTCAATTTCATTGTGTCACACGTGAAAAGGGCGGAGCTTTCCTCAGCAAGTTAAGTTAAGCAACGTGTCATTTTTTGCGTGGAGACATGTGATTGCGGTCTTTCACGGATTTTCAGGAGCGGGAAACACATGGGAAGTTAGGGAGTGATCAACGGCTTTCCATTCGGTCCATGGGACCCGACTCTTCCGACACCCTCCGTGAAAATAGCGGTGACGATCTTGGAGAGTTGCTCGGGCTCGATCGGCCCTCCCGGGTCATACCAGGAATAGATCCAGTTACACATGCCCAAGAGGGAAAAAGTGACCGCCGTGAGGACGTCCTTGCCCGCTTTCTTCCCAAGAAGCCCACCCACAACCTCACTTACTACTTTGTAATAGCGCCGCTCTTTTCTGTTAATCTTTTCCAGGTCTATTGAAGGCAGATTATATGCCTCCTTCAGCAGCACGCGGGCGGCATGCATATGGAGGGTATAGCTTTCCACGTGTCGATGGACCAGAAAAGAGAGCTTCTGTTCCGCCCCCTGGATGGACGCCAGTTGGCCTTCGATGTCGGCAAGGACGTGATCCATGAAATCAGACAGGATGGCAAAGAGGATCTCTGTCTTGCTTTTGAAATAGTAGTACATGCCGCCCTTACTCAGATGAGCGGCCCGAGCGATATCATCCATGCTCGTTTCAAGAAATCCTCTTGTGCTGAAGAGTTCTGCCGCGGCGTCCTTCACCTCCCTGACGCGCTTGTCGAGGACAATACCTTTTGGTCTCACTTCATTCCTTCCTGAAAAGAATTAAATAAACCGACTGGTCAGTATAATAATCCAGCCGTACGGGCTTGTGTCAAGAAAAAAACAAAACTTTACCTGGAAAGGGGAAAAGGATGGAAAGAGAGTTGCAATGACCTATGCCCTGACATATAGAGCTACACACCCTTTTACCATCAGCTATAAGCCATGAGCTGTCAGCTATTTATTCGTGTCCTTCGTGCTCTGCGTGGTGAGATCTATACTTGTGTCTATTGGTGTTTATTCGCAGTAATTTCCGGGTAGGGAATTGCATGTGATAGATCAAAATAAACAGCTAAATCAGCGCGTTAAGTTCATTCTTTGCTTGCTATTTCAGTAGGTTACAAAATATTTCGCGTCCCCGACCGTCTGAACAAAGGAAATGCATCCTCGTTTGGGCAAATATCTTTGTCCATTGACGAAGCCATGATCAGCCTGCTTCCATTGGAAGCACGAGGAAATAGACCTTTGCA
>CAZWEV010000028.1:11418-49245 GCA_964633015.1 uncultured Desulfobacteraceae bacterium | reverse complement strand
AACCCGCGACAATCACGTTGGCAACGTGAGGCTCTACCAACTGAGCTATTCCCGCAGAATAAGTTTTTTTATTTTACAGCTCCGCTTTTCTTTGTCAACAAAAAACTCGCCTCTCCCGCATGGTCATTCACCGGAAAAGGATATCCATTATGCCGATTTTTCAATCATTTTTCATGAAAACCTTCCGGCTGAACTGGCTGAAATAATCCCACCCGGACCAGAGGGTAAGGCCAAGGGCAACCCACAGAAAAATCATGCCCACCATGTGAAAATTGATATGCAGATAGGAATAGTGGAGACAGAGCCCCACGAGGGAAACACTTTGGAAAACCGTCTTGTACTTCCCCCAGGAGCTTGCCTGGATCACAATCCCTTCGGATACGGCGATACCGCGCAGCCCGGTAACGGCCATTTCCCGCGCGATAATGACAATGACCATCCATACAGGAATCCGATCAAGCGGGATAAGCATGATCATAGTGACCGATACCAGGATTTTATCTGCCAGGGGGTCAAGAAATTTTCCCAGGGTGGTGACCGAAGCGTACCGCCTTGCGAGATATCCGTCCAGCATGTCGGTGATGAATGCGAGGCCAAGGAGAAGAGCGGCGAGAAAGCTCCCGGATTTTCCTGATATTTTCAGGAAAAGAAGCACAAGCGGAATGCAGGCGATCCTGAATAACGTCAGGCTGTTCGGAAGGTTCAGGGCCTCCTCGCGAAAACCTTTTTTACTCTCTTTCTTGTTCTTCATGTGTCCTGTCGTTGTGTTGCACCTAAGGCTGCTTGGTCTTATAGTGCCGGTAGTAGTTCATGACCTTCTGCACGAAATTCCGCGTTTCCGGGATCGGTGGAACCCCTTGATACTTTTCCACCAAATCCGGCCCCGCATTGTAGGCTGCCAATGCCTTTCTGATGTCTCCGAATCTTTCCAGTAACCGGCTCAAATATCTTGTACCTCCGAAGATATTCTCTTCGGGATCATAGGGGTCTTTCACGTCCATTGCCCCAGCAGTCTCCGGCATGAGCTGCATAAGGCCTTGAGCGCCTTTCTGTGAGACGGCCTTGTGATCGAAATCAGATTCCGTCTTGATAATGGCCTTTATCAATGAAGAAGCAACACCAAAGCGCAAGGAAGCCTGCTCGATGATGCGCTCGTACTTCTTGATATAGGAGGAAGACTTTTCCCGGGGAGTTCGAATATAAAGACGGTACCGCTTATCGGTGTTGACATTCGTGAAATGCCAAACCCCGCTCTCGTCTTGATACCGGTAGATATCAGAAAAAGCCCGGGGAGATCCCAGGGAAAACAGGAAAAGCACCGTCAAAAAACAGAAACCGAGTCTTCCTGTCCTATTCCGGGCGCACATCCTTACCCCAGTTTTTTCCAGTCTGCCAGGAACTTTTCAAGCCCGATATCGGTAAGCGGGTGCTTGATCAACTGGGAAATCACCTTGTAGGGTATTGTGGCGATATCAGCGCCCATCAAGGCCGCATCCAGCACATGAGTGGGATTCCTCACGCTTGCCACGATGACCTCGGTTTCAAAGCCATAGTTGTCGTAGATAGTGACAATCTGTTCAACCAGTTCCATGCCCACCTGGCTTATATCATCAAGCCTGCCCACAAAAGGACTGATGAAGGATGCACCGGCTTTTGCGGCCATAAGCGCCTGCACCGGAGAAAAACAGAGAGTTACGTTGACTTTGATGCCTTCTCTTGAAACGGCTTTGGTCGCCTTCAAACCCTCTTCGATCAGGGGAATTTTGACCACGATATTGTCAGCCATCTTGGCCAGATCCCGGGCCTCTCTGATCATCCCTTCCGCTTCCAGGCTTACCACCTCGGCACTGACGGGTCCGTCCACGATACCACATATTTCCTTCAAAAGTTCTTTGAAGTCCCTTCCTTCTTTGGCGACCAGGGATGGATTGGTCGTCACCCCGTCAACCATCCCCAATTCATTCGCTTTCCTGATCTCGTCAACATTCGCCGTATCAATAAAGAATTTCATTTCCAGCTCCTTTCAGTGTTTCTCTTCCTTCCCCATGTGCAACTGCTTTTCAAACTCATCCGCACAGCCCTTGCCGCAGAAATAATAGGTCTTACCGTCTATCACCCGCTTCTCGGCCTCCCTCATGGGAACGTAGGTCTTGCAGACCGGGTCCTGGACCATTTCATCGATGCTTCCTTCTCCCTCATACCTCCCCACGGTCTGTCCTGATTTCAGAAGATACCGCCGGACGGTCCGATACAGCAAGTAACCAAGGAGTATAAGAATCAGAAGCCGCATTTATTCTTCACCCAGAGGAATGACTTCCTGACCTTTTCCCGTGCATTCGCCAAGAAGATCACGCATGCTTTTCCCGTATATGGGGTGGGTAAGAGCAGGGGCCAAGTCAACCATGGGTGCCAGAACAAATCGCCGCTCATGCATCCTGGGGTGGGGAATGATGAGGCCGTGCTGGTCGATCACCCGGTCGCCGTACATGAGCAGGTCAAGGTCTATCACCCGCGCGCCCCATTTTTCCCTTCTTACCCGGCCCATCCGGGCCTCAAGGGCCAGAAGGCTTTCAAGGAGGTGTTGCGGGGACCGTTCCGTCGTGATGGAAACCACCGCGTTCACATACCATTCCTGCCTTTCCACCCCCACCGGCTCGGTGCGGTAAAACCTGGATCTACCCTCAACACGACAACCCTGCACTGCATCCAGGAGCTTGACTGCCGTCCGGCAGTTCTCGATGGGGGCACCAAGGTTCGAACCCACCCCGATATATGCCGTTTCACTCATCTCAGGACATCCCGGCCGCTAAAAGCCCATCTTGTTGAGTCTCTCAACTGCCTCGGATAATCGTTCCAGGTTCTGAGTCAGCGCGATCCTGAAATACCCTTCCCCCGGCTCACCAAACCCGTTTCCGGGAGTCACCACGAGACCGGCGTCCTCCAGGAGGCGTGCCGTGAAAGATGTTGATGAATACCCTTCCGGCACCTGGACCCAGAGGTAGAACGTTGCTTTTGGGGAGGTCACCCTGAATCCCGCCTCTCTTAATCCTCTTATCATCAGAACCCGGCGGGCTTGATACGTCCGGACCATTTCCGCGACACAGGACTGATCCCCTGTAAGGGCCTCGATGCCGGCCAGCTGCACCGCCTGAAAAACACCCGAATCGATGTTGCTCTTTATGGCGCCCAGTCCTTCGATTCCCTGTGCGTTGCCTACTGCAAACCCGATCCGCCAGCCGGTCATATTGTACGTCTTGGAAAGGGAATGAAATTCAAGTCCCACGTCCTTTGCCCCTTCCACTTCCAGGAAACTCGGCGGCTGATATCCATCAAACGCCATTTCCGTATACGCGGCATCATGACAGACAATGATCCGGTGTTTTTTCGCGAATTCCACCACCTTCCTGAAAAACGGCAGGTCCGCTGTGGCGGAAGTGGGATTGTTTGGATAATTGATGATCATGATGCGCGCCTTCTCCGCCACTTCATTCGGAATCGCATCCAGGTCCGGCAGAAAATTGTTCTCCTTCAGGAGCGGCACGGTATAGGGTTCACCCCCTGCAAAAAGGGCGGCTATACGGTATACAGGGTACGCCGGGCTCGGAACCAAGGCAATGTCTCCCGGATTGATGAAGGCAAGAGGGAAATGGGCGATGCCCTCTTTACTGCCGATAAGGGAAAGAACCTCAGTTTCAGGATCAAGCGCGACCCCGAACCTCTCCCCATACCACTCCGCTACGGAATCCTTAAACACGCCCATCCCTGAATAGGACGGATACCGGTGATTTTCCGGATCCCCGGCCGCCTTCTTGAGTGCATCGATGATATGGGCCGGGGTAGGAATATCCGGGTCTCCCACTCCCAGATCAATAATATCGACCCCCCGGGCCATGACCTCTTTCTTTTTTCGATCAATCTCCTTAAACAAGTATGGGGGAAGCTGTCTCAGCCTGTCCGCCTTTTCGAAAAATTCCATTCTTCTCCTCATGTTGTAAAGACCCGAGTCCAGAGGGCCCGGCTTTGGGTTATCCCTCTGTTCCCGTATCTCCAGAGTGACCACAGTGACCTAGATTGCCTAAAGTGCCTGCCAATCCTCTCATTCTCATTTCAGGCCAAGGACATCCTGCATATCATAGAGCCCATTGGGCTGTTTCACCACCCAGAGGGCGGCCTTTATCGCACCCCTGGCGAAATTGTCCCGGTTGTGGGCCCGGTGGATCAACTCAAGCCTTTCACCGATACCCGCAAACATGACAGTATGTTCACCGGCGATATCTCCTCCACGCCACGTCTGGATACCGATTTCCTCGTTGGTCCGCGCCCCAACCTGGCCCCTTCTTTCGTAAACTCCCACCTGTTCAAGATCCCGGCCCACGGCATCCGCGAGGATACGGGCGAGGTGCATCGCAGTCCCGCTTGGCGCGTCCTTCTTGAGACGATGGTGTACTTCAAGGACCTCCATGTCAAAATCATTCCCCAGGAGCTTTGCCATAGCCCGCGCCATCTTGAACATTACGTTGACACCCACGCTCATGTTGGGCGCCATGACACAGCGGATACCCTTTGCGAGCGCCCTGACCTGTTCCAGACGTTCTCCCTGGAGCCCCGTGGTACCGATCACCATGGCAAGCCCGTTGAAAACCGCCGCATGGAGATTCTCGATCGTTGCTTCAGGCGCGGTAAAATCGATCAGCACATGTCCCCTGTCCACAACTTCTTTGAGGGAGGGAGCAATTGCAACGCCCATGTTCCCCGCGCCTGCTTCCTCACCGGCGTCCTTATGGACGGCCGGATGATCGGAATGCTCAAAGGCTCCGGTGAGCGTGATCCCGGGGGTCTGTTGAATCATGTGGATGATTCGTTTTCCCATTCTGCCTGCAGCGCCCGCAACTATCGCGTTTACCATGGCGATCCTCCTTATCGGTATTCCCTTACAGAAGGCCGTAATCTTCCAGGGCTTTCTTCAATCGCTCCAGGTTGGCCGGGGCCATCGGTGCAAGCGGCAATCTCATTTCCCCGTCTATTTTTCCCATCAGGGCCAGGGATGTTTTGACAGGGATGGGATTGGTCTCATAGAACATGGCCTGACAGAGGGGAAGCAGCTTGTAATAAAGGGCTTTCGCCTTTTCCACATCGCCTTCCTCCCATGCCTGCACCAGCGCCGCGGTATCACCAGGAACGATATTCGCCACTACGGAGACAACCCCTTTGCCCCCGATGGAAAGCACAGGGAGGGTGAGGTTGTCATCACCGGAGAGGAGGGTGATCCTGTCGCCGGCCATTCGTACAATCTCCGCCATCTGTCCCAGGCTGCCGGAGGCTTCCTTGACCGCCACGATCTCCGGCAGTTCCGCAAGACGCGCAACCGTTTCCGGCAGCATGTTGACGCTGGTCCGTCCGGGTACATTATACAGCACCTGGGGCAGGGGCACGGCCTCGGCGATGGCCTTAAAATGCTGATACAAGCCTTCCTGGGTGGGTTTATTGTAGTACGGGGTCACCTGCAGTGTAGCATCCGCTCCCGACTCCCTGGCGTGTTGCGTTAATTCTATCGCCTCTCTTGTGCTGTTTCCGCCGGTCCCTGCGATCACGGGGACGCGCTTATTGACCGCCGCAATGGCAATATCAATCACGCGGGCGTGCTCCTCCACCGAGAGGGTCGCCGATTCACCCGTAGTGCCGCAGGGCACAACAGCGCTTGTCCCTCCCTCGATCTGAAATTCAATCAGATCCCTGTATGTTTCCTCATCCACTTCTCCCCCTTTAAAAGGGGTGACTATGGCAACGATGGATCCTTTAAACATGATACCCTCCCTCATGATTTGGTTGGTCGAATCCGGCGCGGCCGGAGTTGCACAAATTACAGAGCCTCCTCGTGGAGGGTCCCCTGGTATACAATGGTCGTGTTTCCCTCCATCCACACCTTTTCTATAGTTTCGCCACTCTTCTCGAACGAGATGGTCAGTATTTCACCGCTCCTGGTCTTCACCTTCGTGGGGGACTTCACTAGATTCCGGGTACAGGCGATAAGAGAGGCGGCTATCGAGCCGGTCCCGCATGCAAGGGTCTCATCTTCAACCCCCCGTTCGTAGGTTCGTATCTCAAGGGAATCAGGGCCGGTGACCGTGACAAAATTTGCATTCGTTCCTTCCGGCGCAAAGCGTTCATGGTACCGGATCGCCCTGCCCTGTTCCACCACCGGATGGTTTTCAAGCTTTTCCACCCGGATAACCACGTGGGGCACCCCGGTATTAATGAAATCCGCGCTCAGCCATCCCGGCACCAGTTCCATATCAAGACCCAGGGTGAGACCCGAAGGCCTCGGCATGAGCACGTTCACCATCCGGCCGTTAACTGTTGCGGACACGGGACCGGCCAGGGTCTCGAATGTCATCTGCGGGCCGGCAATCCCCTTTAAGTAGGCGAAACGGGAAACGCATCGCCCCCCGTTACCGCACATTTCAGCCTCCCCGCCATCGGCATTGTAAAATCGCCAGGCGAAATCGTACCGATCGGATTCGGTAACAAAGATCACCCCGTCAGCCCCGACCGATTCGCGCCGCCTGCAGCACTGCACCACCAGCAGAGGCATTTCCTCGTCGGTGACCTTGCGATCGCGGTTGTCAATGATGATAAAATCATTGCCGCTCCCGTTCATTTTCCAGAATGCAATCGGTTCCATTTTTCTTACCCATCCATCAGAAAATCAGGGATCTGTTCACCCCTGACAAGATCCTCATAGGTCTCCCGCTCCCTGATAATGGAGAAACGCTCGCCCCGCACCATGACCTCCGCCACTCGGGGCCTTGAATTATAGGTGGACGACATACTGAAACCATAGGCCCCTGCGCTCATGACGGCCAGCAGGTCTCCGGGACGGAAGGCCTCGACTTCTCGCTCCTTGGCCAGAAAATCCCCGGATTCACAGATGGGACCCACAATGTCCGCCTTCTTCTTTTCCCTCTTTTTTGCCAGCACCGGCTGGACGGCATGGAAAGAATTATAGAGACTCGGGCGCATGAGGTCATTCATGGCCGCGTCAACAACGATAAAATTCTTCTCCTTGGTGGACTTGGTGTACAGCACCTTGGTGACCAGGATCCCCGCGTTTCCCACGATGACCCTTCCCGGCTCGAAGATCAGGGTAAGATCGGCGGACGAGACCGTCCTTTTGATGGCTGCAGCATAAACCTTCGGGTGCGGCGGCTCTTCGTGGTCATACGTAATCCCCAACCCGCCCCCCAGGTCCAGAAAAGTCAACGGGAGCCCGGCCTTTTCCAGGTCCGTCACCAGGTTCATCAGCCTCGCCAGGGCGTCCACAAAAGGCTCCACCTGGATTACCTGGGATCCGATATGGCAGGAAACTCCAACGACCTCTATATGCTTCAGCCCGGCCGCCAGCGTGTACTGTTCGGGCGCCTCCCGGATATCAATGCCGAACTTGTTTTCCCGGAGCCCGGTTGAGATGTAGGGATGGGTCTGCGGATCCACATCAGGGTTTACCCGGATCGCGATGCCGGCCTTCTTATCCATTTCCCCGGCGATATCATTCAATCGCATGAGTTCCTGGGAGGACTCCACATTGAACATGAGGATATCAGAGGAAAGGGCGGACCGGAGATCTTCGTCCTTTTTTCCCACGCCGGAGTACACGATCTTCTTGGGATTGACCCCGGCCTTTAATGCCCGGAACAGCTCACCGCCGGAAACAATATCCACCCCGCCTCCCATGCCGGCAAACAGTTTTAAAACGGCCATATTGGAATTGGATTTCATGGAAAAACAGGTCAGGTGTCTGGTCCCTTCAAAGGCATCGTCAAAAGCATGAAAATGCTGTGTAAGCGTCGCGTGAGCGTACAGGTAAAACGGGGTCCCCACCACCTCGGCAATGGTCGTTACCGGGACCTCTTCGCAGAAAAGCTCGTCGTTTTTATAGTGGAAGTGATGCATAGGTATTTTCCTACTTCACGAGCAGTGTTGCCGTGTTTGAGGGAGGACCCGCCAAGCCTCCAGGGTCCACCAACCGTACCATAAAATAATACATACCGGGGACCTTTTTCAGCCCGGTGTCGCACTGGAATCGGCCATCACCGGCTATATGGGGTTTCATTTCCTTATACGTTGCGAAAGAGATCGGACAACCGTCACATGGCGGATTATCCGCCGCATACCGAACGTGATAGACGCGACATGACTGCGGAACAGGCGCTTTTCCGCGCCGGTCCCGCGGCAGGATGACCGTTCCCGAAAGCGATAATTCGCCTTGCTGTTCCCTGGCTTCCAGCCCCTCAACCTGCAAAGGAAAGGTTTCCTTTGCTTTCGGCAGGAAAGGCGGCGCCTTCTTGCCGCATCCGCCCGGCAGGATGAACATGCTCAGGAAAACGGCATACAGGACCAAATCTCTCAGCTTCAATGCCCCAACTCCTTCCTGGCCTCCTGAATCCGTTCTTTCACCCTTTCGGGGCCGGTACCCCCGGGGATCTCCCGTCTCTCTACACAGGAAGCCGGATCAAGCCAGTCATAAACATCCTGTTCTATCTGGCGGCAGAAATTTTTCATCTCTCGCAGACTCAGGTCGCGAAGTTCCTTTTTCTCCTGGAGAGCGAAAAGGACCATTTTTCCGACCACTTCGTGGGCCTGCCTGAACGGGAGTCCCTTTCTCACCAGATAGTCGGCAAGGTCCGTAGCCTCCAGGAACCCGCTCTGGATCGCCGAAGCCATGCGTTCCCGGTTAAAGGAAACCGATTTCAGGAGACTGGCCATGATGGTCAAACAAGCCTCGATGGTATCAGCGGCGTCAAAGAGGACTTCCTTGTCCTCCTGCATATCCTTGTTATAGGAAAGGGGAAGGCCTTTCATGGTGGTGAGCAGCGCCATAAGGTCCCCGTAGACCCTGCCTGTCTTTCCCCTGATAAGTTCCGGAATATCAGGATTTTTTTTCTGGGGCATGATACTGCTCCCCGTGCAAAATGAATCGGCAATGGATACAAACGTGAATTCCTGGGTAGACCAGATGATCAGTTCCTCGCTCAGCCTGCTCAGATGCATCATCAGCACCGAAGCGGAAAAAAGGAAATCAAGGACAAAATCCCGGTCGCTGACCGCATCAATGCTGTTCCTGCTCACTTCATCAAAGGCAAGTTCCCGGGCCACCATGTCCCGGTCAAGGTCAAACGTGGATCCGGCCAGTGCCGCACTGCCGAGCGGCATGACATTGGTCCGTCCGAGGGTCTCGCGAAAACGTTCTGCATCCCTCCTGAACATCTCGAAATAGGCAAGCAGGTGATGTGCAAGGAGTACCGGTTGTGCCCGCTGCATATGGGTATAGCCGGGCATAACCACATCCTCGTTTTTTTCCGCGAGGAACAGGAGCGATTCCTGCGTATCCGCGATGCCTTCCAGGGTCCTTTGAATACAATCCCGCACGTACATGCGGACGTCCAGGGCAACCTGGTCATTCCTGCTTCTCCCCGTGTGCAATTTCTCGCCGAGAGACCCTATTTTTTCGATGAGCGTTTTTTCAACCAGGGTGTGAATATCCTCATATTCCTCGTTGACAGGAAGGTCATCGTGATCCAGTTTCCTTTTTATTTCCGCAAGGGTGTCAATGATTGTGCTTGTCTCATCTTCCGAGAGGATGCCCCTTTCCCCCAGCATCCTGCAGTGGGCCATGCTCCCCTTGATGTCCTGCTCATACAGGCGGCGGTCGAAGTCAATGGAGGCATTGAACTGATCGACGAGGGTATTCGTCTTTTCCTTGAATCGTCCGCCCCAGAATTTACCGCTCATGTTTCCTCCTCACCTGTCCGCGGCGCGTTTCCGTTCCAGGAGACGTGCGATCTTCAGCCTGAGACCCGTCAGACGTATGAAGCCCTCGGCATCCTGCTGGTTGTACACCTCGTCGCTCTCAAATGTCGCAAAGTCCGGATCGTAAAGCGACGAATCCGACTTCCTTCCAACCACGGTGCAATTGCCCTTGTAGAGCTTCAATCGGACAAGGCCGGTGACCCTTTTCTGGGTTTCATCGATCAGGATCTGCACCATCTTCCGTTCCGGAGCATACCAGTAGCCGTAGTAAATCATCTCGGCATATCGAGGGACCAGTTCTTCCTTGAGGTGAACCACTTCCCGGTCCAGGGTAATGGACTCCATGGCCATATGGGCAATCCTGAGGATGGTTCCCCCGGGCGTTTCGTAAATTCCCCGTGACTTCATGCCCACAAAACGGTTTTCCACCATATCCACCCGGCCGATACCATTCTTTCCCCCTAGCTCATTCAGACGCGCCAGGAGCTGTGCCGGAGAGAGTTCTTCCCCGTCTATCGCAGTTGGATCGCCGTTTCTGTATTCTATTTCGATATAGGTAGCCGTGTCCGGTGCATTTTCAGGAGATGTTGACATGACAAAAACGTCCTCGGGCGGCTCCCTCCAGGTGTCCTCCAGAATCCCCCCCTCAAAACTTATGTGCAGGAGATTGCTGTCACTTGAATACGGCTTCGCCTTGGTTACCGGTACCTGGATGTTTTTGGACCTGGCATAGTCCATGAGGTCTTCGCGGCCCCGAAAAGACCAGATTCGCCATGGAGCAATAATCTTCAGATCAGGTTCCAGGGCCATGTACGCGAGTTCAAACCGCACCTGGTCATTCCCCTTGCCTGTGGCGCCGTGGCTTACCGCATCGGCACCGAACGTTTTTGCCGCTTCAACCTGTCCCCTTGCGATCAGAGGACGGGCCAAAGATGTGCCAAGCAGGTAATTGGACTCGTAGATCGCGTTCGCCCGCAGGGCCGGAAACACGAAATCCCTGACAAATTCTTCTTTCAGATCATCAATGACGATTTCTTCCGCCCCCGTGGCCATCGCCTTTTCTCTGACCTCGCTCATATTATCACCCTGGCCCACATCTCCGGCGTAGGCAATAACCGGGCACTGGTAGGTGTCTTTCAGCCAGGCGAGGATAACGGATGTATCCAGACCCCCCGAATAGGCCAGAACGATCTTTTTCACTTTTTCTTTCAACTCATTCACTCCTTTCCTTCAGCAACCATTCCAGCAGGGCCTGATGGAGATGCATCTTGTTCTCAGCCTGATCGAAAACCACTGATTGCGGCCCTTCAAGGACCTCGTCCGTTATCTCCTCCCCACGGTGGGCAGGAAGACAATGCATGACAATCGCGTCCGGGCTCCCAAGTTTGACCAGTCCGTCAGTAACCTGAAATCCCCGGAAATCCCTGATTCGTTTTTCCTGTTCACTTTCCTTGCCCATGCTGGCCCATACATCCGTATTGATCACATCAGCCCCATTTACCGCCTCTTTCGGGTCCGCAGTCACCAGGATGTTTTCTCCGGCACCGGAAAGGACATCACCATCCGGCCCATAGCCCTTCGGGCAGGCGAGGGTAAGGTGAAACCCCAGTATCCCGGCTGCATTGATCCATGAAGATGCCATGTTGTTTCCATCTCCAATCCAGGCTATCTTGAGTCCTTCAAATCTCCTCTTCTTTTCCTTCACCGTCATCAGGTCACTCAGCACCTGGCAGGGATGATATTTGTCGGTAAGGGCGTTGATCACCGGGATGTCGGCCCATTGGGCCATCTCCTCCACCAGTCCCTGGGAATACGTCCGGACGGCAAGGCCGTCCAGGTACCTGGACAGGACCCGCGCCGTGTCCTTCACCGGCTCGCCCCTGGAGAGCTGGGTATCCCGGCTGCTCAGGAACAGGGTTTGTCCTCCCAGCCTGAACATGGCCGATTCAAAGGAAACTCTGGTCCTGGTGGATGCCTTTTCAAAAATCAGTCCCAGGGTGTACCCCGTGAGGGATTTTTGATAGTATTTTCCTTCCTGTTTCATCTCGAGGGCCTTTTCCAGGAGAAACTCTATTTCTTCTCTCTTCAAATCCCTTATGCTCAGGAAATCTCTTTTCATCGCTGTTCACCTTCAATCACGTTATGACAGTTCCCCGAATATCCCGTCCAGGGCCTCCACCAGTTGATCAATTTCGTTTTTCTCAACGACCAGCGGCGGGATAAACCGGAGCACCCTCTCCTGGGTGCAATTGATCAGGAAGCCTTTTTCCCTGCAGGCAGTCACTATGGGCGCGCCCGGCCGGTCCAGTTCCATTCCCAGTATGAGCCCGTAGCCCCGTACCTCACGGACAAAGGGATATGCCTTCCCGATCTCCTCAAGCCGTGCCTTGAAATAGGCACCCACGGAGCTGCAGTGTTCAAGCAAACCGCCCGCAGTGAGGGTTTCCAGCACGGTCCTGCACACGGCAGTCACAAGAGGGGTTCCCCCGAAAGTCGACGCATGGGTCCCCGGACCGAAAGCCGTGCTCAATTCCTCTGTCGCGAGCATTGCCCCGACGGGGAGACCGTTTCCCAGTGCCTTGGCCAGCGTCATGATATCGGGCGTGACGCCCTCATGCTCGTGGGCAAACAATTTCCCGGTACGTCCCATCCCCACCTGCACCTCGTCAAAGATCAGGGCAATATCTCTTGCACTGCAAATTTCCCGCACCTTCTCAAGATACCCGGGTTCCGGACACACAACTCCTCCCTCTCCCTGGATGGGCTCCATCATGACTGCGCATACTGTGTCATCCAGGGCAAACTGAAGGGAGTCAAAATCATTAAAGGACACAAACCTGAACCCCGGGAGAAGGGGATCAAATCCCTTTCGAACCTTGTCCTGTCCCGTGGCTGAAAGGGTGGCCATGGTACGGCCGTGAAATGAGTTTTCCATGGAAATAATGGTAAACCGTGATTCCCCGAACTTCTCGCGCGCATAGTGGCGGGCGAGTTTTATGGCCGCTTCATTGGCCTCGGCCCCGCTGTTGCAGAAAAAAACCCGGTCGGCGAATGAATGTTTCACGAGCAGTTCAGCCGCGTCTATCTGCGGCTTTGTGTAAAAAAGGTTGGAAACATGCACAAGGGTCCTGGATTGTTCTTCAAGAGCCTGAGCGACGACTTCAGAACTGTGCCCAAGCGCGCACACTGCAATCCCGCCCACGAAATCCAGGTATTCCTTTCCTTCTTCATCCCAGACGCGGCACCCTTTTCCCCGAACAAGGGTAACCGGGAACCGCCCGTAGGTCTGGAACATATACCGGTCCGCCCGTTCCATGGTGGTCAGTTTTTCAGCATTCGTATCCATCATTCATTTTTCCTTGTTATTTTGGGTTCATCCGGATCTTCCGTACTTCTGAGATCAAGGATTTCCAAAAAGCTCAAACAGGCTATGCTCTTTTTTCTTCGTGACTGGCGGGAGGGCTTCCTCTTTTCCTGACTTATCTATGGCGGAAACCGCAGCCAGGTCCTCAGGGTGTTTTTTCCTGAGGACTGGAATGCGGAGGGGGCAAAGCTCCCCCGTGGATAAGTCACTGAAAAGAGCAGCCCGGGAGACTTGGAATCGAAGAAAAAGGAGCAGAGCCTGTGACATTCAAAATTTCCTCAAAGTACGCTTCAGTCGTATGAACCTTGTTTTTCCCTTTCAGTGCACTATCTCCGTGCCGACCCCCCGCTCGGTAAATATTTCCAGCAGGATGGCGTGCTGTTCACGCCCGTCGATAATATGGGCTTTCTGCACGCCGCCGGTAAGGGCCTCCACACAGCATTGTACCTTGGGGATCATCCCCCCGCTGATGGTGCCGTCCTCTGCCAGGGTCCGTGCCTCCTCCTTGCGGAGGGTTGAGATAAGCGTTCCCTCCCGGTCCTTGACGCCGTCGGTATCGGTCAGGAGCACGAGTTTCCTCGCCTTGAGCGCGGAGGCAATGTGACCTGCCACCAGGTCGGCATTGATATTGTACGTCTCACCCGCCTGCCCGGCCCCCACGGGAGCGATAACCGGAATAAACTCGTGTTCAACCAGGCTGAGCAGTATGCGCGTATCTACCGCGGTTATCTCGCCCACCAATCCCATATCGATGATTTCCGGCGGCTGGTCATCGGCTTTCTGTTTCCTGTATTCCATTTTACGCGCGGTGAGCAAACGCCCGTCCTTTCCGGACAGCCCCACGGCCCGGCCGCCGTTGCCGTTGATGAGATTCACTATTTCCTTGTTGACTTTGCCCACAAGCACCATCTCAACCACGTCCATGGTCTCCTTATCAGTCACCCGCATTCCGTCAACGAAATGGGGTTCTATGGACAGCTTTTCGAGTAAATCTCCTATCTGGGGGCCTCCCCCGTGGACCACGATCGTGTTTATGCCTATGTATTTCATCAATATGATATCAAGGGCGAAATCCATTTTAAGTTGTTCATCGGCCATGGCGTGGCCGCCGTATTTCACCACAACGGTGGAGCCGTTGAAGCGCTGGATATACGGGAGCGCCTCGATAAGGACCTTGGCCCTGTCACTGTGCGTAATCATACGGCTCTCTCCTCTTCTGTTGGCCGGTTTGCCGGTTGAGCCGGTCTATATCAGTTGGCCTGAACATTAAGCGGCGTGGGGTTTGTCATAGAATATACCGGCTCAGATTTTCATCCTCCAGGATGTCCTGCAGTTTATCCGTCACATATTTTTCCGTGATGGCAACATCTTTCTCCCTTCTGTCAGGGGCATCGAAGGATATCTCGTCCAGCAGCTTTTCCATCACCGTGTGGAGCCTGCGTGCCCCGATATTCTCGGTGCGATCATTCACGCTGCTTGCCAGGATCGCGATCTGGCTGATTGCCTCATCATCAAAAACCAGATTAATGCCCTCGGTGGCCAAGAGGGCCTTGTACTGGGTGATGAGGGCATTCTTCGGCTCAGTCAGGATTCTGATAAAGTCTTCTTCGGTGAGCGAATCAAGTTCCACCCGTATGGGAAACCGACCCTGGAGCTCGGGCAACAGGTCTGACGGCTTGCTCACGTTAAAGGCCCCGGCTGCGATGAAGAGGATATGATCGGTCTTCACCATTCCGTACTTGGTGGTAACGGTACTGCCTTCAACGATGGGAAGGAGATCCCGCTGCACCCCTTCCCGTGAAACGTCAGGCCCATACCCGGATTCAGCGCCGGCGATCTTATCCAGTTCATCCAGGAAGATGATGCCGTTCTGCTCCGTCATCTGGATGGCCGTTTCCGTTACCTTGTCCATGTCGATGAGTCTCTGGGATTCTTGTTGAAAAACAATATCCATGGCTTCGGGGACCTTTACCCGCCGCTTTTTCTTTTTTGAGGGAAACATGTTGCCGAACATTTCCTTGATGTTGAATTCCATCTCCTCAATGCCGGCGTTCGAAAATATTTCCACCATCGGGATGTTCTTATTAGACACCTCCAGCTCCACGAAACGCTCGTCCAGTTTCCCCTCCCGCAACATGCGCCGCAGCTTGTCACGGGTAGAGGAACTTTCGGCCTTGTCCACGCGGACCACTTCAAGGACCTTTTCCTTTTCTCCCTCTCCTTCTTCTCTTGCTTCTTCGCGTTTCTTGGGCAACAGGATATCCAGGAGCCGCTCTTCCGCCAGTTCCCGGGCCTTCACTTCTACCATTTCCTGTTCTTCCTGCCTGGCCATGTTGATAGCAAGCTCCGTGAGATCCCGGATCATCGACTCCACATCTCTGCCCACATACCCCACCTCGGTGAACTTGGTGGCCTCCACTTTTAGAAAGGGAGAATTGGCCAGGCGTGCCAGGCGTCTCGCGATTTCCGTCTTTCCCACGCCTGTCGGTCCGATCATGATGATGTTCTTGGGAGCAATTTCATCCCTCAGTTCAGGGGCTACCTGTTGCCGCCGCCATCTGTTTCTGAGTGCAATGGCCACAGACCGTTTTGCATCATCCTGGCCGATTATATACTTATCAAGTTCAGAGACAATCTCTCTCGGGGTCAAGACTTTCATGAGAATCCCATTGAAACCTTTCTTTGTAATACGTGGCAGGAAACCGTTATTCCTCCAGTTCATGAACAGTTATCTGGTCATTGGTGTACAGGCAGATGGATGCCGCTATGCTCATGGCCTCCTGGGCTATTGCGGCGGCATCCAGATCCGAGTGCTCCACCAGGGCCCGGGCAGCCGCCAAGGCATAGGGTCCGCCTGATCCTATGGCCGCCACGCACTCATCCGGTTCGATGATATCACCGGTCCCCGATATGATGAGCATATGGTCCTGGTCCAATGCCAGCAAAAGAGCTTCCAGTTTCCGCAGGATCTTGTCCGTTCGCCAGTCCTTTGCCAGTTCCACAGCCGCCCTGGTCAAATTTCCGCTGTAAGATTCCAGCTTTCCCTCGAGTCGCTCAAACAGGTTGAAAGCATCAGCAGCAGCACCTGCGAACCCCACCAGGACACTCTCCTTGTACATGGTCCGTATCTTGCTCGCCTTGTGTTTCATGATCGTATCTCCGAGGGTCACCTGACCATCCCCTGCCATCACTGCCCTTCCGTTTTTCCGGACGGCCAGAATCGTGGTCGCCCGTATCTTAGCGTACCGTTCCTGCATCTTTCTCTCCCGAGCTATTCGGCCCTTATAAGTAAATTTATGTTCAAAATGAGCAGAAAATTTCTGCCGTGCTCATATTGAATATCAAATGCGAAAATCCAAATGTCAAATCAATGTCGAGTACCAAATGACCAAATTGACGAAAAGCCTGCAGGGCTCTGAGTTGCCCCGTCGCCTATTGCCGCAGCAAGCAAGTAACCGAGATATGTCTTGTCATTGAGGCATTTGGATTTTAATTGACATTTGAGCTTTGACATTTGTGATTTCGGATTATCCAGGTTACCTATGAGCTCCCAGAGACCATCGTCGCTCCGACACCTCTCTGATCCTTCACATCTGACTCCCGTCGTTCAGTGGCTTCTTGGATGTGCCTTGTCATACACCTCCATGAGCCGATCCAGGGTGACATGGGTATACTTCTGCGTCGTTGACAGGCTCTCGTGCCCCAGGAGTTCCTGGACTGACCGGAGATCGGCACCTCCATCCAGCATATGAGTTGCGAAGCTGTGTCGCATGGAGTGGGGACTGATTTCCGGGGAAAGCCCGCACTCCAGAGCATACTGTTTTACGATCCTGCGAATGCTTCGGCTCGTAAGACGCCCGCCCCGCTGGTTCAGGAACAGAGGAGCGCTTTCAAGATCCTCTCCCTCCTTCTTCCGGAAATGCTTTGTAGCATCTAGATACCGCTGAATGGCACGCAGGGCTTGTCTGCCGACAGGGACTATGCGCTCTTTGTTTCCTTTTCCGGTCACCTTCAACAGCCGTGCTTCAGCATCCATACTGGAAATATTCAGACCGGCCATTTCACTGACACGAATCCCGCAGGAGTAGAGCAGCTCAAGGATAGCCAGATCCCTGCTGCCGAACGGCTTTTCCTCTTGGGGCCTTTCCAGCAGCCTGAAGACCTCATCGACAGTGAGATATCCGGGTATGTACCTGTCCAGCTTTGGCGACGAGATTTCCTTCGCGGGATTGCTCTCCAGGATTCCCTTCCTCTCGAGAAACGAAAAAAACGACCGGATAGCTGAGAGTTTTCGCGCGATGGTTGTCCGCTTGTACCGGTCGAAGAGACTTCCGAGGTAGGCCCTGATTTCCCTGGCATCAACATCTTCTTGCCGCGCTCCCAGAAAGGTCAGGAAATGGATCAGGTCGGCCCGGTAACTCCGCACGGTGTGCCGGGAATATCCTTTCTGCTCACGGAGCGTCCCGAGAAAGGTATCAACGAGGTCTTTCATTCCAGCGTACGAAACTTCTTTTCCGGTTGTTCCGGCTCCTTCCGGATTCCGTTTCCCGGTGCGGGCCATCAACGCCATCCCCTTATTCCAAAAAAATAGTAAATATATCATGTTGGCCAGGATTAGCAATCAAAAAATCTTTCACCTGCATTCTGGGCTTGACTTTAATTTGATTATTGAGGTAGGTTTTTAGGCCGAATTCCGGTCATTTTTTCATAAATGCCCACACATGAAAAAGACAAGATTCGATTCATTGACTCATTTCTTGAAAACAATCCGGAATGCCGCCCGAATGAACGACCACCGGAAAACAGGGAGCGTGGAGGGGATTTTTTCGCATTTCGGCAGCTGACTGTCTGAAAAGCAATACATTGATTGATCAGGAAAGGATAATGAGAATGGAAAAAAGAGCGCAACAATTGAGAAACGTGGCACTCGTGGCTCACGGCAGCTCCGGAAAAACGTCTCTTGCCGAAGCCATGCTTTTTGATGGAAAGGCTACTACCCGCCTGGGAAAAGTAGATGACGGCTCCTCCAACATGGACTTCGAGCCAGAAGAGATCAAGAGAAAAATTACCATCAGCACCTCCTTTCATCATTGCTCATGGAAAAAGCAGACAATCAACATCCTGGACACGCCGGGTGAGGACAATTTTCTCTCGGATACCAAATTTTCCCTGCAGGCGGCAGACGCAGTAGTTGTTCTTATAGACGCAACGTCGGGCGTCAAAATAGGCACTGAAAAGGTATGGGAATTTGCTGACGAGCAGGTGCTCCCACGGATCATATTTATAAATAAAATGGATCGTGAACGGGCGGATTTCTACAAGGTGGTCGGGGAACTATCACAGACTTTCAACGTCAAAGCGACCCCGGTTTTCCTGCCGATCGGCGCCGAAGAACAGTTCACGGGAGTGGTAGACCTGATAAAAAAGAAGGCATACGTATACGGCAAGGATGCGAGCGGCGAATTTAAGACCGGGGACATACCTGACGACATGGAAGATCTGGTTGATGAGTGGCGCGAAAAAATGATTGAAAATATCGTTGAAGCCAATGACGACCTGATGGAAAAATATTTGGAAGGAGAGGATCTTCCTGAAAAAGAGGTGGAACACACTTTCATCGAAGGTATCAAGTCCGGTCTCCTTGTCCCTATTATGTGCGGTTCAGCCACTGCCAATATTGGGGTACCGCAATTAATGGACATCATAGTAAACGGGCTCCCATCACCTTCTGAAAGGAATCCGAAAGAGGGAATCAAACCGGGAAGCGACGAGACCATAGCGCGTGCCCCGTCAGCAGATGCGCCCTTTTCAGCCTTGGTATTCAAGACGGTCGCTGATCCGTTTGCCGGCAAACTGACACTGCTCAGGATCTTTTCCGGGACCCTCCGGGCAGATTCCACTATTTACAATGCGAACAAGCAGGTCAGAGAAAAATTCGGGCAGTTGCTTATTCCCGAGGGGAAAAAACAGCAATCCATGGAAGCCGCGGGACCGGGTGATATCGTGGCTATCGCGAAATTAAAGGAGACCACCACGGGTGATTCCCTCTGTGTGGAAAATGATCCTATCATCTATCAGCCCACCCGGCCCCTCCCGCCGGTCCTTTCTTACGCGGTCGGTGCGAAGGTCAAGGGAAGCGAAGACAAGGTCTTTTCATCTCTTGCGAAGCTCCTTGAGGAAGACCCGACCCTTCGTCTTGAAAGAGATCAGACAACCTCGGAGATTATTCTCTCCGGGACGGGTCAGATTCACCTGGAAACCACTTGTGAGAAGCTCAACCGGAAGTTCGGGGTCGACGTAACCCTGAATCCGGTCCAGGTGCCGTACCGGGAAACCATCAAGAAATCCGTCAATAAGGTAATCTACCGGCACAAGAAACAGACCGGGGGCCGTGGCCAGTTCGCCGAGGTGCATTTCGATCTCTCGCCGCTCGACAGGGGAGCGGGATTTGAATTTGAAGAGGCCCTCGTCGGCATGAATGTGCCGAGAAATTTTGTCCCGGCAGTGGAAAAAGGCCTGCAGGAGGCCATTCACAGCGGTATCCTGGCGGGCTTTCCGATTGTAGACCTGAAAGTCCGGTTTTTTGACGGGAAATCCCATGATGTGGATTCCTCGGAAATGGCTTTCAAGATCGCAGCCAGCATGTGTCTGAAAAAGGCCATCCAGGAAGCCAACCCGATCCTTCTGGAACCCATCATGAAACTGGAGATCATGGTGCCGGAAGAGGGCATGGGGGATGTCATGGGCGATTTGAATGGGCGCCGCGGACGGGTGCTGGGTATGGACAGCCGGGGCAAATATCAGGTCATCAAGGCCCAGGCACCCATGGCGGAAGTTCTCCAGTATGCCCTGGACCTCAACGCCATGACCGGTGGGAGAGGGACGTTCACCATGGAACATTCCCATTACGAAGAAGTGCCGGCCCAGCTTGCCGAAAAGGTTATCGCGGCTGAAAAGGAAAAGGAATGACCAATACCGGCCAAGCCCGCAAAAGGCGGGCAGGCCGGAATGAGCAATTATCAAACGTCAAAACAGGGGTATGCCCAGGAGGAATTCATCCCAAATTCCTTGCTCAATTTGGCCATCTGGTATTGGACATTGATTTGATATTGGAATTTTGGAATTTGACATTGAATACGATTGCCACCGATCTTGAACTGGAATCCGAATAGCGTCACATGGAGCAGCCAGAACATACAATCCGTGCCGGGGTCCTGACCATCAGTGATAAAGGTGCCTTGGGTCTCCGGGAAGACGAAAGCGGCCAGGCTGTGGTCCGGATACTCAAGGAAAAGGGCTATACCGTCGCCGTGCAGGGCATCGTTCCGGATGAGCATGACCGGATAGCCGGGACCCTGAAGGAATGGGTCGATGATAAAAGCCTGGCCCTTATTGTTACCTCCGGGGGAACCGGGCTTACGCCCCGGGATGTAACCCCCCAGGCCACCATGAGCGTGATTGCTTATGAGGTTCCCGGCATGGCAGAGGCCATGCGCGCGGCCAGCCTGAAAAAGACGCCGCACGCCATGTTATCGAGGGCCGTGGTAGGTGTCCGCAAGGCCTGTCTCATCATCAATCTCCCGGGCAGTCCCCGCGCTGCCCGGGAAAACCTGGAAGCCATTTTGCCTGCACTTGATCATGCCCTTTCCAAACTGGCAGGGGACCCTTCAGACTGCGCCACATAGAAAAGCACAGGGAATATGCCGTTTCCCTGCTTCCATCCTTCGGCTCGCGGTATCCGAAGCTGATGCGGCGCTGAAAAAGGTAATGACCGGGAGGGAAAAGGCTCGTTATTCCACAACTCCCTGCCCAAACAAGGCTTCCACTTCTTCTGACGCATAACCGAGTTGTTCCAGCACCTCCCGGGTGTGGGTGCCCCTAGGCTTGCCCGGCATGCTGACCTTCGCAGGCGTCCTTGATAGCCTTGGCGCAGGTGCGGGTTGGGATACGCCGTCAAGTTCAATCAGGAGATTGCGCTCCCGGTTGTGGGGATGCTCCTTCACTTCGTCGAGTTCAAGGACGGGCGCCACGCAGGCATCTCTCCCCTCAAATATCTCCATCCACTCCCCGCGTGTCCTGGTTCTGAACACTTCCGCGAACCGCTCCTTCATCTCCGGCCACCGTGGCATATCATACTGGTGCGGCAATGACGAAGGATCAATCCCCAGGCTGTCCAGCAATTCCTTGTAAAACCTCCCCTCGATAGCCCCCACTGCAAGGAATTTACTGTCAGCTGTTTCATACGTTTCATAAAAAGGCGCACCTGAATCCAGGAGGTTGGTGCCGATATCGAGGGTCATGAGACTGTTCCCGAGCAGGCCGTAAAACATGGTGATCAGGCTGGAAGCTCCGTCCACCATGGCGGCATCCACCACCTGCCCTTTTCCGGACCTTTCCCGTTCGAATAAGGCCAGTACGATGCCCAGTGCACAGAGCATTCCCCCGCCCGCAAAATCAGCCAGGGTGTTGCAGGGGGGGAGCGGCTTTTCTCCCTTTCTCCGGAAAAGCGACAGGGCGCCTGACAGACCAATATAATCGATATCATGACCCGCCATCCCGGCATAAGGACCCTTTTGCCCCCACCCGGTGAGACGTGCATAGACTAGGCCGGGATTGAGCAGAAAGGTGTCCTCAGGCCCCAGGCCAAGCCCTTCCATAACGCCCGGCCGGTATGGTTCAATGAGGACATCAGAATTTCTGATCATGTGTTTTACAACGCCAACTCCTTCTTCCCTTTTGAGATTCATCCGCAACGAGCGCTTTCCCCGGTCAAAAGGATTCTTCGGCATAACGTTCGGGATCTCCGGTCCCCCCTTGGAGAGGCGATCAACCACCACCACCTCGGCCCCGAAGTCACTCAGGATCATCCCACAATAGGGAGACGGCGCAAGACCTGCCATCTCGATCACCTTGACTCTGCTTAACGGTCTGGCACCATCGTTTCCCATTTCCCTTTCTTCGCCCATTCGCGCCTCCTTCCTTTGGACCTAATGGAGCAAATGATATGCGATGACCATGTCCATGTCAATGATACGGCTTTTCTTTTACCTGTTGTCATGGTATCGTTCATGGACTTTGCAGGACCCGGACCGCTTCATGCCGGGGCATCATATGGAATGGAGGCCGTGTTCATGGCCAAGAGAGATTGTAAGGAACTGGAAGAGAGAATCAGAGATCTGGAACAATCCGAAAAAACCCTTCGAGCCATCTTCTCTTCCATCCCAACCGGCATCGGCATTCTGGAAAACCGGATAATGAAATGGCACAACCGGGCAATGAGCGAGATGCTGGGGTATACCCCAGAGGAGCTCCACGGCAGGACTGCCCGGGAGCTCTATCTCAAGGACGATGAATTCAGCAGGGCCAAGGAGACTTTCGCATCCGCTGCAAAGGGCGGGAAGAGCGCCGTGCTAGAAACATGGTGGGTACGAAAAGACGGCACAATGCTTGACTGCCTCATACGGTACGCCCCCCTGGCCCCTGCCTCCGGCAGAGAGGCGGCAGTTGTCATTGTGGAAGATATCACTGATCGAAGACAGGCTGAGGAGGCCCTCCGGCAGAGCGAGGCCCGCTATAGGGAAATCCTGGATAACATTGAAGATGTCTATTACGAGGTTGATCTGGCCGGGAACCTTACCTTTTTCAACGAAGCCCTGTGCACCCTTGCCGGGCTGAGCAGGGACGAGTTGATGGGCTTAAATAGCCGGGAGTACACGGATGAAAAAACAGCCAAGAAAATATTCAAGGTTTTCAATCAGGTGTACACCACCGGCGAACCCGCAAGGGCATTTGACTGGGACATCGTGCGAAGAGACGGCTCCAAAGCGCATCTGGAGGCCTCTATCTCGCTCATAAGAAATCAAGAAGAGGAAGCTATCGGTTTTCGGGGCATTGTCAGAGACGTGACAGAACGGGAACGCCTTCGCCGCGACCTTCAGCTCAGCGAGGAACGATACCGTTCCCTGGTGGAAAACACACTCGACGGCTACTTCATCTGTGAAATACCTTCAGGGCGGTTCATCTTCCTGAACCAGAGATCTTGTGACATCTATGGCTACACAATGAAAGAGGGATTGGCCCTCACGGTCTGGGACGTGATGGTGCCCGCAGATCATTCACGAATACGGAATCGAATACAGAAGAGAATAGAAGGAGAGAGGTCGGAGTCTGAACGCCGCGTCTACACTGGAGTTCGAAAGGACGGTTCAACTTTCCGGGTGGAGATCTCCACTTCTCTGGTTGATTATCAGGGAAAAATTTCTGTTCAGGGGGTCATTAAGGATATCACTGAGCAGGAGCGTCTGGAACTTCAGCTCAGGCAGGCGCAAAAAATGGAGGCCATCGGAACACTGGCTGGGGGGATTGCCCATGATTTCAACAACCTTCTCCAGGCAATCCTGGGCTACACCCAGATCCTCACCATGGGAAAAGAGGAAGATGATCCGGAGCGTTCCAAGCTTGAACAGATTGAAAAATCCGCCATGAGGGCAAGTGAATTGACCCAGCAGCTCCTCGCTTTCAGCCGGAAAGTCGAAAGCAGGCTGCGGCCTGTTGACCTCAACCTGGAAGTGCGGCAGGTCCGGAAGCTTCTCAAGAGAACCATCCCTAAGATGATCATCATTGAACTGCACCTCCAGGACGATCTCATGGTGGTCAATGCTGATCCGGCCCAGATCGAACAGGTCATTATGAACCTGGCGGTAAACGCCAGGGATGCAATGCCTGAAGGAGGAAAAATCGTCATTGAGACAGAAAACGTTTTCCTGGATACGCAGTACTGCAAAACACATCCGGGAGCAGTGCCCGGCGAGTATGTCTGCCTGAGTTTTACGGATACGGGTCATGGTATGAAAACGGAGGCCGTAGAGCACATCTTTGAGCCCTTTTATACCACTAAGGAAGTGGGAAAGGGAACAGGGCTCGGGCTTTCCATGGTCTACGGCATCGTAAAAAGCCACGGCGGCTACATCATGTGTTACAGCGAGCCTGGTGAAGGGACCACATTCAAAATCTACCTTCCCGCGGTTGAAAATAAAAACCGCGAAGAGGAAAAGGAGAAAAAAGAAGAAGAGGAACTCCCTGGAGGCACGGAAACAATCCTCCTGGTGGATGATGAAGAGCTCCTGAGAGATATTGGGAAGGAAATACTGGAGGATTTCGGCTATGCCGTGCTTACCGCTCCTGACGGAGAAACCGCCCTTGAACTTTACAAAAACCGGAAGGGAGACATTTCCCTCATTATTCTGGACCTCATGATGCCGGGGATGGGGGGAAAGCAATGTCTTGAACAGATCCTTGCCATGGCACCTGAAGCAAAGGTGGTGATTGCAAGCGGATACTCGGTAAACGGTCCCACAAAGGCAG
Organism: uncultured Desulfobacteraceae bacterium; assembly: GCA_964633015.1. Lineage (GTDB taxonomy): Bacteria > Desulfobacterota > DSM-4660 > Desulfatiglandales > Desulfatiglandaceae > B46-G9. Next base: position 24,710 of record CAZWEV010000028.1, on the reverse strand, counting down.
CCCTGGAAGTGGGAGCCAGGGGCTTTATCAAAAAGCCCTTCGAGCTGAAGCAAATGCTCAAGGTAGTGCGGGAAGTTCTGGAGCAGGGGAAAAATAGCCATGACAGCTGATTTCTCCACAGGCACTTTTCACGTTTTCTTCCGAGAAAAATCCCGTCGTCGTGGGTGACAGGATCTTCCTGCTCCATAACAATTTAGGCACAGGCTGAACAGATATCCTATGTCCAGGAGGACAGCATGACCTATTGGCCTCTCGTGGCAGCGCTTCTTGTGGGCTTTGCGTTAGGGCTTTCTGTGGCCCTTCTCCTCAGAATAATCCAGGCGAAGACAGCCAAGGAGCTTGCGGCCGAGCTCTTTGATGAAAGCGAAAAACAGACAAAGGCCGGTATGGACACCGTGCTTGCTGATCTGAAAGCAAGCTTTGGAAGTCTCTCCTTCGATGCCCTTCAAAAGAGCACGGAGGAATTTCTCAAGCTAGCCAAGTCACGGCTTGACGTGGAACGGGAGTCAACTGTCCAGGACCTGGACGCCAAGAAGGGGTTGATCGATCAGCAATTGACCCGCATGGGTACGGAACTCGAAAAAGTATCGACCCTGGTTCGGAACCTGGAGAAGGACCGGATGCAGAAATTCGGTGAACTCACGAGCCAGCTCAAGTCGGCGAGCGAGCAAACGACCGCCCTGATCGAGACCACCAATACCCTGCGTGAAGCCCTTTCAAGCACCCAGAGCAGGGGTCAGTGGGGGGAACGAATGGCCGAGGATGTATTGCGGCTGGCGGGATTTATTGAGGGAGTCAATTACCTGAAGCAGAAGATGGTTGACGGCGTAGGAACCCGGCCGGATTTCACCTTCCTTCTTCCCAGGGACCTGAAATTGAACATGGATGTCAAATTTCCCCTGGACAACTACATCCGATTCCTCGAAACAGACTCCGACCTTGAAAAATCAAAGTACCGAAACGACTTTCTCCGGGATGTAAAGGCGCGCATCAAGGAAATCACTACCCGGGATTACATCAATCCCCAGCAGAACACGCTGGATTATGTCCTGCTCTTCATCCCCAATGAACAGGTCTACGCGTTCATACACGAGCAGGACAGGGCCATCCTGGACAGCAGCATCAGGAACAAGGTCATTCCCTGTTCTCCCCTGACCCTGTTTGCCGTGCTGGCGGTTGTCCGGCAGGCCATCGACAACTTCGCCCTTGAGCAAACCTCAACCGAAATCCTTTCCCTCATTGGTGCCTTCAAAAAGCAATGGGGAAATTTTGTAAAAAAAATGGAGGTGCTGGGGAAGAGAATCAGTGAGAGTCAGAAAGAGTATGAGGCCCTTATGACCACCAGGCGCCGGCAATTGGAAAAACCCCTCAACAAGATCGAGGAGCTCCGGGAAAACCGCCGGATCCCAGCGGCCCCGCAAGATGAAGAGGAAGGATAGCTCTCTCACCTGGTTACATCAGAAAAGGCTTCCTCCCAAACTCAAGCCTGTAAGGAGGCAAAAGTGGATGTGCCCCGGAAAGCAGGGGATCGGGATGTTCCCGGAGCGGTGCATGTTGGGCCTGGAGCAGGACAGCGGAAGGGCCAACATCCGCAGTGAGCGAAGCCATGGATGGCGAAGCGAACGTAGCAGAGGGAATATGCCGGTTCCCTGCTTTCCGTCCTTTGCCCGCCAGTATCTGAAGCTGATGGGATGCTGATAAACGAACTGCCCGAGGGGAAAAGGCCTCCTCCCTGCGCATCGGCGTGCGCCAGCCAATGTGTGGGATTCCTTACGGGTGGCTGCCGGAGAGTTACGCGCGGGCGAAATAGCCCACAATTGCATCCGTCAGGGAGTCAATGGTGTATGCAGGCGGGATGATATCCACGTGAATCCCGAATCCTTCTGCGGTCTTTGCGGTAACGGGACCGATGCAGGCCACGCTTACTGAGGTCATCCAGTCCTTGACCTCAGGTTCCCTTCCCCCGAACATTTGCATAAAATTGGTCACTGTGGAAGAACTGGTGAAAGTAACCAAATGGATCTCCCCGCGCTCCATCATCTTCCCCACACGGTCCACGTCATCATCGGGTCTGACCGTCCGGTACGCGGGGACCAGGTCCACCTCGGCGCCCATTTCCCGCAACGCCTCGGGCAGAATCTCCCGCGCCCTGACTGCGCGCGGAATCAGGATCTTCCTTCCTTTGACACCCCATCCGGCCAAACCTTCCACAACCGCCTCGGCCCGGTATTCTCCCGGCACCAGATCGGGCGTTATTCCCATCTCCAGCCACATCCCGGCTGTCTTCGGCCCGATGGCCCCGATCATGATCCCCTTGAGATCCCGGACGTCTTTTTCCAAGAAGCGCAACCGCTCGATGAAAAATTTCACCCCGTTGACGGATGTAAACAGCACCCAGTCATACCGGGATAATTGTCTGAGAGCCGAATCCAGGGGTTCCCAGCTTTCGGGCGGCACGACCTTGATAGTGGGAAACTGAACGCAGTCTGCGCCAAGGAGTGAAAGCCGGGCCAGAAAGCCGCTTGCCTGTTCCCGGGCACGGGTTACCACAATACGCTTTCCGAAGAGCGGTCTCTTTTCAAACCATTCCAGCTTTTCCCGCAACCCCACAACCTCTCCCACCACGATAATGCCAGGCGGTCTGATGCCCGCCTTCCCGGCGATCTCTGCGATGGTCTCAAGGGTCCCCAGCACGGTTTTCTGGTCAGGGCCGGTACCCCGACGGATCACGGCCACGGGGGTGGCCGGGCTTCTTCCGTGTTCCATGAGCCTGGCCGCAATACCAGGGAGATTCCCCACCCCCATCAGAAACACGAGTGTCCCCGCGGCGGTGGCCAGCTTGTCCCAGGCTATATTGGATTTTTCCTTCTTGGGATCTTCATGGCCGGTGATGAATGCCACGGTAGCCGTGTGGTCCCGGTGGGTAAGGGGGATGCCGGCATAGGCAGGCACGGCAATGGCCGAGGTGATTCCCGGCACCACTTCGAAATCAAGACCGGCATCCACCAGTTCCTCCGCCTCTTCTCCGCCCCTTCCGAAAATAAACGGATCTCCCCCTTTCAGTCGCACAACGTTCTTTCCCAGGCGCGCATACTCCACGATCAGGGCATTGATCTCCTCCTGGGCGACAGTATGATGCCCGCCCTGCTTGCCGACGTAGATGATCTCCGCTTCCTTGCGGGCATACTCAAGGAAGAGGGGGTTCGCAAGAAAATCATAGATCACCACATCGGCCCGAGAAATACAGTCCCGCCCCTTGATGGTGAGGAGTCCCGGATCTCCCGGTCCTGCACCAACCAGGTACACTTTACCTCTCTTCGTATCTGCCATACACACCATCCAGAATATCGCCCGCGCCCGCGGCGATGAGCCGCTCGGCCAGGGAGACACCCATTTCCTCCGCCTGCTCACCGATGCCCCGAATCCCGTCACGGAGCAGCCGGGACCCATCCAGTTCGGCAACCATCCCCTCAAGGATCAGTTCCCGCCCATCCTGCCGGGCCAGGCCCGCGATCGGCACCTGGCAGCCTCCCTCGAGTTTTTGCAGAAAAGCCCGTTCAGCCCGCACAGCTATTTCAGTGGGAGGATGATTCAGGGAAGACAAAAGATCAATGATGGAAGCATTGTCCTCCCGGACTTCCAGTCCGAGGGCACCCTGGCCGATGGCAGGCAGGACGTCTGCTGTCGGCAGTATCTGGCTGACCTCTTCCCGGAGTCTCAATCGGTTGATCCCCGCCGCAGCGAGGATCACGGCGTCGAACTGCCCTTCACGCAATTTTTTCAGTCTCGTGTCCACATTTCCCCGCAGGGGGATTATCTCCAGATCAGGTCTGGCATGAAGCACCTGCGCCGCCCTCCTGAGACTGCTGGTGCCCAGCCGTCCCCCTTGGGGTATCCGGGAAAGCGGCAGGCCGCCGTTGGAGATCAGGACGTCGTGCGGGTCTTCCCGTTCCGGGAAGGCGGTCAGGATGAGACCGTCCGGCAATACCGCAGGGACATCCTTCATGCTGTGGACGGCCAGGTCAACCCTTCCCGTCAGGAGCGCATCCTCGATCTCCTTCACAAAGAGACCCTTGCCTCCGATCTTGCTGAGAGGGGAATCCAGGATCTTGTCCCCTTTGGTACTGATGCGGACGAGCTCCACTTCCACCCCCGCATTCCGGCTCCGGATCCTGCCTTTCACCCATTCACACTGGACAATGGCCAGCGTGCTTCCTCTTGTACCAATCCTGATCTTCATTTGTTCGACATTTGTTTTTAAACTTTACTTGTCTTTTCTGCCGCCCTTTTCCGGTTCTTCTATCCGCCTTGATCCGTATCGTGCTCCAGCAGGAAGCGCGCCAGCGCCAGGTCAAAAGGTGTCGTCAGCTTGATATTCTTTTCCGAACCATGGACAATTGTTACCGGGATACCGAGTTTTTCGACCAGCGCCGCGTCATCCGTTGCATCAGGCCATCCTTCGGACCTCGCCCGCTTATGGGCCTCGCGCAGTATGTCCGAGGCGAATGCCTGTGGGGTCTGGATGAACCATATCCTAGACCTGTCCAGGGTCCTGATCACCCGCGCGCTGGTATCCGCCTCTTTCACTGTTTCCCTGGCCGGCACGCCTGCAACGGCGGCGCCGCTGTCTTCCGCTGCCCGGACGACCTTCTCGATAAGTTCCCGATCAACCAGGGGACGCACCCCGTCATGGATCACAACCAGGGGAAAATCTGTGCCGGCGGCTTCAAACCCCAACCGAACAGAGTCCAGCCGCCGCTCGCCCCCCGGTACCACCTCCATGACCTTATGCAGATGGTAGCGGTCCACGATGTCCCTGCGGCAGTGCTCTATTTCTCTTTCCGGAGTCACCACAACAATCCGGTCCACTGCCGTACAATCCTGGAACGCCTTGAGGGTCAATGCCAGGATGGGCGTCCCGTGAATCTCCAGGAATTGTTTGGGCCGGTTTCCGCCCATTCGCAGCCCGAGACCGGCTGCGGGAATAATTCCTACCGTCCTTTGTCTCTTGAGAATCATGTTCCTTTTACAAAAAAAGGCCTCGGGGGCACGTCCTGTCCCCAAGACCTGTTTCCGTACTGACGCCCCATCAGGCCTGGGCAACCTTTCTGGTGAGTTTTTTCATCCGGTTGATTCGCCGGCGCAGAGTCCCCAGTTTGTTCCTGTCTTTTGCCTGCCTGGCCTTCTCTTTTTCTTCCTTGAGCTGGAGGATCTTCATTTTGAGGTCTTTGACGGTATACACCTTTTTGGCGGCCTTCACCTTTTTCTTTTTCGGGGGGGCCTCTTCCTTGATTCCCCTTGCCTCTTTTACCACCGCCAGAAGTTCATCCTTTTTCAGGGCGTGCACACCGGTCACTCCCGGGATATCCTTGGCAATCTCCCTGAGTTCCTTGGCGGTCATTTTGTCAACAGGCTTTTCTTCCTCTGCCCCGGTTTCCTTTCCGGTTTCTGCCGCAGCTTCTTGTCCCGCTTCCTCTTTTTCCTTTTCTTCCGTCATGGTCAACACTCCTTGCACTTCCTATGGTCTGATTGAATAATTTTCCTATAGCATTCCCTGCTTGAAAAGTAAAGAACCTAACCCCCAAGTCCACCAGCCAATTTTCGAACCGTGAGTCTCAGGGGCGGTTTGGCGAAATTCCTGATCACCGGCAAGGCGTTAGATGCAAGGCGCCGCATCGTAGATCCCGTGTTGTGTGCGGGAGGAGCGACGACTGAGGCATATGAAACAATACGCCGCAAAGAGGAGCGATCGAAGGCAACGCCGCAGGATGATGCCTTGCCGGTGATCAGAACGTTACTCCGGTGCCCTGTCCCGCAGGAAAGGCTTCAAAAGATCGATAGGCAGGGGAAACAAGGTGGTGGAGTTACTCTCGGAGGAAATCTCCCGCAGGGTCTGCAGATACCTGAGCTGCAATGCCTCCGGGTGTTTATGGATAATTTCCGCTGCCTGCGCAAGCCGGGTGGCGGCCTGGTATTCTCCTTCGGCGTTAATAACTTTTGCCCTTCTTTCCCTTTCAGCTTCGGCCTGTCTGGCCATGGCGCGCTGCATCTCCTGCGGCAGGTCAATGTGTTTGACCTCCACCGTGGTCACCTTGATTCCCCAGGGATCCGTATGTTTATCCAGGATGTTCTGCAGCTCCGTGTTGATCTTTTCCCTTTCCGAGAGGAGTTCGTCCAGCTCCACTTGTCCGCATACGCTCCGCAGCGTTGTCTGGGCGAGCTGAGAGGTGGCGAACAGAAAATTTTCCACCTCAATAACCGCCTTCGTGGGATCCATGGCCCGAAAATAGACCACGGCGTTTACCTTTACCGAGACATTGTCGCGGGTAATCACATCCTGGGACGGCACATCCATGGCCACCAGACGAAGGCTCACCTTGATCATCTTATCCACCACGGGGATGAGAATGATGACCCCGGGTCCCTTTGTCTTGATGACACGGCCAAGACGGAAAATGACACCCCGCTCATATTCCCTCAGAATCCTGATGGCAGACGCCAGAAAGAGTACGATCAACGCAACTGCTAGTATATAAAACATGATGTCCTCCTCGCTCGGACAAGCCCACCACGGGTGGACAAGCCGGAATCAACTATGGAACATATAGTCCCGCCGGGGCGGCAGGGATATCTGACCATTTCGCAAATCACCCTTCAGCCGGTCCTGATTGGATATTGCTCCTCTCGGAGTCCAGAATCTTACTCTTTTTCTGAACCCTCAGGGTGAGGCCTTCCATTCCAATTACTTCCACCTGTTCTTCCGGCTCAATGGGGTTTTCGGCAATCGCCCGCCAGTACTCTCCATGGACAAAAACCAGGCCATCCGGGTCTATTTTCCGTTTAACAAGACCTATTTCACCGATGAGACCGTCTGTTCCGCTCTTCGGCCTACTCCGATAAGCCCGATACGCAAGTCCCGCGACAACAACAAAGAAGCCCCCGATCAAGAGAACTGTCGGCATCATCAACTTCAGGGATACCCGCGCATTTTCAAAAAGCATGATGGACCCGAGCGTGAGGGCAATGAGCCCGCCCAGGGACAGCATGCCGTAACTTGTCACCTTTATTTCCGCGATAAAAAAGATGATGGCCAGGACGATGAGCAGGAGCCCCGCATAGTTTACGGGAAGGGTCTGGAATGAATAGAAAGCGAGAATCAGTGAAATACCGCCGACAACGCCGGGGAAAATAGCTCCCGGATGGGAAAGCTCAAAATAGAGCCCGGCCAGCCCGATCATCATGAGAATATAGGCTATATTGGGATCGCTGATGGTCTTGAGAACACGATCACGGAAGCTCTGGTGATAATAGACCTTCTTGAGGTCCGCTGTTTTCAGGACTACCTCTTTGCCCTTCACGGTCACTGTCCGTCCATCAATTTTCTTGAGAAGCTCGTCCACATTTCTAGCTATGAGATCAACAACGTGTTTTTTTACGGCTTCCTCGGCCGTGATGGAAACACTTTCCCTGATCGCCTTTTCCACCCATTCCCCGTTCCTACCTCTCTCCTTGGCGATCCCGCGTGCGTAAGAGGCCATGTCATTGACAACCTTTTCCGACATGGTTTTCCCGATATCCTTTCCCCCTGCCGTCACGGGATGGGCCGCGCCGATATTCGTGCCCGGCGCCATGGCTGCCACGTTGGCCGCAACCGTAACCATCACACCTGCCGAGGCGGCACCGGCACCTCTGGGTCCGACCCACACTGCCACGGGCACAGACGAGTTCAGGATTGCCTTTATGATCGTCCGCATGGATGAACCCAGTCCGCCGGGGGTATCCAGTTGGATGACGGCCAGCCGGGCACCCGTTTTCTCCGCCTTCTCCAGCCCGTTGGTCACATACATGGCAGTGCCGGGATTGATAGCTCCGTCCAGCTCAATAATCATGGCCTCGCCGGCCCCTCTTGCCTCCCCTGGCGCCCACAGGAAACCGGCGCCCATCAAAAGAACGACGACAAGTACCGTCACAAAAGGCACATATCTTGAGTTTTCAGGCATTCCTTTTCACCTCCATGCCCAGGCGGCGCATGATTTCCTGGACATCATTCCACACGGGACGCTTTGCTCCCGGATTTCGCAAGAGATATGCCGGATGGAATGTGGGCATCAGGGGAATCCCCTGGTATGAGCGCCATGTCCCCCTATCTTTTGTAATCCTGAATTCATCGCTCAAAAGCGTCTGCGCGGCCACGCGCCCCAGGGTACAGATCACCTCGGGCCCGATGATGCGGATCTGCTGCTCAAGAAAGGGCAGGCAGGTTCCGATCTCGTCATTTTCCGGGTCTCTGTTCCCGGGCGGACGGCATTTAACCACATTGCATATGTACACGTCGCGGCGCTGCAGCCCCATACCGTTTTCGATGATCCGGGTCAACAACCTGCCGGCCTCACCCACGAATGGCTTCCCTGCAACATCCTCATCCCTGCCCGGGCCCTCTCCCACGAAGACAAGCCGTGCGTTCGGATCTCCTTCGCCAAAGACGAGTTTCTTGCGCGCAACATGAAGCTTGCAGCGCCTGCAATCCCCGATAAAATCCTCCAGATCCTCGAGCGTCTCAATACCGGCGGATCTCTTTTCCCCGACTCTCTCGTGTTCCGCTCCTGTCTTTTCAAGACCTCTCTTTCGGGCGGAGACAGGGGGGGGATCAAAGCCCATATCCCGGTATACATCCAGCCATTCCTTCATCTGGGAGATAATATGGTGAATCTCATTTTCAACCGGCAGCATAGTCCTCCCACAGGGTTCTGGCCCGATCCAGCACCAGGTCCGCCACTTCCCGTTTCTCCATGAGAGCGGAGCTCTCCATCTGCCCGTTCCTGAAAAGGATCTTCACTTCATTGGTATCTACGGCGAATCCTGCATCCTCTCTCGACACGTCGTTCGCCACAATCATGTCCAGGTTCTTGTCCCCTAATTTTTTCTCCGCATGGGCAAGAAGCTGGTCGGTCTCGGCCGCGAACCCCACGAGGACGCAGTTCTTTCCTTTCCGGGTCTGCCCCAGTTCCGCCAGGATATCAGGGTTCCTGTCCAGTTCCACCGTCAAGCGCTCCCGGTCTTTTTTCATCTTCTGATCTGCGGTTGAATGCGGTCGGTAGTCAGACACCGCAGCCGCCATGACAACAATATCGGAATCGGCAAAATGCTTCAAAACGGCCTGCCGCATTTCTGCGGCAGTCGTTACCTGTTCGAGCGCAACACCGCGCGGGACAGCAAGACATGTGGGACCGCTCACCAGTCTCACGGAGGCGCCGCGGGTCCGTCCTGCCCTGGCGAGTGCATACCCCATTTTTCCTGTTGACCGGTTGGTGATATACCGAACCGGATCCATGGGCTCATGGGTGGCGCCGGCAGTGACAAGGATACGCAGCCCTGCCAGGTCATGGTTCGACAGGCTGAACCTCGCCTCTTCCACTATCTCCGCCGGTTCCGGCAATCTCCCTGGTCCTTCGTCCCGGCAGGCCAGTTGACCGGCCCCCGGCTCCATGACCCCCATCCCTCGTTTTTGAAGAAGCAGCAGGTTATCCTGGGTGGCGGGGTTCTCATACATCCTGGTATTCATGGCCGGGCATACCAGGATCGGGGCAGTGGCCGCAAGGATCATGGTGGAAAGGAAATCATCCCCGATACCGTGGGCCATTTTTGCGATGAAGTTGGCAGTGGCAGGAGCCACAATGATCAGGTCCGAGTCCTTGCCCCACCTGATATGGTCCATGGCCCCGGCCCCGTCTCCGAACATCCGCCAGATCACCCGGCTTCCGGACAGTGCCTCAAACGTCAGGGGAGAAACAAATGCGGTGGCGTTGGAGGTCATGCCCACCCGTACCCGTGCCTCCTCCCTCACCAGCAGACGCACAAGCTCGGCGGCCTTGTAGGCAGCGATACCCCCAGTTACCCCTACGATGACATCTTTTCCTTTCATGACGTCTTTTCCCGTACAGACCGGCTCAATCGCCGCCGAATTCCTCCCGCTCCTTCTCTCCGGCCCGGGAAACCCATGAATCATCGGTTCCCAGGATCTCCTGTATCTTTTTCCTGGCATCAAGGGCCTCGGCCTTGCCCCCGTAAAAACCCACGCGTAGTCTCAACCAGGGTTTGTCCTTTACTACGGCCCTCGTGATGTACACGTGGTATCCGTTCTGCAGAAGTTTTATGGCCGGGCCCGCAAGTTTCCCCGGGGTCTGCCAGGACCGTATAGTGATCACCCAGGGTTTCGCCTGTAATGGAGACCGCCCTTCCCTTTCCTTTGTCGGCAGAACATAGCGCAGGGAAAGCCCTTCAGGGAGGCGTCTTTCCTTGACATCTTCCCATGTCCGGATCATTGCAAGGCGCCCCGGGTTCAGGCGATAAAGCCGGGGCCATTTCAAGGGATCCCCGTAGACATCTTTCCGCGCGGCAACAGCCATGAGGCTCTCTCCTTCCCGGACGCGCACAACGCCCTTTTCCGGCTTCGAGACTTCGGGCTTCTCCGGAGGCCGTGCCTCGGTCTGCGTTACAGCCGGACCTGGTTTTGGCGCAGCGGCCGCCTCCGGTGCTGAGGGTTCCTGCCGTTTCGCGGGTCCCTGTTCCGGCGATGCCTTCTTTTCCGCCGCAACCCCTGATGCCGCCGGCTCCTGCGGTGTCGCGGGCGGCACCTCCACCTTCTTTTCAGGTGCGCGTTTCGGCATAGGCTTCCGTATGGCAACCACCACCTTGTTCTTCTCTTGAGGAGGCGTATCCTCGCTCCTTGAACAGCCCCAGCTCACTGCCAGCGCCCCGGCAAGGCATATACCCAGGCCCCTGGCAATGCCCCTGAACCACCCCCTCCTGCTCCTGCCGCCTGGTTTCTTCCTGCAGTCCATAGGCCCTTCTCTGAAAAACAAGCTTCCTGGTTTCCTGAATACCGACAGTATTGCTTCGTCTCTTCTGCGCCCACTCTCATTCATCAAAAGATCACAGCATGAACCTTGCATCCGAGACAGGTATGTCAATGTATTTAAACCTAAAAAGAAAAATTTGACAATAAAAATCGAATAGCAACCGTTCAACTCTTGACCTCTCATCTCCCGTCCCCTATAATCGCGCAATGATCGGTATCCCGCGGCGCCCCTTTAAAGAGGTGCGGCTGAGGGAAATTTTCAACCGAAACCACAGGAGTTTTTCTTGCACCCGGATTAAGGAGGAAAATATGGATACCAGACACCCCATGAAACGGATTATTCCATTCCTTGCCGTCTTTTTCACGGTCCTTATGCTCAGCGTACCGTGTTTGGCAGCAGAGTTCACCGGCGATATGACTATCAACACCGGCGGGCAGGTCATGCAGGGAAAGATATTTGTGAAAGGACATGATTATCGGCAGGAAATGAGTGTCATGGGCCAGAAACAGGTCATGATATTCAGCGGCGACAAGAAGACCGGCTGGATAGTGATGCCTGACACCCATATGTACATGGACATACCCAAGATGAGCCAGGCCAATAACCCGCAGACCGATCCGGAGCAACTGGATAAAAACACCACCAAGAAATATCTGGGCAAGGAAAAGATAAACGGGTATAAATGCAAGAAATACAGCTACGTGTTCAAGGATTCTTCCGGGACCAAGATGACCCAGTGGATTTCCACCAAGCTGGAATACCCCGTCAAGATGATCGTAGAAGGCCCGCAGGGAAAAATGGTGCGGGAAATCAAGAACATCAAGGAGACCAAACTGTCAAATTCCCTGTTCGCGGTTCCCGCAGGATATCAGAAGATGAACATACCGGGCATGTCGGGAATGAACCAGTAATTCCCGCCTTCCGGCAGGAGGTTTGACAAGATATGAAGGTACTTGTCTACGGCTCCGGGGGAAGAGATCATTGCCTTGCGGATACGTATGGAGACAGCCAGCATGTAGAAAAGGTCTATTTCGCCCCCGGGAACCCAGGGGTTCTGCACACGCTCAAAGGGAAAAGAGGCCTGATTGAACGCCTTCCCATACGGGAGTTCGGGGAGATCGCGGATTTTTGCGCTGAAAACCGGGTGGACCTGGTCGACGTGGGATCGGAAAATCCCCTGGGAGAAGGCCTGATCGATATCCTGAATCAGAGAGGCGTTCGCACGGTCGGTCCTCGAAAGGAGTATGTGCGGCTGGAAAGTGATCGTGCCTTCACCGATGACCTCCTCAACAAAATCGGGGTCCCAAAACCTGAGTACCGGGTCTTTGACGATCCTGAGAAGGCAATCCAATACGTGCGGGATATTGGCTACCAGGTGGTGGTCAAAGCCAATGGCCTGGCCGCCGGAAAAGGGGCCATCGTATGCGATGATGTTCCGGATGCCGAAGCGGCAATCCAGACCATCATGGTCAAGAAGGCATTCGGGGACTCGGGAAACCGGGTGGTTATCGAGGAGAGGATGTACGGAACGGAGATATCCTTTTTCACCTACCTTGACGGCACCCATTGTATGCCCCTCAGGATGTTCGCCCAAGACTATAAACCCGCCTTTGATCCCCAGGACGAGGAATCCATCCAAAAATTCGGGGGCAACCTCAACACGGGCGGGACCGGATGCTACTGCCCCCACAAGCTGGTCAGCCCCTGGCTGGTGAACCGCATCATCAAGGAGATCGTCAACCCCACGGTAAACGCCATTTATAATGACCTGGGGTGGGCTTACAAGGGAGTCATCTATTTCGGTCTTAATCTGGACCCCTATGACCGGCTTGGTGTCTTTGAGATCAATGTCAGACACGGCGATCCCGAGTGGGAAGTCATCGCCCGCAAGCTCAGCTCAGATCTCTTCGAGATCGGCATGGCCCTTTGGGACGGGACCCTGGACCGGATGCAGCAGGTCTGGAACAACCAGCATTACGTGGATGTGATCGCCATGGAAGGCCGCTCAAAGGCCTCCAAAGGGTGGAACAAGGGATACCCCGGCCGTTACGGAAAAGGGCACCGTATCATGGGTCTCGACAAGATTGAAAAAGGCGTCACCGTCTATTTCGCAGGGGTTGATGAACATACGAAAAAGGGTCTGGTCACATACGGCGGCAGAGTGCTCCACGTGATCGCCGGCGACAAGACCCTGGCGGCCGCCCGGGAAAAGGCGTACCGCAATATCGGGTTCCTCACCTTTGAAGATCACAACGACAACGGCGCGAATTGCCTGCGCTTCAGGGAAAGCATAGGGCTGTAGTCCGAAAGCCCTTATCCAACCCGCTGGTCAAAGGAGGCCGGACCCAGGTCCGGGCATGCGTGTTTCACCATAGCCGCTATCCTTTTCATGCCCACGCCTTGCGATTGCTCTTCCGACATGACGGCCAGGGA
>CAZWEV010000028.1:0-11318 GCA_964633015.1 uncultured Desulfobacteraceae bacterium | reverse complement strand
AAGGGCCGGGAGATCACCAGTTAATCATATCGGCAGACCCTTCCCCTGAAACCCCGGCCATCCGGCCGGAAGGTATGGGCCGTTGCCCGCGTTCCGGATAATTCCGTTCCCAGGGCTTTGTGGTATTGTATTTGATGTTCGAGTCGCATATAGGTAATACTCAACAACAAATAGATTTTGCACGGTAGCGCTGAAGACTTTGAGAAAAATCCCTTGTGAAGTCGAGCTGATGTTCCGGCATCGGGGAGGACAGGAAAGGAGGGTCAGACTGCATGTCGATCATTACAATATCAAGAGGGTCGTTCAGCAAGGGCAAAGAGGTAGCGGAAAAGGTTGGCGCAAAGCTTGGATACGATTGTCTCGCGCGCGAGGTGCTTCTGGAGGCCTCGAAGGAATTCAATGTGCCTGAAATCAAACTGCTCCGGGCAATCCACGACGCGCCGTCAATTCTCGATCGATTCGGCTACAAGAAGGATAGATATATCACTTTTATACGGTCTGCTATTCTCCAGCATTTCAAAAAAGACAACGTCGTCTATTGCGGGCTCGCAGGCCACTTTTTTGTGAAAAATATCCCTCATGTATTGAAAGTAAGAATCATCGCGGATCTGGAAGAGCGGGTCAAGAGTGAAGTGGAGCGGGAAGGAATTTCGAGGAAGGAAGCCTTACAGATTATCAGGCAAGACGATGAAGAGCGGAGGAAATGGAGTGAACATCTCTATGGGATCAATAGCCAGGATCCAAGCCTTTACGATCTGGTCATCCACATCAAAGAGATGTCAACAGACGATGCCGCCCAGGTGATCTGCGAGACAGTCGCCCTTGAATCCTTCAAGACGACACCGGAATCGCAGCAGGCCGTGGAGGATTTGGCCGTCGCGGCACAAGTGAAAGCCGCCCTTATGGATTTCAGGCCGGATGTGGATGTTGTGGCTTCCGGAGGCCTCGTGCAGATACATACAGCGGCATTGCTCGTTAAAGGAGAAGGCCTCGTCAGCGATATTGAAGCGATCGCCAGATCGGTCGACGGGGTGAAGGAAGTGAGAGTGGGTGTCAAACCCATGGACATTTCTGGTTGATGGTCCCCACAGACAGGAAAGAACCAGATGTCACGAAGCAATAGTAGCGTAAGGGCGGAATGGGAAAAGCCTGTTCGGTCCCCCTCTCACCAGTCACGGCAGAAAAGGCTTCCTCCCTGAGCACCACCCTATTGCGGCCCTCTGATCAGGAGAATCTATCCCGGCCGTTCACCAAAGATGGACGGTTTCATCAAAACTGAAGACCCCGGGAGGCGGTTTCTATGGAGCATGCAGGTTCGAGCTCGGCTGTTACGGAAAAAATGAGAGAAGATGATAAGCGAATGGTAAGGGAGAAAAAAAGAGGTCGATTCGGCCGTCTTGTGACCAGTGTTCCGGAATTGACGATTCTTATCATGTTACTGATTGGCGGCTATATTGTTATGGCCGTATTTTCAAAGGTCCAAGGCACGCAAGTCCTCGATCCATTCTCCATGTGGCTCATAATAGTGGGCTCATTCCTCATAAGCACAGCCATAGCGATCATTGCAGTCATTGCAGGAATTGGAGGAGGTGTCATTTTTACCCCTATCATGCTCGGTTTCACCACCATGGACAGTCTGGTCATAAGGGCGACCGGGCTGGTGGTCGCCATGTTCGGCGGGTTGATTTCATCCGGACCTTTCATGAAAAGCAGGCTGGCCAATCTCAGGATCGTATTCTTTTGCGGCGTACCCATCAGTATCGGGGCCCTGGCCGGAAGTGTCTGCGCCATATACCTTCACAGTGCCTTAGGGCTCGTCGGAGACGGTTTGGTTCGTCTCTCGCTCGGAGTTCTCATGCTTGTGATCGCCTATTTTCTGTTCACCGGAGGAGGCAAAACAGAGTATCCTGAACCGGAACTCATTGATCCACTTTCCGTGAAACTGGGGCTCAAAGGGTCGTATTGGGAAGGTTCATTGGGAAAGGTCGTTGATTATCAATTGGTCAAGGCCCTCCCGGGGGCACTCATTTTCATATTTCTTGGTTTCATCGGAGGCTTCTTCGGTATGGGGGGAGGAGCATTCCTCACCGCCACGCTCAATCTCGTTATGATGGCACCGGTAAAGATCGCGGCGGCCTGCAGCGGGGTCCTCCTGGCCATCAGCGACGCGACAGCCATCTGGACATATATAACATACGGCGCACTGATCGCCATTCTTGCGGCCCCGTGGATGCTGGGGCACGTTGTCGGAGGCATTCTGGGGGCTCATCTTCTCATCAGAATCAGGGCAGGTTTTGTGAGAAAAATCTTGATCTTTATCCTCATTCTCTCCTCGGTAAAGCTCATAGCCCGGGGGGTGGAGGGCGCCTTTGGGATACATATTCCCATTTTGGGATAGGCTATTTTACCATTGGGGGAAAGTCTTATGCCGGGTGAAAAACTGAAAGCTCCTTTTGCCGGTTTGGTCTACGGACAAATCATTTACTGGGGAGTGATGATTGGCTCTTTGATCGTCATGTTTGGCTCTATCGTCGCCTTCATCACCAGGGATAACTACGTGCCTGTTTCTTACTGGCTTTCTTCGGTGTGGAGGGGAGACTCTCCGTCCAAGATCTGGCAGGGCATCACGGGTTCACTCCCCATGGGACACTGGTATTTCTCCCATCTGACCACCGGCGATGGTTTGAGTGCCCTGGGAATTTCTCTGGCTGTTTTTTCGGTGGTCCCTGCTCTGTTTCTTTCCTCCGCGGTGCTTTTCAAGGAGGGGGATAGACTATACGGGTCATTAGCCTTGGTCTGCGGGATCATCGTATTGACCGGGGTATTGGGCTTAATTCCCATAGGCTGATCCGGCATGGCCGGCGAGCGTATCCCTGCCGCCCCCCGCCCGGAGCCGGCTTCGCGCTGACAATCGCCGCGACGATATGACTGGTCCACCCGGCCATCACCGGAGAACAGGAGATTGCCAGGGGAATGGTCTGCACGGGAATACGGGACTGCGACACCGGGGTACTGCCTTTTTCGACGTGCTTTTCTTATCTTGTAAACCCTAAGGAGGCCAACATGTCTATCATCGCCATTGCCAGAGCTTCGTACAGTCATGGCAAGGACATCGCTGAAAGAGTGGCGCGGGAGCTGAATTACCGGTGTATCTCTGAAGAAGTGATCAGTCTTGCTTCGCAACAGTCTGATATCCCCGAAAATTGGCTGCGGCGGGCTGTTGAAAACGCGCCCACGCTTCGGGACCGCTTCAGTTATGGAAAAAAGAAATATATCGCGTACATTCGCTCGGCTCTTCTGGAATTTGCAGCAAGAGACAATGTGGTTTACCATGCCCTTGCCGGTCATTTCTTGCTGGAAGGCATTCCAAATGTCCTCAGGGTTATGATTTCCGCCACCATGGAAGAGCGCGTACAGGAAATCGTTACGCAGGAAAACATTACCAAAAAAGCAGCCCTGAAACTTATTGAAAAATTTGATAAAGAACGAAAAAAATGGGCCATGTATTTTTACGGCAGGGACCCATGGGATTTCAACATGTACGATCTCGGCTTGGTCATCGGCAGACTCACAATCGATGATGCCGTTGAGGAAATTCTCAATACGGTAAAGCTGCCGTCCTTTCAAACCAGCCCGGAATCCATGAATGTTCTTGAGAATGAACGCCTGGCTGCAAAGATCAAGTCGGATTTGATGAACTTTTACTCTGATGTGGAGGTTTCCGCCGAGGGTGGGGTGATCACCGTCCATATAAAACGCAGTCTGAGCCAGGAGGAAGCGCTCACGGACGATATTCGCAACATTCTCCTGGAAATGCCCGGCGTAAGAGATGTGCATGTGAATGTCATACCCTATTACTGATCAGATATGGAAAGACCCATGAACAGCGGCCCCTCTGCCAAATGTGACAGGAGACTCTCAATGACGCCGGGTTTTCCTTTCTATGCAGGACAGGCATGAAGCTGGTACATAAGATCATACTCGCGAACACGCTCGGCATTATTGCTATCGTTCTGGTCGCCGCCTTTTCCTACCATGAATTTAGTCTGCTCCTCGCCAAATTGCGCTTTGTCGAGATAGCAGATTCCCTCGACGCATCTTTTCTCGAAATGCGGCTTTCGGAAAAGAACTACTTCCTCTATAAAGACAGGTCTGCTCTTCCGCAAATCAAGAAGCAGATCCAGCAGACGTACCTGACCATTGAACATATGAAGTCAAACATCGTGAGTGCTGTGGGCGATGTAAATTTCACGAAGCTTCATTCAAACCTCAGCCAATATGAGCAAGCCATCAAGAAAGTAGGGGAACCCTCTGAGAAGGGCCAAAACGGAAAAGAGACAGAAACAGCCGTCCGGGAAGCCGGAAGAGCATTACGATTGTTTTCCGAACAGATGGTACGGGACGAGAGGCAAGAGGTAAATAACATTATCGCCGCTTCAAAAGGCACATTGCTCATCTTTTTCGGTCTTGTTATTTTTGTTTCCATCATCAGCAGTCATTTGTTTTTTTCAAGGATGTTCAAGAACCTTCGCCGGATAGAAAAGACGGCAAATTCCATCTCTGAAGGGAATTTCGCCAAAATTAACGGGAAGATACCGAATAATGAGCTGGGTTCAGCCATGGCCGCGATCAATTCCATGTCCGAAGAACTCAAAACCGGCCATGAACAGCTGATTCAATCGAGAAAGCTGGCATCTCTCGGAACCCTGACCGCGGGCGTGGCGCACGAGTTGGGAAATCCGCTCAATAATATTTCAATGACCGCCCAAACGTACCTGGAGCTCTTTGACCATCTTCCCAAGGAAGATAAAATTGACTACATGCAAACAGTGCTGGATGAGAGTGAACGGATAGGGAAGATCGTGCAAGACCTTTTGGATTTTTCGAGAACCAAAGAGAGCGACTTTACTGTTTCCGATATCAATACGGTCATAAAAAATTCTCTCAAGCTGGTACAGAATATGCTGGACGTGTCCGGAATTAAAACAAAATTGGAACTGCAAGAGAAACTTCCTCCGGTTTTCATGGATGAAAACAAGATTCGGGAAGTATTGGTAAACCTCCTTACGAATGCCATTCATGCAATGTCCGCAGGAGACACGGTTTTTCTCCGGACGAATCTTGCAGAATTCAAAGACCGTGTTATAGTGGAGATCGAAGACACCGGGAAAGGAATTCCCCCTGAATTCCTGGAGCACATCTTTGATCCGTTCTTCAGTACCAAGGGCACGGAGGGGACAGGGCTGGGATTATCTATCAGCTATGGAATCATTAAGAAGCACAAAGGGACGATCCGTGTGAGAAGCCAAGTGGGAGTTGGAACAACATTCACTGTAGAATTACCTGCTTATTCAACAAAGGAGGTCATAAATGAACGGCAAGAGAATCATGGTGATCGATGACGAAAACATTGTGGGGAAAATGATAAAAAGCTCTTTCGAACAAGACGGCTATGAGGTCGAGGCCTTTCTCGATGCAAAGCCGGCCCTTGCCAGGTTGAAAGAAGAAAAGTTTCATGTGGTCATTACTGATTTGAAGATGAAAGATATTGACGGCATGGAAGTTCTGAACACCATAAAAAAGGAGTCCCCGGAAATCAAAGTGATTATGATTACCGCATTTGCAAGCCTGGATGCGGCGGTCGAAGCATTTCGAAAAAGCGTGGACGATTTTTTCGCAAAGCCGATAAAAATAGCGGACCTCAAAGTAACCGTTAAAAAATTACTCAGCGAGTGAACGGGAGGAAGGGACAGGCTGATTGAAATACCCTAACTTCAGATCCGGGCACGCGCTCTTCAGCATAGCCGCCATCCTTTTCATGCCCACGCCCTGCGATTTCTCTTCCGGCATGGCAGCCAGGTAGAGCGCAGGATCGATGCACAGGTTCTTGAGATGCAGGAAATTGAGGCCTGTCTTCCGCACCAGTCCCGCCATGGCCTCGATTTCTTCCTCCTGGTCGCTGATCCCCGGAAACACCAGGTAGTTGACCATGGTATAGAGCCCCATCTCCCTGGATACGGCAATGGATTCCACCACATCCTTGAAGCGGTAATTTGGCCGGTAGTAGGCCCGGTAGAGCTCCTCCCGGGGGCTGTTCAGGCTGATACGGATGGAATCCAGGCCCGCTTCGGCTACTCGTCTCACCCGGCCCGGCCGGCTGCCGTTGGTGTTGAGATTAATGGTTCCCGCCCCCGTCCGTTCCCTGGTTTTCCTGATACTCTCCGCGATGAGTTCATATTCGGTCAACGGCTCCCCTTCGCAGCCTTGCCCGAAGCTCATGATGCCATCCGGCGCCCGCTCCAGGTGGGCCACCGTGATATCCACGATTTCATCTCTTGACGGCCGAAACGACAGGCGCTGGTGCGACTCTTCGCACAGGTGCTCGGGCTGGAAAGAGAGACAGCCCAGACACGAGGCATTGCATGTCTGGCTCACGGGAATAGGCCCTTCCCAGCGCCCGAGAAAAAGGTTTTTGGCCGCAAAACAGTGATTCACCGTGGCACACTGGACCAGGTGTTCCACCAGCGGCCCGTCGCGGACGTCCTTTCTGTACCTCATAATGGCGGGGACAAGCTCCAAATCATCGTAATTTCTCGGGTCCCATCGGGGGTTTTCCTCAATAACAAATCCTGCACCCCAGTATTGATCGTCCCTGAATCCCACGGCCGTGTAGGCCCACATGGGGAGGATATAGTCCTTGGCCCCGTAATCCACTGCCGGCAGATGCGTCCGGACGATCCCGGGTTCAAAAAACGCGGCAACCCCGAAACAGGAAGACATCCCCTTGTTTGTCTCCGCCTCCGGTACCATCACGTACTCCTCGGTCTCCGGGTCCAGGCCAACAGGAGGAGAGCCCGGCATAAAAAACAATTTGCTGAATTCCGGCAAGGGCAGCAGATCTTCATCCCTGATGCGGGCTGGTCCTTTGCCGGAAAACCCCGCCATCCGATAGTACGGGTGATCATAGATATTCCCTTCCCCGTCGGCATACAGCATCGATGGCAGATCATGAAGACGTTTTTTCACTGTCAGACTTCTTTCTCATATGCGAAATGACCCATCCCGCCGCAAGCAGCGGGGTACCCCTCTGTTGTCATTCCGGAAAGCCCGCAGGGCTTATCCGGAATTTAGATTCCCGCATTCGCGTAAGAATGACCAAAACGTCGCAAGCGAAGGGGTATGGAACCCGAAGTAGGAATCAAGCGGGCTCTGGGTCTCCATCTTTTTTATATTTTGAAAATATGGTATGTTCTACGGAAAAATAAAATATAATATTGTGAAAAATTTGTCAATGAATTATATACAATCAAAAACTAATTTAAATCATCTTTGAGAGGTCAACAATATGATACAGATAATGGAAGCAATTTAATAAATAAAAGCAAATAAGTATAAAGGAGGTTAGCATGGGACAGGAATCAAACAGCCGTTTTCCTTCCTGTGCCTCCTGTGAACTGGAAACACAGGAGCGCATCTGCTACACTGAAGAAGGAAGGAGTTCCAAAGGATGCCCGACCCTTACACGCAAAGAGGTGCTGAAAGAGGCGAACAGGGAGTACGAGGCGCCCGCTATTCATGAGTTTGCCCGACAGGCATCCCGGCAGGAGGCCGAATGCTATGCCAACCGCCACGAGCGGCCTTACGTGATGCAGCCCACCAAGACACGGATCGTGGAAGTCTGCGAGTTTGCCGAGAAGATGGGGTTCAAGCGCCTGGGAATCGCCTTCTGTATCGGGCTGACGCAAGAGGCGCGACTTGTGGAGGCGATCCTCCGGAGTCATGGGTTTGAAGTGGTTTCAGTGCTCTGCAAGGCGGGAAGGACTCCCAAAGAGAGTATCGGGATCACCAATGAGGAAAAGATCTTCAGGGACACGGACGAAGCCATGTGCAACCCTATCTTCCAGGCCAAAGTGCTCAATCACGAAGAGACCGAGTTCAATATCCTGCTGGGTCTGTGCGTGGGACATGATTCCCTCTTTTTCAAATACGCTGATGCACCCACCACCGTCCTGGCGGTCAAGGATCGCGTCACCGGGCATAACCCTCTGGCTGCCGTCTACCTCTCCAATTCCTATTACCGAAAAATCAAGATTCCCGGGCAAAAGTAATGCTCTCTCGATTCTCCCCGGGTGGAAATGTCAAGGACCCTATGCATGTTGTTCCCATACACAAGATTTGGAGGAAATTGACCCATGGAAACAGCCAAGATCGTTGAACCGAGTGAGATCAAATGGGAACCCCACCCACAGCTGGCAAAGGCCCAAGTGGCCTATTTCCTTTCCAACAAAGATGAGAATGCAGGGCTCACGTGCCTCATGGTGCGCCTCCCCGTCGGGACCAAGGTGGAAAGGCACATCCATGAAAATTCCGATGATATCATCTACGTGGTGAAAGGGAAGGCTAAAATGTGGATCGACGGCATTGGGGATGTCCCCATGGTGGAGGGCGCGTTTATCAGGATCCCGAAAGGAGTGTTACATCAACCCCGGGACATAGAGGAGGACATCCTGGTCTACGATGTCTTTCACCCTTTTCTTGTTTGACCAGGTCCTTTCAACCCGAAGCCTGATCCAATCGGTTGAAGATCGACGTCTTGGCCTGTGCTTGGGAATAGACAGATTCAGTACGACACGCAACACGATTGGAAGAATGAAAAAGGGGGTGTTGGAAGATGGGACATCGAGCAGGGGATCGGAGGAACCTGCCGTATTGATCGGAAAGAGTCAAGAGCAGAGACCCTGTCAACTTTATCAAACCAAAGAAAATGATTGAAATAAGGAGGTGCGATCATGCTCTACGGATTCATGGGAAAAATCTTGAGGATCAATCTGGCAGAGAAGAAAATTCAGGAAGAGAGTATCCGGGAAGATTGGGCGATGAAATTTATGGGGGGCGCTGGGATGGCGACCAAATATCTTTATGAAGAGGTGCCAAAGGGGACGGATCCCCTGGGACCACAAAACCTTCTGATTTTCATGGCAGGGCCCCTCACCGGAACAGCATCGGCGAGCGCCAGCAGATATTCCGTGGTTGCCAAATCTCCTCTGACCGGGATCTGGGGCCACGCGAATTCGGGCGGAAGTTTCGGGCCCGCCCTCAAAAGAAGCGGCTATGATGGAATCATTTTTCAAGACATTTCATCCGAACCGGTTTACCTGAAAATAGAAGACGGTGAGGCTGAGCTCCTAGATGCCAACCACCTCTGGGGGAAGGGCGTGCCGGAAACCGAAGACCTTATTCAGGACGCGTCTCCGAAAAGAATGACGATGGCATCCATCGGACCTGGCGGTGAAAATCTGGTCAGGTACGCGGCTATCATGAACAACACCCACCGGGCAGCAGGCCGTTGCGGCCTGGGAGCGGTCATGGGAAGTAAACGCCTCAAGGCAATCGCCTGTGCGGGGAATTCACCCGTCCCCCTGGCAGATAAGGATGCCTTCCAAACGGCGGCAAAACGGCAGATTGACTTGCTGGATGAATCTATGCTGAAAGTCGGTTTTGAGGCCTTCGGCACGAATATGGTGTCGGACATGGTTAATGCCAGGGGTGGATATCCTACGCGAAACTGGCAGCACGGTGTTTTTGACGAAATTGACGAGGTGAGCGCTCAGGCCTTGACGGACAAGGTTTTTATCAAGGGAGTGAATTGCTTTGCCTGTCCGGTTGCCTGCGGAAGAGGCACTGAGATCAAGGAAGGGCCGTGGAAAGGGCAGAAAGGTGAAGGTCCGGAATACGAAACAGCCAATACCTTAGGGGCCCTGTGCGGTGTTTCCGATATGAATACCATTACCAAGGCCAATTATCTCTGCAATGAATATGGGCTCGATACCATCAGTGCAGGCTGTACCATTGCCTTTGCCATGGAATGCTACGAAAAGGGCATCCTCACCACTGAGCAATGCGGCGGCCTTGAAATCAAATTTGGAGATGCCGGGCTTGTTGTGGACCTTGTCAAAAAAATAGCCTTGCGGGAGGGTATTGGTAATTTGCTGGCAGAGGGCACAAGAGCCATGGCACAAAAACTGGGTCATGGATCCGATCATTTTGCCATGAACGTGAAAGGACTTGAACTGCCGGCGTATGATCCACGGGCTGCCAAGATATGCGGATTGGGTTATGTGACAGCAAACCGTGGGGGCGATCATATCACCGGCTATGTGCAGGGACCCACCTTTATTGACGCCCCCTTCCTCCTCGTGGATGACAGCAAAATAGAAGATCCCTTCGTGGCCAATCCGAAAGAGGCGAAGGTCCTGGTTGACCTGGAAAATGCTCTTACCATGTTCGATGCCTTGGGCGGCTGTAAATTCATGGGCATACTTCTGACGGCCCAGGATTATCTGGATCTCCTCAACCACGCTATCGGGTGGAACTTGACCGTTGACGACTTCAGGAAAAGCGGTGAGCGGATCTATAACCTCGCACGGGCATTTTGTGTAAGAGAGGGAATAACAAAAGCAGAAGATATCCTGCCGAAGCGCCTGATGGAAGATCCGCTGCCCGAGGGGCCTGCAAAAGGGATGGTGATAGATGTAGACACGCTGGAGGTGATGAAAAACGCATACTACGAATTCCGCGGATGGGACAAGACAACCGGCATACCAACCCGCGAGAAACTGCTGGAGTTAGACCAGGATGATCTGATCGCGGACCTATGGGGCGAATAATTCCGGGGCTCCGCGCCCGGAATATGTCCTGCATGAGATCCAAACACACAAATTCATTCCTGTGGGGGTACTACGATGACCTATCTGAACAAACCCTGGCTAAAAAGTTATAAGTTGGGACCTTATAAACTTGAAGAGAGCATAGCCCCCTACCCTCAAGCACCCGTGTTCAAGGCGTTGGATGATGCAGCAGAAAAATATCCGGGCCGCACGGCCGTTTTATTCAGGGAAAGGGCCATCAATTACAGGGAGTTAAAAACTCAAGCGGATAAGCTCGCAGCAGGTCTGGCCCGTCTCGGCGTAAGAAAGGGAGATCGGGTATGTGTATTTCTCCCCAACTGCGTGGAGTTTATCATAAGCGATTGGGCTGTTCTAAAGGCAGGTGCTGCGGTTGTCCCCACCAGCATCCTGAGAACAACTGAAGGACTCGCGCATGAGGCCGGGACTTCCAGGAGCAGGATCATCATCTGCCGGGAGGAACACCTGGATCGCGTATTGGAGGTAAGGGAACAATGCGATATCGAACATATTATCGTAACCTCCACTGAAGGCTATAACCGGGAAAAGGTGTCCAGGACCCTCCCGAAAGATGTCTTTGAATTCAGAAAGATTCTGGAAGAGAACGACCCAAAGCCTCCCCCGATTCAAATT
>CAZWEV010000027.1:0-50258 GCA_964633015.1 uncultured Desulfobacteraceae bacterium | reverse complement strand
GGAGGTTCTGCAGGTCGAACGTTTGGTTCCCGAGGCGCGAAGCGCCGAAGAACCAGACAGGAGACCGGAAACCGGGCACCTCGGCATTCCCGGGGCGCGGAGCGCCGCGGGAACAGCTTAATCACCCGGCCGGCTTTTTGGGTCCAGTGAATTTACAGCTTGGCGTCAAGATGATCGTTCTTTTGGGAGCTGTGCGCCATGCCACACTGCAATAATCCAAACGACATCGTATTTGATTCTATAAAAAAATCGGTACGGAGATATGATCACTTCACGGTAAGGAAGTTCTGTAAATTCAGGTATAATTCTTCCGGATTCTGGAAAATCCTCAAGCCTTCGCAGGATTTGTTCAGCCTGATTACGAAAGTTAATAGCCACGGAAGGTTTATCCTTTCGAATGTATGACAGCGCAGAAAGGAATTGAGCCCTGGCAGAAGGTGTAAATTTGACCTTCACGAAGGCTCCTTGATCAAAATCGCGTCCGCTTCAGCAAGAACCGTATCCAGATCATATCCCTGACCCGTTTCGATTTCCCTATCTCCCTTAGCCAAAAGGCGCAACAGCTCTTTCTCGTGTTCAGATTTCTCATAGGCATCAACACCGATTATTACCGCTGTTGCCCGACCTCTTTGTGTAATTATCAAAGGCTCTTTGCTGTTTTGTAATTGTTTCAGTAGCTTTGCAGCATCCTGCCTTAAGTCGCTCACCGGAATGATATTTGATACCTTGCCCATATTGTACCTCCTATTGTATTCTTAAAGGTACCATCAAACGTGACGTTAATCAAGCGGTTATTTCCAGATGCCATGGATTCGCCGATGCCGAGTTGACCAGCGGGTTCTCCGCGATAACGGCAGGGTTGTGCTGGTTATCGCGGAGGTTCTGCAGGTCGAACGTTTGGTTCCCGAGGCGTGGAGCGCCGCGGGAACGGGCTGCTCAGGGGACGGCACGTTTTTCGTCGTTCCCCTGCAGCAGCAGGGTTATGCTTTACACCATATATATCATCTACGCCCGAAATCCCGTCTTGACCTGCTCAATATATGCTATGAATATAGCTTGGAGTTTAGTCAGAAATATTCCAACCTTGTCCAACGGGATTTCAATGGAACAGATTTCCCCCCTATTGTTTTCGTCTCGAAAGGTCACCGTCCTATTAGGTTCAAAGGATACCTTTGCATGGGCGACAGCATTTCGAATATGTCTCACATAGCCTATTCCGTTTACATCTTCGCTGTATGTAGAGTTTGCTTTTGACCCAATATTGCCTATGGTTACATTTAGACCGGAAAATTCTGTTGGGAAGTGCTGCTGAAGCAACTGCCTCGGCACCACCAACATGGCATATATAAACATCAATAATGAACCCTGATTGTCGATGCCGATCTTGGCGAAATTCTCTTTCACAAATTTATCTTTAAAGCCGGCATTTTCATAGTATTCACTATCGAGGAAATTTATATTTTTCAGCTCGGTAAGAAAAGAAATTGTTAAGTAGCTTTGAATCAACAGATTGTCACTCTGTGAGTAATTCATGAATTGGTCTCCTTCATGAACTGGCTCATTTGTTTTGGGTTCACCTGGAGATCCCTGCAATCAAAAGCGAGAATACGGTAGTCCCGTCGGCATGGTATCTCAAGGGGTATCCCGATAAGGAAAAGTATGATGCCTTGATGGTGTTCAAGGACAACCATTTTGATTGACTTTCCAAGGATTCCCACGATAAACACACATATTGTCCGCCACATCAATTCTATTAATCCTGCAAAGCACACGAGAGGGAGACACTGCTTGAAAGACGTGAAAGCTATCGGATTTGACCTCTTCAATACCCTCATCACCGCAGATCCGAAAGCGGTGCGCGAGGCGGTTGAAAGGCTGATCAGGAGTCTTCGAAAAAACGGGTTTACCTTTGAAGAGGAGCCCTTCAAGGTAACGTATCGCCGATGCGCACTGGATTTCCTGGAAAAGACAAAGGAGGACGGGAGAGAAACCCATAACCGTTTCTGGGTCAGCGCCGCGCTCCGAGAGCTGGGATACCCTGTTGAGCCTGAAGACGCGCGAATCGCCTCAGCGCTTGATGCCTATTTCTCCGCGTTTTTCGATTACTGCCATCTGATACCCGGGACCATGGAGATGCTCAACAGGCTCCGGGGAATCTATCCCCTGGGGCTCCTTTCCAACTTCACCCATGCACCCGCGGCCAAGGGACTCGTCACCCAGCTCGGGCTAGCGCCGTATTTCGACGTCCTTCTCATCTCCGGAGAACTCGGCTACCGCAAGCCCCACATCATGGTGTTCCAGCAGCTTGTGGCCGATTTCGGTGTGGACAATTCCCGGCTTCTCTATGTGGGTGATAATATCGAGGCCGACATCAATGGGGCGCTCCTTGCAGGCATACGCCCGGTCTGGTTTACCTGGGCACTCGATCACAAGGTTCCCATGGTACCGGGCGTCCCCATCGGGGATGAGGAACTTCCTGATGCAGACATACCCCGGGTCAGCGACTGGGAAGAATTCCTCGCATTGCTTGGTGACGTATAAGCGGGAACCTCACGGCGCGGTTTTCTTCGGTTCTTTTTCGTTCAATTTTTTCACGGGATTTACAAAGGAACAAGGGACAACAGAGCAACATTTCCCGCACACATCGGCAAACCCCTCTTTTTCGTAAATCGCGACATTTTCCAGAAGCAGTTCGTAACAGGTATGTCGTTCAAAGTGATCCTCACGGAGTGCGCCGACAGGGCACTTTTCCACACACACACGGCAGGATTCATTATATTTGAAGAGACAATATTCATACTCCGGCCTTTCAGTGGGGGGAATCCCGGCGCCTGTGATGAGACTCCCGAACCGGCCGCAGCAACCCTTCCCGGTTATCAGGAGATGGTGTATTCCGAATGTTCCGAGTCCGGCAATAAAGCCCACATGCTTGTGGGACCAGTTGCTCATCAGCTGGGCATTATCGAAGTTATGGGTGGGAGGAAGGTCTGCGGAACGAAACCCCTTCTCTGCCAACAGCGCCGCAAGGCGACTGTTTATATCTCTGATGAGCTGGTTGGTCTCCAGATACGCAACAGCCCATGCTTTGGAGGCGTAATATCCTTTTCTGTTCGATTTCGCCACGCTCTTATGAAATGGAAGAAAATACACGATGACCGTCCGAGCATCCGGTAACAGGTCCTGCGGCGTGGAGTGAGAAGGTCTCACCACTTCCTTCAGTTTTTCAAACAGGGGATCGGCTGCATCAGCAAAACCGAGAAGCGGATCGCTCCACATGGTCTGGATGCTTTGTGTATGCATGTGCTCTTTCACAAGGCCTGTGAGTGCTTTCTCAATAATTTCCCGCAACGCATCCTCCCCTGGTTCTCCCCGCCGGCCGTCCGGGAGCTTTCTTCGTCCTCGAAAACGCCGTCGGCGGCACAGGTGATCTGTCAATCCGCCCGTCCCCGCCCATTACGCTGTTTCAGGTGGGCCCGCCTGCTTGCTGTTTTCGGTGGAAACATATGATTACAGTCTCGTGTCCCCTTCTTCCACTGCCAGCTCGACTGCCTTTTCCGCATGGATAGCTGTCGTGTCGTACAGAGCGACCGGTGTATCTTCCTGTTGGACCAATAAGGCTATTTCCGTACAGCCGAGAATTACCGCTTCAGCACCTCTTTTCCGAAGAGAGTCGATCACCTGAAGATAGTGACGCCTGGAACTCTCCCGGACTTTTCCAAGACAGAGTTCCGAGTATATGACGCTGTGAACGATTTCACGCTCCTCGTGACCAGGAATGAGGACTTCAATGCCGAACTTCTCGGTAAGCCTGCCTTTATAGAAATCCTGCTCCATGGTAAACCGCGTACCCAGCAGTCCAGCACACCTGATCCTGTCGGCAACGAGTTTTTCCGCTGTTGCATCAGCGATGTGCAGTATGGGGATGGAAACAGCCCGTTCAATTTCCGGAACAACCTTGTGCATGGTATTGGTGCAGATCACCAGAAAATCCGCGCCGCCGGCTTCCACGCATCGGGCGGCTCTTGAAAGGATTTCCGCAGTTGCCTGCCAGTCTCCCGCATGCTGCAGCTTCTCTATCTCATCAAAATCCACGCTGTACAAACAGACCTTGGCAGAATGGAAACCGCCGAGCCTCTTCTTGATGCCCTCGTTTACTGCCTTGTAATAGCTTGTTGTGGATTCCCAGCTCATACCGCCGAGCATGCCGATCGTTTTCATTGTGCACCTCACTGAATGTATACATCCGTCCACCTGAAGGGCCGGCACTTCATCGAGATGTTTATCTAAAAGCCGGACTGCTTCCCGGTCATACTCGTGACTTCTATTCTGATCACCGCCGTTACCTTTACTTTGTTCTCGGGAAAATGGAACGTCTGATCCGAGTACTGCCGCATGATCACATCAAGGGCCTTTTGTTTTTCGTCAGGATCCGTAACAAGAGAGGCCTTTCCAAAACCGATGACGCTCTGGTAGTGCACGCTCCAGTCGCACCCGTTTTCCGCCTCCACCATCTTCGTGTTTATATCAAATTCAAAACAGACGTTCTGATTTTTCCGGAGCATCTCAATTTTCTTCCCCTTGAGTGACCCGTGCACATAAATGGTACCGTCCTGATATCCAAAACAGACCGGGACCACATATGGGGTGACACCGTCGGACAGTCCGAGGCGGCAGACAAGTGATTGATGAATGACCGCTTCAATCGCGGATGTGCTGGTGATTTCTTTTTCTTTTCGTCTCATGGTCAGTTATTCTCCTCTTCCAGACTCGACAGCCAGGCGCGTGTTCCTCTCGGTGCGGAGACCGCCCGGCTCCAGGAGCTTCTTGCCCGCAGGATCACATACTACGTCAGATGGAGCGGCAATCCGAATGCCCTGCATACCGATAATGAGTGATACCGGAAAATGCCAAAAAATGATAGAATGAATTTTTGGCAATACTATTCTCACCAGGAGGCATGGTACCATGGACGCAATGATTCTCGAAGAAATAACCGATCTTACGGTTGACAGGAATCCCCTCACAAGGGCAACGGTTCCTGATCCTGTTCCGGCCGGGAACGAGGTTCTGCTCAAGGTGTCCGCCTGCGGGGTGTGCCACACCGAGCTGGACGAGATAGAGGGCCGGACCCCGCCCCCGCGCTTCCCGGTTATCCTGGGGCACCAGGTGGTGGGCACCGTGGTCGACCGGGGAGAGGATGCCCGGCTGTTTCAGGAAGGGGACAGGGTCGGCGTAGGATGGATCTATTCATCGTGCGGCACATGTGAGTTCTGCCGGAGAGGCCTTGACAATCTCTGTCCCGAATTCAAGGCAACCGGCAGGGACGCCGACGGGGGATATGCTTCTCTCATGACGGTACCGGAACATTCCGCATACAAAATCCCCCCTGTATTTTCCGACTCGGAAGCCGCTCCTCTCTTATGTGCCGGAGCCATTGGATACCGATCGCTGCGGCTCACAGGAATCCGGAACGGAGAGCGTCTGGGACTGACCGGTTTCGGGGCATCCGCCCATCTGGTACTGAAGATGGTGCAACACCGGTATCCCGACACGGAGACTTTTGTGTTCGCCCGCAGTGAACGGGAACAGGCGTTTGCCAGAGAGCTTGGCGCCGCCTGGGCCGGACCTACAGAGGCAATGGCCCCGGAGAAGCTCCACGCCATTATTGATACGACACCGGTCTGGAAACCGATTGTGGAGGCCATGAAAAACCTGGAAAGCGGCGGAAGACTCGTTATCAATGCCATCCGCAAAGAATCCATTGACAAGGAACACCTTCTGGACCTAGAGTACGCGTCGCACCTCTGGATGGAAAAAGAGATCAAGAGCGTTGCCAACGTGGCAGGATCGGACATACGCGAATTTCTCGATCTCGCCGCCGGTATCCCTATCAAAGCGGAGTTCCAGGAATTCGCCCTGGCAGAAGCGAACGAGGCGCTCCTTGAACTCAAGGAACGCAAGATCCGGGGGGCAAAGGTCCTGAAAGTTGAACAGCATTCTTAGTACTGTGGGCAGAGGAACGGAGCAGCGGGAATATGCCTTTCCTCCAGCCGCTTTGAGAAACCGATCTGCAAGAGAGTTTGATGAACATTTTTCAGTTGGAAGAGGAATAGTATATGGCTTTTTCACTTATGGAAGGCAATGAGGCCATTGCCTGGGGTGGTTTTGAAGCCGGATGCCGGTTTTACGCCGGGTATCCCATCACCCCGGCCACCACCATATTCAATACCATGCTCAGGCTCCTCCCTCCGGCAGGCGGCGTCTGTATCCAGGGGGAAGATGAAATAGCTTCCATCGGATCGTGCCTGGGGGCGTCCATGGCGGGTTTCAAGGTGATGACGGCAACCTCCGGACCCGGCCTGAGCCTGTACAGCGAACACATATCCTTTGCCATCGGCAGTGAGATTCCCATCGTGATAGCGATGGTGCAGCGGCTGGGACCATCCACCGGCTCGGCCACCCGCGGAGCGGACGGCGATATCCAGTTCATGCGCTGGGGCAACAGCGGGGGTCTTCCGGTGATCACCCTGATCCCCTCTGACGTGCGGGACTGCTTTCTGCTTACCATGCACGCCTTCAACCTGGCGGAGGAATTCAGATGCCCCGTATTTGTCGCATCAAATAAGGAAGTGAGCATGACCAAGGAAAGCTTCGACCTGGATGCCGTTCAAAAGCCCGTGATCATGAACCGGGCTGCGCCGCCCCAGGGGAAACCATTTCTCCCCTTTGAGGCCGGGCAGGGGCAGTCTGTTCCCTATTTTCTCCCCATTGGCGGAGACACCCTTGTCCGCCAGACCTCATCAACCCACGGCCCGGATGGATATATCACCACGAATTCCGAACAGATCGCCCGTAACCAGGCGCGGCTCAGGGAAAAGCTTGTCTCTGCGGTGGACCGGTTTTCCTATCATGAATTCTTCCCGGGCGAGGGGGAAGGAACCCTGATAATCACCTTCGGCGTCACGGCCCGTGCCGCAAAGGACGTCTTCACCCGAAGCAAGGCCGCCAAAAAATCCGTTTCCCTGCTTGTCCTCAAGACCCTGTGGCCGGTACCGGAGGCCCTGATCAGAGAAAAGGCAAGAGGTGCAAAACGGGTACTCGTGCTAGAAATGAATGACGGACAATATGTACGTGAAATCAGGCGTGTTCTTTCGGGGACGCTGGTGAACTTTTTCGGGCAGATGAACGGCAAGTTGATCACCCCGCATCAAATCGAGGAGGTAGTCAGCCATGCCTAGCCTGCTCAATAAGGAAAGACCGTTGGTATTCTGCCCGGGCTGTACCCATGACCGCATTGCCAAGATCCTGGACAGGGCTTACGAGCATATGGGACTGGGGGGCAATCAGATAGCCATGGTCAGTGATATCGGCTGCTCCGGCCTGTTCGATACCTTCTTTCACACACACGCCCTGCACGGTCTTCATGGAAGGGCTCTGACGTATGCCACAGGACTCAAACTCGCCCGCCCTGAACTGCACGTGATCGTCACCATGGGGGACGGGGGTATGGGCATCGGCGGCGCGCATTTTCTCAGCGCATGCCGCCGCAACGTCAACCTGACGCTCCTTGTCCTGAACAACTTCAACTTCGGCATGACCGGAGGGCAGTTTTCAGCAACAACCCCGTCCGACGCAACAGCAGGCTCGGGATTTCTCAACCGGCTCGAACGCCCCCTGGATGTCTGCAAGGTGGCCGCTGCCGCAGGGGCCACGTATGTCACCCGTTGTTCCGCGTACCGGAAAGACCTGGCCGAGGAAATAGAACGGGCCATTCGGCACAATGGATTCTCGGTCATCGATATCTGGGGAATCTGCGTCGGCAGGTATGCCAAGAAAAACAGGCTCACCCCCCAGGCAATCGAAAAAGACATCCTGCGCCTGCCTCCGTACGAAGGCATTGTGGAAGAGAACCAGCGGGAGGAATACGGGCTCCGCTACCGCGAGACGGCGAGAGACCAAAAGCCTGTTCCGGCACCGGCCGGGATAGAGAGAACATGTTCCCCTCCTCAATCAGAACGGCTGGGAGTGGTCATCCTGGGCGACGCGGGACAGCGAATCATCACCGCAGGAGATATCCTGTGCTTTGCAGGGCTTTCCGCAGGGCTTCGGGTAACTCAGAAAAATGAATACAATATCACCGTCCTGAGGGGGCCTTCCATCAGTGAAGTACTGCTGTCCCCTGAAGACATCGGGTACACCGGTATTGAAAGACCTGCAGTGATCATTGCCGTCGGGCAGGAAGGGGTTGGCCGAAGATCCGATCTGTTCGGCGGGCTGGGCCCCGAGACGCTGGTGATCCGGGGAGGCGACATAGATCTGCCTCCCACGCAGGCCCGAATCATCACGGTGGATTTCAAGGACCATGGCGTCAAGGCCCCGGAGAGAGCCCTGGCCTCCCTGGGGATCCTGTCCGGACTGGAAAGGGCCATCAACAGTGACATGCTCCAGGCAGCCCTCAAAGAGCGTTACCGGGAACCTATTCTCACCTCCAGCATCGATTTGGCCCACCGCATGGAACACCATGCCCAGGGCTTTATCAAGCCGCCCCCTCCCTGAACCGCTGCCGGGGCATAATGGAACCTCAAAAGAAGCTGTTACTCCTGACGTACCTGAAACTCTTCCTGACGGCCGTGTTCTGGGGAGGAACCTTTATCGCCGGAAGAGTTGTTGCCCGGGAGGTGGGCCCCTATTCAACCGCTTTCTTCAGATTCCTCATAGCGTGCCTGTTTCTCCTTGTTCTCACCTGGAGAGAAAATGGAAAACTTCCCCGCATCAGGAGAGCACAGATCATCCCTATTCTGCTTCTGGGCGCAACCGGCGTGTTTGCGTATAATGTCTTTTTTCTCAAAGGTCTCAAGCTGATAACCGCCGGACGGGCTGCGCTTATCATCGCCAACAACCCGGTCGTGATCGCCCTTTTTGCCGCCGTTTTTTTCCGGGAAAAGCTGGGCATCACAAAAATACTTGGAATCATTCTTTCCGTGTGCGGCGCCGTTATGGTCATTTCAAAGGGAAATCCTGCCGGAATGCTCCAAGGCGCCCTTGGAAGGGGTGATTTTTTCATCTTTCTTTGCGTTCTGTGCTGGGCGGCCTATTCCCTCATCGGCAAGTTTGCCATGAGCGGACTCTCGCCCCTGGTTGCCACCACCTATTCCTGCGTGGCAGGAACCGTGGCGCTCTGCATCCCGGCCTGCGGCGAGGGCATGATACCCGCATTCATGCACTATTCCGGCTCCGCATGGTTCAGCATACTCTATCTCGGGATTTTCGGGACCGTGCTGGGGTTTGTGTGGTATTATGAGGGAATTGAGGCTATTGGCGCCACAAAGGCAAGCCAGTTTATCAACTTCGTCCCCATTACTGCCGTGCTGCTTGCTTTTTTCATTCTCGGGGAGCCCATTACCCTGTCTCTGGCTGCGGGGACGGCCCTGGTCTGTCTGGGAGTCTATCTGACCAGCAAATCTCCCCGGCGCGCAGGGCTTGCGGTGAAATTCTAATGGCATACTGTTGCACCGCAAAGGGCTGCAACCTGAGATGAACTTCCCGCTGAAAATGGCGCTTTTCTTTTCAACCAATTCATGGTAGTTACAATAATCTTCCCGTGATATCAGGAACATTAAAGAGTATAAGCCTGCCTGACCAGCGACCGTGACAGGCAGATTCCGACCGGGCCAAACCGGGAATCATTTCTTGAGGACCGTATCATGAAAATTGCCCTTTTGGGCGGTCTTGGAATGCAGGGCAGGGCCGCCCTGTTCGACCTTGCCAGGAGCAGCTCAGTAGAGAAAATCTATTGTGCCGACAAGGTGACGGAACTGCCCGGGCAGTTGAAATCTCACCTGGATCCGGGCAAGATCACCTTTGGAGACGTGGATGCGTCCTCAAAAGCATCCCTCCTGAAAATCCTCCGGGATGATGTGGACGTGTGCATAGATCTTCTGCCGGCCCCGCTGATGGAGAATGCATTTGAAGCCGCCCTGGAAGCCGGCGTGAGCATTGTCAGTACGAACTACTTCCATCAAGGCGGAACCCTTGATGAACGGGCCAGGAAAGCGGATATAGCTATTATGCCCGAATGCGGCCTTGATCCGGGCATCGATCTGGTCATTTTCGGCCGCGCCATCAAGGAATTTGACGAACTTCACGTCCTCAATTCCTATTGTGGAGGGATCCCCGAGGCCAAGGCCAGCCATAACCCTCTTAAATACAAGGTGAGCTGGAACTGGGATATGGTTCTGACCACTCAGAAAAGGACATCCTTCTTCATCAGGGACGGTCAACGGGTGAAAATACCCGCGGAAGAGCAGCATGACAATGAATTCATCCACCAGATATCCTTTCCGGGTCTGGGCACCCTGGAGGCCATTCCTAACGGTGACGCCGCCTTTTATGCCCATCTCCTGAATATTAAGAATTCCCTGGTGGAGACAGGACGGTATTCATTGCGCTGGCCCGGCTGGTGTGCCTTTTGGCAACCCTTAAAAGCGCTCGGGTTCCTCGGCGATGCCCCGGTGGAAGATCTGGACTGCAAGATCACACCCCACCAGTTCCTGTCAGGATTGATCGGCCCCCAGATCCAGTACCGGGATGACGAGAAGGATCTCGTGGCCATGCAGAACACCTTCGAGGGTCTGAAGGACGGCCGGAAGAAATGGATGACCAGCTCCATCATGATTGAGCGGGACCTGGAAACCGGGTTGTTTGCCATGAGCATCGGCGTGGGATACACTGCCAGTATCGTTGCGCAGATGTTGGGGCGCGGTCACATCACCCGGAAAGGGATGCTCAACCCCGCCATTGATGTGCCGTATGAGGCCTTTATTGCCCAATTGTCAAAAAGGGGCATCTCAGTAACGGAGGAAACAGGTTTCAGCGAGGCATAACACCCAATCACAAACAACAAAAGGAGGATGGATCATGGCGGTGCGAAAAGGTTTGAAGATCTTGTTGGCGATGGTCTTTGCGGTGGCGATGGTGTCTTCAGCGTATGCGGGCACTCTGGATGATATCATCAAACGCGGAGAACTCCGGGTAGCGGTTCAGACCCAGGGACCTCCATTCAGCTTCGTGGACAAGCATGGAAAAAGGACCGGCAGTTCCGTTGAATTCTGCCGGCTCATGGCCAACGAAATGGGTGTGAAGGTCAAGTTTCTGGATTATGATTGGGATGGCCTGATCCCGGCCCTCCTGTCAAAAAAGGCTGACATCCTGGCCGCCGACATGACGGCGAAACTCAAACGGGCCTTGAAGGTCTCTTTCACGCACCCTTTTTACACCACGGGGCAGGTCATGTACGTCAAAGCCGGCTCCCCCATCAAGTCGGTTGCGGATGCCGATAAGCCGGATATCACCATTGCGACGCTTCTGGGTTCCACGTATACAGACACCGCCCGAAAACATATGCCAAAGGCAAAAATCAAGGAATACAAAGGCGGCGGCAACATCGCCATGAATGCTGTAGTCGCCGGCCATGCGGATGTGGGCATCGCCGACTTAAGCTCGGTCAAAGCCATGGCCGCAAACTATCCCCAGGGAACAATCGTGATTCTGCCCGCCATGCTGTCTTATGAGCCCCTGAGCTTCGCAGTGCGCCCCGAGGATCGGCACCTCCTGGAGTGGGTAAACCTCTTTTTCGACTGGATCCGTGCCGATGGCCGATATGAACAAAACATGACCTACTGGGTCAAGACCACGGACTGGAAGAAGGATCACTAAGAGACCGCCTTTTATGAGCCGGGGGACCTCCCGACCGGCCCCGGCCGCCCGAAATTCATGTTAGAAACATTTAACTTCCGCGTCATCTTTGAGACAATGCCGCTGTTCCTGCGGGGTTTGGGCAACACGGCATGGATTTGTCTGATCGCCCTCATCGGGGCACTGCTTTTGGGCATCATTTCCTGCGTGATGCGGTTGTCGGGAAGACGACCTATATCTTTTCCGGCAACTGCCTATATCGAAATGATCCGCTCGACCCCCCTCCTGGCCCAACTGTACTTTTTCTACTTCGGGCTGCCGGGTCTGGGGCTTTCTCTTTCCGAGACCCAGACGGGTATCATGGCGCTGTCCCTGAACAGCGGCGCCTACATCGCCGAGATCATCCGGGCCGGGATAATGTCCATACCCAAAGGGCAACTTGAGGCGGCCACGGCTTCCGGCCTGAGTCTGTATCAGCGACTCCGCTACATCATTCTGCCCCAGGCCATCGGCGTTACCATACCCGCGCTCCTGGGACAGATGATCGTGCTGGTAAAGGACAGCGCTCTGCTGGCCCTCATCTCCGTCTTTGAACTGACGCGGGCCGGGCAATTGATGGCCTCCGAGCGCTTCATGCCCGCTGAAGGATTTTTTACGACCGCGGCCTTTTATCTTCTTATCTATTTTGTCCTGAAGCTGCTTTCCCAACAATGGCAGAAACGACTCATTTTTCAGCAGGACCGGGGATGATATCCATATGTGGGGAACTTATTTAGAAAACCTGATTGAATCCCTGCCTTTCTTCCTGAAGGGGCTGTGGGTGACCGTCCAGGTCTCCGCACTGAGCCTGATCATCTCGACGCTGGGCGGTTTCCTGTTGGGAATCATCCGTTCCACTCGGATTCGCACCGTCAATATTGCCCTGGCAGCATATGTGGACGTTATCCGAGGCACGCCATTTCTGGTACAGATATTCATTGTTTTTTTCATTCTGCCTGAATGGGGAATACAGCTCGAGGCCTTCACTTCGGCAGTCCTGAGCCTCAGCATTTATGGAACGGCCTATATCTGCGAAATCGTTTACGGCGGCGTTGTGTCAATCCCCAAAGGCCAGACGGAGGCTGCCATTTCCGGCGGACTCACGTGGCCGCAACAGATGCGGTATGTTATCGTGCCCCAGGCGTTGCGGCCGATCCTGCCGCCTCTTGTCGGCCAGTACGTCTTATTGATCAAGGACACGGCGGTAGTTTCCGTGATCGGACTGACCGACGTCACCCGTGTGGGCTGGTTCACCGTTCAGCGGATTCCGGAGGGCATCCTGGTGTTCGGTTTGGTGGGGTTGCTCTATTTCTTCATCTGTTATCCCCTTGTCTGGCTTTCCAACCGGCTCGAAACCAGGCTGACAACGGAAAAAAGTACACTGTAAGCGGCCGAGCCGCATAACGGGGGAACCCGACTCATGATCAGTTTCAGAAAAGTGAACAAGTGGTTTGGTCCTTTGCACGTCCTGCGGGACATTGATCTGGAAATAGACAAGAGCGAGGTAGCGGTTATCTGCGGTCCCAGCGGTTCCGGAAAAAGCACTCTGATCCGCTGCATAAACCGGCTGGAATCCATACGCTCCGGTGAACTCTATGTGGATGGAATACCGGTCCACGACAAGAAGACCAACCTCATCAACCTCCGGGCAGAAGTCGGCTTTGTCTTTCAGCAGTTTAATCTCTACCCCCATATGACCGTTCTCGACAACGTCACTCTGGCCCCGGTCAAAGTCAGGAAAATGAGTTCCGCGCAGGCAAGAAAGATCGGCGGTGAACTTCTTGAAAAAGTTGGGATCCATGAGAAGGCCGATTCTTATCCAGCCCAGCTTTCAGGCGGGCAGCAGCAGCGGGTAGCCATTGCCCGGGGACTGGCCATGCAGCCAAAAATAATGCTCTTCGACGAGCCCACCTCGGCACTCGATCCTGAAATGATCAACGAAGTGCTTGAGGTTATGATTCAGCTGGCCAAAGACGGCATGACCATGATCGTGGTCACCCATGAAATGGGGTTTGCCCGAGAGGTGGGACACAAGGTGATCTTCATGGACGAGGGACAGATTGTGGAGACCGCCCCGCCGGATGAATTCTTTGATCACTGCAAGCGGGAGCGGACCCGATTATTCTTGAGCAAGATATTGACCCATTGAGTACCGTAAAGCGGAATCCCCGGTATTTTTTCAAGCTGAAAAATCCATGCCTCCAATTCTTCAAAAAGATATCAGAACAAGAACAGAGGATGTTTCCGGACCATGGATCGAGGTGGATCTGGATGCCCTCATGCACAATATCGAGGAAATCAGCCGGCACAGCGGCACCAGACTGATGCCGGTCATCAAGGCCAATGCATATGGTCACGGGATCGTCCAGGTGGCTCGCCACCTGGAACAGATGGAGCCGGTGCATGGGTTATGCGTAGGGGTTGTCAGAGAAGCCATGGAACTGAGGGAATCCGGTCTTGCAGGCCCGCTTCTCAATCTGGGTCATTACACCAGGGCCGAAGCCGATCGTATCGTCGCGCTGAACATATCCCAGTCCGTGTTTACCAGCGCCGTCGCCTGGCTGGACCAGGCCGCCCGGGAGCAAAACCGCTTGGCCGGAGTACACATAAAAATTGACACCGGTCTGGGCCGGGTGGGCGTTCCCCACCACCAGGC
Organism: uncultured Desulfobacteraceae bacterium; assembly: GCA_964633015.1. Classification (GTDB taxonomy): domain Bacteria; phylum Desulfobacterota; class DSM-4660; order Desulfatiglandales; family Desulfatiglandaceae; genus B46-G9. The sequence goes on along the minus strand of CAZWEV010000027.1, from coordinate 35,869 downwards.
GCTCGATTTCATAGAACATGCTCTGAAAATGCCCAATATCCGCATAGAGGGCGTCTTCACCTCACTCAGCGAGGACCCGGATTTTGACAGGACCCAGATGAAACGCTTTCATTCCGTCTTGAGCCGGGCCGAAGCAAGGGGTATTTCCTTAGGAATCAGGCATGCAGCCTCCAGCGCAGCCATACTGGAATACCCGCAGTCAGGATTGGATATGATACGTCCCGGAATCATGGTCTTCGGTCATTATCCCTCCCCCGCGGAGCGGAGGCTCAAAAGGATCGACCTGAGACCGGCCCTGACCTTGAAAGCCAGAGTTGTGTATGTCAAAAAGCTCAGCAGGGGCGACCCGGTCGCCTACCACAGGGCCTATGGGGCCCGGGGAAAAGAGGTCATCGTCACGGGGGGCATAGGGTACTGGGACGGATACCCAAACGGCCTGGCCGGAAGGGCAGAGTGTCTCATAAGGGGAACCAGGCATCCCCTCATAGCCGCCGTAACGGCCAACCACATCTCCGTGCGCAGTTGCCTGGAGGATATCGAACCGGGAGAAGAAATTGTCCTGTACGGCAAACAGGGCGCAGAAGAAATTGCCCTGGAGGAGATTGCCGAACAGTGCGGACACTCTGAATATACCCTGCTGGCCAGGCTCAATCCGGCTCTGCCCAGGTTCTGCCTGTGAATGACTTGAAAGAACCTATCCAAGGTGTCATAATGATCAAAAACAGGAGGAAGCCATGGTGGAAAAAGTGATCATTATGGGTGCGGCCGGCAGGGATTTTCATAACTTCAATGTGTACTTCAGGGACAACGAACGATACCGGGTTGTCGCCTTCACTGCGGCTCAGATTCCAAAGATAGAGGGACGGCTGTATCCCCCCGGGCTTGCCGGGAAGCTCTACCCTGAGGGAGTGCGCATCTATCCTGAAAAGGACCTGGCCCGTCTCATCCGGGAACACCAGGTGGACCTGGTGGCCTTCTCCTACAGCGACGTTCCGCACGTGGAGGTTATGCACAAGGCATCTATCGCCATGGCGGAAGGGGCCGATTTTATTCTTATCGGCGCCCCGTATACCATGCTCAAGGCCCGAAAACCGGTAGTGGCGGTCTGCGCCGTCCGGACAGGGTGCGGGAAATCTCAGACCACGCGCAAGGTATGTCATATCCTTCGCAAGCGGGGCAAGAAGGTTGTGGTGATACGCCATCCCATGCCTTACGGCGATCTTCAGAGCCAGGCCGTCCAGCGCTTTTCCAGCTACGCGGATTTTGAAAAGCATAAATGCACCATCGAGGAACGGGAAGAATACGAACCGCTTATTGACCTCGGGATCGTCACCTATGCGGGGGTGGATTACGGCAGGATCCTTTCGGAAGCGGAAAAGGAGGCGGATATCATTGTCTGGGACGGAGGCAACAACGATACCCCCTTCTACCGGCCCGATATCCATATCGTACTGTTTGACCCGCACCGGGCCGGCCATGAACTGCTGTACTACCCCGGTGAGACCAACATGCTCATGGCCGATATCGCCATCATCAACAAAGTGGATACAGCATCTCTGGCCCAAGTGGAGCAGGTCCGCAACAATATCCGGGAACATGCGCCGAGTGCCCGAATCGTCCTTGCAAAATCCCCCGCAATTGTGAGCCAGCCCGACCTCGTCAAGGGGAAACGAATCCTGGTGGTGGAGGACGGCCCCACCCTGACTCACGGGGGCATGCCGTACGGTGCCGGTCTCATTGCCGCCAAGCAGTACGGTGCTTCCGAAGTCGTTGATCCCCGTTCAGCGGCAGTGGGAACCATCAAAGACACCTATCTCCTCTACCCCCATGTGGGACCGGTCCTTCCGGCCATGGGATACAGCGATACACAGATTACCGACCTGGAAACCACCATCAACAGCGTGGACTGTGACCTTATCCTCTTTGCCACCCCTATCCATCTCACCCGAATCCTGAACATCAACAAGCCCGCCATGCGGGTCCGGTACGAATATCAGGACCATGGGTATCCCCTTCTGGAGGAAGCCCTCCTGAAGCAGATGGAGGCCCGTGTGCAGCATGAGTGATAAGAGGAAAAAGAAAACCCTGCTGGTTGCGCTGGGCGGAAACGCCCTGATCAAAAAGGGACAAGCGGGAACTGTTGAGGAGCAGTTCAAGAACCTCCGGGTCCCGGTAAAGCAACTGGCCCGTCTCTCAAGAGACCACAATATGATTATCACCCACGGCAACGGGCCCCAGGTGGGAAATCTCCTCCTGCAGCAGGAATTGAGCCGGGATATTCCAAAGCTGCCGCTTGAAATTCTGGTAGCCCAGACCCAGGGACAGGTGGGCTACATGATCGAATCCAGCCTGGACAGCGAACTTATGGCACTCGGTATTATCCACCAGAAACCCCTCGTGAGCCTGATCACGTATGTGGTTGTGGGCCCCCGTGACCCGGCCTTCACAGACCCGTCAAAGCCCATAGGACCGGTGTATTCCAGGGAACAAGCCGCCCTTCTTCCCTTTCCCACCCGTGAGACCAGCAAGGGATACCGCCGGGTGGTCGCTTCCCCGAAGCCATTGACCATCATTGAAAAACGCGAAATTTCCAGGCTCATCCACATGGGATTCATCGTCATCTGTTGCGGCGGCGGAGGCATCCCGGTGATCCGGGAAGGAAGGAGCTTCTGCGGAGTCGATGCCGTCATTGATAAGGACCTGGCCAGCGCCCTTCTTGCCGAAGAAGTGGGGGTCGATCTGTTCATTATGGCCACTGATGTTGAAGGGGCCATGGTGAATTTCGGGACCCCCCGACAGAACATGCTCCGCCGGCTGGAGCCTGCGCAGGCAGAGCACTATCTAGAGGAAGGACATTTCCCGCCGGGCTCCATGAAACCCAAAGTGGAGGCGGCTGTCCAGTTCGTCCGGAAGACCTCAAGAACGGCCTTCATCACCTCCACGACAGCCATTGAAGCGTGCGTCAAAGGAACCGCCGGCACCCAATTCATCCCCTAACCACCCCAAATCCACCGTCTAAATTCCGCAATGGTAATCTTGTGGGTTGATTTGGTGAAAATACTGATCACCAGCAAGGTGTCAGATGCAAGTCGAAGATCCCGGACTTTGAGCGGGAACGCCGAGGAGCGACGACTGAGGCGTATGACCAATACGTCGCAAGGAGGAGCGACCGAAGGCAAGACGCGGCTTGAGCTCTGCGAAATCCCGCCTTGGCGGGAAGATGATACCTTGCTGGTGGATCAGGCCTTCACTGAACGCTTGACCCTGCCTACACACTTCAGCTATGGTTTAATGTCCAATGTCTGAACAATGATGGCGTCCGGAACAGATCCACATTGTCGGGAGCATATGATGATGACCCCTGGTGACATCGTCCGAATTGATCTTTCTCAAAACACCTGCTCCAGATCCCCGTATTCTGAGAAAGACCCGGAAACACTTTTTTTCGGCCGTGGATACAACGTTGCGCATCTCTTCCGGCACCTTGGCCCGGACACTGCCCCCCTGGGCCCGGCTAACATCCTGATCATATCCTGCGGTCTCCTGACGGGAACGGCGGCTCCTGCTTCATCAAGAGTGCACCTGAGCACACTGTCTCCGCAAACCGGGCTCCTTGGAAGTTCGAACGTAGGAGGATATTTCGGAGCTGCACTTCGCGCCGCCGGCATCCAGTCCCTGATTGTCACCGGCCGGGCAAAGAAACCCTCTCTTATATGGATACACGAAAGCGAAGTGGAAATACTCGATGCGGACGCATTGTGGGGCCTTACCACCTGGGATGCTGAAGCGGCCATCCGGAAAGACTTCGGTCCCGCCAGGGTGAACTCGCTTGTTATCGGTCCGGCAGGCGAACATATGACGGTCTTTGCCTGCGTTGTCGCTGACAGGGAACACGCAGCCGGTCGAACGGGAATCGGGGCGGTCATGGGCGCCAAGCTGCTCAAGGCGATCATTGTGCAAAGGCCGAAGCGTTTCTCCCCCACCACTTCAGGTCGGGGACGCGGGGTCATTGGCAGATATGTCCGGCTGGTCAGGGAATCAAAGGAATTCGAAACGCTTTCCAGACACGGCGGCAGCGGATACATGCAATGGGCCGACAACATGGGCATCCTTGCCACCAGAAATTACCGGAGCAATCATTTTGAGGGGGCGGATCGCATTGACGGCAAAAATCTTGCCCGGTACAAAAAGCGATCCACCGGATGTTACCGGTGTCCCGTCCAGTGCAAGGCGGAACTCCATTTTCATGAGGGCAGGTACCGGGCCATGAGCGGTGTGCGTCCGGAATTTGAATCCACTGCGGCACTGGGCGCACGGTGCGGTCTGAATAATATCCAGGATATTGTTTTTCTGGATAATCTGTGCAGCCGCCTGGGAATCGACACCATCTCCGCGGGAGGAGCCATTGCCTTTGTCATGGATCTTTTTGAACGCGGCATCCTGTCAGAAAGGGATACGCAGGGTTTGGATCTCCACTGGGGGAACGCAGAAGCCATGGAAACTCTGGTCACTCAGATGGCGGAGCGGGAGGGGTTTGGGAGTATCCTTTCACAGGGTCTCCGCAAGGCCTCCGAAATGATAGGCAGAAACGCCGGACGCCATGCACCCCAGGTGAAGGGGCTTGATCTTGCCGCCTATCACCCTTCCTATCTCAAGGGCACTGCCTTGGCGTATGCCGTCTCCTCGCGCGGCGGAGATTTCAACCAGGTGTATCCATCGATCGAATACGCCTGGACCCCCGAAGAGGCGGCCAGAGAACTGGGGGACGCCGGGGCGGTGGAGAACACCTCAACGCGCGGGAAATCCGCGATCGTCAAACGGGCCATGCTCGTCAACATCGCTCTGGACTGCCTGGGCCTCTGTAAAGTACCCTCCCTGAGCCTGATCAGGGCATTTGATCTCCGGATCGAATCGGAGCTTGTCACCGAGCTGACCTGCTGCGAGATCAATCCCGACACCCTCTTCAGAATGGCCGGCAGGGTAGCGGATATGGAAAGGCTCTTCAATATCAGACAGGGGGCCACTGCCGCTGATGATCGACTCCCGGAAATGTTTCTGGACGGAGCGGCCCCTGAGGCTGGTGGAGTTTCCGGCGGTCCCGACTGGCTGACGCCGATGGTCAGGGACTTCTACCGTATCATGGGCTGGGATGAGAAAGGCGTGCCGAAGGCGAAAACCCCTCAGGGCCCGACCATAAAGGATTTTCCATGACAGTCCTATGTATCCACGGATCCCGTCAGCTCTTTTTCCCCCTTGATCTTTATCTCTTCCAAGGCCGCGAGGGTCTTTTCCGGGAGCGCCGGCGGCCTGTGGGTTTCAATGATTTCCCTCACCTTTTCTGATATCCGCTGGCTCATATCCTTTGCACCCTTTTTGGCCCAGACACCATACGGCTGACGCGTCAGAAGGGTCGGCCTCCAAAGTTCCTCCCGAAAATGTTCAAGGGTGTGCTTCTCCACAAGAAAATGACCGCCGGGGCCCACCTTTTCGATCACCTTCCTGGCCAGGGTTTCAGGCGTGACGTTCACCCCTTCTACGAATCGCTTCGTCATGCCGATCACCTCATCACCCATCACCAGCATCTCGGCCGAGCAGACCATTCCCATATCCATATACCCGACATCGTGAATGAGGTTCAGACCGGCCAGGCCCTGGGTCAGGATGGAAAACACACTTTCAATGCCGGCCTGGGCGTCCAGGGTCTTCGCGTCCGTGGCCCCGGCCAGTCCCCAGGTGGGGAGCCCGAATGACCGGGCCACCTCGGCCTGGGCCGCGAAACCGAGACTACTCTCCGGCGCGCTCACGCTGAGCATGGTGGTGGACATATCAAAACAAGCGATATTGCAGGCCATGAAACAGGGGGTACCGGGTCTTCGAAGTTGCGCCAGGGTGATACTCATGAGCCCTTCGGCAATGGCCAGGGCTACGGCTCCCGCGATGGTCACCGGTGCTGTAGCCCCAAGCTGCTGGGTTGGCCCCACAAGCTGCGGCAGAAACAGATCCGCCGCCATGAACATTCTCTCCACCACCTCCTCGGGATAGAGCAGGGGGGTAATGGTCTCAGGATAGCATATGAGGAAAGGACGCTCTCGCAAAGCATCCATGCCGCCGGCCACTTCGGTGGCCATCTCGTAGACCAGTCCGGTCCCCCTGGAGGAATACCCGATGAAAACCACTGGCTTGGCGGTATTGGTAACGACCGCCTTGAATTCGTGAACATCTGCTGCAATCGCCGGCACATCCTGGCACGAACCCATTGGCATGACCCAATCAATGTTCGGCAGTGCGTCCGCCACCAGAGCACCCCGGGCGATATCCTCCACCCGGGTTTCATGGATCTCTCCGGTTACGGCATCCCTGGTATTGGGACTGGCGGTGGAGGTGCCGTAGAAGCTTTTTCGTCCTTCAATTTCCAGGGCGCGGTTCCCATCCCGGTCGTAGAGGACAAGGCCCTTGGGCGCCTTCTTCACGCATTCCTCCACGATGTACTCCGGCACCTTTACCCGCTCGCCCCTCACAATGGCCCCGGCCTGTTTCAGCATCTTCCGCGCTCCTTCGTGCATGACCTTGCACCCGGTCTTCTGCAGGATATCAAAAGCGGCCCGCCTGATTTCCCAAACCGCGTCATCACTGAGGACTTTGAAAAAAACAGACCTGTTCTCAGAGAAAGATGATTGCATCATAATGGCTCCTCCTGCCGTGACTGACCTCATGGTATGGTTTTTCCGGGCATGCCGCATGTCCGCTCCCTGCCCGGATTCGCTGTGCTGAAAAAGACCCCTCCCATTTAACAACAGGCGATAAAAAAGTGTCAATAAAAATGGCGCACATACGGGGAACTGCCCGAGTTTCGGCACATGGGAGTATTCCCGATCCGGATGCACTAAAAAATTCCCATTCCGGATATTTTGTGGTAGAGGATATCGTCCCAATTCAATGCTCACCCACAGGGGATGATTCCCGCTGCAGGGAACCTATATTCAAGGCTGCCGATAAGAGGGTCGTACATGGAGCCGCTATCCCTTTATCACTCCTCCGTTTCCATTGCCTTCGGAGACGGGGTGAGTTCCGCCTTTGTCGAGGAGCTTTCCGGTCTCTTCCACGGAAAGAAGGTCTGTCTGATCAGTGATCCGGGAGTGGTGCAAACAGGCATCACGGGAAGGATTACCGAGGCCCTGGAAAGAAAAGGGTACCGCGTTGCGCTCTTTTCCGCCGTGCAGCGTGATCCCACCTTCGAAGCAATAGATGCCGCCGTTGATTTTGTGCGATCCTCTTCGCCGTCCGCCGTCATCGGTCTCGGCGGCGGTTCCGCACTCGATACGGCTAAACTCGCAGCCGTGGCTGCGGCCGGGGAACGGAGCACGCATGAGTACGCTCTCATGGCCTGCCCCCTGCCCGAACGGACCGCAACGCTTATCGCAATCCCCACAACAGCCGGTACCGGATCTGAAGTGACCCGCACGGTTGTCTTTTCTCATGTGGATCACCACAAAGTCTGGGCATGGGGAGAACCTTTGAGGCCGGATTTTGTTGTTCTCGACCCGGAACTCACGGTCTCGCTTCCTTCCAGCCTCACGGCCTTCACGGGCCTGGATGCTCTGGTCCACGCCATCGAGGCATCCACAAACCGGGAGACTCATCCCTTTGCCCAGGCCAACGGGCTGCGGGCCATCACGCTGGTGGCCCAGAATCTCAAGAGGGCACTGATGACGCCTGACGACCTGGAGTCGCGGAAAAACCTCATGATCGCATCCACTCTTGCGGGCATGGCCATCGATGCGGTCGGAACAGGCATAGCCCATGGTATCGGCCATGCCTTAAGCACCCTCACTCCTCTCCATCATGGCCGGTCTGTCGCTGTGGCTCTGGACGCAGTTTATCCCCGGAACGCGGAAGCAAATATTCCTGTTCACGCGGAAATTGCGCTTGCACTGGGCGTTTCGAGGGTTGATGATCCGCCTGATCTGCTGGCGCAGCGGGGGGCCCGGGCATTTCACGACCTGATCCTGGAAACGGGCATTGAAACCTCTCTTCGAAAAGACGGCCTTTCCGCGCAAGACCTGGACCGTCTGGTGGACGTGATCCTGTCTCCGGAGAACAGGATTCTCTGCGATAAAAACTGCTACACGCCGACAGAAAAGGAGCTCAGGGAATTGGCACAACAGCTCCTCGGTTCCTGAGCAGTCGGAGATACTTCATGAAGATTTCCGCTATTGATATCACACACTATCTTCTGCCCCTTGATCCTCCTTTCCGGCCCGCCTGGGATCCGGTTCCCAGGACCCAGTGTGCTGCCACCATCGTTCGAGTTCACACTGATGAGGGGCTCACGGGCATTGGCTCCGGCGACCTGATGGTAGGCTTTTCAGGACACGAACATCTCTTCATCGGCCGTGATCCGTTTGAAATTGACCGGCACTGGCAGGTTCTGGACAACATCGACTTTCACTACGGACGCTGCTGGCCCCTGGACATCGCCCTCTGGGATCTCAAAGGCAAAGCCTTGGGGCAGCCCGTCTTCAGAGTGCTGGGAGGACGCAAAAACAAAATGCTTGCCTATGCCTCCACCGGTGAACTGGCAGGCCCGGAAAAACGGGCGGCAAGCGCCCAGGATCTCCTGGAACAGGGATTCAGGGCCATGAAAATCAGGTTTCACCATCATGACCCCAGAGAAGATATCAAGGTGGTCGAGGCGGTCAGAAAGGCAGTGGGAGACCGGATGGAAATTATGGTAGACGCCAACCAGGGATGGAACATGCCCTGGGATACGAGCCCTTCATGGGATATTGACCGTGCCAGCGAGGTTGCAGAGGTCCTTGAAGATCTGAAGGTCTACTGGATCGAGGAACCGCTTCCCCATCATGACTTCAGGGGGATGGCCGCACTTCGCAGGAGGGTGGGGATTCGCATTGCAGGAGGAGAGATGAACCGGAGGTGGCACGACTTCCGAGAAATGGATGTTCTCGGGTCCCTGGATGTCTATCAGCCTGATGCCGTCCTCACAGGGGGAATAACCATGGTGAAGAAAATCGCACATCTTGTTCAGAAAAACGGGGTCTGGTTCAGCCCCCACACCTGGACCAACGGTATCGGCCTTTTGGCCAACCTTCACCTTGCATCCGCAGTCAGCCGTTGCCCGTACCTGGAATTCCCCTTTGATCCACCCACGTGGACCATTCAGCGCAGGGATTTCATGATGGAGCCTGAAGACCGGTTAATGATCGATCCGGAGGGGTACCTCCATGTCCCCGAAAAGCCGGGACTCGGCTTCACCCTTGATGAAAAGGCGCTCTCCCCCTATGCGGTCAACTTCAGCCAGTGCGTTCAATGAGGAAAAAAACATGAAAGACTATCGCATGTATATAAACGGCTTGTTTACCGAGTCAGCTTCCCATAAGAGCATGGACGTCATCAATCCTGCCACTGAAACCCTCTTTGCCAAGGTACCGGAAGGCACGGCGGAAGATGTGGATCTGGCAGTGGAGGCGGCCGGGAAGGCGCAGGGGAAATGGGCTGGACTCCCTGTTGTTCAGCGTGCCGAATACCTGCAAAGACTGGCGGGAAAACTGCGGGAAAATGCGGATGACCTTGGCAGGATCATCACCGGGGAACAGGGCAAACCCATCTCTGTGGCCATGGGTGAAGCCTCCTGGGGCGCTGACCTGATGGAGTACCATGCCGGGTGGGCTCGTCGAATTGAAGGGGAGATCATCCAGAGCGACAGCACCGACGAGAATATCCTGCTCTACCGGGTTCCCATCGGGGTGGTGTCCTGCATACTCCCCTGGAACTTTCCCCTCTATGTGCTTATCAGGAAACTCTCCCCCGCCCTTATAACCGGGAATACTGTCGTATTGAAACCCAGCTCGGAGACCCCCTGCTCATCGCTGGCCTTTGCCGGGCTCCTGGATGAGATCAATCTGCCGCCCGGGGTGGTCAACATAGTGACCGGCCGGGGAAGCGTAGTGGGCCGGAGAATGGCCTCCCATCCCGGTGTGGGCCTGGTCACAGCCACCGGCAGTACCGGGGCCGGAAAGGATATCATGCGGGCGTGCGCCGGCAACATCACGAGAGTCTCCCTGGAACTGGGAGGAAAGGCCCCGGCTGTGGTGATGGATGACGCGGATCTGGAACTGGCCGTGTCCTGCATCAAGAACGGGCGCATCTCAAATGCGGGGCAGGTATGCAACTGTGTTGAACGAGTCTATGTACAGCAACGGATTGCCGGACCGTTTATTGACCGAATCACCAGGGCCATGGCCGGTGTCGCCATGGGAAAGGGAGAGGATGACCCTGAGATGGGTCCCCTCGTGAGCAGGGCCGCTCTCGAGGGTGTCCATGCCATGGTCCGGAGAGCGCTTGCGGATGGCGCTGTTCTCAGATGCGGCGGCAGGCCCTCGGGCAGGTTCGAGAAGGGATATTTCTATGAACCTACCGTGCTTATCAACTGTCGGCAGGACATGGAAATCGTGCAGGAAGAGATATTCGGACCTGTCCTCCCCATCATGAGCTTTGAAACCGCTGACGAAGCCATTACCCTCGCGAATGACTGCCGGTACGGCCTTACTGCCACCCTGTACACGAGCAGCTATCGTACAGCCCTCCGCTTTGCCAATGAAATGGAATCAGGAGAACTGTACATCAACCGTCAGCAGGGGGAGGCCTACCAGGGATTCCATGCGGGCTGGAAGCACTCCGGCATCGGCGGTGACGATGGAAAGCATGGTCTGGATGCCTATCTGAGGACCCGCGTCGTTTATATGAAATACTAGCCCGCATTTTTCATGGGCAATCCACTACGGCGGCCCGTGAGAAAGGGGAGTTAGCGAACCTTCTTGTGGACTACAGGCGGCACCTTCTTGAGCGTATCAATGGGAATATGACACAGGATCCGGTGCCCTCTTTCCGTCTGCTGCCAGGGCGGCGGTTCCTCCTCGCATACCTTTCCTCCGTCCGGCAACATCTCCCGGCGGCGCGGGCACCGGGTATGGAACCGGCACCCGGAAGGGGGATCAAGGGCGCTGGGAACATTGCCGCCCAAGCGGATTTCTTTCTGCTCGGCATCCGGGTCGGGAATGGGCACCGCTGAGAGTAATGCCTCGGTATAGGGATGATAGGGCGGATCATAGATGGCTTCGGCAGGTCCGATCTCCACGATCTGTCCCAGATACATGACCGCGACGTCGTCGGAAAAGAACCGGACCACGCTCAGATCATGGGCAATGAAGATCATGGATGAGCCATAGATATCCTGAATTTCCAGGAGCATATTGATGACTGCGGCCTGGACTGACACGTCCAGGGCCGAGACCGGTTCATCACAGATGATCAGGTCCGGCCGGCTGGCCAGGGCCCGGGCAATGCCCACCCGTTGCTTCTCACCGCCGCTCAGCTGCCTGGGCAGCCGGTCGTAGTACGTCGGACCCAGGCGCACGGCCTTCAAGAGGCGCAAGACCTCCGCTTTCACCTGCCTTCCCGGTACTGTTTTGAACCGCCTGATGGGCCGGGCGATTTGTTTTCCAACAGGATAAGAGGGATTAAGGGTGGAATCCGGGTTCTGAAAGACCATCTGCATCTCCCGGATGAGACCAGTATCCCGGTCAGACACTGTTTGCGTCACATCGATGCCGAGAAACTGCACATCCCCGTCGGTGATTTTTTCCAGTCCAATCAATCCCTTCACCAGTGTGGACTTGCCGCAGCCCGACTCTCCCACGACCCCCAGGGTTCTTCCTCTGGCAAGCCTGACGCTCACGTCGTCCACGGCCTTGACATACTTCTTCTCCCCCAGCCCCAGCAAACTCACGATGGAATTGGACTCCTGGGGGTAATAGACTCTCAGGTTCTCCACGTCCAGCAGGTCTTCCCCGGTCTGTGCAGTCTCCGCCTCCCGGATCACCTCCTTGACCTGTGCAATCTCCATCGCCGGGCCTTTGGCGGTGCGCGGCCTGCCGCCGATCTCGCCGGCGTAAATGCACCGCGCGAAGTGTCCCGATGTCGTTTCCTTCAGAAGGGGACGGTGCTCACGGCATGCCTCCGTCGCATAATCGCACCGCGGAGCAAAAATGCATTCATCTTCCGGCCTCGCTGCCGGGGCCGGCACCCGTCCCCGGATGGGATGGAGGACGGAGTCCAGCTTGCTTTTGCCCAGGGTCGGAACGCTCGCCAGAAGGCCCATGGTGTACGGATGGCGGGGATTGCGGAAAATATCCCTGATTTTGCCGGATTCCACCATTTCCCCTGCATACATGACGCAGAGATAGTCGCTGACTCGGGCTACCACACCCAGATTGTGGGTGATAAAGATATTGGCTGTCTGAAAATCATGTTTCAGGTCTTCCAGCAGGTCCAGGACAGCGGCTTCCACCGTCACATCCAGTGCAGTGGTTGGCTCATCCATGATCAGGAGCGCAGGATTGTTCAGCATCGCCATGGCAATAACCACGCGCTGCTGCTGGCCGCCGGAGATCTGGTGGGTGTAGCGCCTCATGACATCTTCAGGATCGGGCATGTGGACCCGTTTCAGCATCCCGACGGACCGTTCCCAGGCCTCGTTTTGGGCAATACCCCGGTGAAATGTCAAGACCTCCGTCAACTGATCCCCTACCCGCACCGAGGGGTTGAGGGCCTGCATGGGATCCTGGAAGACCATTGCGATGCGGTCGCCTCTCAATTTCTTGAGTTCCTCCTCCGACCGGCCCACCAGCTCTTCCCCTTGAAAATGGACCTGACCTCCGATGATCTTCCCATTGGGACCGAGGAAATTGACGATTCCGTAAGCAATGGTGCTCTTTCCGCAACCGGACTCGCCTACGAGGCCGACCGTCTCTCCCTCCCTGACCGCAAAAGAAACGTCTCTGACAGCCTTGACATCTCCCTTGCGGGTTTCGTAGGCGATGGACAGTCGGTCAACTTGGACGACCGTTTTAGCATGTTCAAACCGGCTCATAAAAGGCCTGTTCACTATTTGGATTATTGGTATCGCATGGACTCTTCTCTCAAACCGTCCGCGAGCAGATTCAATCCCACCACCAGGCTGGCAATGGCCACACAGGGCCAGAGAGCGGCCCATGGACTGCCTTGGAGGATAAACTCTCGTCCTGCCGCAACCATGCTGCCCCAATCCGGAGACGGAGGCGGTATGCCGAGGCCCAGAAATCCGAGGGTGCCCATGGCGAAGATGGCATATCCTACCCGCAGCATGGCGTCAACGATGATCGGACCGCGTGCATTCGGCAGGATCTCGACGAACATAATGTACCAGGGGTTTTCTCCTCGGGTCTCCGCCGCCCGGATATACTCACGGGTTCGAACGTCCAGGGTCAGGCTCCGCACCAGCCGGGCAATGCCGGGCACGCCCACGATGGTGATTGCAATGACCACATTGACGGCGGATGCTCCCAGCGCAACCATGATGATCAAATATAGCAGGATAATAGGTATGGCCATCATGGCATCCAGAAGGCGCATGACAATCTCGTCGAGCCACCCTCCGTAGTACCCTCCCAGAAGACCAAGCGTCGTTCCGATCATAAGGGCCACAAAGACGCCCCAAAGGGCTGTGCCGCCGGGGAGCCAGTGGTGTTCGGACAGAGGCAGGATGACCAAAACCACACGGGCCCCGTAGATCAGGCGCGTCCACAAATCGCGCCCCAGCTCGTCGGTACCGAGTATGTGTTGCCTGGAAGGTCCCTGATTGGGCGCCTTCCAGTCCTGTTGAAGAGGCGTGTATTTGGTCAAGGCCGGCGCAAAAACCGCAACAAACACCCAGAAAAGAACGATTACCAGTCCCACCGTGGCAATTCTTGATGTAAGGAGGATGGAAAACGCGTCCAGAATCCTCCTGAGCCGTCCGGTCTTCAGCTCTTCAGAATGGGGCAATTCAAAGCCGCCTTCGCTGGCGAGTGCCTGCTCGTCTATCTCAGGTGTCATGACATTTCCTTCTCATGCTTGATCCAGTGCTGCATGTTCAGCGGGCAGGTCTTTCAAAACTTCCACGATCATCAGGAATACCGGATACGAGGGTTTAAGAAGGTATATACGATGTCGGCAATGAGCTGCGTGCCCACGGCCACGGTTACCAGAATCATGGCCCCAGCTTCAAGCGCGTTGACATCTTTGTACATGGCTGAATCCAGGAGGTACTTGCCCAATCCCGGATAGCCGAACACCACCTCAACGATTACAATCCCGCCCATGAGCCAGTTCACATGCAGCATGATCACCGTGATGGGCGCCATCAGCGCATTCCGTACCGCGTGTTTGCCGACGATCCGCCGATAGGGCAGACCTTTCAGAAACGCGGTGCGGATATACGGAGCACGCATCACTTCCACCATGCTGGCCCGGGTGATCCGCAGGACATAGCCCAACTCTATCAGCGTCAGGGTGAGGACCGGCAGAATCAGCATATCGGGGCGTTGCCAGGGGGCCTGTTCTCCGATTACCGTGGCCCCGGGGACAAGGCCCCACCAGACAGACAGGATCAGGATCAGAAAAATGCCCGTGGCAAATTCCGGGACGACCGAGAACATCATCCCGCCCACCGACAGGACCCGATCCCTGAGGCTTCCCTCTTTGAGTCCGGCTATCAGGCCCAGAATCAGGGCCATGGGCATCACGATGACAAAGGCGCTGCCGGCCAGCACAAGGGAATTCCGAAGCCGAAGAAAAATGGTATTGGCCACAGGCCGGCCTGTTCGGAGGGATATTCCCGGATCACCCCGGAGGAACCCTTTCTTGAGCGGGATGTATTCCACGGGGCCCCCTGAAGTTTCTTTCCACCCGGAACCCATGACAAAGGTCCACACCCTGCGGCCGGACCCTTTTTCCCATTTTACGGCGTGATTCATATTGTCGACGCCCCAGAAAGTGGCAGCGCCGTTCTTTCCGATTTTCCACCTCGCATTATCCTGCCGCTCCACCGTCGACCCGTCCGGTTTTCGTATGATGGAAATCAGATCGTCGCCCTCCAGCTTCCAGCGTATCAGTGTGTCGTCCTTTTCCACGGCCCACCACTCTTCAAAACCCTTCTTGGTAAAGATCTGCCGGAGCGGCATACCGATCTTATCCGACGCTTCCCAGTCGGACCCCACCATCCAGTAGACGTAACGCAGCCACACGGGTTTGTCCAGTCCCATCTGGGCCAGGAACGAGGCCTCCTGCTCCGGCGTCACAAAGGCCCCCAGGACATTCCGCGCCACGTTTCCCGGGGAGGCCTCGGTAATCAGGAAAACGGCCATGGAAACCAAAAGCATGGTGAGCAGGAGGAGCAGGACCCTTCTGATGATAAACTTGAGCATGAAACACCTTCGCTGATGCACTCAGGGCGGACCGGGGAGGCCCCGGTCCGCAGGGTGTGAAGAAAGCGTCGCGATTACCCGTTCAGCCACGCCTCATTGAACAGGAATATGAGGTTGGGATGGGCCCTGACATTCATGAGTTTCTTGTTGGGGCACATCCACACGTTCATCCAATACGCGATGCCGATGGAGCCCCTGGTCATCTGAATCTCTTCCAGCTTGCAGAAAATCTTCCGGCGCTTTTTCACGTCAAGGGTGCCACTCGCCTTTGCCAGAAGCTCGCTGAACTCCTTGTCGACCCAGCGGGTCTCGTTCCAGGGAACGGGCTTGCCTTTCGCATCGGCGACATAGGCCAGATTGAGCACCATGGTCCCCAAGGGCCGATGGGTCCAGGGCGTGAAACCGAGCGGCACCTCCGTCCATTTCTCCCAGTACTGGCTTGTGGGCATGGTCTGGATCTTGATCCGGAATCCGGCAGGGGCTGCATCCTGCTGCAGTATCTGGGCATACCGGACGATGTCCGCCCATTCCGACCCTACGGCGAGATCCACGTCGATGCCGTTCGGGTATCCTGCTTCGGCCAGGAGTTGCTTGGCCCTTTCCGGCTGATAGGCTGGAACGGGTTTCTTGCAGTATGCCGGGTGTTTCGGATAAATATGGAAATCCTGGCCCAGCAATCCCTCTCCCTGGTATGCCAGGGCGAGAATCTTCTCTCTGTTCTGGCAGAGTTTCAAGGCCATCCGGACGCGGTTGTCGCTCCACGGCTTCGTGTCCACCCGCATGCGAAGCACCCTTGTGGTCGCCGTGGCAATGGGCAGTACCTTGATATTGGAATCATTCTTGACGGCCTTCATGATCTGCGGTCCCGGATTATCGGAGGCATCGATCAAGTCGATATCTCCCGATTTCAAGGCTGCTATCTGGGGCGCCATTTCCGACCCCATGTCGATGAACCGCATCTCATCGATATAAGGCAGAGGTTTGCCGTCAAATCCCTTCTGCCAGTAATCCTTTCGCGCCTTCACCACACAGATTTCCCCTTCCTTGTAAGTTTCGAGCAAGTAGGGACCGGTACCGTGGGGCGCCTTTTTGATGTCGCCTTCAAAGGTCCGGTGATTCAGCACCTGGGCCGTATACTGGAAGAAGTGCTCCGGGACGGCGATGGTCCCTCGTTTGCAGTGCAGCTTGAACTGATAGTCATTCACTTTCTCTATGCCGGTGGGGTCCAGATAGGAGCCCACCAGACCAAGCATCGAAGACTTCACATCCGGATCCAGCCACTGGTTGATGGTGAAAATGCAGTCATCGGCAGTAAAGGGATCGCCGTTGTTGAACTTGATGCCTTTTCTGACGTTAAAGGTCCAGGTCTTCACGTCGTCGCTGGCCGACCAGCTCTTACAGAGATAGGGGTGGGTGATGTTGTCCGCATCCGTCAGGGTCATATACTCCAGTACCTGCCGCATCGAATTGGACGGCTGCAGCCAGGAATAGCGGGCCGGATGATCGATCTTCTGAATCTGCTGGGAGATCTTGAGTACCCCTCCCCGTTTGATCTTGGCCGCCATGGCTTTTCTGGGCCAGGTGAATCCGATCATCTGACTTGCGGCCGCAGCAGACATACCCAGGAGAGTTGCGTACCTCAAAAACTCGCGGCGGGTGACCAATCCCTTCTTCACATCCTCCTTCATTTCAGCAATTGCCGGGTGAATCGGTTGCTTTTCGTCCATCTCAGTCTCCTTTCCTTTTTCTATGATCTCCGTGCAAAATGATCCGCTGTAAATTCCGAGTTTGCACGGAACCGGTTTAAGGATGGTGCCCCGGAGGAATGCGGTCCAGCACAGGGCTAATGTAAAATCTGGCTCAAGAAGAGTTTTGTACGGTCATGCTGCGGGTTGTCGAAAAACTCCGCCGGTGTGTTGGCTTCAACAATTCGACCGAAATCCATAAAGAGGACCCGATGAGCAACGCTCTTGGCAAAACCCATCTCGTGGGTCACCACCAGCATGGTCATGCCTTCCTGGGCCAGCTCGATCATTACGTCCAGCACTTCCTTTATCATTTCAGGATCGAGGGCCGATGTCGGTTCATCGAAAAGCATCAGTTTCGGTTTCATACAGAGGCTGCGGGCAATGGCAACACGCTGCTGCTGCCCGCCGGAGAGCTGGCCCGGGTATTTCCGCGCCTGCTCTGCGATATGCACCTTTTCCAGGTAAAACATGGCGGTCTCTTCAGCTTCCGCTTTCGGAACCTTGCGTACCCATATGGGACCGAGGGTGAGGTTATCGACAATAGTCAGATGGGGGAAAAGATTGAAATGCTGGAACACCATACCCACTTCCGCACGAATCTTTTCAATATTCTTTATGTTATTGGTCAGTTCAATGCCGTCCACAATAATCCGGCCTTTCTGATGTTCCTCCAGCCGGTTGATACAGCGGATCAAGGTGGATTTTCCCGAACCGGAAGGCCCGCAAATAACAATACGTTCGCCTTTTTCAACACGCAAATTGATTCCCTGGAGCACATGGAACTCTCCGAACCACTTGTGCATGTCAACCATTTCCACCATCGCGTTTTCAGATTGCCCAGTCTGCGTCTGTTTTGTCTCTTGTTCTTTCATGAATTCCCCTTATTCCTTGTCCTACACTACCATACATTGAAGCAACGATCAACTTGGGCAATCAACGTTGTTCACCTGCCGACAGCTCTCTTTCCAGCTTCCGGCTGTAGCTGGACATGGAAAAACAGCCGCCAAAATAGAGGAGCGCTACAAAAATATAGGCCTCCGGACTGAATCCCATCCATTCAGGATTCGCCAGAACCGACTGCGTTGTCTTGAGAAGATCCCACAGGGCTATAATCACCACGAGAGAGGTATCCTTGAATGCCGAGATCAGGATGCTTACTGTGGGGGGAATCACGATTTTAAGGGCCTGGGGAAGGATAATCAACCGCATTGTCTGGTAATAGTTCAATCCCATGGACTCGGCCGCTTCATACTGTCCCCGGGACATTGCCTGCAAACCGCCGCGCACCACCTCCGCAATATACGCGGCCGTAAAGAGTATAATGGCTATCTGGGCGCGAAGGATCTTGTTGATGGTGACCCCTTCCGGGAGGAACAGGGGAAAGATGATGGCCGACATGAAAAGGAGGCTGATCAGAGGGACGCCCCGGATCATCTCTATGTAGGCCACGCAAAGCCACTTTATGAAGGGCAGTTTGGATCGACGTCCCAGGGCCAGGATAACGCCGAGGGGATAGGCGGCGGTAAGTCCAAAGACGGAGAGCAGGAGGGTAAGCGGAAGGCCGCTCCACTTCGTGCTTTCTACTGCCGACAGCCCGAAAAGCCCCCCTTTCATGAGCAGACCCATAACGAAAAGCCCCGCAATCCATACATACACAAGACGCTTTTTCCAGTGTTTCCTGTTCTGACTGTAAAAGAGGAGCCCGAAAAGGAGCAGCATGGCCAAAAGCGGCCGCCACTGGGAATCGAACGGGTAAAATCCGAAAAGGATGAAACGAATGTTTTCCCAGACAACCGACCAGCACGCGCCTGTCACATGCCTGCACGCTTTTCCCGTGGTGTGCCACACACTGTCAATGAAAGCCCATTTGATAAAGGGTGGCACCACCTTCCACAGCAGATATAAGGTTGCTATGCTGAGGATGGAATTGAAAACGCCGTTAAACAGGTTTGCCTTCATCCATCCGATAACGCCCACATGGGTTACCGGGGGTTTCATTTCTTGTGTATGGGTCTCTGCCG
Organism: uncultured Desulfobacteraceae bacterium; assembly: GCA_964633015.1. GTDB lineage: Bacteria > Desulfobacterota > DSM-4660 > Desulfatiglandales > Desulfatiglandaceae > B46-G9. Next base: position 16,798 of record CAZWEV010000027.1, on the reverse strand, counting down.
TCACAGCCATGGAAATACCTATCTCTCCACCAGTGCGGCTCTCTTGTTGTACCAGTTCATGAACGCGGAGGTGGACAGGCTGAAGATGAGATACAAAGCCATGATCAGGGCAATGCCTTCGATCGACTGGCCTGTCTGATTGATGGTGGTATTGGCAACGGAGACAAAATCCGGAAATCCGATTGCGACCGCGAGGGAACTGTTCTTCGTCAGGTTGAGCATCTGGCTCGTCAGCGGCGGAATGATCACCCGAAGGGCCTGAGGCAAAATGACAAGGTTCAGGACCAGGGAAGGACGGAGACCGATCGCCATTGCGGCCTCTCGTTGCCCCCGGCTCACGGACTGGATGCCTGCCCGCACCACCTCGGCCACGAACGCGGAAGTGTAGAGCACCAAGCCCAGCAGGAGCGCTACAAATTCGGGGCTCAGGGTGAGTCCTCCCTTAAAATTGAACCCCACGAGTTTGGGAACATCCATCTTTGTGGGAGTTCCGAGGAGCAGCCAGACGATCAAGGGAAACCCGATGATTAAGCCCAGGCCGACACGGAATGTAGGGAAATATTTGCCGGTCTGCTCCTGCCTGCGCCTGGCCCATTTTCTGATAAAATAAGTTAGGATACAAGCCACGAAGAAAAAAAGAAGCATGTATTTGTGGGCAGGATGTGCCTCCGGTATGGCAAAGGCGATCCCCCTGTTGCTGAGTATAAGGCCCTCTATAGGAGAGAGCGCCTGCCGCGGAGAGGGAAGGCTGTCATAAAAGATTGCATACCAGAAAAACAGCTGCAACAGGACCGGAATATCCTGCATGAATTCAATGAAGATGCCGGAGAGTCTGGATACCAGCCAGTTGGTCGAAAGGCGGGCGATCCCGATGAAGGTTCCGAGGATGAGGGTTATGATAATCCCTATGAAAGAGACCTCGAGCGTATTCAGGGCGCCAACGAGGAGGGCACGGCCATAGGAACTCGCGGCGGAATAGGGTATGAGGGATTCCCCGATCTCAAAAGAAGATTCCTTGTGAAGAAACCCGAACCCCGTAGCAATCGACTGGCTCCTGAGATTAAAAATCGTATTTGAAACCAGGTAATAACCGATCAGCCCGACGATTCCCAGCACGACTATCTGGAAGAGGATAGCGCGCTTTTTCGGATCAAGCCAGAATGGAATCTTCTCCGGTTGCTTCTTTTGCATCAGGCAGAGGGATCTCTCACGTCTTCCTGGATCCTTCCAATAGAGGAAGGAAGGCTTGGGGCCACGGCCAGGAAGTCAATTGCCGGCTATGGGCGTTTACGGCAGGTGGTCAAAAAAGAATGCCCCTCCGGAGAGGGGCATTCCACATGCGTATCATCTGAATGGAGCGGAGTACATCAAACCGCCTTCTGTCCAGAGAGCGTTCAATCCCCGTTTGAGGCCCAGAGGAGTGTTGACGCCCACGTTTCGATCAAAAATCTCACCGTAGTTGCCGACCTGTTTGATGATATTATAAACCCAATCATTTGACACGCCAAGGTCCTTCCCCATGCCGGGAGTGACTCCCAGAAAGCGCTGGATCTCGGGGTTCTTGCTCTTCATCATCTCGTCGACATTCTTGGAGGTAATGCCGAATTCCTCGGCCTGTATCAGGGCCATGACGGTCCAGTTGACAAGGTCATACCACTGATCATCCCCGTGGCGCACGACTGGAGCCAGGGGTTCTTTTGAAATAATTTCGGGCAGCAGCTCATAGTCGTCCGGATTGGGGGCAACCGCGCGATGCGCTGCCAGCTGTGAAGCATCCGACGTCAGAACATCACAGCGACCCGCAAAGAAGGCCTTGCTCAGTTCAGCGGTGTTTTCGATAACAACCGGCTTCCATTTCATGCCGTGGGACCGGAAGAAATCAGCTGCATTCATCTCGGTAGTCGTTCCAGGAAGGACGCACACTGTAGCGCCTGCCAGCTCTTTCGCACTCTTGATACCGAGCTTCTTGGGGATCAGAAAACCCTGGCCGTCGTAGAAATTCACGTGAGCGAAATTGAGACCGTTGACGGTTTCTCTCGTCAGGGTCTGGGTGGTATTGCGGCACAATACGTCAATCTCCTTCGACTGCAGGGCCGGAAGACGCTGGACAGCCGTCAGCGCCACGTACTTGACCTTGTTCGCGTCGCCGAATATGGCTGCTGCTATAGCCTTGGCCGTATCCACGTCAAGGCCTTTCCATTCTCCCTTCTTGTCAGGCATGCTGAATCCGAACACACCGCCGTTGACGCCCGCAGTCAGGACGCCCCTTGCCTTCACCGCATCAAGAGTCTCACCTGCCATTGCCATTCCGGTCATAGCCAGGAACACCAGGGCCACCATCAACGCACACACCTTAAAAAACTTCATACTCTGTCCCTCCTTTCCCGTCTTCAGGTTCAGTGTTCCGCCGCAAACCGCGTCCCTGGCAAAAAGACACCCGCCGTACGCAGCCCGGCACATCTTATCCGCCAATTTGCAAAGCCTTTTCGGTTGATTAGCATAAGGTTCCTCATTTTTCAAGAAAAAGCTGCGAAACTCTAAACAACTATGCATTTTTCAAGGCTGAAGTCGACTCGTTATAAAGTCGCCATATCGAATTTTATGATCTTGCAACGGAGCTTGCTTTTGAGGTACCATCGCGGCCTAAAGCGAAAGGAGGAGGAAATGGAAAAACCTGTTGAATTTTACTGGAATGTCCGGCTGAAAGACGTCAAGGAGGCCCTGGAAGCAAACAATTTCAGGGTATCTCTCGCCAGGAACGGCGATCATGCCCGCGAAATCCTGCTGAACGAAGTGCTCCCCGAAAGCGGGGCCGGAAGCGTCGCTTTCGGCGGCTCCACGACCGTTATCGGGGCCGGAGTCTATGACGCGCTCAAGGCAATGCCTGAACTGGAGATTCTGGACACCCATGACAGAAGCATTCCAAGTGAAGAAGTCCTGGAGCGCAGAAGACAGGCACTGCTGGTGGATCTTTTTATCTGCGGCACCAATGCTGTTACGGAAACCGGCACTCTCGTCAACCTGGACATGATCGGCAATCGCATCGGCGGGCTCACGTTCGGTCCGAAACATGTGGTGGTGCTGGTGGGCCGGAACAAGATCGTTCCCGACCTCGAAGATGCCATGCTCCGTATAAAGAACTTTGCAGCTCCTGCAAATGCCATGCGCCTCGACAAGAAAACGCCCTGTGCAAAGACCGGCTACTGCCAGGAATGCAATGCTCCAGACCGCATCTGTAATACGTGGACCATCACTGAAAAATCGTACCCCAAGGGCCGGGTGAAGATCATCCTCATCAATGCGGACATGGGGCTCTAAGGAAGTTCCCTTCAGGGGCGCTCATGCTGCACGTCCTTTACACCGTCGGCCCCATCTTTGTCATCATCCTTCTGGGATGGTCACTGCGATCACGCGGGTTCCTGCCCGGGAACCTCATTGGTCCTCTGAACAGAATGGTCTATTACCTGGCTATTCCGGCCATGATCTTTCGGGAGGTAGCAGGGGCCTCGTTCGGTTCTCATTTTCAACCCGTTTTGCTTGCCGGAACGCTGCTTCCGGTGGTGGCCGTCTTCGGCCTTGCCCTTCTCGCCGGCACCCTGTGCTCAATGCCTAAGAGGAACTTCGGCACCTTTCTGCAGAGCTCCTTTCACGGAAATCTCGGCTATATCGGTCTGGCTGTGGCATACTACTTCCTCGGCAAGGAAGGCTTCACGCGGGCCAGTATTCTTGCCGCATTCCTCATGTTACTGCAGAATTTTCTGGCCGTCCTTGCCCTGCAAGCCTTTGCTTCAAAGAAACGTACCGGGCACCGGCTGTTTTTCTTTGCAGGGAAGATTGCCTTCAATCCGGTTATTCTCTCCGCCATGGCGGGAATCGCCTTCTCCCTTTTCAGAATACCCATCCCTGTGCCGGCGGACCGCGTGTTGGGAATCATCAGCGGAATGGCCCTGCCGCTGGCCTTGCTCGTGATCGGGGCATCCCTTTCTTTCGGGCTGATCAGGTCGCATCTTCTCCCGGCCATGGGCGCGGGCGTGCTGAAACTCCTGGTGCTCCCCGGGCTGGGTATCGCGCTCTATCACTGGCTGCAGCTCTCTCCCGCACAATTTCTTCCCGGCCTTATCCTGCTGGCATCTCCTACTGCCACCATCACCTACGTGATGGCTGGTGAAATGGACGGATCCATCGAACTGGCGTCTGCCGCCGTTTCCATGAATACGCTCCTTTCTGCCGCGACGTTTGTGCTCTGGCTGGGGATCAAGTATGGTCCTTACGGTTCGCCGGTACTCTAATGTTCTCCCATAGATTCAAGAACATACGGGATAAAGCCCTTTCCGAGTGATCGCCTATCCTTCCATTCAAGATCTTAGTGATTTCTGCCGATGAACTCTTTCGGGCGCAAGGTATCCGGACACCTCATTTGTACAAAAATATCCATTGAGTAGAAAAAAGTGCACCCCTTTTCCGGGGCTCTTGCTATACAGGAAACAAGGAAAAGTGATTCAACTTATTGATATTATTTTCTTATCTGTCTCTTACCTGAAGCGGTATGCTTGTTGCAACGTCCCTTGTGTAAAGGCTGATATATTCACTTCCCGGAAACGCAAAAAAAGGCCCTGGCGAACGATGAAGAAATTTCTTGCAATTCTCATTGGCGGTTTGTTCCTGTCGCTGGCCTCCTCCCAGGCAGGTTTCGCGGATGCTCGGAGTTTTACCGATTCAAATGATCATAAGCTTTTCCAGCAATGGGAAAAATCCCCAAGTCTCGCTTCCTTTCTGTTGTTTAATAACAAAGATTTTGCCCTCATTCACTTCCCGTTTATCCGTTCAGAACACACTATTGCCTCTCAGGAGTTGAGTGAATATTTCCCGTTTGTTGGCGCTCTGCTCACGGCAAAGGATGTGCTCTGGGCGGAACTGACGAAATGGAGTCCTGCTCCCTCTTTCAAGAAAACCGAGATGGGCGGACCAATCAAACACACTATCTCCAGGCCCTTTGATTCAAGCCATCTCACCGCCGAGGAGCACATGGGAATATCCCTGAATCACGAGCTTGGCAGCAGGAAGATGTGGAATGTTTGCCTTGATCTGGGCATCGCCTTTCAGAATAACCATAGCATTCCCCAGGAATTCGGCATTCCGGATGACTCTTTTCCAAGCCTCGCTATGGGTGCAGGCGAGCAAGGTGAAGATTTTTTCGATCAGCTGAGAAATGCTTCCCCTTTTATCGGATTCGGCATATATTGTAAGTTTTAATAGGGGTTAAGAATAAACTCTTTTCAGAATCCTCTCTTTCATCTATCATTGCATGTCATCGGATTTATGCAAAGGGACAATACAGTCTGCATTTTGAAATGAATCAGAAGGTTCAAGCGCCAATCTTCCAATACCGGAAATGGAACGGCTATTTTGCGCAGCTCGCGAGTGGGGTGGAAGACCTCTGCGCGGAAGAATTAGCCGATCTCGGCGCAACAAACATCAGGCCCATTTACAAAGGGGTCTATTTTCAGGCAGATAAGAAGACACTCTACCGGATCAACTACCAGTCCCGCATCGCATCCAGGATTCTCGCACCACTTCTCACCTTCCAGTGTCACAGTACAAAATATCTGTACCGGACGGCAAAAACAATCCAATGGTCCAAGCTTCTTTCACTCCATGACACATTCGCTGTCTCGGCCACTGTTTCCCAGAGCAGGGTCACCCACTCAAAATACGCGGCACTGTGCGTCAAGGACGCCATTGCGGATCATTTCGTGGAAACATCGGGAAAAAGGCCGGACGTCCAAACCAGTAATCCTGATGTTCGATTCAACATCCATATTCAGAATAACAAGGCAGTCATCAGCCTCGATACCTCCGGGGAAGCCCTTCATAAAAGAGGATACCGCGACAGGACGCTTGAAGCGCCCATGCGGGAGACACTGGCCGCCGCCATCGTCCGTCTGACCGGATGGGACGGCAAGGACCCGCTGTGTGATCCCATGTGCGGATCCGGCACACTCGTGAGCGAGGCATTAATGCACGCCTGCAGGATCCCGTCCGGGTACCTCCGGCGGCAGTTCGGTTTTGAGAAGCTGCCCGACTTCGAACCGGATATGTGGAAGAGGGTAAAAGAGGAAGAAAATCGTCGAATCAGGGCCCTCCCCCGGGGGATCCTTTTCGGGAGCGATGTATCCAGGCAGGCCGTGCAGATTTCCAGAAAGAACTGCGAACACCTGCCCGGGGCAGAAAACATCGACTGGAAAACCGCCCCCATACAAGACATAAGACTTCCCGGCGGCCTCATTGTATGTAATCCTCCTTACGGCAGGAGGATCGGTGACCGGAAACAGGCAGCCGCTCTTTACAGGAAAATGGGGGATATATTGAAACACCGATGTCCGGGCGCAACCGTATTCCTGTACATCGGCGATCCGTCGCTGATGGGAGAAATAGGTATGAAGCCGTCTTTGACGCGGGCCATGCCAAACGGCCCAATAGAAGGAAAACTCTTCCGCTTCCAGGTCTTCCCCGCAAGGGATCCCGAATAAGTCCCCAGCTGTTTTCCAGGGCCTTTTTCTGAAATGACCCTTATTGACCTTTCGGCGTCCCGGTCTCGCGCACCACCCAGTCCAGGAAGTCCTTGTTCCCTTCCCGTATTGGAAGCGCCACGATGCATGGACACTCATAGCTGTGCACGGATTTGACTTTCTCGATCAGGTCATTGACCAGGTCATCCCGCGTCTTGGCCACGACAACCACCTCTGAACTCTCCTGCATATCTCCCTTCCACCAATACAGGGAATGCACAGGATGGATAATATTCACGCAGGCGGCCAGACGCGAAGACACGAGGGCCCGGCCGATGGCCTTTCCCTCGTCCAGATGGGCGGCCGTAATGTAGATAAAGCGAATATTCATGAAGTCTCACTTCCCTCCCGGGCGTTGCACACCCCGCTCTTTCTTTATCATGCAGAAGTACCGGGAGATGTCAAACCCCTTTTCGCTTGACCCTTCCCACTTCTTTCCCTATACTTTTTTTCCGTTCTGCAAGCCGTGAGTATAGGTGCTGAAGCACGGGCCGGCACATGCGGCGCCATCTTCGCAACAACAGCACAAAACAAGTGAGGAGGTTCCTTATGGGAAAAGTTGGAATTATTGGCGTGGGCCAGAGCTCCTTTGTCAGGGGATATCCCGGTTCCATCCGGGAACTCGTCTTTGAAGGATTCAAGGACGCCATGAAAGATGCGGGAATTTCAGTGAGAGACATCGACGCGTCCATCGTCTGCTCTGCGCCGGAATATGACAAGCAGCGCTCGCCGGCAGGGGTCTTTGCGGAATACCTGGGGCTGACACCGCAACCCACCTTCTATCTTGAGAGCCTCTGTTCTTCAAGCAGCACCGGCCTCAAGACAGCGTATGCGCTGGTGAAGTCGGGGCTCCATGACGTAGTAGCCGTGATCGGCTTCCAGAAAATGTCGGAAATATCTTCGGCCGAATCCCAGGAACGCATGGGTCGGGGTGCCGACATCCAGTGGGAAAGCCCGTTCGGGACCATGATGCCTGCCTATTATGCCATGTACGCCAGGGCTCACATGGACAAATACGGCACCACCCCTGAAGATCTGGCATTGATTCGGGTCAAGGCAGCCACCTACGGCCAGATCAATGAAAAAGCAGTGTACCGGAAACCGGTGACGCTGGAGCAGTTCTCAGATCCTGAGAGCCCCATGTCAGGGCCGGTTGCCAGCCCTCTTCGCGTGGGAGATTGCTGTGCCAACGCCGATGGGAGTTCTTGTGTTATCGTGGCGAATGAGGAAAAAGCCCGGGCCTTCAGCAGCAAGCCGGTCTGGATCATGGGCATCGGCGCTGCCTCCACCGCCGTCAACCTCGCTGGAAGGAATCTTTTCAGCGGCCTCACCGTTGCCCAGCAGGCCGGGAATGAGGCATACAAAATGGCCGGCATCACCCCGAAAGATATCGATGTGGCAGAGGTTCACGACTGTTTCACCATCGCCGAGATGATGGCGTATGAGAACCTGGGGTTTGCCAAGCCGGGGGAAGGCAAGGACCTGATCCGCAGCAAAGAAACCTACAAGGAAGGGACTATCCCCATTAATGTGGATGGGGGTCTGCTTTCCAAAGGCCATCCCATCGGGGCCACAGGAGGATCCCAGATCAGGACCATCGTCCTTCAACTCAGGGAAGAAGCGGGCGAGATGCAGGTCAAGGATCCGGAAATAGGGCTGGTTCACAATATCGGCGGTGTGGGTCTGTACGGAAACGTCACGATCCTGGGGAGGTAACACATGGCAAAGAAAAAGGAAATGGATACCAGATTCAGCAAATTCGGGACAGTGAGCTTTACCGCCATCACCAAGGTGAACGACTTCATCAACTACCTGGAAGATGGAAAGGTCATGGCATCCCGCTGCACGGACTGCGGCACGATATTCTTTCCGCCCAGAGCGGACTGCTACCGATGCCTGACAAGCAATATGGAATGGGTTGAAATCTCCGGGACCGGAAAACTCGTCACCTACAGCAGGCTCGAATACGCCCCCATCGGGTTCGGAGACGACCTTCCCTATGCCATCGCTCTCCTGGATTACGGGGATTACAAGGTGTTCGGAAGGATTGCGGGCAGTGTGCCCGAAGATGAGATCAAAATCGGCATGGAAATGAAAACCGTTGCCAATACGTTGCCGGACGGCCAGATAAACTACGTTTTCGAGAAGGCTTGAAAAGCGAGTTGAGATCCATGTGAGAGGGTACTGTGATGGCTTCTGCCGGTCCCCCTGGCCCGGAATGGATGGAAATAGTGATCCGCTCAGACCCGGCAGTCCACGAGGCCCTCTCCGCCATGCTGTTCGATCTGGGATGTACCGGCTTGGTGACCGAGGACTTCGGTGAGGGGGTTTTGAAAGCCTATTTCCCTCTCCCCGGCAACTTCGAAGAATCACGTGAAAAAGTCATGGTCGCTGTCCGGAAGACGGCATCGTTTTTTCCCCAGGCCCCGGCGCCGGAAATTCACTTCAATCCGATTCAGGACGAAGACTGGAGCAGGAAGTGGCGGAGGTTTTTTCGAGCCGAACAGGTCACCCCCTTCCTGGTCGTCGTACCTGCCTGGGAACCCGTCCCCCCTGGTACCGCAGCAACGATTATCCGCATTGATCCGGGGCAGGCCTTCGGAACCGGGAAACACCCCACAACCCGCCTGTGTTTCCGGGCCATGGAACTGGTGGAAAAGCCGCCATCATGGTCCCTGCTCGACGTGGGCACGGGAAGTGGAATTCTGGCCATCTATGGGTCCATGCTCGGTGCGGAAAAGGTCGCTGCCATTGACATTGACAGGGAGGCCCTGGAATGGGCCGGGAGAAACATCCGGTTAAACGGTCTTGAAGGGGACATTGAACTGAGCGCCAGGCCCCTTGCCCAATGGGACTCCGATTTTTTCATGGTGACTGCGAACCTGATGCTGAATACCATACTGGACCTCATGGATCATTTTTCCCTGGTGGTGAAACCGGAGGGGCATCTGATACTTTCAGGGCTCCTGGAAAATCAGGTCCATGTGGTACTGCCGTCTCTCGAAAACCACGGGTTCATGCGAGAGAAAACGCTGTTCCAGGAAAACTGGGCCGGTATTCTGGCCAGGAAATTTGCCTGAGGTACGCCTGGTGCGCCGATTCTTTGTGGAAGAAATCCATGCAACAGACGGCCGTTTGACCATTCCGGGCCGAGAGGCGCGACACATTACCCGCGTACTGAGGATGGGGCCGGGAGACCGTTTCATCCTCCTTGACCGAAAGGGAGCCCGGTTCCAGGTGTGCATCGAATCCGTGAACCAGGGAAACGTCGCCATCCTCCTGGAGAGGCCCCTCCCTGCGCCTCCGTCATCACCGGTCAGCATTGCCATAGGTCAGGCTGTCCTGAAAAGCGGGGCAATGGAACTCATGATTCAAAAGACGACGGAACTGGGAGTGAGGTCCATTTGTCCTTTTATTTCAGAAAGGACCATCGTCCGTCCCGAGGCAGACAAAATGGCGCACAGGATGAGGCGGTGGCAGGATATCGCCATAGCTGCCTCCAAACAATCAGATCGAGCCCGGCCTCCTGAAATCATGCCTGTTGCCCCCTTCCCGGAACTGCTCCGGAGCCTGGTGCATACACAGGCACTGAAACTCATTTTATGGGAAGCGGAAGAGAGCAATACCCTTAAATCCGTGCTGCGCCCCTTCGGTTCGCGATCACCGACGGTCCTGGCTCTTGTGGGGCCGGAAGGAGGATTTACCCGAGGGGAAATATCTCTCTCCGCAGAAGCAGGTTTCATTTCCGTTTCCTTAGGACCTCAAACCCTGCGGGCCGAGACGGCTGCCGTTGCAGTGGCAGCTGCCCTGCAGTATGAATTTGCCGATTCGGAAAGAGAGGAAACAGCCCATGCATGAACGCAAGAAATCCCTGGCAGGTGTAGTGCCGCCCATTCCGACACCCTTTGACCGTCAAGGAGAGGTAAATCACCGGGCCCTGACCGACAATCTTGAACGCTGGAACAAGTATCCGTTGACCGGATATGTGGTCATGGGCTCCAACGGAGAAACCGTTTTCCTCTCCCATCCCGAAAAACTCGCTATCCTCCAAACAGCCCGAAAGGCGATACCTTCCAACAAATGGATGATCGCCGGAACAGGGTGTGAATCCACCAGGGCCACCATCGAGCTCACTCGCGAGGCAGCGGAAATCGGAGCGGATGCAGTCCTGATCATCACTCCCCATTTCTACGGCGGAAAAATGACCGCTGACGCGCTGGCCGGCCACTATTTCTCTGTTGCCGATGCCTCGCCCAGGCCCGTCCTGATCTACAACGTTCCAAAATTCACTCATGTCGACCTGGACGCCGGGACTGTCGCCCGGATGTCGGAACATCCCAACATTGTCGGAATCAAAGACAGCGGCGGGAATATTTCAAAAATTGCCGATATGGTGCGAATGACGGGGAAGGACTTTCAAATACTGGCAGGGTCCGCAGGGTTTTTCTTTCCCGCACTGGCAGTGGGCGCAGTAGGAGGAATCATGGCCATGGCCAATATTTCCCCTCAGCAGTCCCTGGACCTCTATGATTTGTTCAGGAACGGCCTCATCAACGAAGCGGCCGCACTTCAACGGAAGGTGATCCCGCTGAACGCGGCCGTCACCGCCCGCTTCGGCATTGGAGGCCTGAAAGCGGCCCTTGACATGCTCGGCTACTACGGCGGCCCGGTCCGATCTCCATTGCTCCCGCTGAGCGACGGGGAACGAGAAACACTGAGTACCATTCTCGCGGAGGCGGGGATATTGGACGCAGATTCGGCCGGTCTCAGCCCTCCATAAAATGTCCGTTCATTTTATCTCGTACCTCGTCCAGGATTTCGGAAAGCCAGAGCAGATCATCAATGCTCAGCCGTCCTGTCCTGGTGGTACCCTTTGAACCATCCTTCTTTGTGTAGGAACGGGGACCGATCTGGAGTTTTGGATCTCCCTCCCCGTACCGGCAAATGCTGATGATCAAGCCTGTCTCATTATTTTCCCACGACTCGAGAATCTGATCTTTTGCTGCATCGTACGCCATCTACGCCTCCCATCCAAATTCCGCCTCTTCGCCAAGGTCCTCCTCAATTCTCAGGAGCTGGTTGTACTTGCAGATTCTCTCGGAACGGCAGAGCGAGCCGGTCTTGATCTGTCCGGTCCCGGTAGCCACGGCCAGGTCCGCGATAAACGTATCTTCCGTTTCTCCCGAGCGATGAGAGATCACCGCATTCCACCCCGCTTTGCGGGCCATCTGGATGGCAGCGAGGGTTTCGGTGAGCGTCCCGATCTGGTTCAGCTTGATAAGCACCGCGTTGGCCGACTGTTCCTTAATGCCCCTTGCTATCCGCCCGGTGTTGGTCACAAAGAGATCATCCCCCACAATCTGTATGCGGTCTCCCATGGCCTCAGTCATCTTTTTCCAGTTTTTCCAGTCATTCTCCGCAAGGCCGTCCTCTATGGAGACAATGGGATACCGGTCTACCCAATCCTTGTAGAACGCTATCATTTCGCTCCCTGTCCGTTTGGAACCGTCGGATTTGAAAAACACGTATTTCCCACTCTTATAAAAGGAAGACGATGCCGGATCCAGGGCCAGGGCGATGTCTTTTCCGGCCCGGTACCCGGCTTGTTTTATCCCGGCAAGGATCATTTCAATAACCTCCTCGTTTGACTGGAGGTCTGGGGCGAATCCTCCCTCATCCCCAACAGCGGTGGAATAACCCTTGGATTTCAGGACGCTCGCAAGGGCATGGAAGACCTCGGCACTCATCCGAAGCGCTTCCTTGAAAGTCTTTCCGCCGATGGGCATGATCATGAATTCCTGGAGATCCACATTGTTGGGCGCGTGCATCCCTCCATTGAGGATATTCATCATTGGCATGGGAATCCTGCATGCATTGGTTCCGCCGATATACCGGTAGAGGGGCATATAGAATGCGTCTGCCGCGGCCCTGGCCACGGCAAGGGAAACGCCCAGGATAGCGTTGGCTCCCAACTTGCTCTTGTTGGGGGTGCCGTCCAGCTCAATGAGCGTCTTGTCCACCAACCGTTGATCCTGTGCTTCCATTCCTATCAGGGCAGGTGCAATGACCCTGTTCACATTTGTGACCGCCTGCTCAACGCCTTTTCCTCCGTACCGCTTCTTCTTATCCCTCAGTTCCACTGCTTCGTATTTGCCGGTGGATGCACCGGATGGAACAGCGGCCCTCCCGAAGCTCCCATCGTCCAGGCCGACGTCCACTTCCACGGTCGGATTGCCTCTTGAATCCAGGATCTCCCGCGCGGTGACGAATTCTATCTTTTCCATGCTTTCCTCCTTGTGCCACAGGCCCGAAAAGGGCATTCACAATTGTCTGAAGACGCACTAGATTGAATCGGAATATAGTGGATTCCGAGGCCCGTGACAAGGCAAAAGAAAAGATCTCCGGACATATTTCACCACCGGCCACAATGCTCTCAACGAGAGCACATGGGGTCTTTCAGGGTGATTCCCCATTCCTTTATTCCCAAATTCCGGACCGGATCAGCCAAGCACTCTCTTGATTTCCTCGATAAGCTCCTCCGGTTTCAGAGGCTTTGTCAGATGGCCTTGCGGCCCGACCCTTCCGGTAGATGATCTGTCCAGGAGACTCTTGTAATCAACTTCCCTTGAAATGGCGGTAATGATTATCACAGGGATATCCTGCAGCTTTTCATCCTTTTTCAGCTCCTTGTACGTCAACATCCCGCTTTTCTTGGGCATCATGATGTCGAGGAGAATGAGATCCGGCTTTTCATCCCGCGCCTTAATGAGCCCTTCCAGACCACTATCCGCCGTGATGGGGATGAAGTCATTGTCTTCCAGAATCTCCGAATAAAAGGTCAACACATCCGGTTCGTCATCAATGGCCAATACTCTTTTCTGCATACCAAACACCTCCTTCTTCATACATGGTTTTCTTACAATAGAGGAACCTCCGGTCTTTCCTGTTTCCTGACGATTCCCGCCTTTGTTGTCTTTCAGTGATTCAAACCGTCCCGCTGATCCCCCCAAAATACGCTTTGATCGCTTCATACTCATATAGTTTGGGAAAAATTCCTTCCTGAAAACCTTTATCCAAAGGATATCCTCGTTTCTTCAGAAAGAACATACCTGCCCAGAACGCCACCTTCTCATTTTCATGGTTGAAACAACGGGCGTGCGCCAGTGATTCCGTGAGTCTTGCCGCCCTGCTGAGATCAAGATCAGTATCCTCTCGGCCTGAACCCTGCACTCCGATCTCGTCCGGAACAGCCAAAGCCGCCGAAACAGTTCGGATATCAAAACCAAGATGCTCCCGGGAAACAATTCCCTGAGGGACAGTCCCGCACAGGCACAAGTAGATTTCAGCCACCTCGATAAGGGACACGCCCGCTGCATCGCGGGCCGAATCGTTTTTGTTCCACACGACCTCTCCGGGGGAATGGATGAACCGGTGTATGTGCGTTCTTCGGGAGAGGGGTAAGACTTCCTTGACCTGATGAGACGGCGGGCTCTTTCGAAAATCTATGGGCTCCTTGTATGGAGTCGAAAGAAAGGGCACGGTTCTGGTAAGATAATCAAGGACCTTTCCGAATTTTTTCTGCCCCCAATCTTCGATCACGTTTTGCAGGGTGTTCAAACAGCGATCCGGCAGATGACCTGTTCCCGTGTCGTCACATTTTATAAGGAGGCAGGGATTCGCCGATTCAATTTCGGAGCGGTTTTGCTCTATGTATATGATATTCCTTGCAAGCAGTTCCTCCATAATGGACCTGATATCCGGTGCATGAGGACCTCGACTGAGGCTGATAAAGGGGACACCGGTTATGAGTTCGCCATACGCTGAATAATGATAGAGTTGCGCTATGTAGACCATCTTGTCCACCTTCACCATCTGGAGATGTGGTACCCTCGATCCAAAATAGGTGATGAGGTCCTGTAATCGGTCTCTCTCTTCTCTTTTCAAATCAGAACGAACAAGCATACCATCACTCTGTACGGGCGCTCAATAAACACAGAGATCATTGCCGCCTTTTCCGTTGTTGCGCATCGTTACCGGGACTGCAGGTACCTTCCTGATCATTTTCCGCTTGCCGCTCAGGAAGGTGGATGGCGAATCTAGAGCCCTCCCCGGATTGGGAATGTACCTCTACTGTTCCTCCATGCTCCTGAACGATCTTCTGCGTAATCAAGAGACCCAGACCGGTCCCTTTAGACCCTTTTGTGCTGAATAACCCGCTGAACAGCTGCCGCCGGATTTTTTCGTCCATGCCGGCACCGTTATCAGCCACCTGCAGGGTAACGGACAGATCCTTTCCCCGTTTTGTGGTCACCTGAACCATATGTTTCCTGTCCGACTCCTCATCAGTCATACAAGCCCAGACGGCATTTGAAACAAGGTTCAGGAGAGACCGGTGAATGCCCTTCGGGTCTATAAATGCCTCGCCCATGTCAGGATCAAAATCTCTTTTGATTTCCACATGGCCCTCCCTTGCCTTGCAATTCATCAAATCACAGACGTCCGCCGCGATACTGTTGGGAGAGCATCGTGCATATTCCGGTTCCCGCTCCTTGGAATAATTCAGGAGGTCCAGGGCCAATTCAGAGAGCTTGGAGATGTTCCTTTGAACAATGTCCCAACCACTGTCCAGTTTCTTGAAATTCTTTTTTCTGATCCCTTTGTTTACAATATAGACCCCGCCTTCGAGGCCGTAGAGGATATTCTTGATATAGTGTGCGAGGCTCGCGACTGTCTGTCCGATAGTGGAAAGCCGTTCCTTTTCCAGCAACTCCCTCTCCAGCCGCTTTATCTCCCGCAGATCATGAAAAAAACTCACGCTTCCAATGACAACGCCGTTTTGCCGGAGGAATGCTCTTGAAAATCGCACCGGGATCTCATCTCCTCCTTTCGCGTGAACAAGAATTTCCTTCCAGTCGTCTTCTGATCGGTTTTCGCTCTCTTTCCCGGTTAAACCCTCCCTGATTTCACGAGCTGTCTCTCGCGGGTAAAGATTGGCGATACTTCCTCTTTTCACCACATCATCCCGGGAATACCCGAAAATTTTTTCCGCACCCCCATTAAAGGTCACAATATTTCCTTCGGCGTCAGTGGCAATGATCCCGTCAATGGAATGCTGGATGAGATTTCCTTCAAATTCATACCGTTCCCTGAGTTCCTCCGTTGCCTTTTTCACCCTGTCTTCCAGATGACTCGTGTATTCTCTGAGCATCCTCTTTGTTCCCACCTTTTCCTCGGCCCTTTTCAGGGCAACGAGCAAGGCATCGTTTGCGATTGGTTTTGTGATAAAATCAGAGGCCTCAAGCTCAAGGGATTTTATTGCCACATCAACATCCCCGTGACCGGTGATGACGATTACCTCTGTTTCCTGATCCATCTGTTTGATTATTTTCAGGACCTCAAGGCCGTCTGTACCGGGCATTTTTATGTCGGTCAACACGATCGGGGGCTTTTCCCGTTCAAAAAGTTCGATCCCCTCCCGACCATCCGCCGCTGTGATCACTTCATATCCCAGGCTTCGCAAATAAAGACCCAGGATCTTCCGTGTGGGCTTTTCATCGTCGATGAGCAGCAGCTTCGACATAGAGATATTTTCCGATGTTTTTCCCATGGGTTCTCCGTCAGGTCTCCTGCCCGTCTCCTGCGGACGGAGGGAAACGCAGCTGGAAGGTGGTACCCATGCCCTCTTCACTTTGCACCGTTATCGTGCCGTTGTAATCTCTGATGATGCCATAGCTGATGGAGAGCCCAAGCCCGGTCCCTTTGCCGACCTCTTTTGTCGTAAAAAACGGTTCAAATATCTTGTTGACAATCCCGTCCGGGATCCCTTTGCCCGTGTCCTCCACGGTAACAACAACCTCTCCATTATCCATAAACGATTTTATCTTCAACAACTTATCAGGACCGGGTGCCTCCTCCAGGGCATCCCGGGCATTTGTGACCAGGTTGATGAAAACCTGTTCCAGCCTGTTCCTGTCTGCCGTGATCGTGGGGAGATTTTCATGGAGTTCCAGTTTCAGCTCTATCTGCCGCAATCTCAGTTGCTGGGCCAGTACCTTGAAAACACCCCTGATCGGTTCGTTTATGTGCACCTCCTCGGTTGCAATCTTCCCCGTACGGGCAAAATCCCGCATATGATTGATAATACCGGAGGCCCTGTCCACCTCCCCATTAAATTCTTCGGCAATAATGGTTAAATCCTTATCACTCACCTGCTTGCCCGCCTGGATCGT
>CAZWEV010000026.1:0-50913 GCA_964633015.1 uncultured Desulfobacteraceae bacterium | reverse complement strand
ATGCGGCTCATATCCGCAGAGTCACTGGTTCGAGTCCAGTCACCGCCACCAGGAAAAACAGCACGGGTGCAACTGTTGCAAAATGCCTTTCAGGTGTTGACATCTCTTGCGCGGGCCTTATCTTCAACACAACCGTATTCCGGAGAAATGTTGCTCATATGGCATTGAGAACGTTTAAAGACGGCGATCTCGTAACGTTGGCCGAGGCGCTTGATGTCGCTGAGGGTATGACGAGTGATTTTTTCAAATTCTCTTATGCCGTGTGGAAAAAAAATCAATATGATGTCAAGACTGCTGAATCACTTGCCCCGGACGACGTAAGCACCTATGCCTTGGCTGTCCTCAGGAGAGGAACACAAAAGGGATCGAACGGATGGAAGAGCAAAGAGAAGAATTTTTACTTTATCTGTTTGCAGGACGATCAGATCTTGAAGGTGCTCCAGAGGGACAAGGAACTGGCGCTTCTGCCGTTTCTAACGTATATATTCACGCATGAACTGGTGCATATTGTCCGGTTTGGCAGTTTTCTTCAGCGGTACGAAGCTTCCGCGGTGAACAGGAAAAAGGAAGAAAATATTGTGCATGCAATTACTTTTGACATCTTGAAGAACCTGCCCCTACGGAAGCTGGATTATGTTCTGGAAGCGTACCGGGACTACCGGATTTGTGAGGTCGATTTCTCCTGAATGTCGCTTGCGTAGGGAGGAGGTTTAAAAAAATGCCGATTTACGAATATCAATGTGCGAAATGCGGACACGTAACAGAGGCATGGCAAAAGTATTCTGATCCCCCGTTGACGGATTGTGAATTGTGCCACGGAAAGATGAAAAAGCTCATTTCCCACAGCACATTTCACCTCAAAGGTACGGGCTGGTATGTAACGGACTACGGATCAAAAACAAAGGATAGCCAAGGGCACGCAAAAAAGCCGGAAAAGAAGGCTGGGGAAAACGCGGCAAAGAAAAGCGATGTCGGCAAAAAGAGTCCCCAGAAGAAAGCAGGCTGAGATACCTGAGCCGGCGGGTCTCTGCCAAAGAAGGATCATCTTGCATTATGAAAAGCTGGGATACCGGACGGGTCCAAAACAAGCTCATCAGACAACTGGAGCGTCAGGAAAGACGCGAAGCGTTCCAGCGGGACAGGTTTTTCAAGTTTAAACTGGCTGAAGTCCACAATCGCCTGGCTCAGGCTCTCTTAATGAAAAAGATCGTTGAAACTGATGATCCGGTTCGCATGTCAGATTGTCTTCTGAAAGGCTTGAAGAAAGCCCTCAGTACGAGTGAATTCGACTTCAAATATTTCATCGCGCCCATCCGCGACCTAGTTCCCCGCCCCAATCCTTATTCCCTTTATATGACCCAGTATATCATGGAAGTCTTGATTAATGACCCAAGTGTCATTGATGTATACGGGACGGATAAAGACATTTACAGTGTGGTGAATGAGGTTTTCAGTCAGATCAATAGCAAGTTCCAGAGGGCTGAGGAAGAGATCGAAGCACAACTGGCCCGAAACAAGTCTCTTACTCCAGGTTCACGCGAATATGATATTGCCCTGGATCAGCTCATCAAGAAGACGTTCGGTGAACCGGAAAGAGGCAGCGCGTAGGTTCCCTATTTTCACAGGTGCGTTCTGCATCGTTTCATAATCACGATAAAGAGGGAGAATATATGCCTGAAAAAACAGCCTTTCTGTTTCCCGGCCAAGGGTCCCAATATATCGGCATGGGGCGTGATCTGGCGGAGGCCTTCCCGGCAGCGAAAGAGATTTTCCAACGAGTGGATGATCTTTGCGGGAAATCCATTTCACGGCTTTGTTTTGAAGGTCCGATGGAGGAATTGACCCTGACGGAGAATTTACAGCCCTCTATCACGGCAGTGAACCTCGCCTGCATGAGCGCGTTGAAGGCATCAGGCATCCAGCCCCATGTGGCTGCCGGGCACAGCCTAGGAGAATATGCAGCTCTTGTTTCAACAGGAATTGTCGGTATCGATGATGCTCTCCGACTGGTGAAGAAGCGGGGCCAGTTAATGCACCGGGAGTCCCTTTCCCATCCGGGGACGATGGCGGCGGTTATCGGCCTCCCGGTAGCGACTGTCCAGCGTATTGTGGAGGAATCCAGCGGAGGTGATATTCTTGCGGTCGCAAATCACAATACGGCGGAGCAGATTGTCATCACCGGTCAGAAGGCGCCCGTTTCAAGAGCCGTACAGGCGGTGACGAAGGAAGGAGCGAAAGCTATCCCGTTAAAGGTAAGCGGTGCGTGGCATTGCCTTCTCATGGAGGGAGCAGTCCAGGAATTCAGGGCATTCATGGAGCACATCCCTTTCTCTCCTCCCGTATCAAGGATGCTTTTTAATGCTACCGGCAGTGGTGAGACAGAGCCTGAGAACATCAAGGAGATTATGGCGAGACAACTGGTCAACCGGGTCAAATGGTATGATATTATCCAGAAAATGGTTTCGGAAGGGATTCGAACGTTTGTTGAAGTGGGTCCCAAAAAAGTCCTGACCGGTTTGGTGCGGAAGATAGTCCCCGACGACGGTCGGATGCGGCTCTTTCAGGTGGAAGACCCCGCCAGTCTGGAGAAGTTCCTCACCAGGGAAGGCTGAGTTTTCCATGGACAAGGAAACAAACAAATTACGATCTGTTAAGCCGTGAAACGCCTCCAGCAGAGCGGGAGGCATCATGAGGCCCCCCGCCGGGGAGCTCAGAGAGGAAGCCTTTTCTGACGTGACTGGTGAAAAGACCAGCCCGGAGCCTCGGAACGACAGAAATGGCTTCCTCCCTGAGCGGCACCTCCTTCCAGATCCCCGGATTGGGGGACCTCTCCGGGTCACTACTGCAGAGGGTTTAATCAAAACTAACGAGGTGGAATATATTTGTTCCCCTGCCAGGTATTCCGCTCCTCCAGCCTCTTCCGGATGAGGGTGAGGTTCTTTGTCTTTTCCCGTGCCCAGGCAGGCGCAAGGAGGTCTCCTCTCCCCGGATCTCCGGTAAGCCGTTGAATCACCATCCGGGGCGGCAGAAGCTCCAGAAAATCAACCACCATATCCACGTATTCCTTCCTTTCCAGGCACTGAAACATTCCCTTTTGATACTGTCTCGCCAGCGGCGTTCCCCTGGTGACATAGAGAAGGTGAATTTTGACTCCCTGAACGGGGAGACCGGCCAGAAAACGGGCGGTTTCCAGCATCATTTCGCGGTCTTCACCAGGGAGACCCAGGATAACGTGGGCACAGACATTCAAACCCCATTCCCGCGCTCTCACCACGGCCCGCTCAAAGCAGGCCACATCATGCCCCCGGTTTATTCTCGCGAGGGTCTTGTCGTGGGCTGACTGCAGGCCGTATTCGAGCCAGACTAGTATATGATCCCGGTACGAGCTGAGGAGTTGGAGGATATCTTCATCAACGCAATCGGGCCGGGTTGCCACCGACAGCCCCACCATATCCCTTGAAGAGAGAGCCAGGTCATAAAGAGCCTTCAGTTTTGGCAGGGGGGCGTAGGTATTGGTGAACGATTGAAAATAGGCAATAAATTTATTGGCCTTGTAGCGATCTCGCATGGACACCCTGCCGCGTTCTATCTGCTCTCCGACAGAGTACCCTTTTTGCCGAAGGGCACCGGTGCCTGACCCCAGGCGATCACAAAAAATACAGCCCTCTCTTGACAGGGTCCCATCCCTGTTGGGACAGCTCAAGCCTGCGTCCAGGGAAATCTTCTGCACACGCTCTCCGAATAGATCTCTCAGGTAGGTGTTGTAGTCGTGATACCGTTTCATACTGAAAAAGATATAAGGAGCAACAGGGGAAATGTCAATCATCTTGGATGGCGAAAGAGTTTGCCTTGCATAGCCATGCACAAATTTGGTAGGTTCTGGTATCTATTCTGCTGATGGGAAAGGAGAAGGAAGGCGTATGGCCAAGAGTGCCAAGTTGACAGTGGACGGGACCACGTTCGAACTCCCTCTTGTTCATGGAACTGAAGGAGAACAGGCAATAGACATCTCCCAGCTGCGGAGTAAAACAGGGCTCATCACGCTTGACCCGGGCTTCGCGAATACTGGAAGCTGCAAGAGCAGCATTACCTACATGGACGGGGAAAAGGGCATTCTCCGGTACCGGGGCATTCCGGTGGAGCAACTGGCCCGAAAATCCACCTTTGTGGAGACCTCCTATCTGCTCATCAACGGAGACCTGCCTACGAGGGAGGAATTGACCCGGTTCTCGATCATGTTGAATGATCATTCCCTGGTGCACGAAGACATGCGGACCTTTTTCCAGTATTTTCCGCGTGGCGCACATCCCATGGGCATTCTTTCATCAATGGTCAATGCTCTTCGCGCGTTTTACCCGGAAATCCCGGAAATGAGTGATGATGAAGAGATCAATATGACCTTTACCCGTCTTCTCTCCAAGGTAAGAACCATGGCTGCCATGTCCTACAAGATTTCCAGGGGGCATAAGGTTGTCTATCCGAGGCATGATTTGACGTACTGCGCCAACTTTCTCAATATGATGTTCGACTCACCTGTTCGGCCCTATGACATTGACAGGGATCTCGTCACCGCCCTGGAAGTTTTCTGGATACTCCATGCGGATCATGAACAAAATTGCTCAACCGCTGCGGTTCGTCTTGTCGGCAGCGCCCGGGTGAACCTCTATGCGGCTATTTCGGCAGGCATGAGTGCCCTTTGGGGGCCGCTTCACGGCGGGGCAAACCAGGCCGTGGTGGAAATGCTGCAGCAGATCCATGACAGTGGTGGTGACCCCCTCCCGTTTCTGGCAAGGGCGAGGGACAGGAAAGACCCGTTCCGACTTATGGGATTTGGACACCGTGTCTATAAGACCTATGACCCGCGGGTCAAGATTATGAAAAAGGTCTGCGGAAAAGTCCTGAAGAAAATGAAGCTGCATGATCCTCTCATGGACGTTGCCATGCGACTTGAGGAGGCCGCAGTAAAAGATCCCTACTTCATGGAACACAACCTGTATCCCAATGTGGACTTCTACAGTGGAATCCTTCTGCGCGCCATTGGCATACCGCTCAACATGTTCACGGTCATGTTCGCCATCGGCCGGTTGCCCGGCTGGATCAGCCAGTGGAAAGAAGCCATGGATGACCCTCACTGGAAGCTCCACCGGCCGCGGCAGGTGTACGTTGGACCTGAAAAGAGGGACTATCTCCCAATTGAGGAACGGAAGAGACCGGGATAGTGCCGAGAATCTCCAACAATACTCTTTTTCCCGCCAAATCCGGCGATCAAATGATTATACATGGAGGCACAAATGAATCTCGACACATTTGAAGATATGGAGGCCCCTGCACTGAGGAATTATATCGCATTTCTCCTTTGGCATTACCGGGTGGTGGATGCCTTCTGGTTCATTCATGTGGCCGAACGGTTTAACCAGTCGACAGCAGAGGCAGTGAATGAAGGGGTATGGGGACGTGTTGCCGGAATGGCTGCGAAAGATCTGGTCGCCCGTTTTGATATCCGGGAAAAGGGCCTGAAAGGGTTCGTGAAGGCTTTGCGATTATTCCCTTGGTGCATCCTGGTAGGATATGACATTGAGGAAGGGCCGGAAGAGGTGATCATACGCGTGCCGTCATGTCCCACACAGGTTGCCCGTCTGCGAAGGGGACTTGGAGAATATGTGTGTAAGGATATGCATCGTGCGGAATTTTCCGGATTTGCAAAGGTGGTGGATGCGCGCATCCAGGTGGAATGCGAATTCGCACCCCCGGATCCTCATCCCGATGATCTGTTCTGTAAGTGGCGGTTTCATATAAACCGTGAAAGTACGTGAGAAGGCTGTCCTCGACCCCGATCGGGGAGCGGGAACCTGGATTCCGGATAAGCCCTGCGGGCTTTCCGGAATGACAACAGAGGATACCCCGCCGCAAGCTGCGGGGCGGGTCATTTCTCTGATGGAGACGATACATGAATCCGTCGGGAATTGGCGATCATGAACTGAGGAACAGAACATGGGAAAAGATTCAAAGCAAGAACTGGCGAATTTGAAGAGAGACTATATCGCACTCGAGCGCACGGTGCAGGAGGAAAAAGAGTGTCTGATTAGGATCATTACCACCTTTTGTGTCTTTGCCGGCAGGGAGGAGAGCCTATCAGAAGAAATTGACGCCATCAGGGCAATCATTGATTCTCCTGAGCCTCTGCAAATGGAAAAGGCAGATGAAATTACCTCCTCCCTGAAAGAAAAGATCCGTGGGGGAGAAATCGACTCTATCGATGACTCCGGGGATCAGGATTCGGTGATGAGTGCGAGCGAGGAGGCGCTGGAGGTCTGCAGAGCCATGAAACGAATTATGGTCGTGCTGCTGGAAGGATTCTATCCCCTGACACAAGAACTGGAGGAGAAGGCCTCCCGCATCCATATGGACTGCACGGCGATTGAACATGTTCATTTTAGGGAGGAAGCGAACGCTCTGCTGGATTTCCTGGAGGACATCAAGGGAAAAATCTCGTCGGATTTCAAATACATCAATAACGCCTTCCTTGTGTTGCTTGATAATGTAAAAGATCTGGAAAAAACCCTCTCCGCCCAGTTTGGGACCAAGGAATATGAAAACAAGGTCGAGTATTTCGAGATGAAAATTAATGGAGAGACGAACTCCATTGCAAGTTCTTTTGATATCCATACCACCATTGATGAGATCAAGAAGGTGGTCATCCGGAAAATTCAGAATATCAAACAGGTGGTTTCAGAGAAGAAACGGGAAGATCTGAAAAGAGCTCACATGACCCGTGAGAACATAAAGATGCTCAGGGAGCGAATCGCAGAGGCAGATAGATACGCCAGAGAGATGTCCAAGAAGGCAGAGGAATTGAAGATGGTGGCCATGAAAGACGGTCTCACCGGCCTCTACAATCGAAAGGCATTTGATATCAAGATAGCGGATGCGTTGGAAAAGGCACGGGAAACAGGAGCGCCGCTCACATTGATCCTTCTGGATGTGGACAGCTTTAAGGAAATCAATGATACATTCGGCCATGTGGCAGGGGATAAGATCCTTGAAAAAGTGGGACAGTCTCTGAGAGAGACTTTTCGGGAAAACGATTTCCTTGTGAGATACGGCGGCGATGAATTTGTGGTGCTGATAGAACGGCTGACCAAAGAGATGGCCCAGCGGCGAGTGTCGGATTTTCGGAAAAACCTTGCCAAAAAACGGTTTGTTTCGCGCGAGAAAGGGGAAATCACTATTTCGGTCAGCGCCGGGGTCGCTGCCGCGGGATCAGGGGATACCCTTGAAAGCATGCTCGATCGGGCGGACAAGGCAATGTATTCGGAAAAACATGCGCACGCCGAGGAAAAGTGAAGTGCGGCATTTCCTTTTGAACAGTGGGAGATTGAGGATGCCGGGGGGCATCATCAAAGGAACCTATGGAAAAGGAGCGCCCCGGGAATCACCCTTGATGCCGGATGCTGTAACAGGATTCCCAGAGCCTCTGGTAGGCGGAAAGCTCTGCTTGCCAGCGTTCCTGGGGCCACTGCAGGTCCTCCCGGCAGATTTCCCGAACCCGGTCAAAGTGTTCGGCGCCTCCCCTTTCCAGCAGTATCCCCAGGCGGGTACGCCGTAAAAGCAGGTCTTCCAGGTGCATGACCGCCTCATTGCGCGCCGCCCAGCGGACTTCCGCCCACAACGTGTCTGTTCCCGGAATCCGCTCAAAGTCATTATCCGTCGTGCATTCCAGGACGTCTGCAGTATGACATCCATACCGGCCTTCCAGACGGCGCCTGAGAACGTGGTGCAGACCGGCTGGAAATTCCGTGCCCGACTCCCTTCGGAAAAAGACAGGCGCACGGGTGTCTTTCACATCCACGTGAGACAGAAAAGGTGCCACAGCACGAAGCACGTCCAGGGCGATGAGACGGAACGTGGTCAGTTTTCCTCCTGTAACGGAGATCATTCCATCCTGTTCCCATATAGTGTGATCCCTCTTTTCATTTGAAGGTTTTTTTCTCCCCCCGGCGATCACCGGACGAATTCCCGCATAGGTGGACAGGATGTCCCCTTCCTCCAGGTGAATGGAGGGAAATTGATACCGGACAATATCCATGAGATACGTGATTTCCCGGGAAGAAATCCGTGGCTCGCTGTTCAGATCCTCTGTATGATCAAGGTCCGTGGTGCCGACGATAGTCGCTCCTTCCCAGGGGAAAACAAAGACGGGCCGTTTATCCGAAGGATGCCTGAGAGTGACTGCCTGGGAGACCGGCAGTTTCCAGAAAGGAAATACCAGATGGCTGCCCCGCAGCGGACGAATGGGAGGTCCGGTGTACCGCGTTGAGGGCAGTTGATCAGCCCAGACTCCGGTGGCATTGATCACGACCCGGGCGAAAATGTCGCCTTTCTCACCGGTAGTGTCATCCTCCACGGAGACACCGATCACCCGATTCTCCGCCGTGAGCAGATCCTTGACTTTCACGTAATTGATCGCGAGTGCTCCCTCGGCGCAGGCTTCCTGGATGGTACACAGCACGAGCCGGGCGTCGTCTACCAGTCCGTCTCGGTAATAGGTCCCGCCCGTGAGTCCCCGCTGATCTATGTTGGGGACCAAGAAGAGGAATTCCGGGAGCGGATAATAGCGATGGTCGCGGGTGCCGGAGAAAAGGTCATACGCCCGGAGAAGCCCGCCGAACAGGTGACGCCCCGGGAAACGCCGCCGGTAATGGCTGAAGAGAAAGCCTAAGGGTTCAATCAGTCCCGGCGCCTGAAGAAGGAGATGGTTCCGCTCCCTGACAGAGGAGCGGACGAGTTTGAAATCGCCCGAGAGGAGATAGCGAAGTCCGCCATGGATCATTTTCGAGGAGCGGCTGGAGGTCCCCCAGCCAAAATCCTTCTGTTCCAGCAGGGCAACCGAGAGACCGCGCCTGGCTGCTTCTCTGAGGATACCCGCCCCGGTAATGCCTCCTCCCACCACAATGATATCCCAACCTCTAGAGTTTCCCTTTCCCGGTTCCAGAAGCCTTTCCCAGGTTTCCTGCCTGTAATTGATCGAACATACCATGGGGTCGCAGTGCATCATACGACCAACTTCCCCGGATTCATCATGCCGACCGGATCCAGTTGGCGACACAGGGCCTTGATGGCATCGATGCCGAGTTGACCTTTTTCAGGAACAAGGTAGCGGGCATGATCGGTTCCCACACCGTGGTGATGGGTGATAGTGCCGCCATTTTCTACAATGGTTTCTGAGGCGGCTTTCTTTAATCGCCGCCATGTGGACAATGTTCCTGCATAGGTGTCAGCGGCACGAAAGAGATAAGTGGTGTAGATGCTCGATCCCTGGGAATAGAGATGTGAAAGATGGGAAAAGACCAGCACCTTTTCTCCTTGCGCTATAATCGCAGCACCTAGAGCGGATTCCACGGCAGCCATGAGCGGGGAAACCCGGTCCCAGTTGATGGCCGTCTCGAGGGTATCAACACAGTAGCCCTGTTCCCAGAGCGAATTGCGGAGGTACGGTGCACGGAAGCGGTTCTGGACCCACTTGCGGCCCGGCAGGTTTCCGCCGTTGACCGCCTCTTCTTTTCGGAAAATACGCGCCGCTTCTTTCAGTGCGGTCCGGTGAAGCCTTCTGGTTCCTGTTATCCCCATGACAGCCATGCACCTTTCGGTGCCGGCCCCCCGAAAGGCGAGCCACTTCTCAAGGAGCCGAATGGCTCTTCCGTGCCCTGCAAGCGCAAGCTGTGTCTCGGTCTCAGATGCATTGCTGAGACGCAGCATGGAGAGAGGAATTCCGGACTGAACCATCTCTTTAACGGCCCGGCATCCGGAATCCCAGTGGGGGGAGAAGAATACGCGGAAGCTTTCCTCTGGAGGCAGCCGGCTTGCCCGCATTTTGACCTCGGTGAGGATTCCCAGCCTCCCCTCTGATCCCAGGACCATTTCCCGGAGATCGGGTCCTGCCGCCGAGGCGGGGAAGTCATGGATTTTCAGGGGACCTGACGGTGTTTCCATGATTCCCCCGGCGAACAGGTGCTCAATTCTCCCATATCCGAGGGATTGCTGGCCGCTGGACCTGGTGGCGATCCATCCACCCAGCGTGGAAAACTCGAATGATTGGGGATAATGGCCCAGCGTGTATCCGTGGGCCCGTAGTTGAGATTCCACGTCAGGCCCGGAGGCACCTGCGCCGAACGTGGCAATATTGCTTTCCTGATCGATATCCAGGAGTCTGTTCATCCTCCCCATATCAATGGTCAGAATCGGCCGGTCGGCATCTTGTGGATTGATATGCCCGACGACACTGGTTCCTCCGCCGTACGGAATGACAATGCCTTTTTGGTCACTGACGTATGTGAGAAGGGTGCGGACCTGGAGAGGGCTTTCGGGGTACGCGACGCCGTCCGGGAACACCCCCAGGTTCCCGCTCCGAAGCGCGAGCCAGTCGGGAAGACTCTGCCCACGGGCATGAAGAATCCGATCTCTCGGTGTCTTGATAATGAGCGGATGATCGGGGAAGCGTGACCGCGGGACCAGCGCTATGACATCGTCGAAAGAGGCGTCGGGCAGGGGGGTTGACTTGCCCAATCGCTGCTCCAGGAAAAGCCGTGCACCTGCAGGCAGGGGAAAGTCAACGGTTTCATCCCCCCAGCCGTTCCATCGTTTCATGGTCCTGTCTCCGGAAGATACTGTCTCGAAGAGATATCAAAATTTGCCGGTATCTTTAAAAAAATCGCTGATAAAGCAAATCTTGCCGTTTTCAAACCGAAGGATGGTAACTCCTTCATTTTCATACACGCCGCCTTTTCTATCGGCTCCTTTGTTTGTCCAATGTACGGCGGCCCTTTCTTGTTCGGTGATGGCCATCCGGACTTGAAAAGTCAGTTGAGGATACTGCCTGAAAAGGATGCTGAAAAATCTCAGGACGCGCTTTTTTCCCATGAGCGGCTGTGTCTTGGGGAAATAAAACTGAACCGTATCCGTGAACAGGCTGTCCATAGCTACAAGATCTTGCCTGTTCACCATGTCAAAGAAAATGCTGATTGCCTTTTTGGCATCCATCCGGTGACTCCGAGGTGACCCGGGAAAGTCCTTTCCTTCGCATTACACTTCTTTGAGGAGCGGAAGCCCTTTTCCCAGGATATCCAGTATCTCATCAATCTGTACGGCGGTGAGAAGACCCTGTTCCAGCAGGATCCTTCCAATAAGCCGGTGTTCACCTTTTTCCATGTCTTCAACAACCTGGGTCTTGAGGGCCTCTATCAGGTGATCAGGATTAATATATCCCTTTTCCACGGCGATGAGGCCGAATCGTTTTTCGAGGTGCTCTCTTTCCATCTTGTCTCTCCCTTGCTTTTCCAGATCGCTGAAAACCTCGTCGTCCGGCGTCAGAACGCTGCCCCGCACGGGCGCCTGCATGCACTGTACGATATTTGAGGAAAAATGACAATGGATGTAATGACGGAATGAATCAGATGGACGAATAGGAACAGGGGCTACAGCACCACGTTTGGGACTTCCATTTCTCCCCGGCTGAAGGCCTTGAGAAACGCCCTGACCACCTTTGGGTCAAATTCTTTTCCTTCCCCATTTGCTATGGCATCCCTCGCCTCAAAGGGTGACATGGCCTTTCGGTACGGCCTGTCACTGGTCAGGGAATCATACACATCCGCAACACTCAGCACCCGTGCTTCCAGGGGAATCTCCTCACCGCGGGCGTCATTATATCCTGAACCGTCGTACTTCTCATGGTGTGCAAGAATAATGGGAAGGACCCGACCCAAAGGCCCCTTTAGCGGATGGAGTATCTCACCGCTCTTATGAACATGGCGCTTCATGTGGTCGTATTCCTTTTGGGTCAGGTGGGCGGCCTTGTACAGGAGTTTTCTGCTTATTTCCAGTTTGCCGATATCGTGAAGCAGCGCTGCCGAGCGGATATCCTCAATACGGTCCGTTTTGAATCCGAGATATGCGGCTATCTTCGCTGCATAGACGGAGACTCTGTAACAGTGGTTTTCCGTGTATTGGTCGTTGGAGAGGAACCGGCGCAGGATAACCAGTATCCCCTGGTACGCTTCCCGCAGTTCGATAACCTTCTTCTTATCCCGGTCATAAAGAGAACCCATGGCATACGCGGTAATCATCAGGATTCCGCCCCAGGCCATAATTTCGTACCATCTGGCGTCCATAACGGGCGTATTCTTTGACTCGGCCAGCCACGAAGGATTGTAGTGGATGGCGATGCCGACCAGAAGAACGCTTGCAAAGGCCGTAAAGGTGGCGTGGCGGCGACCATAAAAGTAGGCCGAAAACAGCGTCGGCAGCGTGTAAAGCCCTAATAGCATCCGCTGCGATGCAAGGAGGTAATTCATGGCCCCCACAATGGCGATCATAGAGAGAATCAGCCACAGCTCTTTGTTCACCTCCATGAGTTGTTCAACT
Source organism: uncultured Desulfobacteraceae bacterium (assembly GCA_964633015.1). Lineage (GTDB taxonomy): Bacteria > Desulfobacterota > DSM-4660 > Desulfatiglandales > Desulfatiglandaceae > B46-G9. Next base: position 38,496 of record CAZWEV010000026.1, on the reverse strand, counting down.
ATTTTTTCCCTGTATGTGTGTTTGCTTGCCCGCTCAGTGAAAGAATCTTTCCCCAAAGGATCCGTTTCTTCCGCTTGTCCGTGAACATCCGAAATATGGGAGTGCCCTGTTTTGTTTTCGGTATCGGCCCTTTTATCCTGCATTGTTTTTGGGACGTAACTTGCAGATGCACCGAGCAATTGCAGCTTTGAAGCAAATTTCTCTCCGATTTTTTCGTCCGCATTTCTGCTCAGGATGAGGGGAGTCTTATTGATAAGGTCATCCAGTTTGTTCCCGGGAACATTCCTGGCGTAGTGTGAAAGAAACACCTTGACCTTTTCCTCCACCTCTGGGTTGGGTATGGCGTTGAGAACGAGCATCCCGGTCATTGCATGCCTCCAGGGGCCTCCGTCCGACTCCAGAAGAATGTTCCTGAACAAAGAACAAGCCGGATGTTTGTGTTTTGCAGCAACTTCTTCTTTTCTTTGGAAAATAGGTGTAATACAAGACAAAAATCGACACAGGAAGGGAAAAACTTTAAGCATTTATGAAAGAATTACTCCGGACTGTGGAGTACTCCAAAAAGAAGTGACATTTTCCTACGTTCCGAGAAATCACTTGCATTGTGGGGAGGTGATTTCTAATATAAAAAAAATGGATCTGCTTTTGGGGCAATAGTGAGGGCCCCTGAAGACCTTGAGAGACGTGTGGCGAAAAACTATGTTTTCGGTTTCCCCGGGGGCTGTGAGGAGGTTTTGACATGACCGAACTAATCATCTGGAAAAACAAAGAAATGGACAAGATGAAAAGAGATGTGGAACGTCTCTTTGATCGCATGTGGATGGAGTTTGGTTCCACGCTGTCCTCCGGTGTTACCACACTGGGACCTTCCCTTGACATTTTCGAGACAGATGAAACCGTGATTGTGCGGGTGGAACTGCCGGGCGTGGACCCGGAAGACGTGGAGATCTCCGTCACGGACCGAACGTTGCGATTGAGCGGTGAGAAGAAGGGAGAGCGTGTCAGAACCGGCGCACGGTTCCATCGTGTGGAGCGTCGTTTCGGATCTTTTTCACGGACTGTCCAACTCCCTTGCGAAATAGAAGTGGATGAAATCAAGGCGATCTATGAAAAGGGCGTCCTGATGATCGTGCTGCCAAAGTGCAGGGACAGGATCAAGAAAGGTGTGAAACTGGAAATATCGTAGGTCAATCTGACGGTGCTTCTGCGTGGAAATGATGAAGGTACACGGGGAGCTGGGTACTTGCAGTGCACGTTGAAGCAGTTCCCAATTGATTGGAGACAGAGAACGGAATAGAGGAGGAACTCAATGCCTGGAAAAAAGAAGAATGATGGCGTATCAGTAGACAAACTCAGATGGCGGCTGGACCCCGCAACACTTCCCTTCGAAACGACCAAAGATATTGAACCCCTGAAAGAGATAGTCGGGCAGGAAAGGGGCGTGGAGGCATTCCGGTTCGGGATGGGCATGAACAAACCGGGGTACAACGTGTTTGTAACGGGAATGTCTGGGACCGGCCGTATGTCAACGGTCAAGAGACTGCTTGAGGAATTGACGAAGACCTCGAAAGTTCCGGACGATCTTTGCTATGTGAACAATTTCAAAAACTCCGAGTCGCCTCTGTTATTGAAGCTGAAAGGGGGAACCGGGGCCGCTTTCAAACAAGATGTGCACGATCTTGTGGAAACGCTCAAGAAAGAAATTCCTCAACTTTTTGAAAGCCAGGAATATATCAATCTCAAAAAAGAGATCATGGAGACCTATGAGGCCAAGGGCAAGAGCTTCTTTAAAGGCTTGGACCAGAAAGTCAAGGAAGAGGGTTTTGCACTGGTAGACATCCAAATGGGGCAATATAAGCGTCCGGAGGTAATGGCCATTGTCGATGGAAAGCCCCTTCCTATCGAACAGGTAGAGGAAATGGTTGAACGGGGACGGTTTCCAAAAGATGAATTTGAAGCAATGCGGGAAAAACAGGCGAAACTGCGGAGCCAGATCGACCAGATCTTCCTGGAACTGCGCGACCTTCAGAAAGAGGTACAGGAAAAAATTGAAAAAATGGACCGTGTCATGTTCATGAAAAACGCCTCGGAGATCGCCAGGCCACTGGGGAAGAAATACAAAGGGAAGGCAATCATACAGTATATCGAAGCCCTGCTGGATGATATGGCGGACAATCTTCAGATTTTCCGGCCGCAGCAGCAACAGGCCATACCCGGCATGCCCTCCCTTTTCCAGGAAGCGGACCTTTTTCAACCGTACCAGGTGAACCTCCTCGTGGACAACGGCGATCAGAAGGGAGCCCCTGTGATCATAGAGGCGTATCCTACGTACCGGAACCTCTTCGGAAGCATTGAACGGGTGGTTGACCGGAGCGGCGTGTGGCGGACCGATTTCAGCAAGATCAAGGCCGGATCTTTTATTAAGGCGAATGGAGGATACCTGGTTTTCAATCTCATGGATGCGGTTGTGGAAGCGGGTGTCTGGCAGGCCCTCAAGAGGGCGTTGAAATCGGAAAAACTGGAAATCCAGACCTATGATCCTTTTTATCTGTTTACCACCTCAGGCCTCAAACCTGAACCCATCGATCTGAACGTGAAGGTGGTTATTATTTCGGACGGGTATCTCTACCATCTCCTGCTGAACTACGATCAAGATGTAAAGAAGATATTTAAGGTAAGAGCGGATTTTGACACCTCCATGGACAAGAATCAGGAGTCCATTCAGCAGTTTTCCCAGTTCATTCGAATGAAATGCGACGACGAAGACTTGCGGCCCTTTGACCGCTCCGCGGTGTCCATGCTCGTCGAAGAGGCTGTTCGAATGACCGGAAGGCAGGAGAAAATATCCACGAGCTTCCCAGCCATTACCGATCTTCTCCGGGAAGCAGATTTCTGGGCCGGCCAGAAAAAGCAGGAAATTGTTCAGGAAGAGCATGTGCAGAAGGCGATTGAAGCCCGCATCTACCGGTCAAACTTGATCGAGCAGCATCTTCAGGAGATGATTGATCGAGGGACGCTCATGATTGATGTATCAGGAACGGCGGTGGGACAAGTGAACGGCCTTGCCGTCTATAACCTGGGGGACTACATGTTCGGGAAGCCGAGCAGGATAACGGTTTCCACATCTATGGGTCGTGCCGGAATTATCAACATCGAGCGAGAAGCGGATCTTTCCGGAAGCACACATAACAAGGGCGTGCTGATCCTGGGCGGCTATCTCAGGAAAAAATATGCACAGGACAAACCCCTCACTGTGAGTGCGAGCATTGCCTTTGAGCAATCCTACGGCGGGGTAGACGGCGACAGTGCTTCCAGCACGGAAATCTATGCGCTCCTTTCCAGCCTCTCTGAAGTCCCCATCAAACAGAATATCGCGGTAACGGGGTCGGTCAATCAGAAAGGTGAAGTGCAGGCAATCGGCGGGGTGAACCACAAAATAGAAGGTTTCTTCGACTGCTGCAAGAAGAAGGGGTTCACCGGAGATCAGGGAGTCATGATCCCGGAGACAAATGTCAAGGATCTCATGCTCCGAAAAGATGTATTAGAGGCAGTGGAAAAGGGAACATTCCGTATATTTGCCGTTCGAACCATAGATGAGGGGATTGAGGTCCTTACCGGAAAGAAGGCCGGTGAGAAAAGAGCCGATGGAACATATCCGAAAGGGAGCATCAATGAGCTCGTTGATCGAAAACTGAGGGGCCTGGCGGAAGGCTTGAAGGACTTTGGTGAAAAGGAGGATAAAGAGGAAAAGAAAAATGCGCGGGGAAAAAAACGCGGCACCGGGAAAAAGGCATAAATACCCGCATGGGTGATATTGCCGTTTCCGGATCCATCACAGAGAAAATCACCTGGGCGCAGAACGCCAATGAGAAATTAAAGGAAATGCTCCTTCATGACCATGATACGGAGCAGCTCTTTTCGGATTTTCAACAGGCTGCCGAAAGAACGCGAGCAGGTATGGAAAAGGCAGGTGTCCTGGAACGTTGCAGGATATGTGAGGAGCTGGAAGGAGGCTCCTGCTGCGGCGCCGGGATTGAAAACCGTTACGATGGATATCTTCTCATTATAAACCTGGCACTGGGTGTTGGTGTGCCCGCAGAACAGTGGGACGAGAACAGTTGTTTTTTTCTTTCACCCCGTGGTTGTTGCCTGAAGGCCCGGCACGTTATCTGTATCAATTATCTGTGCAAGGATATCCTGAATCACGTGGAACCCGCGGCATTAGCGAATCTCCGAGCGCTGGAAGGAGAAGAGATCAATCTTCTGTTTCGTCTGCACGAGCGAATCAAGAAGATCCTTGGAGACATGGGGAAGCCTGCGCAACAGATTCATGACAATGGATGAACGGCTGAAAGAAACCCTTCTGCAGGTCGCGTGCTTTTACGACCGGAGAAAAGTTGGTGATGTGGGGGCCCTTGGATTCAGAAGATCCAGCGATCTCGCTCTCCTGGTTGGCTGCCTTGAGCGCCTGTTGCAGGAAGACCTGATTCTTCCCCACCAATCACATTTTCTTGACTTGGGCTGTGCCGACGGCCGGGTAAATATCCTTTTCAGCTATCTTGTCCGGATCTCCGTGGGGGTGGAGCTGGACCCTTGGACCCTGGAGGAGTATGTACCCTTGAAGGCTGCCCTGGAACATGAATTGGAGGCAGCGGGACGCATCCCCCCGCCGGAAAATATTCATCTCTTCGAGGGGGATTCCACCGATCAAACCGTTTATACGCAGATCGCCATTGACACCGGTCTCGCCTTTGAAGATTTCAACCTGTTTTACACCTACCTCATCATGCACCAGGAATTCGCGGCAATGATCGTTGAGCGGGCCGCGAAAGGAGCCCTCTTCCTCGTATACGGCCTGGATAAAATCATGCCTCGCTATGAAGGGTTGCAGTTGCGAGAAGACTTGAGCCCGTTGAACGGGATTCTGGGCGTCTATGAAAAAGCGTAGCGGACGGGTACTGCAAGGCTCAGGTATCGATCTCCTTCGTTGAACATGAGGCGTTTTGCTGCCATGGCTTTCAGGAAGGGAAGGAGTCTGTCTTCCCCGAGACCGGGGAATTGGGTCAGGATCTCGCGGACCGTGCGGTGGGTCTGGCAGAAGAGGTACAGGTTTCTGGAGATGCCTGTCAACCTGTGGGTCATGGCATCCCGGCCCCGCCGCCGCTGCCGTATGATCATGAACTCCTTTCCATCGAGATAGGACAGAATGGGTCCACTACCCGGTGCCCTCCGCAGTTCCTCATACGTTTCCCACCACTCCCGCACTTTATCCTCCACACGTTTCCAGATGCGCTGCTGATAGCGTTTTTGTCCGGTGTAGTCCTGGATCATGAGTTTCAGGCGACGGTGAATAGCAGCAGGAAACATGCGCGTGTACAGGTGGTGGTTCCCTCTCAAGCGGATACCATAGGCCGAAGGGTTGCCGGATACCGGGCTTGCGTATCCGAGCCAGAACGGAGTCGCTTTCAAGGGCCGAAAAGAGGAGACAAAAGCCAGGTTCGCCAGGGTTTCGGAAACGTCGGCCTCATCGCTCGATGGGAAGCGGGTAATGAGGTTTCCGGTCAAATCCGGCATGCCCGGTATCTCACAGTCTCTCATGACCTGGAGGTTTGTCATGGCCGTGGTTCCCTTGTTCAGTTTTCCGAGGAGGGACGTGCTCAGGGCTTCCACGCCCACCTGGAGTGTCTCGGTGCCTGCTGCTCCCATTGCCGCAAGGACATGCCGAGGAGTTGTGGCGCGAATTTCGGCAAAGAACTGAAATTCTTTCCCCAGACCGGCGATTCCCTGGAAGGTTTCCCTGAGGCCCTTTGTCGGCAGAAGGTTGTCCATGAAGGAAATGGTCAGGGCCTGATGTTTTTCGGATAGCTCTTTCACCTCCGAAATGATGCGGGAGGAGGTTTTGGTTCGATAGCCATTCCACTGGAGATTCAGGTTGCAAAAGGCACATCCGCTTTGCTTGCCCGACGAAGATTTTTTTCTCCACCAGCAACCCCTGGAAATCTCCATGGGAATTTTCGGAAAAAAGCGTTTCTCAGGGGGAAAGGTGTGCAGGGTCTGGAAATAATCAGCATAGTCGGGAAGGGGAAGATCATCCATCCGGGTCACCTGCTGAACCGTATCGCGGAATTCTCCCGGGGAACCTCGGACGAGGAGTCCCGGCGAGGAGAGCTGATCCGGGTTGGAATACCCCTGGCGCAGGGTTCCGACCAGATGTGCGAGGGGCAACTCCCCCTCCCCGTGGGCGACAAAATCAATTTCCCGGAACGTCCTGAGCAGAGATTCCCCCATCTTTCCCGCGCAGGATGCCCCGCCTGTGATAATTTTCAGTCCTGGTATCCGATGTTTTATTCCACGGATGAAATAGAGGCTGCTCGTGAGCTGACCGAGACAAATGGAGAGGCCTGCCAAAAAATAGTTGTGCCAACCAATGCCATCGAGAAGACGCCGTGTTATCTCCTCAACTTTCATGCAGAGCCAGTGAAAATCTCGTCCCGGGGGGAAAAGGGACCGGGCAAGAGGCTTGCGCCACCAGAATTTTTCTATGGAATCGAATTGCTCAGGATAGAGAAGCGCGGCATAGACGGACTCCGCGAGCCAGTTTCTTTCTGAGATCTTCCGGTACAGTTCGTAACCAAGGGATTCTGCAACGTTCAAATAAAGATGGTGGGCGTCAACGGATATGGATGGAACTTCTTTTTGGAGAAATGCCTTCAGGGATCCGAGCTGGATGGAAGGTCGGTTAAAGAGCGGCCAGGGGGTTGAAACCAGGGCAATAGTATGGTCGTTCCCCAGGTTCAATACCTTCCTCCAAAAGACATGAATCACAAACCGCCGCCACTGGGGAGGCTCGCAGTGTATGCATGGGCACGAACCAAACCTCCACCTACGGCGAAGGAGCAGGACACGTTTTACCGATCTGGAACCGGGAAGAGCACATTGCTCAGAGAGGAAGCCCTCTCAACAGTCACTCGGGAAAAGACTTCCTCCCTGAGCATTCCCTGGGGCAGCCGATCGCTCCTCAATCTGCGGGAAAAGAGTCAGTTGGCCTGTGCCTCTTCAAATCCCTTGTCGAATGCCGCGAGGTTTGCTTCCAGAAAGGCCTTCTTGGTTGAGGTGGAGATGGTCTTTTTCATATCTTCAGCGGCAATAGGAACCGTTCCCGACCCGATAAGGGCTCCCAGCATGACCATGTTAAGTGCAAGAGGATTCCCCACTTCTTCAGCAATGGCGTCTCCGTCCAGGGTGATGACTTTCCCGGCCTTTTCCCGTATCAGGGAGAGTATATCGTCCACGGCAGGATAGGTACCCTGGCCCACGGCCACCGTAAAGGGGGGAAGAGGATGGACATTGGTAATAATTACCGTGGATTTGTTACATTTTCCAAGTGCACGCAGGGTCTCAACGGGTTCAAAGCTGATAAGAACGTCCGCCTCGCCCGGTGAGACGATGGGGCTGGTCACTTTTCCCATTAATACGGCAGATTCGACGATTCCCCCTCTCTGGGCCATGCCGTGAATTTCGCTTACCACGGCAGGTATACCTTCGGCAAGGGCGGCCTCGCCCAAAAGGCGTGAGGCGAGCAGGTTGCCCTGGCCTCCCACACCTACAAATACCAACCTTTTCGTTTCCATATGTGCCTCCCTTTTATCCCTTCAATGGCAGTATAGCGTTTTCCGGACACACCTGGGCGCAGACCGAGCATCCGATGCACAGGTACTTGTTGATTTTCACCCGTTCACCCTCCAGATACATGGCCGGACAGGCGAGTTTATCAATGCAGTCCCGGTGGTTCTTGCATTTGTCGAGGTTCACATAAAAGGGCCGCGGTTTTTTGCCCTGTCCGATGGCCTTTGCGAAAAGCGGGCATATCTCCCGGGAAATGATCACGGACAAGCCGTCATATTCCATAGCGGCCTGCACCGCTTCCATGGTTTTTTTCACTTTGAAGGGCTTGACCACGTGCACGTCCTTGACGCCGCAGCCCCGGACCACGTCTTCGAGTGAGACTTGCGTGAGGTTCACACCCAGGGGATCCGTATCCACACCGGGATGCGGTTGGTGCCCGGTCATGGCGGTGGTGCCGTTGTCCAGGATCACCAGGGTAAACTTATGATTGTTATGAACCGCATTGATGAGCCCGGTAATCCCTGAATGGAAGAAGGTAGAATCTCCGATAAAAGAGACGACTTTCTGATCAGAGGACTCTGAGAAACCACAGGAAGAACTGACCGAAGATCCCATGCAGATCAGAAAATCCGCCATAGAGATGGGCGGCAGGAGCCCGAGGGTATAGCAGCCGATATCCGTGGGGTGAATCGCGTCAGGCCCGTAGATCTGTTTGACTGCATAGTAGGTAGCCCGGTGAGGGCAGCCGGGACACAGGTTCGGCGGCCTTCCGGGGAGTTCGGGAAGGCCAGAGAGATCCAGGACCTCTGTTGGCGTGTATTCCACTCCGAAATACTGAGCGACGGCTTCACGGACCATGCCCGGGTCATACTCGAAAAGCCGGGACAGCCTTCCGACGCCTTTCCCTTTAATGGGAAGCGTCAGGGCGTTTTCCTGGGCCATGGCCTTGATGTCATTCTCCATGACGGGTTCCAGTTCCTCCACCACCAGGACCTTGTCCACCTGTTTCAGAAAACGGACAATAAGATCCTTGGGCAGGGGCCACGAGAACCCGATTTTCAAAATGCGCACCTTGTCGCTCAGACCGAGATCCTCCACCGCGTCCCGTACATAATTGTAACTGACGCCGTTTGTTACAATGCCCCACTTGCCGTTTCCGACAATTTCGTTATAGGGGGACGTTTCACTCTTTTCCGTTGCCTTGTCATACTTTTGGAGAAGCAGTTTATGGAGGTTTCTGCCCACCGCCGGAACCGTAACGAAGTGAAACGGATTCTTCTGAAAGTGTCCCTTTGCCTTGACGGGCTTCAGTTCGCCGAGCTCTACGCGTCCGCGAATATGATTCAGCCTGGTCGTGGTTCTGATGAATATGGGTGATTCCAACTCTTCAGATAAGTCCAGCGCAGCAATCGTGATGTCTTTCATTTCCTGGGGGTTCGTGGGCTCAAGCATTGGCAGGCCCGAGAGACGCGCATAAAAACGGTTGTCCTGTTCGTTCTGGCTGGAGAAAAGGAAGGGATCATCTGCGGTGATGATCACCATGCCCCCCTTGGTCCCCACATAGGCAAGGGTCATAAGCGGGTCGGCTGCCACATTGACGCCCACGTGTTTCATGGTTACCATGGTCCGGAGCCCGCAGACCGCGGCGCCCGCTCCCACCTCCAGAGCGACCTTTTCATTGGTAGAGTACTCGAAGTAAAGATCCGATTCCTGGCTGATCCCGAAAAATTGTTCAGGGATTTCCGATGAGGGTGTCCCTGGATAGCAGGTGGCAAATGCCAGCCCGGCCTCTACTGCCCCTCGGGCAATAGCCTCGTTTCCCAGCAGGAGCATTTCCTTCCCTGGCGAGTCTGTCAATAGTTTATGCATTTTTAACCCCCCGACTTTTGAAAGTTGAAAAGAACGGTACAACGATCTGGAAGCCATAAAACAGCTATATTCTAGCTATAATTATCCCTACTCAAGCTCGCTGGGATTGTCAAGGAAAAAGAGTACCCGTCCACACGTAGATCTGAACTGCGAGCAGGTTTCCAATCCGGAAAGGAGAAATATTTTATAAGATCAAGGTTTCCGGGAACCCGCTGCTACGCAGTGTAAAAACAAGGGATTCCTCGTCCCGTACACATCTGCTCGACACCGAGATCATGAAGTCGGGGCCACCCAGCGGGGGAATCGCATCAAAAGGCGGATGAAAACAGCCATGCAGGTTTGAGAAACCGCTAAGAGAGCTTGAAACTCTCCGTGCCCCCCGTGTACTTTTCCCGCAGTTTCGGTTTTTCTATCTTTCCGGTCGGGTTCCGCGGGACATCATCAAAGAAGACCTTGCGTGGCCTCTTATACCGGGGGAGGGTCTCGCAGAAGGCCAGAAATTCATCCTCATTCATTTGCCGGCCGGGCTTGAGCTGGACGATAGCAGTAACAATTTCACCAAGCCTTTCATCGGGAATTCCAATCACAGCAGCATCTTGAATTTTCGCATTTTCAAGGAGAAAATCCTCTATTTCGACGGGAAAAATATTTTCTCCGCCCGAAATAATCACATCCTTTTTCCGGTCCACGAGCCAGATAAACCCATCTTCGTCCACCCGCGCCATATCTCCGGTCAGGAGCCAGCCGTCAAAAAGGGTATTCCCGGTGGCCTCCGGATTCTTGTAATATTCCTTCATAACGCCCGGCCCCTTGATCATGAGTTCCCCGACCTCACCCCTGGGCAGGGTATCAAGCTCCTTGTCCACGATTTTGAATTCCCAGTCAAAGCCGGGTATGCCGATGGCGCCCACCTTGTGGATATTTTCAATGCCGAGATGCACACAACCGGGACCTGTTGTTTCGCTCAGACCGTAATCCGTATCATAGTCGTGATGGGGAAACACGGTTTTCCAGTTCTTGATCAGGCTCGGGGGAACGGGCTGTGCACCGATATGCATCAGGCGCCACTGGTCAAGTTCGTAATCTTCAAGTTTCAAATCTCCGTTTTCAATGGCTACCAGTATGTCCTGGGCCCACGGGACGAGCAACCAGACGATAGTGCATTTTTCCTCTGAGATCGCTTCTATGATCCACCGGGGTTTGACCCCTTTCAGGATGACTGCCGGAGCGCCCACAATAAAATTCCCAAACCAGTGCATCTTTGCGCCCGTATGATAGAGGGGAGGAATGCAGAGAAAATTATCTTCATGCGTTTGATTATGGTGCCGGTTCTCTGTGATACAGGCGGACTCGAGGTTCCTCTGGGTCAGGAGTATCGGTTTCGGGGTGCCTGTTGTGCCGGAGGTAAAATAGAGGGCGGCTTCATCCAGAAGGCTGACGGGGACCCGGGGTGCCTCGGGAGTTCCCGTCTGCAGGAAGGCATCATACGCCTCGGCATAATCCGGTTTCAGCTCATGGGGACCCACGAATACGTAATCCCTGATGCTTCTGAGGTCTCCCTTGATGCTGGTCACCCGGTCGATGAATTCCTCTCCGAAGATCAGAGCTCTGGCCTCGGCAATTTCTGCGCAGTACCGGATATCTCCGGCGGTAAACCTGAAGTTGAGGGGGACGGCCCAGGCCCCTGTTCTCAGGATGCCGAAGTAGACCGGTAGCCACTCCAGGCAGTTCATCATCAGATGAATGACCTTGTCGCCCTTTCCGACTCCTTTGGAAATGAGGGCATTCGCAATACGGTTGGCTGCCTCGTCGAATTCCTTCCAGGTTACGGAAACCCGTTTGTCCTTGGCCGGTTCTCTTTCGATCAGAGCAGTCTCGTCACCGTACATCCTGGCATTCCTGGCCAGTATTTCACTGATAATCATGGCAGGCCTCCTTCCGTGAAGCCATGTGTTGGCTGGTACGGGAGATTAATGAAAGGAAAAAGGGGAGTCAAGAAAATTAGGGGGATCGGGTCGGGAGGAGACATCATTACAAATGCGCCTGCACCATAGGGAGAAACGGCGAGTTCTTATATGTTTTGATGAACTCCTCGATTGCCTTCTTTTCCTCACTGGCCTGATGGTTGAGGCGATAAAGACGGACCAGATGAAAAAGTGCGGGTTCCCCAAAGGGATTGCCCTTTTCCTCGACTATGGGCCTCAAGGTGATAATAGCCGTCTCAAATTCTCCTTTTTGTTCGTAACATGCCGCCAGGGCCAGACGTGCCAGGGATTCGTACCGGTTATTCCCGGAGACATCGTCTAGAAACTTGCGGTAAAGGGAAATGGCGCCATCATATTCCTTATTGAGAAATTTCACGTAGGCCTCTTCCGGAAGCGCCAGACGGGCCGCTTTTGAAAGGCCGTACTTGTCCACGACTTTCTCGAACAGTGCTCCTGCTTTCTTGAGATCAGCTAGGTTTGAGCCTGATTTGAAGTCTTTCTTGAAAACTTCATAGGCTTCATTATAGGTCTCCTGCCCCTTCTTGTTCACGTATCCGTAGTAGAAGTACCCGCCAAGAAGAAGAAGCGCAAAAACGCCCAGGGCAATGCCCAGATATTGGAGTTGCTTTCCATGGGTCCGCGCATAGTTGAAGGCTTTTCCCGACAATGTGAGAAATTCATCTGGTTCTTTCAATAACTGCTTCCGGGTGATCTTCTTTTTTGCCATGGTTTATTCCTGTATTTTCTCCCGTAAGTGATCAGGGGAATGTGATATCAGATGCCTACTTACCCAGTCAAGATAAAATCATGGGTTGTCTTTTCTTGAAGAAAGCTTGATAATTCATGCATTCTTCCTGGAGATGCTCATATGCTGTATGCTGACAGAATTTTGGAATGGCTGAACGAGCTTCCTGCCGCCTTAATGTATGTGGCCCTGGGAGTAAGCGCGTTCGTGGAAAATGTGTTCCCTCCTATTCCGGGAGACACCATTACCGCGTTTGGAGCCTTCCTGGTGGGGATCCATCGTCTCAGTTTTCTGTGGGTGTACGCAGCGACAACGCTGGGAAGCATCATCGGGTTTCTTTTTCTCTTCTGGGTGGGAGCATACCTCGGGAGGGCGTTCTTTTTTGAGCGTGACTACCGGTTTTTCAAAGCAAAAGATATCGTCAAAGCGGAATCCTGGTTTCGGAAGTACGGGTATCTGCTCATTTTGCTCAACCGCTTTTTCCCCGGTATTCGTTCGGTGATTGCCATTGCAGGCGGAATTTCGCGCCTCGGCATCGTAAAGGTAGCCGTCCTGGCGCTGATCAGCTGCAGTGTCTGGAATCTCATCTGGATCTGGGCGGGGTATTCTCTGGGAACCAACTGGAGTGCGGTAAGGGAAAAGCTGTCAAGTATCCTTATCCATTACAACATTGCGGCGGTGGTGTTGCTGGCCCTGGTCATTGCTTTTTTTCTTTTCAAACGATGGCTCCGGAGCACGCGCTGAATCCCGATGAAAGGAGTCCATTTTTATGAATCTGGCGAGGATGTTGTCTGCATCGGCTGCTTTGTATGGGGTGAAGGCGGCAATTATTTTCGACGGTCGTACCTATTCCTTTCTGGAGATTGATCGCGCCGTGGCAAAATATGCCCTGCTGCTCAGGCGCTCAGGGATCAGAAAAAGCGATCGGGTGTCGATTCTGCTTCCCAAGGGTGTGGAATTCCTGTTTGTCCACCTGGCAAACCTTGCTGTCGGCGCCATGACCATCCCTTTGAATCCAGCCTGCACTGCTGAGGAAATTTCCTATTTCCTCTCCGATTCCGGGACATCGCTCTTGATTACCGACCGGGAGAGACTCACAAGGATTGAAGCCGAGATCAAGGGGATTAAAGGCATGCGAACCTTTTTGCTGGATGCTGAAGGGCCGGGTGGGTCCCTCTCTCTCCTGGCACGTGTTGAGAAGATGGAAGAAGGGAGTCATGGTAACTATCCTGCCGGGGATGATGACGGTGCAATGATTTGTTATACCTCCGGGACCACCGGCAGGGCCAAAGGAGCGGTCATTACCCACCGGAACCTGATCTCCAATATGAAGGCGCTGCAGGAGACTTGGGCGTGGACGGACAAGGACCGGCTCCTCCATGTACTGCCGCTCTTTCATGTGCATGGTCTGGTCGTGGCCGTGCACGGTGCCCTGCATGCGGGTGCAACGGTGATCATGCACGAAAAATTTGATCCGGTCAGGGCGCTCCGGGCACTTGAAAGGGAAAAGATTACCCTGTTTATGGCGGTCCCCACCATCTACCACCGCCTCCTGAAGCACTGGGAAACAGTACAGCCGGATTTACGGACAATGCGTGTCTTCATAAGCGGGTCGGCCCCGCTTTCGGAACATCTCTTCACGAAATTCGAGGAGACCACCGGTTTCCGAATACTGGAGCGGTACGGCATGACCGAGACCCAGATGATTACATCCAACCCGCTGGATCCGGATCGACGGGTGCCCGGGAGTGTGGGCTATCCTCTTCCCGGGGTCTCCATCGAGATCCTTTCTCCTGAAAGGAACGCTGTGAAGCCGGGAGAGGTCGGAGAGGTCCGGGTCAAAGGCGATAATGTGTTTAAAGGCTATTGGAACATGCCGGACAAGACCGCCGGAGCGTTTGAAAACGGATGGTTCAAGTCAGGTGACCTGGGATACCGGATCCAGGATGATGATTTTCGGCTTTGCCTGGTGGGGCGGAGCAGGGACCTCATTATCACAGGCGGCTATAATGTCTATCCCAAAGAAGTGGAATCGGCGCTCGAAAGGCATAGAGCAGTAAATGAGGCAGCAGTATTTGGGCTGCCCGATGAAGACTACGGGGAAAGAGTGTCTGCCGCTGTTGTTGTGAAAAACGGCGTTCCTGCGCCGGAAGAGGAAGAAATCATAGCATTTGCACGGCAGTACCTCGCTGGTTACAAGTGCCCAAGAAAGATATTCTTTCTCGATTCCCTGCCTAGAAATGCTATGGGGAAAATACAGAAGCAGAAGATCAGGGAGATGTTTTCCCCTTGACCTGGATTAAGAGACACAATATATTCATAAGCAGTTTGTTTGACTCCGAAACACCGGGACCTGGAAAGGAGGTGGTGGTTTTACCAAGAGACCTAGAAAGGTTTGAAAAGTTTTCAGTTATTACTGCAAAGGGAGGTTTTGTAATGAAAAGAGTATTTGTGTTGTTTATTGCTGTAGCGTTTGTCGTCAGTGCAGCCGGTTTTGCCTTTGCAGGGGATAATCCTCTGCAGGCTAATGAGAAGAAAATCCATCAGAGTTTCGCTGCCGCGATTCCCGCGGACCACAGGACGGATGTCTTTAAACTGCACGAGGTCTGGGAAAAAGCCATGGCGGATCCGGCGTACCGGAGTAAAGTGTATCTGATTGATGTGCGAACCGACTCCGAGTTCAATGCCTTCCATATTGAAGGGACCGACCATATCCAGGCAGGACATATGTACGTAATCCCGAAGAAGATTACGGACCCCAACGCTGAGATCTACATCTGGTGCCGTACTTCCCACCGGGCAAAGTATGTGGCTGGTTTTCTGTGTAAGTATGGGTATAAGAATGTCTACTGTGTCGAAGATGGCACCCGGAACGGGAAGAAGTACCATGGCGGCGTGGTGGGCTGGGCACAGGCGGGATTTCCGTTCGTGAACCAGTTTACCGGCGTCTTTTACATCAAGGGATACCGCAAGAGCCCCTCAAAGGCGGAGATGTCCTACCGGGTCAGGATGTGGCATCCGTATTAATCATCGTCTGATCTCTACTCAGGAGGAAGGGCACCGCCCTTCCTCCCTGGGGAACCTTCATCGCATCATTCGCTTTTCAGCCACCATACCTTTCCCTCTCTTGTTCCTGAAGGCGCATTCCATTCCCTAAGAGGACGCATGAATGACCTGAATACAATGAAACGTGTTCTGCTCCTGTATACTGACCGGTATTACCTGGTCAAGCAGATATATCCTTTCGGCCTTGACGTGATTGCTCATCATCTGCGTCGTCGTGGTCATGCCGTGTCCATTGAATATCCGTTCCTGCCGGATAGAGACCCGGAGAAAAATATCCTGGAGATCCTTGACCGGATCGACCCCCACATCATAGGT
The DNA here is from genome assembly GCA_964633015.1 of uncultured Desulfobacteraceae bacterium. Lineage (GTDB taxonomy): Bacteria > Desulfobacterota > DSM-4660 > Desulfatiglandales > Desulfatiglandaceae > B46-G9. The sequence goes on along the minus strand of CAZWEV010000026.1, from coordinate 22,890 downwards.
CTGGGATTCAGGAATCTTGACACGTGCATGGCATGTGAAACCTATGGTGATGTTCACGGGGAGGGATACAGGACCTTTTTCTTTGTCCCCTTATTCAAACAACTCGTTGATATCATAAAGAAGGCAAGGCCAGAGGTGCCGGTTGTTGCGGGTGGTGGCGCCTTCACCATTTCTCCTCTGGCCATGTTGAAAACCCTCGGCATTCGATACGGGATTGTCGGGGAAGGGGAGGAACCGTTTCGGGAATTCGTGGAATCCTATCCCGATTCGGAGAAATTGTCCCGTATCCCGAATTTGGTCTGGGTTACAGAAGGAACATGGACGTTCAATCCGAGAAAGAAATATATTTTCCCAAAGGAATGGATAGGGGAGCGGGAAAGCAAGTTCCACTATGCGTACAAGACTGCGGGTTTGCCGGTACAGGTAAAACGCGGGTGCAACCAGTATTGCAGCTACTGTGTTGAGCGGATGATCGAAGGGGCAGGATTCGTTTTCAGGGAGACGGAAGAAGTCATTGATGAATTAAAGGAAATTGCAACGCGGTATGATGAGATCGGCCGGATATTTTTTGTGGATACCGAATTCAATATTCCCGGACTTTCCTATCCGTCCAGTCTCTTGAAAAGGATCATTGCCCTGGGACTACCTGATCATTTTCGGTTTGCCTCACAGTTTCTCCCCCGGCCTTTTAGTACCCCTTTTGCCCGGCTCCTCGCTGAAGCAGGGTTTTCAATAATTCTCACCTGTGACAGTTTTTCCGACCGGGTGCTCGAGCAAAATGGCTGTACTTACCGAAGGGAGCACATTGTTCAGGTGATTCAGCTGGCAGAGGAGTTCGGCATTGATTGCACTATTTCCCTCGTCTTCGGCCTGCCGGGAGAAACATCTGAGACCCTGGATGAAACCCTTGGATACATGCTGCGGTATCCCGTAAACTTTTTAAGACGGTATGAATATACGATCGGCGGCAGGATCTATCAGGGGACGCCGTTGAGCCGTTTCGCCCTTACCGGGGCGAAAGCTGGAGATCTTTACGGAAAAAGATCAGAGGGATTTATCAAACCGTGGTATTACTGTTCGCCTGATTCCCCGCTCAAGCTGAAGTCCTACATCAATGAGACCATTCCATTTCCGCAGGCGTTTGAAAACAGCTTTGATCCGGCCGGCCACACAAGACTCGCAATTGCCTATCTTGGAGATCAATGCAGGTGGCCCGAGGCTTCGACGCTTTTTGTCCGGAGTTCGTTGCCGGCACAAAGCGGTATCTACGATTACCTCTTCAGGAAACTTGTCAAGGCAGGTGAAAAAAGAGAGGCCCTGCGCATTTCAGAGCGGTTGCTGGCAGATATCAGGGAAAGCCGGGAAAACGATGAATACCAGGATCAGGCCGGGATCGTTCAATACTATCTGAGCTACCTCAAGCGCTGATATTTTTGATTCAACCAACGTATTGCAATGAGACCCCGAGATAGTATGTCTTTTTTCGATTACGAGTCTCCCGGGCTGGTATTTTTTGTGACGTACCCACGGGAAAGCATTGCCCCCTCCGCATTCCAGTCTTCAGGAAAAGCCTCCTGAGGACTGGCTGGGGTGCACCCATCCCGCATTTCTCACGGACGTTCGGAATGACAACAGAGGAATACCCCGCTGCTTGCGGCAGGAGGATCATTTTATAACGGTTGCAACGCGGACAATGTCCGCAGCGAGTTCCTTTGCGTCCCGATACGTGACCCCGGCGCCCTGGGAAAATCTCAAAAGGATCCGGTTCAGCTCACGGTGGATATAGGGGTAGATCATTTTCAGGTTTGCCAGCTGACTGGGAAAAACGCTCTGCATGTCCTCCGCCCGAAGCTTTTGAGCGATTTCCGGATGACGGAGCCTGATGTCGCTGAAAAGCAGGTACCCTTTTCCCACCACATAGGCCAGCAAGGTCCCCATTTCAAGAATATCCCGATGGAAAACATGCGCTTTTTCCTTGTAATCATAGTCAAAATCAATCCATCGGTACCTTCCTGTCCCCGTCTCTACAAAGATATGATCCGGGGTAATATCTCCATGAATCTCGCCCATCCGGTGCAGGTCTCCAAGGGCGTCACAGGCCGTTCCCAAATGCGCCAGAATATCCGGCAGATATTCTCGGTAGTATTTCTCATGCGTTCCGGGAAGAGACTGAACAGTATTATCCAGGCTCTTTCCAGCGATACGGTCCAGAACCCTCACGATATTTCCGCCCGAGTCCACTGCGGAAAAGCCCTGCATGAACCCCATATGCCCCTTTACCTTTTCAAGGATACGGGCTTCCTTCTCGGGATTTCGCAGACACGTGAACTTCAAGCCCTCAATGGTGCATGAAAATTTTTCCAGGAAGGTGAGTTTGACGATCTTGCGCTCACCGGTTACAAGGTCGATGCAGCTTTTCACCCAGGGTTTTGGTTCCCCTTCCAGCCCGAATTTTTTTTCCGATTCTGTTCCCCGAACTAGATAACCGACGTCATTCAAGAGAATCACATCGCCGTATTCCACTCCGTAAAAATCGGTCGTGTCCTCGAGAACCCTGTAGACCGTACAGGAAGAGAGATTCGAGATGTATTGCTCTCCGATCCGGCACCAGTCCTGCGACGGTGTGGGGAGGCGGTCATTCTTCACTTTTTCACCCGGTACGTTGATCACAATTTAATCTTTCTTTAAGGAATGTATCCTGCCTTTGCTGCGGAGCATATGTGGAGCGTATGCGTGAGGCAATGCAGCAGTCAACACCCTGAGCCCTCTGGTTTTGAAACCCGGTATGTTAGGCGGCCTCGGGGCGGCGCGTTTTGCTATGGAGCATAGGTCAGGAGCATGCCCGACGGGGGAGGCATCGTGAAGTCCAGTCCCATCACGATGCTCAGAACGGTTATGCTCAGCACAGAGAAGACAAACAACTTTTTGGCCCAGAGGCGGTCATCGGATGCCCTGCGCCCGGACCAGGCCATGTAGAGCCAGACCAGGCCCATTGCTGCCACCGCTACAAAATACCTGTACCCCGTGTAGCCGCCGAAGGTCAGCATCGGTGCGGTCACCATAAAGGCCAGGATAAAACCGACCATGTGCCTTCTTGCAGCAGGTATCCCCTGCTTGACCGAAAGTACCGGGATGGCCGCGGCGGTGTAATCTTTGAGTCGGAAAACGGTGATGGCATGGGAGTGAGGAATCTGCCATAAACTGAAGATCGACAGTAACAGCACCGCTCCCAGGTCAAAGCGGTTCGTGACTGCACAATACCCGACTAGGGGTGGTGCGGCCCCCGCCAGGCTGCCAATCAGCATGCCGTAGACGGATCTGCGCTTCAGGTACAGGCTGTAGACGCCCACATAGATACCAAAACCGGCCAGCACAATGACAACACACAGCATATTTGTTCCCGCCCGGAGCAGTGCGGTTCCTGCAATGCCCAGCAGGGATGCATAGAGGACGGCGACTCCCGGCGACATGAGCCCTTTGGCCAGGACCCGGTCACGGGTCCGCTCCATTTTTCGGTCCATGTTCCGGTCAATGCAGTTGTTGAAGACGCAACCGGAAGCAATGACGAGGGATACGCCGATGATGGTCGCCAGGAGCATGCCCATATCAATGTGTCCTCTGGAGGCAAGAAAAAAGCCGCCTGCTACGGAGACCAGGTTGCCGAGAATGATCCCCGGCTTGGTAATGAGAATGTATTTTCTGATCACAGCAGACATGGTCACATCATGCGGTAATTCAGGTTGGACATGATCCAGAGGGACCCTCCGACAAAGATGATCATGATCAACAGGGTGAACAGCAGGGCCAGTACATTCCAGCGTGCCGTCGACGAGGTGTCAAGGTGCAGGAAGTAGTGCAGATGCACCATGATCTGCACAACGGCCGCGCCGAAGATGCCGGATAAGATGACCCAGCGGGGCAATCCCCCGCCCTGCACTACCAATAAAAAGGCAATGGCGGTGAGAACGATCGAGAAAACGAACCCAAAAGCATAGGACTTGAAACTTCCCCTGCCCGCGCCGCTGCTGTCGATTGGTGCCTGATTCATCTATATGACCCCCATCAGGTAGACAATAGTAAATACGCCGACCCACACGATATCCAGAAAATGCCAGAATAGACTCAGCCGGAGCAGCCGGGATTGAACAGGCGGCGTCAGCCCCTTGGTAATGACCTGGCCGATCATGACTCCCATCCAGATCAGACCGAAGCTCACATGGGCCCCATGAGTGCCCACCAGGGTGAAAAAAGCCGAAAGAAAGCCGCTTCGGTCCGGTCCATTGCCGTCGAGAATGATGTGGTGAAACTCATTGATCTCCATGGCAATGAATCCGAGGCCAAGGAGGAACGTGACGGCGAGCCACCGCATGGCCGGGTTCCTCTTGTCCTTGTGCACGGCCAGCATGGCCAGACCGCAGGTTCCACTGCTGAACAGGAGGAGCATGGTTTCGCCGAACAGGTACGGCAGGTGAAACAGGTCTTTCCCGGTGGGTCCACCGGCATAGTTTCGGCCCAGGACCGCATAGGTCGCAAAAATCGTCGCAAACAGGACGAGGTCGCTCATGAGGTACAGCCAGAACCCAAAGGCCTGGTTCGCGATGGTATCCGGGTGTTCAAACTTCCCGGGCGTGACGGCGTCGATGGTCGAAGTGTCTGTTGTCATCATTTATCCCTGTGGTACAATTTCCGGGGCGATGCGCCCGCCTGCCGGACTGTTCATGGCGGCGGCCGTCGACTGCTGAAACCGCCGATGCTCTATTCGTTCCACTTCGGCCGCTGAGACCTTGTAATCCGTATCATCATCGGCTGCGCGGACAATCACCGTGACGAGCATGCCAAGGGCACAGAGGACGGCCAGCCACCAGATGTACCAGACCATGGCGAATCCGAACAGGAAAGCGAAGACGCCGTTGATCAGGCCCGCCGCCGTGTTCTTCGGCAGATAGATGTCATGGTATTGATCCGGCTTCCGAAAGACCACGTCTTTTTCCTTCATGTCCATAAAGGCGTCGATTTCATGAACGACCGGCGTTATCGCGAAGTTATACACGGCCGGCGGGGAAGACGTGGCCCATTCCAGGGTGCGACCGTTCCAGGGGTCACCGGTGAGGTCGCGGGTGGCATTGCGTTGTTTGATGCTCACCGCCAGTTGAATCATCTGGAAGAGGATGCCCATCATGATTACGGCGGCCCCTCCCGCGGCAATGATCAGATAGGGATGCCAGGCCAGATTGGCGTAATGTGCCATGCGGCGGGGCATTCCCATGAAACCCAGTATATACAGGGGACCAAACGCGAGGTAGAAACCAATCAGCCAGCACCAGAATGCGCGTTTCCCCCACGTTTCGTCCAGCCGAAAACCAACGGCCTTTGGAAACCAGTAGGCATAGCCCGCGAAAAAGCCGAACAGTGCGCCGGGGATCAGCATGTTGTGGAAGTGGGCAATCAGAAACAGACTGTTGTGGACCAGATAGTCAGCGGGTGGTTCGGCCATCAGCACCCCCGTCATGCCGCCGATGACAAAGGTCGTGAGGAACCCCAGGGTCCAGTACATGGGCGTTGTGAATCTCACACGGCCGCGGTACATGGTGAAAAGCCAGTCAAAGACCTTTACCCCGGTAGGGACAGCGATCATCATGGTCGTAATACCGAAAAAGGTATTAACGTTCGGACCGGCGCCCATGGTGAAAAAATGGTGCAGCCAGACGGTGAAGGACAGGAGCATGATCGCGGCCGTAGCATAGACCAGGGATTTGTAGCCGAACAGCCGTTTTCCCGAAAAGGTGGCGACAACCTCCGAGAAGACGCCGAAGGCGGGCAGAATCACGATATACACTTCGGGATGCCCCCAGATCCAGAACAGGTTCGTATACATCATCATGTTGCCGCCGAGTGCGTTTGTGAAAAAATGCATGCCCAGGTACCGGTCGAGCGTCAACAGGAAAAGGGCGACGGTCAGCACCGGAAATGCCAGCATCATGAGTACGTTGGTTGTGAAAACGGTCCAGACGAACATGGGCATCCGCATGAGCGTCATTCCCGGAGCGCGCATCCGCAGGATGGTGACGAGGAAGTTGATGCTGGTCATCAGCGAGCCGGCGCCGGCAAGCTGGAAAGCCCATAACCAATAGTCAACCCCTGTCCCCGGGCTGTATCTTTTCTCGAACAGGGGCGAAATTCCTGTCCAGCCGGTCTTGGAAAACTCGCCCACCCCCAGCGATACCATGACCAGCAACGCTCCTGCCGTGGTCAGCCACAGGCTGACCGAATTCAGAAAGGGAAACGCCACATCGCGTGCACCGATTTGCTGCGGGACGACGATATTCATCAGTCCGACCAGAAACGGCATGGCCATGAAAACGATCATGATCGAACCATGCGCGCTGAATATCTGGTTGAAGTGCTCGGGCGACAGATAGCCGTGCGACGCGCCCGCGGCGAGGGCCTGCTGGGAGCGCATGAGGACGGCATCGGAGAACCCCCGCAGCAGCATGACCAGTGCCAGGATGATATACATGATACCGATTCTCTTGTGGTCGACGCTGGTCAGCCACTCCTTCCAGAGGTATGGCCATTTCCCATAGTACGTGATCAGGGCGAGAATCACCAAGGCCAACACGGACGCACCGCCCACAGCCCCCATTACGATGGGTTGGTCAAAAGGTATCGCTGAAACGCTCAACTTGCCAAACATATCAATTTGCCTCCAAAGCGGCGGTGTTTCCGTGCCCGGAACCGGACTGCTTGCTCATGGGGCCGGTTTTTTTCCCCATGTCAGCGATTGCACCCCTATCACCCATCCAGCCCATGTATTTGCGCATGATATGGTCGAAGAGGTCCGATTTGACCGGAGAGAAGTACACGACCGGATGGCCGACGTTCGGCTTTTCGAGTTCCTCATATCGGGCCAGATCGAGTTTTTTTGATGATTGTCTGGCTTTTTGCACCCACGCCTCAAAGTCTTCTCGGGAAGTGGCAATGGCCTTGAAATGCATGTCGGCGTACCCTCGGCCGCTGAATTCCTGATTCTGGCCGGCATAGACACCCGGTTCATCAGCCAAGAGATGCAGCCGGGTCTGCATTCCCGCCATGGCGTATATCTGACTTCCCAGTTGCGGAATAAAAAAGGATGTCATGACCGTATCCGAGGTGAGCCTGAAGCTCAGGGGAACTCCGGCGGGGAAAACAAGCTCATTAACGACCGCTATATTGTGGTCCGGGTAGATAAACAGCCAATTCCAGTCTAGGGATACGACTTGGATATTGACGGGCTTGACATCGCGATCGATCGGCCGATACGGATCCAGTCGGAAGGTATCGGTCCAGGCCAGATATCCGAGGGCGGTGACAATGGCAATGGGAACCAGCCAGACAACCAGATCGATCTTGGCTGAATAACTCCATTTTGGCGTATAGGCCGCGTTCCTGTTGGAGGCCCGGTATTTCAGAGAGAACCAGAAGACCATGACAAAAACGGGAATCACGACGATGAGCATGAGCACAAATGCGGCAATGATGAGGAACCGTTCAGCCTCGCCGATGGGTCCCTTGGGATCAAACAGGACCATATGGCTGCACCCTCCGAGGCAGACGATGGTCAGTAGGAACGACAAACCGGGAAGGACGAAATTTGTGAATCTCTTCATGTAGCTACTCCGATGAGCAAGGCTCTTTGCACTTGAACAGACAGGACGGGGGAGTAAAGGATGAGATACTGAGAAGCCCCTTTTTTGAGGCCAGACTATAGGTGATGAGGGCTTGTGTGTCAAGCCAAAGTCAACGTCCCTGATCCACCATCAAGGTATCATCTTCCCGCAAAGACGGGATTTCGCAGAGCTCAAGCTGCGTTGCCTTCGGTCGCTCCTCCCGCACACAACACGGGATCTACGATGCGGCGCTCCCGCTCAAAGTCCGGGATCTTCGACTTGCATCTGACACCTTGCTGATGATCAGGACTTTCGCCAAATCAACCCACAAGATTACCATTGCGGAATTTAGACGGTGGATTTGGGAACCTCATGATATTGGAGCGGCAACCGGTTGGGGGGCAATGGCGACAAGGATGGGGAAGGGGCGGGGAATTTCCGCATGTACCCGGTGGCGGCTTGCCGAAAACAGGTAATGATCAGGTATGCACAGTGCTACTGCACAGTCATTTTATACACGTATTTCACCCAATTGAATCCATAATAGTCTTCTCCCACAACCCGCAGGGGAAACCCGTGTTTTCTGGGAAGGGGTTCCCCGTTCACCCCATACGCCAGGAAAACCTTGTCAGCAAGGACATCCTTGATGGGGAACTGCTGCACTTTCTCATAGGGTCCTTTCGGTCCTGCAAAGACAACATGGGTGACATTCCGCTCGACGCCTGCTTTTTCCAACAAGGCTTTCATGGAAATGCCTTTCCATCGGCCGTGATTGGCAAAAAACCCTGGACAAATGAGAAGGATCTTTTTCTCTATGGATGGGAAGGCGAGAATTTCCGGATAGGTAAGTGCAAGTTTCTTTTTCATGCGTCCGGCAACCTCCAGGCGCCACTCATCCGACTTCACGTCAAGATCCGATATCCCCATGGTCCCGAAGTCCTTCAGCGGAGTGATCCCCAGATTTCTCGTATCCAGTGTAGCGGGATTTTTGTTGATAAGACTTTCCCTTCTGGTGCCCTTGGGGAGGATAATTTTTTTGGCCTTTGCGTAGACCCATTGAACGGATGAAAACAGGGGACTCAGCAAAGGACCTATACCCGCAAGTAATCCAATACTGATTTTAAGAAACTGTCTGCGTTTGTTCATGCGGCCTCCTTGCGGTGCTTATTTTTGCAGCTAGGTCCCCTTTATCCGTGATTTATCGCAGGGTAATGGCTTTCTCAGGGCAGATCTCCTGGCAGCAGAAGCACGTGATGCAGGTGTCCACGTCCACCTCGGGAATGTTTTCTTCTCCCATGGACAGGGCCGATACCGGACACTGATCGATGCAGGTGCCACAGGCTGTGCACAACCCGGGATCGGCCTGGGGTCGCAGAAGCGTCCGCTCCCGGAGCCTCTCCTGCATCGCCTCGTTTTGAAAGATCGCTTCCCCTCCTAACGGAGGAAGCCGGAAATCCTCCAGCGGCTTCAGTTCTCCAATCACTTCAATCGAATTGAGGTCGTAGTCCCCCAACCCCACGTCCTTTGCCTTCCGGAGAAATCGCAGCCGACCCGGTTCACAACCCATCAGCACCGCAATCACACCATCCAGGGCTACGCCGTTGTCAGAGGCAAGAACCAGCCCGATGTTCCTGAGGTCGGGGGAAGTGGGGCCGTTCCCCTCCATACCGACCACGGCGTCCACAATGAACAGGTCGGGGACACGGAGACGGAACACATCGACAATCATTTCGTGAAACCGTTCCGGGCTGCCCGCCGCTTTATGAAGTCTCGCCTTCTGCGCACCCGGCAGAAAACCGTAACTGTTCTTGATGGCTCCCGTCAGGACGGTAAGGCCGTGGGTTTTGAATTTCGGAAGGCTGATGACGATATCGGCGTCCAATACCGCCCTGGAAAGGCTCACCGTGTGCATGAAATCGGGATTGAAATCCACTTGCTGTGAATTGTTTCCGATGTTCTGATAGTATCCTTTTGCGGCCTCCATCAGGCCGGTTTTCCTGAAACTCTCCTCGTTGGCTCCGTAGCTGAAAAGTCCCGGATTATCACCAACGATGATGGAGGAAGGTTGCATGGTTTCCACTTTTTCCACAACGGCATGGAGTACCTCGGGATGGGTGACAATTCCTTCATTTTTTTCGGAAGACCGAAGCACGTTCGGTTTTATCAGCACGCTCTTTCCCTGCAGATCCAGCGGGAATGTCTCAAAAACCCGGTCTACGGCCTGACGGATGTTCTCATAGGTGGCTGGACAGATCAGCACTCTGGACATTTCTTACTCCTCCTCATCTTGCGGAAACGGGTGAATCTTAGAGCAATATGGGACCCTTTTCCCAACAGCCGAGGGGGCAGTCGGAACAACGGGGTTTCCTTTTGCAGTATTCCTTCCCTGCCCGGACAATCAAGGCATGAAACTCGTTAAAGAGGTCCGCGTCTTCCGGGAGATTATCCATAAACAGTTCTTGCAGTTCGTGATATTCCATCTGCTCATCCGCCATGCCGTGACGAAGAAGGATGCGATGGGTGTACGCGTCTACCACGAAAATGGGCCGCTCCAGTGAATAAAGAAGGATACTGTCCGCTGTTTCCCGGCCGATGCCGTTCACCGTCAGCAGGCCTTCCCGCAGGATCTCTGTTTTTTCGCCGGAAAGTAACTCCAGCGATCCTTCGTAGCGATCAAAGAGAAACCGAATCAGGTTCTTCAATCTCCTTGACTTAATATTAAAATAACCGGCCGGGCGGATCTCTTTTGCAAGCGCATCCGGTGCAATGGTGTTCAGTCCATCCAGGGAGAGCAGGCCATGCTCCTTGAGGTTTCTGATCGCCTTTTCCACGTTTCTCCAATTGGTGTTCTGGGTAAGCACGGCCCCCACCATGATTTCGAGGGTAGTTTCTCCCGGCCACCAATCCTGGGGACCGAAACGGTCCCGTAAAAGGTGATGCATTTCCTTGAGGCTCCGGCCTGTCTGGCTTTGAACGGCGAATTCCGGCAAAGCAAGTCCTCTCTAATAACTTGACAGGCCTGTAACAATACCTTAGATTTGGCTTCCATGTCAAATACGGCATGTGCCTTGCAGGAACAACAGGGGAATCAAGGACTACCGGCGCGCCTGCCATTTTCGGAATGCACGCGGGATTCCTTCTGAACAATCGCGGATGATCATGGTGACACCCTCAAAACAAAAACTGGCGAAAACCAGAAATCTCGGCATCATCGCCCATATTGACGCCGGGAAAACCACGGTGACCGAACGTATTCTCTATTACACCGGCCGGGTTCACAAAATGGGAGAAGTACATAACGGCGAGGCCACCATGGACTGGATGCTGGAAGAAAAGGAGAGGGGAATCACCATTACCTCCGCTGTCACTTCCTGCGAATGGAAAGGCCATACTGTCAATATCATTGACACACCCGGGCATGTGGATTTCACAATTGAAGTGGAACGGGCGCTGCGAGTCCTTGACGGAGCCATCGGCGTGTTTTGTGCCGTAGGCGGTGTAGAACCCCAGTCCGAGACCGTCTGGCATCAGGCGGACCGGTACCATGTCCCGAAAATCGCGTTTGTTAACAAACTGGACCGCATCGGGGCCGACTTTTTTAAAGTCGTTGAAAGTATGCGGGAAAAACTGGGGACGGTTCCCCTGGTGATGCAAATACCGTGGGGCGCGGAAGACCAGTTCCAGGGCATCATAGATCTCATCCGCATGAAGGCCGTTGTCTGGGAAGATGAGACCCTGGGGGCCAGCTATGAGGAAATTCCCATCCCTGAGGATCTCCTGGAAACGGCATCCGAGTACCGGGAAAACCTGGTGGAAACCCTGGCGGACAAGGATGATTCCATCATGGAAAAATACCTTGCCGAGGAAGATATAGGGGATGCAGAACTGAAAGCAGCCATCCGCGATGCCACGGTCAAGCTGGAACTCACCCCGGTCTTTTGTGGAACCGCCTTGCGCAACAAAGGGATTCAGCCGCTGCTGGATGCCATCGCCGACTACCTGCCTTCTCCCATAGACGTTCCCCCCATTATCGGTCATGTGCCGGATACGGGGGAAGAAGAATCGCGTCCGGCTGATCCCACGGGACCGTTTTCGGCCCTGGCGTTCAAGATCATGATGGATCAGGGGAGAAAAATGACCTACCTGAGAGTTTACTCAGGCTCCATCGACGTCGGCAAACCAGTGTTCAATTCGGCAAAAGGGATCACGGAAAAGCTTTCCAGGCTCCTCAGGATGCATTCCAATAAGCGCGAACGCATAGAAAGGGCCTCCGCCGGGGATCTGGTCGCCGCCATGGGTCTGAAGAATACCGGCACAGGAGATACGCTCTGCACAGAAGACAAACCGATCCTGCTTGAGCCGATCCAGTTCAATGAACCGGTCATCAGCATGGCCGTGGAACCAAAATATGTCCAGGATCAGGACAAGTTGGTGGAAATATTGGAGAAGCTGTCTGATGAAGACCCCACCTTCAGGTATAAGATCGATGAGGAAACAGGCCAGACCGTTATCTCCGGGATGGGGGAACTGCACCTGGAAATCCTTGTGGGACGCATGAAGAGAGAGTTCTCTGTGGAAACCAACCAGGGAAAGCCCCAGGTGGTGTACCGGGAAACCATCAGCAAGCCTTTCTCTCATGAAGAGGTGTTCCAGCGAGAGCTTGGAGGACAGCAGCATTATGCAGGGGTGCTGCTTGAAACAGCTCCGCTGCCAAGAGGAAGCGGCAACCAGTTTGTGGATCAGTGCAAGAACCCTGATTTGACCGAAGAGTTTCTGGCTGCCATCCGGGAAGGGGTGATTGAATCCGAGAGCAGCGGTGTCATGATGGGATATCCGGTTATCGATGTCCGGACAACCCTTCTCGATGTACAAATAAAGGAAGCCCTTTCAGATGTCATGGCCTTCAAGGTTGCGGCGGCAATGGCGTTTAAAAAGGCCTGCAGTGAAGCCGGCCCGCTTCTCCTGCAACCTATCATGGAAGCTGAGGTGATCGTTCCCGAGGAATTCATGGGTGAGGTGATTGGGGACCTGAACGCCAGGAAAGGGAAAATCGAGCAGATCGCGAGCAAAGGCCCCATCCAGGTAATCACGGCCAGTGTTCCGCTTTCAAAGATGTTCGGGTACTCCACCGCGCTCCGGTCCGTGTCTCAGGGAAGGGGCACATTTACCATGCAGTTCAGCCATTACGACCAGGCATAATCCCGCACACAGAGCCTAGCTCTGCACGGCAAAGCCATTCTCTATTGTCAGGATCCGCAGGCGCATCCCAAATAATGAGCGTGACTTTTCCCACCACCCATGAATCAGGGCATTGACGGTATACATGAAGACCATTTTCTTGCCGTAATCGGATTGTCATTGGTCCCCAATACAGAGAGATGTGGTATTCATTTGGTCTCTCCGGTTGGCTTCAGGTCCTGATGTGCATTCAGCCCGTGTACTTGATGAACGTCCCCTGGTCATACTCCTCAAAAGCGGTTCGTAATTCGTCGTGGGTGTTCATGACTATAGGGCCATGCCACGCAACGGGCTCATCGATCGGCTTTCCGGAAATCAGGAGGAATCTCACCGTATGCTCCTCGGTAAGAACCATTACCTCGTCACCGTCATCGAAAAGAACAACCGTCCCGTTGCCGACAAATGGATCTCGCTGAATGTCAAAGTAGCTTATTCCTTCCATTTCGTACATGAAAGGATCTTTCTCCCTGCAGAAATATCCCTGGCCGCCGATTATGTAAGCGAAAACCGTATGACCTCGCTTCGTGGGATGCCTGAATTCTGCATGTGCGGGAACGGTCACGTCGAGGTACTCAGGGTCGGTTACGATATCCTGTACGGGCCCTTTCATACCGGATACTTTGCCGGAAATGATCTTGATGATCGTGTCATTCGGGAGTTTGAGTTCGGGTATTTGTTCATCCGCCACATCTCGATACCGCGGATCCATCATCTTTTCACGGGACGGCAGATTGGCCCAAAGCTGAAATCCGTACATTTTTCCATTTCCGTCACCTTGCGGCATTTCCTGGTGGATGATCCCACTTCCAGCGGTCATCCACTGTACATCGCCCGAGCCGATAATTCCTTTGTTTCCAAGACTGTCACCGTGTTCCACCTCTCCCTTGAGCACATAGGTGATTGTTTCGATCCCGCGATGAGGATGCCACGGGAAACCTTTTACGTAGTGGGCAGGATGATCGGAACGGAAATCGTCGAGAAGCAGAAAAGGATCGAACAAGGGCACCTCACTGAATCCAAAAATCCTTTTCAGATGAACGCCGGCACCTTCAATCGTTGGCTTGCCCTTGAGCACTTTCCGGATTTTTCGCGTTGCAGGCATGCAGGCATTTCTCCTTTTCACGGTTTTCCCCAAACCTTCCAATGGACTGATGTGCAGCAGATAATTAGTGACAAGTTTTTTTGTTCACAGAATTCCGCTTCAGAAATTACCTGTCTTGTGTTGGTCTGTCTGCGAAGGTTCTCTTTGGAACACTACCATACCATGAATATCACACTGTCTCAACGTGATTAAGAATCCGGGCTCTTCATGATCAGTCAGAATCAGGTCCAATCCGGGATGCACCGGAATCCGCCGGCGTCTACCTCCGGCAGAGCGAGAATAAACACCTGCCTCGATCCCTGCCGGGGAAGCCTTCTCTTTTTTGGCAGGGATCGAGTGCAGTTACTTGACGCTTGCCCTGAGCTTTGCCAGTGCCTGGTGTGCCGCATTGACCAGGGGGTGAACGGTAGGGGCGGGCGAAAGTAGAGGGTGAGTTGCGATCTGCATCATGTCCAGATCCCGCACATTTAATTTCATCTGGATCCCGATAGCCACGGCATTGATCAACTCACCGACGGAGGGTCCCCCGGCAATCTGACCACCCAGTAAGGCGCCTCCCCGATCCGCAAAGACCAGTTTTATTCTCAGGGGAACTGCGCCGGGAAGAGTCCCGGGGTGACGGTCCGGCGCGACTGCATCCCCTGTGACGATCCGAAAACCCTCAGTCTCACAGGTTCTGCATGTCATACCTGCGCTGGCGAGGCAGGCATTTCCTATCTTCGTGGAGAAAGCGGCCACGGTTCCCTGGATCTGGCGAAGGACCCGGATTCCATAGCAGTTGGTCCCTGCGATCCTGGCCTCAGCCGTTGCCGTGGAGGCCAACCACACCGGAACTTCCTCCCTTGTGAAAAAGTCCCGTTTGAGGGCGCAATCCCCCACAGCGAAAATGTTCTTCACATTTGTCCTCATGTAGGAATCCACCCATACGGACCCTCCCTGGGTCAACATGAGTCCCGCTTTTTCAGCCAATTCAGTGTTTGGCCTCCCGCCGATGCCCACGATGACGATATCCGCGGGCAGGGAAGTGCCGTCATCCAGGGCCACCGACTTCACGCCGTTTTGTCTGTCGATCGACATTGCCCTCCTTCCCGTATGGATCTGGACCCCGGCCCTGGTCAACTCATCGGTGACAATATCGCAGAATTCATCATCAAAAGCCAGGCTGACAAGTCTTGGCATTATCTCCACAATGTGGACCTCGGCGTCGGAATTTCGCGCCAGCTCATCGGCGAATTCCGCACCGATAAAACCACCTCCGAGGATGACCGCCTTCTTCGCGGCGTTCGCCTTTTTTCTGAGGGCGGTCATGGCGGAAAGACTTTTTTCAATGACACAGACACCAGGCTGGTCGATGCCGGGTATAGGGGGCCAAACCGGCCTGCTGCCCGTGGCCAGCACAAGACGATCATAGACCGCCTCTTCTCCTGATCCGAGCGTAAGCCGGTTCGCTGACGTGTCCAGGGACGCGACCTTGTCAACGACAATCTCAACGCCGGCATTCTCGAGGGGCTTATTCCCCATGATGTTCTCTGCAGGATCAGACATGGTATGGATCATATAAGGGATGGCGCAGGGAATGACCCCGTCTCCGATTTCCTTGATAATGCAAACGGATTTATCCGGATAGACGCTTTTCGCGGTCAGAGCCGTGATGATGCCTGCCGGTCCACCGCCCACAACAACCACATCGTATTTCATAAGGACCTCCTTTATTTGCTTCCTTACCAGAAGCTTTTGATGATTTTTTCAGCATCAGGCAATGTCGTCTCGCTTGAAAAACGCAATAGCCGTGCCAAAGGCCCGGGGAAGGCCTGAACAAAAGCTAACCTATGAATATTGCGCGGGAATGAAACACGGAATCTACAGACAAACCGTTCGTTCTAAAGAGGGGGATGTGTCAGGCTTTTTTCCATTCTGTAAACTTCTTCTCTATGTTTCCTGACCATTTCGTGTGGACAAGCGTGTACGGGTGGCAAGATGTCTCCTCCAGGCAGAGATCGGCGGGGCAACCCGGTCATCGTCAGGTGCCATGCCGAGGAAAATAACGGGAAGACATGCGGGTCTCGGCATTCCGGAGGGAAACACGAAGTTGCCGGGGGCCGCTTTTGAACTGCAACAAGCGCTGCCACTGCAGGATTCGCAGTCCCTACGTACGGTTCTCTCCACTCCGGTGAAAAGCGCGTTTGCACAGCATGTTTTATCTGTTATACAGCGGTTTTCTCTTTTCCAGGAACGCGGCCACCCCTTCGCGCCCATTGGGATGAATCGCGCATTGGGACAGGGCATCACGCTCTTTTTCCAGGGTGACCTCAAAAGGAGTGTCAAAGGAGTCAATCATGAGTTTTTTCGAGGCGGCAAATGAAGTGAGCGGCATCTTCCTCAGTTCCTCCAGGAACTCAAGGGCCCGGTCCACACTCTTTCCGTCGCTGACCACTTCCGTCACGAGCCCCCAGGAAAGCGCCTTCTCCGCAGGGATGATCCTGTCAAAGGCCGCAATTTCCATTGCCCTTGCCAGCCCCACCATCCTCGGCAGGGAATAGGTACCGCCTCCGTCTATGCTCAGTCCATTGCTTGTGTAGCCCTGCTTCAAGACGGCCGACTCTTCCATGATCCTGAAATCACAGGCAAGGGCCATGGAAAATCCACCGCCTGCCGCAAGCCCGTTGATCGCAGCAACCACGGGTTTCGGCATTCTCCGTATTTCCACAATGGCCTGGTGATAGCGGGAGGCCAGCTCATGAAACGCTGCATCCGGCTCACCCCGGTAGCCCGAGAGCCACCGCAGATCCCCGCCTGCACAAAAGACCTTTCCCTGCCCCGTGACGGCTATCCCGACCAAATCCGGATCCAGTGCCATTCTCACCAGTATCCCGGCAAGTTCACCTATCATTTTCAGGTCAAAGGCATTGTATGCGTCGGGCCGGTTCAAGGTGATTACGGCAAGGCCCGAACGGATTTCCACTCCTATGGTATCGGACATCTCTTTTTCTCCTTTCAACGAACCCTGATCCAGCATGCGGGAAGATGATACCTTGATGGTTGATCAGGGACAAGCGAATCTGATTGACCGCTGTCTCCGGGTTATATATAATTACAAATTGTGTTTCCAGTCTAAAATCGAATCCCTGAGTCATGGGACGCTCGAAATGAGAAAGAAGAGAAATGAAGACAGCAAAACCTCATCTTGTTGATACCTATAACCGCCACCTCAACTACCTCCGCATTTCCATCACGGACCGGTGCAATCTCTCCTGTATCTATTGCAAGCCGGACCGGTGCGTTCCCAAGCTGCAGCACGAGGATATTCTCACCTACGAAGAAATTCTGCATCTGATGGGTATTGTCATCCCCCTCGGCATCACCAAGGTACGTCTCACCGGCGGGGAGCCCTTGGTGAGAAAAGGCGTCTGCGATTTCCTGGCAAGGCTGACGGCCCTCGACGGGCTCAAGGATGTTTCTCTCACTACCAACGGCATATTCCTCAAGAAAAAACTGGAACGAATCAAAACGGCGGGAATCCGGAGGCTCAATGTAAGCCTGGACAGCCTTGACAGGGACAAATATCGTGAAATTACCGGATTTGACGGATTTCAGGATGTGTGGGAAGGGCTCGACATGGCCCGAAGGATGGGATTCAATCCCATCAAGGTCAACGTGGTGGTTATGCGGGGCATTAACGACAATGAACTTCTCGACTTTGCCCGCCTCACCTTCAAGTACCCATACCATATTCGATTTATTGAGTACATGCCCATCGGGGTGAGCGAATCGGATCACTTTTTCAGATATGTTCCCACATCTCTGATCCAGGCAAGGCTCAACTCATTCCACACGCTGATTCCCGTTCCGAGGGATGCCCAGGACGGACCATCGCAACGGTTCAGATTTGGCGGGAGCCTGGGAGAAATCGGCTTCATAAGCCCCATGAGCCATCATTTCTGCCGCACCTGCAACCGGCTGCGCCTCACTGCCAGCGGGCAGCTCAGGCCCTGCCTCCTTTCAAACCGGGAAATAGACATCCGGGGCCCCCTGCGGGCAGGTGCGTCAGATCATGACTTGGCCGACATATTCAGGGAAGCCGCCCTCAGCAAAGAGGCTGAACACCGCCTGACTCCCGACCAACCGCTGGGGAAGATGAGCCAGATGTCATCCATCGGCGGGTGATCAGTTGGCGGGGATCCCCTCATCGTTCCAGTTCCGCTGCCGGTAATATTCTTGTAAAGAACGCTCAAATGCAGTGCGGTCCAGCGTTTCACTGTGTTCTCCAACAGGTTCTTCGAAAAATCGCTCGGGGAGTCGGTCATCAACCGCTGTCAGCCCTTCCCGGATATTGAAGACCCGCGTGGAATTCACTATCCGGGCCGTCAATCCGGTTAACGCTTCCTGGTCCATGTGAAGGCCGGTAGTTACCGAGACGATTCTGGAGAGTTCTTCCCAGGGATAGAGGTCCCTGTAGAACCTGCACAGGATCAGCATATCATGGAGGACGAGACGGTCCTCAAAATCCAGGAAAATTTTCACCTGTTCTTCGATGCCCTTCCCGTCAAGCATGCCGGCCACCTCTGCCTTGTAAAAAGTGGTGCGTAGATGACACGCGCCCCGGGGCGATGTGGCATAGGCAAGCCCCATGCCCTTTAATCCACGGGGGTCATACCCGGCAGGTTCGAGCCCCTTCACGTGTATGGCCACATCTTCCATATCCCATTTCCTGGCAGCATGCCGGATGCCTTTGGAAAGGACTTCGCCAAGTCCCCGTCCATGTGCAATATCCTGTAATAATGATGCGGTCGCATCGGGATCACCATAAGGGATCTTTTCAGGGATTTTCTCCATCTCAGACGCCTCCATGGCAAAGGCGCACAGATTTCCCGCACTTATGGTATCCAATCCCAGTCGATCGCATACATCATTCAGGTAGGCGATCTCCCGCAGGTCCTTTATGAGACAGAGGCCGCCAAACGCGTAAATAGTCTCATATTCCGGGCCTTCTATTTTGAGTCCTCTGTGTCTGCCGTCGCTAACTTCCGAGAGTTTTCCGCATGCCATGAAGCATCTGGAACAGGCTCTCGGCCTGGGCTTCAGCTGGTCGTGCATCCGCTCCGCACTCAAGTGTTCCCAGCCTTCCAGTGATCCTTCACGCCAATACCTGGTTGGAAATGCGCCGAGGGAATTGGTGAGTCCTACCATCATGGGCGTCCCGAAGTTCCGGTAGGCCTCAACTCCCTTGTTCCCTTTGCCGGCCGCCATGATTCTCTTGCAAAAGGCGGCAAGCCCTTCCGGGTCGGCCACCGGTCTCCTTTTCTCTCCGTGAAACGCCAGGGCCTTGACGTTCTTGGCGCCCAGCACGGCGCCCACGCCGGTCCTCCCGGCAGAACGCCAGTAATTGTTTTCCACCACCGCGAAGGTGACCAGGTTCTCTCCTGCCGGGCCAATGGAAATAATGCCGGTTTTTGGTGTCCCCAACTCGTCTTTCACTGCATCTTCCGTTTCATAGGTCTCTTTTCCCCAGAGGTGCTGGGCCTCATGGAAGGTCACTCCGTGATCGCTGATTTCAAGATACACGGGAACCCCTGATCCGCCTTCCAGGACAAAGGCGTCGTACCCGGTCCTGCTCATATATTCCGCCACATGTCCTCCTGAATAGGATTCCGAAAACATCCCTGTCTGAGGGGACTTGGTGAAGAGGCCATAGCGGCTGGACCCGTAGATCCCCGTATCACTGACCGGCCCGAGGGCAAGAATAACCAGGTTTTCAGGGGAAAGGGGATTCACGCCTTCGGGGTTTCTTTCCAGGAGGAGACGCGCGGCAAGTCCTTTTCCTCCCAGGGTCTTTCGAAGAGTGTCGTCATCCATATCCTCAGCGTGAAATGCCCTGTTCGTGAGATCGATCCATAACACCTTATTGAAAAAACCTCTCATGCTCCTATCTCCCCCCGTCGTTTAAATATTTTTCACTGAGCCCTTTTTTGTAAATCTTGCCTGAGCCCGTGCGGGGCAATGCCGAAAGAAATTCCACAGATTTCGGCGCTTTGTACCGAGCAAGGTCCTGTTTGCAGAAATCAATGAGCTCCCGTTTAGAGGCCTTCATGCCACTCTTCAGCACGACACAGGCGTGGACCGTTTCGCCCCATTTCTCGTCCGGAATTCCTATGACCGCCGCTTCCAGCACCGCCGGATGGCAATACAGGACATTTTCCACCTCGGTGGAATAGACGTTTTCCCCGCCTGTGACGATCATGTCCTTTTTGCGGTCCACAATATTCACATACCCTTCCTTGTCTACCACAGCCAAATCTCCGGTGT
This sequence comes from uncultured Desulfobacteraceae bacterium, assembly GCA_964633015.1. GTDB lineage: Bacteria > Desulfobacterota > DSM-4660 > Desulfatiglandales > Desulfatiglandaceae > B46-G9. Next base: position 2,601 of record CAZWEV010000026.1, on the reverse strand, counting down.
AAAGCCAACCGTTGCGGATGCTCTTTTCCGTTTCTTCCGGAAGATGCCAGTACCCCGGTGTCACACTTTCACCCCTGACAATAATCTCTCCCACTTCTCTTCCGTCCCATACCACTTCCCGGCCATCATCATGGACTACTTTAAGGTCCACGAACAGTACGGGTCTTCCTGTTGCGGCCTTGAAGCGAAACCGTTGTTCTCCGGCCCGGGATTTCAGCGAATCTTTCAGTAGGGACATGGTTAGATAGGGGCTTGTCTCGGTCATCCCATAGGTCTGCACATAATCGCACCCGAATGCCTCCATGACCTTCCTCACTACCTCAGGGGCTATGGGGGCCCCGCCGCTGAGCATGACCCGAAGTGACGGAAACGCTGCCTTTCGTATGGCCGGATCATGCACGATCAGGTTGAGCATGGTGGGGATCATGTTGGTGAGGGTGATCTCTTCCCGCTCCATGATGTTGATCACGGACCCGGGGTCGAATTCTGGAACCATCACGTGGGTGCCGCCGACCCACGTGACGGCCCAGGTTGCCCAGGCATCTGCCAGGTGAAACATTGGTGCGGCGTGAAGCCAGACGTCTTCATCCGTCATCTTGAGCTCCGCGATTGTCCCCAGAGAATGATATGCCACGTTCCGGTGAGTCAGGATGACCCCTTTCTGGCGTCCCGTGGTTCCGCTCGTGTAGTAGAGCTGAGCCATATCATCCTCTTGAATATCCACCTCTTCCGGTACATCCATTCCTGATCCAAGAATGGTTTCAAGGCTCGTTTCCCCGGCGGGAGCGTTCTCTTTCCCAGTCCAGTAAGTCCTGACAGGGGCATCCATCTTCTCAATCGCTTCCCTGATAACCGGGTAAAACCGGGGCTGCCCAATCACCATGCGAGCGTCGGTATCCTCCAGGATGAAGGCGATTTCTCGGGCCGAAAGCCGGTAATTCAAGGGGCACAGAATCGCGCCAATACCCGCAGCGGCAAAATAAGCCTCCAGGAAATAGTGACAATTCTGGTGGCATATGGCCACGCGATCACCCTTCCGTATCCCTTCCTGCTGCAGACCGGCCGCAAGCCGCGAAACCCTTCGGGCGAATTCCCGGTAGGTAAATCGATATTCACCGCACACCACACCCGTTTTGTGTGGGTACAACCGATCTGCCCGTTCAAGCAGCGATCCCAGCTTCATACATGTTTCCTCATCATCCTGCAATGATCCGGTAAATCCAGGAGCATTTTTACCACTGTCGAGAGGGCGCAGAAGTGACCAGCCCGGAGACTCGTTCGGAATAAAAGTCCTCCTGTACCGGCAGTTACCACAAATGACTCCCTATCCGGACAACCTGCTCAGACCTTCGTCAAGGATGGCAAGGCCCTTTTCCAACTGTCCTTTTTCAATGGAAAGGGGCATAAGGGTCCTGATTACGTTGCCGAAATTGCCGCAGGAAAGGAGGATCAATCCCCTTTCAAATGCGAGCTGGACGAGCTTTTTTGCCTCATCTGAGGCCGGTTCCTTTGTCTCCCGGTCCTTTACCAGTTCCAGGGCCAGCATGGGTCCCAATCCTCGCACCTCGCCGATAATGTCATATTTTTCCTTGAGCTGGTCAAAGGCAAGCCGTACTTCCCGGCCCAGTTTGTTCCCCTTTTCAACGAGGTTCTCTTCGTCAAGGGTCTCAAAGACTGCAAGGGCTGCCACACAAGAGAGCGGGTTGCCCCCATAGGTTCCTCCCAGACCGCCGACGTGAGGGGCATTCATGATCTCCGCCTTTCCCGTTACAGCACTCAGCGGCATGCCGGCGGCCAGGGATTTGGCGGAAAGAATCATGTCCGGCTCAACGCCGAAGTACTCCGAGGCAAAGAGGTATCCCGTCCTTCCCATACCGGATTGGATTTCATCCATGATGAAGACAATCCCATTTTCCTCGCAGATCTTCTTGACTCGTGTGAAATAATCCTTGGGTGGGACAATGAATCCTCCTTCTCCCTGGACCGGTTCGGCGATCACTGCGGCAACCTGATCGCCGGCCACCTGGTTTACGAAAAAGTCATTGAGCGCCTCGGCACAGCGAAGATCGCACGACGGATAGGTCTTTCCATAGGAGCAGCGGTAGCAGTAGGCAAAGGGCATCCGGTAGACTTCCGGCGCAAAAGGACCGAATCCCCATTTGTACGGCTTTACCTTGCTGGTAAGAGACATGCCGAGCAGGGTCCTCCCGTGAAAGGCATTTTCAAAGGCTATCACGGCCGGGCGTTTGGTGTAATATCGGGCTGTCTTGACGGCGTTTTCCACGGCCTCGGCACCGCTGTTGGCGAACATGGTCATTTTCGGAAACGCACCCGGCGTTACCTCATTGAGCTTTTTTGCAAGGTCGATGTAGGGCTCATACATGACCACATGAAAACAGGTATGAATATAGGTGGCGGCCTGTTCCCGTATGGCATCCACCACCTTGCGGGCGCAGTGGCCCACATTTTCCACCCCGATACCCCCGGCAAAATCGATATATTCATTTCCTTCGACATCCGTTACGACCGCTCCTCTGGCCTCCTTTACAAATATGGGCAGGATATTGAACACTCCCCGAGGGACGTGCTTTTCCCGCAATT
>CAZWEV010000025.1:0-52756 GCA_964633015.1 uncultured Desulfobacteraceae bacterium | reverse complement strand
AGGGCACGAACAACCTGGAGGTCTACCTCAAGTTCCTGAAGGCTCGCGACCTTATACTGCACTTTAACAGGGAAAGCAATTTCACGGCCCGCCGCCTGTCCGAAGAGGTGATCAGGCTGGACCCCGACTTTCCGAGCGGATACCATACCCTTGCAGTGGCACTCCATCTGGAGGTGTGGTTCGGGAGCAGCAAGTCACCGAACGAGACTTTCATGAAGGCCATCAAGCTGGAGCAGAAAGCCATATCCCTGGACGACGGATACGCGCCGGCCCACGCCCATTTAGGGACTCTTTACGTGTTGATCAGGGAATACGAAAAGGGCATCGAGGAAGGGAAGCGGGCTGTCAAGATAGCGCCCAACCTGGCGGACGGCCACGCGTATCTGGTGAAAACACTGAGCTATTCAGGAAGGCCCGAGGAGGCACTTGCCCACATTGAGACGGCGTTTCGCCTCAACCCCGTAGGCCCGCCCAGTTACTACTTCCTTAATGCCGCTGTCACGTACAGGATAATGGGTCGATACGCGGATGGGGTCAAGATGTGCAAGGATCTCCTTTCCTGCTGGCCCGATAATTTCTTAGGTCACGTGGAGCTGGCCATGAATTACGCCGCGTTGGGCTGCAGTGATGACGCGCAGGCTGCTGCCAAGGAAGCTCTTCGCATTGACCCCAACTTCTCAGCCCAACGATTTGCACGGACGTATCCCCACAAGGACCCGGCCCAGGCCGCCAGGCTCCTGGAGCTGCTGCGCAAGGCGGGTCTCCCGGATTAAACAGCTCCGGCGGCGTGACCGTTCATGGGCCATTGAGCTGTGAATGAAGCGTTTCCCCAGGAGCCTGTCGGAGTACAGGCAATCTTGAGGTTGGTGGAAAATACTCATATGCAAGGCATCCGAAATCCCGAGGAATGAGGCGTACCGGAAAGTACGCCGCAATGACGCGGGATGAGGATAACGCAGCAGATGGGGGTTTTTCGACAACCTCCTAGAAGGACATGAGCGCCCGCCGCACCAGTGTCTTCATGATCTCTATCTTGTAGCCGTTTTGACTCAGCGGTTTTGCGTGGATGACCGCCGCCTCGGCCGCTTCATCCACTGTCGCGTTGTTCAACGGTTTCCCTTGAACCGCCGCTTCGGCCTCCTTGGCTCGATAAGGTGTGGAAGCGACCGCTCCCAAGACAATCCTGGCCTGTTTACAAAGACCGTCCTCCATTTGAACAGCGGTTGCCACACTGACAACGGCAAAGTCAACGGCGGCCTTGATTCTGAATTTAAGGAAGGCCTGAGAGCCATTTTCGGGAGGACGAGGGACCTTAATAGAACAGACCATTTCGTCGGGATTGAGGATGTGTCCCAAAGGGCCGTAGAAATCCATGACGCGAATCACCCGCTCTCCGTTTTCCCCGATCACTCTGATCTCGGCGTCCATGGCAGCAAGTGCGGCAGCCATGTCCGATGGACAGACGGCAAAGCATTTTTTTCCGCCGAGCACGGCATGATACCGGTTGTCCCCTTTAATGGCAAAACAGGGACCTTTTCCCTTGCGAAGACATTGGATTCTTCCCCCCATCAGGTGGGGATACCGGTAATACCAGCAACGGGTATCCTGACAGAGATTTCCGCCGATGGTTCCCATGTTTCGAATTTCCGGGCTTGCAACGGATTCAGCCGCCTCTGCCAGAATTCTGTATCTTTCTTTTATAATGGGAGAGCGGACAATATCCGTCAGCCTGGTAAGAGCGCCGACCCTCAGTCCGTTGTCATCTTCTTGAACGCCCGTCATATCCGGAATAGTCTTAATATTGATCAATGCCTCGGGGTAGTCCGGGAGGATATTGGATTTCAATGTGCCCAGCAGATCCGTGCCGCCCGCTATAAGGACAGCTCTGCCATTGAATTGTTTTAGAAGAGAAAGGGCCTCGTCTATGGAACCCGCATTGAAGTGCTTGAAGTCTCTCATTTCTTCTCCTGTCCGGATTTCCTGCCGGGTATCTTGTCAAGAGCCTTCAGAATCCTGTCCGGCGTCAAAGGATACTCGTTAAACCATTTTCCCACTGCATTGCAGACCGCCATGCGTACAGCCCCCGGCCCCGGAGCCGTGGAGATTTCTCCGAAACCGATGGCACCGTAACTGATTGTATCAAAAGGCGTTTCAAGCAGAGACTTCTGAAAACGGGGAATTTCCGGGAACGTACGCCACTTGTAGTCCAGCATATTCATGTTCATGATGCGGCCGTTCGCAGCATCGAGGACCGACTCTTCGAAGACAGCGGAATCAGTTCCCGCGGAGCCGATGCTGCCGTACAGCTGGCCCTCGATCGAACGGGGGTCAATGATGCGGCCCACATCGCTTGCCCCGAGCATCCGGGTCAGCTCGATTTTTCCGGTCTCCGTATCCACTTCCACCTCCACGAACAGGGCCAGAAAGTTGGGCAGGGAAAAATCCCATACGAATCGTCCGGCCCCCGTACAGGTCTGCATAATTCCCATGGCCCTGCCCCAGGACAGGGAGACATCGGGCCGCCCTTTGATGAATATCCGCCCGTCCCGCGTGTCCAGGTCCTCCGGGGAAGCTTTCAATCTAGGCGCGGCCAGTTCAAATAATTTCCGCTTCGCATCTTCGGCCGCCTTCATCACTGCCGATCCGACCGCATAGGTTCCCCTGGATCCCACAAGGCCGAACTCATAGGGGTTCACCAGAGTATCCGCTGGCGTGATATGGACCCGTTCCAGGGGAAGCTGCAGCGCCTCTGCGACCATCTTGCACAGGCTGCTCCTCTGGCCCATGCCGGACTCACCCACGAGCACATGGATCACCGCCGTGAAATCCGGGTTCAGCCTGACGTACGCCTCTGATTCATCCTCCCCCACGTCGGCGTTTCCGTGAATACCGACGCCGACCCCGGACCGTTTGGTCCCGTTCACGGCAGTCGGTTTCAGCCATCCCTTCCACTTCTCCTTCCATCCGAACGCCTCGGCTCCCTTGTCCATGGCCGCTGAATAGTCCCTGCCCCGGCACACCCAGCGCTCTCCATCCCGCCACATATACTCGTCACCGGGTTTGACATAGTTCTTTTTGAAAAACCGGACCGGGTCCAGGTCCGCTTTGCTCATCAGTTCATGCAGAATGGGAGCGAATGACGACTCCAGTTCCTGGCCGCCGAATCCCCGTATGACTCCTGAGGCACATCGATTGGTAGTGACAAGGCATGTCTTCAAATCCCAGTTTTCGCATCGAAGCATAAGCTGGGCTTCACCGCAGCCAACGGCCACCTGGGCCTGGCTCATATCTGAATAGGCACCCGTGTCAATAAACCATCGACCCGAAACCGCCGTCACGGTGCCGTCTCGTTTCATGCCGATTTTTCCCCGGAACCGGGACCCCAGACGGAGGACAAACGCACCGAAATGTTCCTCTTTACTGTACGTGACCTTGACCGGCCTTCCGGTCGCCTTCGCCAGCGCGGCCGCATAGAACAACGGCTGCGGGGCGTAGTTTTTTGAACCGAAGCTCCCGCCGCAGTGGGTGTTGACGGCACGGATGTCGGGATATCCCATCTTGGACATCATAATAAACCGGTGCCAGGATGCGCTTTGGGTCCCGGACCAGACGGTCAACCTCCCTTCATCCTCCCATCTGGCAATCACACCGGGTGGTTCGATGGGCAGCGGGTTGGCGATGTTTTCATATTTTACCGTCCCTTGACTCACGAAATCAGCGGACCCGAAACCCTCTTCCACATCGCCCATTACAACCGTATCGATGGTGCCCGGTCCGAACGCAGGAAACCGAGGCACCACGTTCCCGGGGAACTCATCCCACAGCTGCGGGGCATCCGGCTCCATGGCCTCCTCAACATCATACACCGCCGGCAGTTTTTCGTAGGTGACCTCAATGCGTTCCAATGCCTCCAGAGCAATCTCCTCGCTCTCCGCCGCCACAAGCGCGACCGCATCTCCCACATGCCGCAATCGCCGGCTGAGCACACCCATATGCTTCGGCATGCCGGTCTTCCATGCCGGCACGTCCCGGTAGGTCAAGACCGCTCTGACCCCCTCCAGGGTTTTTGCCTTTTCCGTCCGGATATCGGTGATATTGGCATGGGGATGAGGGCACCGCAGGACCTTGCCGTGCAGCATGCCGGGCAGAGTCACATCATCGATGTACGTCGCCTTGCCCGTAACGATGTCCAGAGCGTCCCGCCGCGGCGTGGGTTTGCCGATATATCGGTAGTCTCCCGCCATGGTGTCAGTCCTCCTTTTCCGCCGCGTCCAGGACCGCATCCACCACATGATAATGGCTGATGCATCGGCAGTAATGGCCTGAAAGAGCCTCCTTTACGGCGCGTTCGTCCGGGGAGGGGCTTCTGTCCAGCAAGGCCCTCGAGGCCAGGATGATTCCGGGGGTACAGAACCCGCATTGAAAAGCCGTGTGGTCAATGAAGGCCTGTTGAAGGGCATCCGGTTTTCCTGTTTTCGGATCCTGAAGCCCTTCAATAGTGGTGATGTGCCTGCCGTTGCATTCCACGGTCAGGGTCATACACGACAATACGGGTTCCCCATCCATCAGCACCGTACATGAGCCGCAGGCCCCCTGGTCGCATCCCACCTTCGTACCGGTCAGTCCAAGGGTCTTCCTGAGGGTATGGGCCAGTGTATCGGAAGGGGCTGTCTGATGGGGTTTGTGCCCCATTTCCAGTTCGTGCGGGACCCCATTCACGGTGATGGTCACCATCTCTTTTCCCGTTTCGTGGTCATTGAGCTGCATGCTGTTCATCTCCTCGGGTTTCTGTCAAAAAACTGAATCTCCTGCCGCAGAGCGGTATGCATCGTGAGCCCCCACGAGGCTGCTCAGGGAGGGAGCCTTTCGTTCGTTCCGAGTCTCCCGGGCTGGTCTTTTCAGTGACTTATCAGCGTGGGATACCTTCCCCCTCCGCATTCCCGGTCCTCAGGAAAAAACGCTCTGAGGACCGGGCTGCGGTTTCCCCCACTGATAAGTCACGAAAAGAACGGCACCCTCCCGCCAGTCACATCACAAAAGGCTCCCTCCCTGAGCACCATCACCTTTCAGACCCCGGATCAACTGAACCTATCCGGGTTCTCCTCCAGATTGGGAAAGGTTACATCAAAACTGACTCGACTGATTGTCGCGGGGAGAAGGCCATCCCACACGGGCGACTATATCGTAAAAGCGCCCCAAAGTCATTCAGATTGACAGGAAGCCGGTTTGCCGTTACATTTGCGGTCTTTGAGGATCCTATGTGCCCCAGTGAGGCTGTTGCGCCATGCCGATGAATGCGGGACCCCGGACCGTGGATTGGAAAGGAAAAGTATGCCGGAAATCTATGCGATATTGATACTGTTCGGTGTGGGTACGATTGCCGGGTTCATGAACGTCACCGCGGGGGGAGGATCCACTTTGACCCTGCCGACGCTGATCTTTCTGGGACTGGATGCTGCACTGGCCAACGGCACCAACCGTGTCGCTATCATCATTCAAAATATTGCGGCGGTGTATTCATTCAAGAGAGAGAAATATCAGCAGTTTCAGCTCAGTCTGAAGCTTTCCCTGCTCACCCTGCCGGGCGGGATAGCCGGGGCTTTTCTCGCCGTTGAAATAAGCAACTCCCTGTTTCAGAAAATTCTGGGAATCGTCATGATCGGCGTCATCCTGTCCATGGTCATTCCCCGATCAAAAATTCCCTTTGATAACAACAAGGATAAGAAAATCGGATGGACGGTTGCTCTCTCCATGGTACTCATAGGCTTCTACGGCGGTTTCATTCAAGTCGGAGTGGGATTTCTGCTCATGGCAGCCTTGAACTACCTCTTGGAATTCGACCTGGTGCACGTCAACATGCACAAGGTGTTCATCGTTCTAGTCTATACGGCTCCGGCCCTCCTGATCTTCATCATAACCGGAAATGTCAGATGGACACTGGGACTGAGCCTCGCAGCCGGCAATGCACTCGGCGGCTGGTGGGCCGCGAAAGCCTCAGTCAAAAAGGGAGACAAGCTCATCAAGATCGTCCTGATCGCCGCCATTCTCGTCATGTCGCTCAGGCTGTTGAATGTATTCTAAGGCATGGCCTTTTTGCCGTAAACAGCGATCCCTCTCATGCCGCCGGGAGACCGCTCCGAGTGTATTTCATGGAGGTCGGTGAATGACATTGTTCCATGGGAAAAGAATGAAGCGCTTTTGCTTCGCACTATTCACCTTTTCATTCCTGCTGACGGCGGAGGCGTCAGTTGCACTGCCTCCGGACAAGACTGCTCTCCCTGAAAGAATAGTATTAAATTTGACCAAACATCCGTCCACGACCCAGGCGGTCACCTGGCGCACGGCAATCGCCGTTTCCCATCCGCAGGCACAGATTACCCCGGCAACTGGACCCCCAAATCTCGGCGATGCTTGTTTCACCGCAAACGCTTGCACGGAAACGGTGAAACTGGATGATGAAACCACGGTCTATTATCATTCGGTTGTATTTGAATCGTTAAGGCCGCAGACCCTCTATGCCTATCGGGTAGGCGACGGGAACTTTTGGAGCGAATGGAACCAGTTTAAAACCGCGGCCGATACGCACAGGGCATTTGGATTTGTATACTTCGGCGATATCCAGAATGATATCCTGTCCCTCAGTTCACGCATATTTCGAACGGCATATAAAAAAGCGCCGGATGCCGCCTTCTGGCTTTTTGTCGGAGACCTTGTGAACGATGGCAATAAGGATGAGGAATGGTCCGAATTATTTTCCGCTCTCGGCTGGATTCCAAGAGTGACGCCGATTATTCTGCTGCCAGGAAACCATGAATACCCGGACAAGAGATTCGTCCGCAAAAAGGATCTGAAACTTCACAAGCTGTGGCGTCCCCAATTCACTCTACCGCAAAACGGACCTGAAGGATTGGACGAAACCGTCTACTATATTGATTATCAAGGCGTGCGGATCGTGATGCTGAACGGAAATGAGAAACTTGACGAACAGGCCATATGGCTCAAGTCCGTTTTGTCTGAAAATCCGCACCCATGGACCATCGCAGCGATTCACCAGCCTTTTTATTCCGGGGCGAGGAATCGGGACAAGTTTCATTCCCAGAAGCTGTTTTGTCCCATTCTTGATCAATATTCCGTAGACCTGGTATTGCAGGGCCACGACCATATCTACTCGCGGACGTGCAAACTTCGAAACGGCCGCAGGGTGCCTGATCATGAAAAGGGGACGGTTTATGTTGTTTCGGTCAGCGGCTCAAAATCCTATTCGATTGAGCATGGGTATGGAGATCGAATGGTGAAAGCTGAAGCGGGCAGACAACTGTTCCAGGTGATCCAGGTAGACGAACATTGTCTGCATTATGAGTCTTTCAATGCACTGGGAGAATTATGCGATTCGTTTGAACTTAATAAATAGACTCAAGCAAAGTCAGTTGTCATATGGGGAACGTAGATCTTGAAATGCCGATTCTGTACGAAGCAATGACAGAAGAATAGACCAGTCCATTGGATACCAAGGCCTTATACCAGAAAATGATTTATCCCAACATCCCTATTTTCCTTGCCTAATATTTCCGTTTGTGGTTTAATAATAATGCTGGACGCTTCCTAATCAGCTAACCTTTATTGGGAGGTTAATGATGGAGAAATATGACGAAATGTCCAGTGCTCCTCCCGGCAAAGGCACCGCGTTCCGCAGGCCTTTGAAAGACAGTCCGTTCACTGCTGAACCTCACCGAATTTATGTGGCCACCCCTCACACAATTCATCCGGCCGAGAGTGTTTTCCTAAAAATAGACGTACCGTAAAAAGATATGCACGACATGGCACAACGTCCGCGTAAAGATATCTTCCCTCGTGGTCCTGGTATCCACGAGCATCTTCACCTTTCCGCTATGATTACCAGGTAGTATCGAGATGCGGCACGGCAACCGTAGCAAGTGGTAGATGGCTTTTCGAGAAAATCCCTTGCCTTGAAAGGAGAGTGCCATGGCCATCGAAAAGATATTGGTTCCCTATAATTTCAGTGCTCAGGAAGAAAAGGCCTTGGATTTCATCGTCAGGACATATGCAAACAGAGATGACGTCCAAGTCACCCTCTTTAATGCCTATACCTCCCTGCCGACCGTGGATATGCAGGCTGGTCCTGAGATGGCAAAAATGAAAATGGGTCTGGCCAGGCTCTCTGATGAGATCCGGGAAAAGGAGGCTGGTCTCAAGTCTGCCAAGGAGTTTCTCGTTCGCAACGGCCTGAAGGATGATCAGGTGGACTATATTTTCAAAGAAAAAGAAAAGTCCACAGCTGATGAAATCATTTACACCGTCTCCAAACACCATTACCGGGTGCTCGTACTGAGCCGCCAGCTGAAAGTGGGCGGGCTTTTCGGGCGCAGCATTCATACAAAAGTCTTGTCAACTCTCAAGAACATTACGGCTTGCATCGTCACATGACTTTAGAGGTTTGTTTTATCAGCACTGATGAGGGGAAACCAAACCGAAGGGAGGAGGAATTACATCATGACGACCGAATCCAAGATGACCATTGAGATTTACAAGACTGTGTCCAAGGCTATCGCTCACTCTCATAATCTCGATGTTATGACGAGTCACTTTTGCCAACTGCTGGTCGCCGCACTGGACATAAAGGCGTGCGCTATATTCGTTCTGGACCTGGAGACCGAACAAATGGAACTCCTTGCCAGTTTCGGCCTCAGCGCCAAGTATTTGAGCAAGGGCCCTATCCTCGCCATGAAAAGCATAGCTGCAAATATAAAAGGTGAACCGGTGATTATCTCAGACGTGAGCAAGAACGAGAAGGTGCTGCAGTACCCGGAGCAAGCAAAGGAGGAAGGAATCGCGGCTATTCTTTCTTTTCCCGTCGTTGTCTCCGGAAGTGTTCTGGGAGCATTGAGACTCTACCACCGCGAAAGTTGGAATATTTCCGAGCAAGACATGGATTCTCTCCATCTTTTGGCTGATTATATTGGGCTGGCCATGACCTACACCAGTCTCCTGAATGCCATTTACTCCATCAATGACATCATCCAGACGGGACTGCCGATGAATATCGCACCCAGGATCAAGAAAACCTAGACAATGAGGATACTCTTAATTCGGGAGGGTAAAATGAAAGCCGGCATGAAAAGAATGAACGTAACCATTTTATGCATGAGCCTTGTCGCCCTTGTTATGACATCTGTTGTCTGCGATGCTCAAGAGTGGGGCCGCAAAGGCAAGGGCGAGATATTTGCCCTGGGACAGCAGATGAACGGCGATACGGTCACCGGCTTAGGAATGGAATTGAAAGTTGATGATACCATTGTAGGTGGCTTTGGAGCAGGATTTAATTTTGATGACCATTTGAACCTGAACATGGATATCTTCTTTGGATCCACAGATTTAACAGCAAGGGGCTTTGGGGCAGCTGCCAGAGCAGATACCACTCTTTTCGGTATGGATTTCAATTTGGATTATAACATATTGAGAAGTCGTTTTACCCCAGTGATAAGTGGCGGCATTGGATTTATTGATTTTAGAGGTGATATCAACCGCTATTATTATTTCGAGGAAACCGATTTTTCATATAATTTGGGTGCCGGTTTTCGGTGGGACGTTTCAGATCATTTCCTTATTAAGGGAATCTACCGCGCTACATGGACTGAATTGGAGGACACAGACGGTTCCATTCGGCTTGATGGTATAAGTGTGAGTATTGGGTATCTTTTCTAAAAGTTAAAAATCACTTGTCAGCATGATACGCTGCCTTCCCAACACTCCAGGAAGTTTTCAACTCGGAAAATAGAGCAATCCTTAAAGCACGTATCCCATTCTGAGGTATTGATGTGGCGATAAGACAGCTCACCATGCCAAGAAACGCCCGACTGAAAGCTCCCGGTGTCCTGCAGTAGATCATGCTTCGGAACCGGGAGAATTTTCCGGGCAGTGTCGGTCGGCACGCGCATCCGCCCTCTTTCTACTTGACATACCTGCTGTATCTTGTGCAATTCTACACACTCGAGGCAGGACTGCCAACGCTTATCGGGCCGGTGGCCCACTGCGGTTCCGGACCGACCGGTAAGCATGCCGACTGCACTGCACACGAATGTGCGCAAACACATGAGACCAAACAAATGAAACCCATGTTGATCCACGCAGTAACCGTGTTTATGGGATTCTTCGCCATTATGAACCCCATAGCCAATGTTCCTATTTTCCTCAGTCTTACAGGGGACGATACCAAGCAGACGGCAAAGGCCATTGCCCTTCGGTCGGTGATGTTGGCCTTTCTGATCGTGCTGGTGTTTTCTGTTTCCGGGAAGATGATCTTCGAACTCTTCGGCATAACGCTTCCCGCCTTCCGGATTACCGGAGGCCTGCTGGTCCTGCTGATCGGGTTCCACATGCTGCAAGGGAATCAGTCAAGTGTTCATCAGCTCGACGAGGAAGGCAATCAGAAATCCCGGGAGGCAGCGCTCAGTGTCGCGGTGTCTCCCCTGGCGATACCGATTCTCGCCGGTCCGGGCACTATCGTAACGGCAATGAGCTTCTCCGCGAAGGGCGGCCTTACGGAGATGCTGCTGACTATTGCTGCATTTGCCGTGCTTTGTCTGATCACGTATGTGTTTTTTGTATTTGGAGAGAAATTCGTTACCTTCATCGGGGCCGGTGCGTTGGGAACAATCACCCGCTTGATGGGATTACTCCTTGCGGTAGTCGGGATGCAAATGGTGCTTGAAGGGCTGCACGGCGCATTCAGGCTTGCGGAACACGTGCAGTAACGCCGAAAACAAGACAATCACAATAAACAACAGAAAAAACTCTGGGAGGAGACGGTCATGCGAAAAAAAATCTCCGGGTCCACAACCACGGGGTTGCTGGTTGCGGCACTTATTCTTGGGCTGGCATCGTTTTCATCAGCACAATCGAAAACCACCGCTCAAGAAACCGAGACACAGATCACCGTTCATAAAGGTGCCTCGTTATATGGCACCTATTGTTCATTCTGCCACGGTCAAAATGGACAAGGCTATCTGGCTGACAAAGCCCCTGCCCTCGGCAACCAGAATTTTCTGAGAAGCGCCGATAATGATTACATCATCCAGGCCATTATTCAGGGGCGGCCCGGAACTTCCATGTCCGCCTGGGGAACCGCTTACGGCGGCGTCCTCACAAGCAAAGACGTGAAAGCAATTGTTTCCTATATCCGCAAATGGCAGAAAGTGAAATCGGTGGATTTAAGCGATATCAAGGTATCCGGGAACGCGAAAAACGGGGCACAAATCTATCAGAAACACTGCGCTTCCTGCCACGGCATAAGAGGAATGAACGGCAAGTTTGTCGAACTTGACAATACGGTATTTCAAAAGACCGCAAGCGACGGATTTATTCAATATGCCATCTTGCACGGACGTCCCGGAACCCCCATGCCTCCCTTTAAAGGTCCGCTAACGCATCAGGAGATAAACGATGTGGTCGCGTATATCAGAACTTTGAACGCCGATAATGCACCCAAAAAAGCAACGGGGACCGAAGCGAATGTTCCGGTATCAAAGCGGCGTGTAGGGGTGCTCAACCCCGGAAAAGAGCCGGCCACCTTTTCGCTCACAAAGAACCGCTATGTGTCGGTAAATGAGGTTTACAAGGCCTATGCAGCCGGAAAATCGTTTATTCTCCTCGATGCCCGGCCCCACAGCGATTATCTCAATGACCATATTACGGGCGCCGTGTCGATTCCCTTCTATGATGTGAAAAAAGAGCTGGGGAGATTACCCAAAACACTGTGGATCATCACGTATTGTGCCTGCCCCCACGCAATGTCCGGAAAGGCTGCCGACACCTTGAAGGCGGCCGGCTACAATAAGGTGGGCGTTTTGAACGAAGGCTTTTATGCCTGGGAAGACAAAGGCTATCCAACAGAAAGCGGCGGTCAGTGAGCCTCCTTCCCTCCAAGAAAGGACTATGAGCGTCTATGCCGTCATATTTTATCTCCTGGCCGTTCTTATTCTGACTGCGGCGGGATTCGCTGTTACCCGTCGGAACGCGGTCCATGCCGTCTGCGGTCTGATCGTGTCGTTTCTGGGCACTGCGCTCCTGTTTTATCTCCTGGGAGCACCGTTTCTGGCGGCCATGGAGGTGATAATCTATGCCGGAGCCATCATGGTGCTGTTTCTCTTCATCATCATGACCATGAAAGTGGAAGCAGACGGCGATCGTTCCCGGCCCCGTGTGCGGCGATGGGCGTTTCCTCTCGTCATAGGGGCAGTGTCTCTAACGGCTATAACAATCCTGGTATGGGTCGGTCCGGAAAACCGGCTTCCTTTACAAACCGCCATGGCTGCACCCTCTGCATTCGGCACAGTCCTTTTCCGAAGATACTGGCCTGCTGTTGAAATCGCCTGCTTTCTGCTGTTCGTGGCCCTGGTCGGGGTCTTGTACCTGGGCCGGGCCGGACCCAAAGAGGATCAGTCTTTTCCTGAGAAAAACCCATGATTGTACCCTACGATCACATACTGATCCTGGCCGTGCTTCTCTTCCTGACAGGAGCCGCCTGCGTCGTGGCGCGTCGCACACTCATCATGATCCTCATCGGCGTTGAAATCATGCTGAATGCAGCGGGAATCGCACTGGTGGGCGGCTCCCTGAAATGGGGTGTCCTGGGGGGCCAGGTCTTTGTCATCTTTATCATGGCGGTGGCGGCAGCAGAAGTGGCAGTGGGCCTGGCGTTGATCGTTCATTCCCACCGGCGCTCAGGATCGGTGGAAGCGGACCATTATCATCTGATGAAAGGGTAGCGTGAAAACCGTCCTTCTTCTTCTCATGCTGTTTCCCCTCATGGGGGCGGCACTCAATGCCCTTCTTGGGCGTTACCTGACCAGGAGAGGGGTGGCCGCCGTGGCCTGTGCGGCCGTGCTGGGCGCCCTGGCAATGGCGGTTGCCGCAATGGTCAATACCACCGCCATAACCCGGGATATCCGCCTTTTCGACTGGTTTTCGGTGGACGGCTTTCAAGCGGTCATGAATGTTCATTATGACCATCTGGCCGCGGTCATGGCCCTCATGATCACCTTTGTTTCGAGCGTCATCCATCTCTACTCCGTAAGCTTCATGCGGGAAGATGAAGGCATAATCCGGTATTTCTGCTATTTGAATCTGTTCGTTTTCGCCATGCTGGTGATTGCCCTGGCCGACAACCTGATCTTCGTTTTTCTCGGCTGGGAAGGGGTCGGTTTCTGTTCTTACGTCCTCATAGGGTTCTGGTATTCGGACGAAGCCAAGGCAGCCGCAGGCAGGAAGGCCTTCCTGCTTACGCGGATCGGCGATGCGGCCTTCGGCGTTGCTCTGGGACTTTTCTTTCTGATCTTCAAGGATCTCTCCATCTCCCACATTGTCGCCCGAACATCTCTGTTGAGCCTCGGCACGGCGACACTCCTGGGGCTGCTGCTCCTCTGGGCGGCGGTGGGGAAGTCGGCCCAACTGCCCCTGTTGGTGTGGCTTCCGGATGCCATGGCCGGCCCCTCGCCGGTTTCCGCCCTGATTCACGCCGCCACTATGGTGACTGCCGGCGTCTACCTGCTCATGAGGCTGTTTCCGATCCTGATCCTTTCGCCGGCAGCCCTGATGTGCACCGCGATCGTAGGGACATTGACCGCCCTTTTCGGCTCTTTCGCTGCCCTGGTCCAATCGGATATCAAACGGGTACTCGCTTATTCCACCATCAGCCAGGTGGGATACATGCTGCTCGCCGTGGGCGTCGCCGATATTGTCGGCGGGATGTTTCACCTCCTCTCCCACGCCTTTTTCAAATCGCTCCTGTTTCTGGCGGCGGGGTGTATCATCCAGGCCCTGGCCGGAGAGCATAACATTTTCCGCATGGGCAACCTGCGCAGACACCTGCCCGGCGTCTCTCTGCTTTTTCTGGCGGGATGTCTTTGCCTGGGCACGTTTCCCCTCCTGGGAGGATATTTCAGCAAAGACCGCATACTCCTCGCCACGTTCGTTCATTCCGGTGAGCTCAGCAAGGTCCTCTGGGTCATAGGCATGGCCGCAGCCTTTCTGACCTCCCTGTATACGTTCCGGCTTTACTTCATCGCGTTTCAAGACCGCCCGGACGGCAGAAAAAAAGATGAATTTCTCCAAATCCCGGGATTCATGTCATGGGTCCTGTATCCCCTGGCGCTGACCGCATTGTTTGACGGCCTGCTGAACCTTCCGGGCGGGTTCGGAAAGCTGTTTCTCGGGCGGTACCTGGCTTCCGTACCCGGCAGCATCGTGGAGGTGCATGCCACTGCCCGCGAGATCTGGGGCATGCGCATCGGAAGCGCCGCCCTCTCCCTCGGAGGCATGGTATCGGCGTATTTTCTGTGGCGCAGGAAGTCAGAGGAACCGGCACTCCGGGGATTGCGGCAGGTCCTCTTCACCGGATTTTATCTGGATATCTTTTACGAAAGAGTCATTGCCCGTCCCTACAATCGGATCGCAGGTCTGCTGTGGACGGACATTGATGAGGGGGGGCTGGACCGGGGTTCTGAGAAAATCGGCGGAGGATTTCAACGCCTCTCCCAAGGGCTCCGGCTCTGGACCACCGGAAGGCTCTCCACGTATCTCCGGATGCTCTTTCTCGGATTCGCCGCCCTTCTGTGCCTGCTCTCGTTGAGCTGGTATATCCAATGACCGCCGCGGATTCGACCCGAGCAGACGGGCTTGCACTCCTCTCCCGCAGAGCGGGAGGCATCGTGCCCTCCGAGGGGCGCTCGGGGAGGAAGCCTTTTGTGAGTGACTGGCGGGAGGGTGCTGTCTTTTCGTGACTTATCAGGGGGGGAGCCCGCAGCTCGACGAAGTCGAGAATGCGGAGGGGGTAGCTATCCCACGCTGATAAGCCACTGAAAAGACCAGCCCGGGAGACTCGGAACGAACGGAAGGCTCCTCCCCGAGCGGCAGGCCCTCCCAAACCCCGGATCGGTTGAACCTGTCCGGGTTCTCCACTGGAGGTGGAGAGTTTCTTTAAAACTAAAAGCGTCAAGGGCACGAACCATACTCGACAACAAGGTCTTATGATGCCCCAATCGTCTCTGCTTTCGATCATCATCTTCCTGCCTCTCCTGGGAGGCCTGGCCGCGCTCGGAGTTTTTTCGCAGCCGCGGGTCAGTCGCTGGATCGCCGCGATCGCGGCCTCGGGTGACCTGGCCCTGGTCATCCTCCTGTTCTTCCTGGTTCCCGGAGGGCATGCGGCGCATAACGGAGGATGGCTGATGGCGGAGGATTATCCCTGGCTGCAGTCCCTGGGAATCCGCTACAGCCTGGGGCTGGACGGCATCAGCCTCATGCTGATCCTGCTCACCGCGTTTCTCGCCCTCCTGTGCATCCTGGTCTCATGGAGACAGATCAATACCAAAGTGGGTTCTTTTCATTTCTTCCTCCTCGCTACCCAGACGGGCGTGCTGGGTGTTTTTCTGGCCACGGACCTGTTTCTGTTCTATCTGTTCTGGGAAGTTCAGATCATCCCCGTATTTTTCCTGGTAGGCATCTGGGGGCATGAAAAACGCCTGGCAGCGACTATGAAATTCATCCTGTTTACGGTGTCGGGCAGCCTGCTCATGCTCATTGCCCTCACCGCTCTCTACGTGATCCACGGAACGCGCACCGGCATCTATACTTTTTCTTTGGCCCGGCTGGCGTCCGCACCCCTCACGGACACCACGGGAATATTCCTGTTTGCGGCCTTTATGATCGCATTTGCCGTCAAGACGCCCATTATTCCCCTGCATATCTGGCTGCCGGATACGCACACGGAAGCCCCCACCGCAGGGAGTGTCGTGCTGGCAGGCCTGCTGCTCAAGACCGGGGTGTACGGCATCCTTCGGATTGCCTTTCCCCTCTTTCCCACGGCAGCCAGGCTGTCCATGCCGCTCCTGTTGACGCTGGGTCTTGTGGGATTGTTCTACGCCGCCTGGATCGCCCTGTCTCAGACCAACATCAAACGCCTGATCGCATACTCCAGTATCGCCCACATGGGTCTTATCATCATCGGTCTGGCGATCTGGAAAGCAATTACTGTCAGCGGGGCCGTATTGCAGATGATCAACCACGGCCTGACCACATCCGCCCTCTTCATTCTGGTGGGTATACTGGGAGAACGCATTGACTCTCGAAAATTTGCGGACCTGGGAGGGCTCTGGAAAAAGATGCCCGTATTCAGCGCGTTTTTTCTGTTTTTTGCCATGGCCTCCCTCGGTCTGCCCGGCCTCAACAATTTTGTGGGCGAGATCCTGATCCTGATCGGCGCATTCACGGTCAGTCCACTCGTCGCGATCCTCGGGTTCTGCGGCATGGTTTTCACGCTCGTCTATGTGCTCCGCCTGGTTCAGGACAGCCTGTTCGGGCGGGAAAAGGCTGCACATCCATTGTATGATCTCACCATCCGGGAGGGCTGGGTACTCGGAGTTCTCGCAGCAGCGGTCCTCTTCATCGGACTGCATCCCGGGCCCATCCTCCGGTTATTTGAGACGCCGCTCCATCACCTTCTGAGTGAGGGCGGCCCCGTGGCCGTTCACCTGGCACAACCGTTTTCAGGACCTTCATGATGGGAAACGATTGGATAACCATACTCCCCTATCTCTTCATTGCGGGCGGCGGAACCCTCATTTTCTGCGCGGGCGCCTTCTGCAAGCGCCCGCCTGCAGCATTTCTCCTTGCGACGGCAATTCTTTCCGTGCTCTGCGCCGGCGGTTCCGCGGCTTTCCTCCGCCCCTCGGACACGGTCTTTATGCAGCTAATGGACGTGGGAGAATTTGCCCGGTATTTTACGCTCATATTCTCAGTGATTACCCTGATTACCCTGCTGTTCTCCTTTCAGTACGCCCGGTCCCGCAATTTCAGCGGTGACGAATTTTACGGTCTCATTCTCTTTGCGGCCCTCGGCATGATGCTGACGGCCGCAGCAGCAAACTGGCTGATCTTTTTTCTGGGATTGGAACTGCTCTCCGTCTCTTTCTACATAATGATTGCCGTTCACAAATCTGGTACTCTTTCCATTGAGGCCGCACTGAAATATTTCATCATGGGGACCGCGGCCACCGCCTTTCTCGTGTTCGGCATCGCCATGATGTATGGGCTCACCGGGACCCTTCAGATGGGGGCGGGGCTCTCCTCCGCGCTCTATGGCTCGCGCGAGACCGGTGTCCTGGCAGCTCTGGCCTTTATTCTGGCGGGCATCGGGTTCAAGCTTTCCATCGTGCCTTTTCACCTCTGGACGCCGGACGTATATCAGGGCGGCCCCGCTCCGGTAATCGCATTTCTCGCCTCCGGGTCCAAAGTCGCCCTCTTCGCCGTGCTCCTTCGCATGTGTATGCACCTGCAGGGACCCCTCTGGGAATACTCTATGCCGGCAATCTGGCTTCTGGCGGCTGTGACCATGGCAGCAGGAACTGTCACCGCCCTCTCCCAGACCCGGGTAAAACGCCTCCTGGCCTACTCGTCCATTGCCCAGATAGGGTTTCTCTTCATGACCCTTCCGGCCGTCAAGGAGCAGGGCCTGCCCGCCATGCTGTACTACCTGGCAGCGTATGCGATCATGGACCTGGGTGTCTTCGGCACCTTGGGCACCCTCTCTGCAGGGCCGGAAGATCTGGACGATCTGGAAAGCTACCGGGGTATCGGGTACACTCATCCTTACCGGTCCGCGATCCTGGCTTTTTCTCTTTTCAGCCTGGCCGGCTTCCCCCCCACGGCAGGGTTTGTCGGCAAGTTTCTTCTTTTCAGGGCAGTGCTGCAGTCGGGTTTCGTGGTCCTGGCTCTCATCGGAATCCTGGCCGCCATCATCTCCATCTATTTCTATATGCGGGTGATCATGGTCATGTATATGCGTCCCGCAGGGACGCATTGCACGGTGCTTGTCGCCGATATCACCATTCGACTGGCGGCCGTCATGGTGTTCATGCTCATTCTCTGGATGGGCATTATGCCGTCGACCCTGTTCGATTACATCACCCGGACAGTCTCTTTTCTCCCTGTTTTTACGTAGATCATGTGAAACAGACTGTGGACGATGCCGGGAAAAATATAGAGAAAGGAAAGGATATATATTATGAGTACCTGTACCCTAGGCAATGTACTGGAAGAATTGCTCGGCCTCCTGAAGCTTGAAAAGATTGAGGAGAATATCTTTCGCGGTCAGAGCCAGGACCTGGGGTTCGGCGCCGTGTTCGGGGGACAGGTCCTGGGCCAGGCCCTGTCAGCCGCATCTCAGACAGTCCCTGAAACCAGGCGGGTCCATAGTCTCCACGGCTATTTTCTGCGGCATGGCGATGATACCAGACCTATCATCTATGACGTGGACTGCATACGGGACGGGAAAAGTTTCACCACCCGTCGCGTGCGGGCAATCCAGTTTGGCCGCGCCATCTTTTCCATGTCCGCGTCTTTTCAGATCCAAGAGCCCGGGTTCGATCACCAGGATACGGCGCCCGAGGTTCCCGGCCCTGAAGGCATAGAGCCGGAACTGGAAATGGCCCGCAGGCTGGCGGACAGAATCCCCGAGAAGGTGAGAGACCGAATCCTCTGTGAAAAGCCTATCGAGATAAGACTGATCAATCCCATCAACCCCTTTGAACCTGAAAAAAGAGAGCCTGTCAAGTATACCTGGTTCAAGACCATCAGCGCCATGCCGGATGATCCTGCTTCCCATCAGTACCTCCTGGCCTATGCGTCGGATTTTTATCTCTCCGGAACGTCTCTGTATCCGCACGGCCACAGCTTCTGGGAACCGAATATGCAGACGGCCAGTCTGGACCATGCCATGTGGTTTCACCGGGACTTCCGCATGGACGATTGGCTGCTGTACGCCACTCGCAGCCCCAGCGCCTCGGGAGCCAGGGGCTTGAATTTCGGCGAAATTTTCACCCGGGATGGAAAGCTTGTCGCCTCCGTTGCGCAGGAAGGACTGATACGCTATCATGTTCCAAAAGGGGAGAACAGCCGATGGCAGTGACTTTGATCCATCATCAAGGTATCATCTGCTTCGTTGCCTTCGCTCGCTCCTCCTTGCGACGTATTGCGCATACTATCTCAGTCGTCGCTCCTCGGCGCCTAACATCTGACACCTTGCTGATGATCAGGACTTTCACCGAATGAATTCATAAGATGAACACTTCGGGATTTAGACAATGGATTTGGAGGATGACACAAGGGTTCGCGGAGTAAACAGCGCGGGACGAGCACTGTCGCGGCAACTTCCCTGTTGACATAATTCTTCAGGTTCCCTAGATTTCCTAACGTAGGTAATTCCTCAAGGATTGTTCAGGCTCTTTATGTTTTCGCGGAGTGAATGATGGCGGGTATGGTATATGCGCTGGTCGCGGTGCTGATCCTGATTCTTGTCCCGTTGGCCGGGGTTCAGGGCTTTGGCCTTACGTACCTGTTTGGCGTCATCATACCCTATGCCGCCATGGCCGTCTTTTTCTTCGGCGTTCTGCAGCGTATCATCAAATGGTCCCGTCTTCCAAATCCCTTCAGGATTCCCACCACCGGCGGGCAGCAGAAAGGGCTGAACTGGATCAGACAGGCAAGGCTTGACAACCCCTTCACCACAGGCCAGGTTGTCGGCCGCATGTTCTCGGAGGTTTTTCTGTTTCGATCCCTTTTCCGGAATCTCGCGCCCCGCATGGAGACCGGCGGGACAGGTGTCACCTATGCCTCGGCCAAGTGGCTTTGGCTGTTTGCCATTTTATTTCATTACGCCATGCTCACAACGGTGTTCAGGCATCTGCGATTCTTTATAAACCCGGTCCCATGGCCTGTCACGGTGGTGGAAAGGATCGACGGCTGGCTGGAAGTGGGAATTCCACAGGTCATGGTCAGCGGCCTGTTGCTTCTGTTGGCGCTGGGTCTTCTGCTGGCCAGGAGGCTTGTTATCCCGAGGCTTCGCTATATCTCACTGATGAACGACTTTTTCCCCTTGTTTCTCCTCATGGCCATTGCCACGACCGGAGCCCTGATGCGGTATATCGTGGGAATTGACGCCATTTCGGTAAAACAACTGATGATGAGTCTGGTTTCTTTTAAACCGGTTGTAATCCAGGGGATCGGGCCCCTCTTCTTTGTCCACATCTTTTTGGTCAGCTTCCTGCTGGCCTACTTCCCCTTCAGCAAGCTGATGCATGCCCTGGGCATCTTTTTTTCACCCACGCGGGATCTCGCCAACAACAACCGTGCGGTCCATCATGAAAACCCCTGGAACTATCCGGTGAAATTCCATCTCTACGATGCCTATGAAAAGGAGTTTCACGACAAAATGGTGGAAGCGGGAATTCCTTTGGATCATCCTCCAGAGCCTCCCACAGAAAAGGAGACAAATAGTGGCCAGTGATCTTCCGGAACCCCGCGAACTCTCACGAATAGATCTGAGCATGCCGAGGACCGGCTGGATGGATACCCCTGCCCCGTTCAAGGAGGGGATATACTGCCATGCCGCACATGCCAAGGATATCGAGGCCCTGGGCATGCCCAATCCCCGGGACTGGCGGGTAACAGATGATGACTGGAAACTCCCTCCCAACTGGCGGGAGATCATCCTGAACGGGCTCCGTGAACGCCTGGAAAAATTCCGTTCCCTTCAGATTTTTATGGATACCTGCGTGCGCTGCGGTGCATGCTCGGATAAGTGCCATTTTTTCATCGGTTCCGGCGATCCCAAGAATATGCCGGTGCTCAGGGCCGAACTCCTGCGTTCCGTTTACCGCCGCAATTTCACCAGGGCCGGGAAAATAATGGGAAAAATGGTCGGCGCCCGCGATCTGACCCAAACAGTCTTAAAGGAGTGGTGGTACTATTTTTTCCAGTGCACAGAATGCCGACGCTGCTCCCTTTTCTGCCCATACGGCATCGATACTGCTGAAATCACCATCATTGCCAGAGAATTGTTGAATCTCCTGGGCCTGAACATCGACTGGATTGAATCGCCGGTCGCCAAGTGCCATCATGTGGGAAATCATATCGGCATGGAACCTCAGGCCATGAAAGAATCGATTGAGTTTCTCTGTGACGATATTGCGGACATCACCGGCATCAAGATTGAACCTTCCTTCAACCGCAAGGGGGCCGAAATCCTCTTTGTCACCTCGTCGGGCGATTATTACGCAGAGCCGGGCATCTTTACCTGTATGGGCTATCTGATGCTTTTTCACCAGCTTGGGCTTGACTATACCTGGTCAACATACGCTGCGGAGGGCGGCAATTTCGGCCTTTTTACCAGCCATGAGATCACCAAGCTCTTGAATGCCAAGATCTATGCAGAGGCCGAAAGGCTCGGCGTGAAGTACATTTTAGGCGGTGAGTGCGGACACATGTGGCGCGTTCTGAATCAGTATATGGATACCATGAACGGTCCTCCTGATTTCCTTGAAACGCCGGTATCCCCGGTCACCGGCACCCGGTTTGACCACGCTGCCTCTACCAGGGCCGTCCATATATGCGAGTTCACAGCGGACCTTCTTATGCAGAATAAACTCACCCTCGATCCGACACGAAACGACCATCTCCATGTGACCTTCCACGATTCCTGCAACGTGGCCCGGGGCATGGGCCTGCTGGATGAACCGCGCTATATTATCAAGAAGGCCTGCAATTATTTCTACGAAATGCCCGAAGAGACCATCCGTGAGCGCACGTTCTGCTGCGGCAGCGGCGCCGGCCTTCACGCCGGGGAAGACATGGAACTGCGCATGAGGGGCGGTTTTGCCCGGGCGAATGCGGTCCGCCATGTGCGGGACAGGCATCAGGTCAACATGTTGGCCTGCATATGCGCCATTGACCGGGTCGCCTTCCCGACGCTCATGGACTACTGGGTCCCGGAAGTGGGAGTGACGGGGGTCCACGAGCTTCTGGCAAACGCCATGATCATGGATGGTGAAAAGGAACGGACCCTGGATATCAGGGGAGAGAACCTGCCCGGCCGGGACCGGGATGAGGGTCCGTCTGAAAAAGGGGAAGGCAGGTAATGTTCAACCGGAGATGGGTCATCAGTGGGATCATCATTTTTGCGGCCGCAGCCGCATTCCCTTTTTACTGGCACGCAGTAGGCCCACACGCCCCCTTTCCTGAACTTGAGCTTCCCGCAAAGGAGAAAAAGTGCATCGAATCCGTGGAATATATGCGTACGAACCATATGCGGCTTCTGGACGTCTGGCGAAATGCCGTAGTACGGGACAATCTGTTCATCTACACTGCATCAGACGGAAAGCAGTATGAGATGAATCTGCACCGGACTTGCATGGGATGTCATAAATCCAGAGAACGATTCTGCAAGCGGTGCCATGATTACAACGATGTGGCTCCCCCCTGCTGGGACTGTCATTTTGCCCCAAGCGAAATCCAGAAAACCCGGAGTGCCGGAACCGGAACCGGAACCGGAAAATCTGATGTACATCCTGTGATCCACAAAGGAGAACCATCGTGACATTAAGCCGGCGGAAATTCCTGAAGGCGGTCGCAACGTCAACCCTGGCTGTCGCGGTCATACCCGGTGACAGTCAGGGCTTCGAGCTAAAAGGACGAATGTCCCCGAGCCCGAAGGCCTTGAAGGCAAAAAGATGGGGCATGGTTGTCGATATGAGTCGATGCAGGGATGACTGCGCCGGGGACTGCATAGCCGCGTGCCATGAAGTCCATAATGTCCCTTTTATTCCCGAGCCCGACCATGAGGTGATGTGGCTTTTCCAGGAGCCCTATGCAAACGCATTTCCAGACCAGTCTCACGGACTTGTTGCCAGGAGATCCGACGGGTGGAAATTCCTTCTCATGTGCAATCATTGCAATGATCCTCCCTGCGTCAGAGCCTGTCCCACCCAGGCCACCTTCAAGCGCGAGGAAGACGGGATAGTCATGATGGACTATCACCGCTGCATCGGCTGCCGGTTCTGTATGGCTGCCTGTCCGTATGGCTCCCGCAGTTTCAATTTCCGTGATCCAAGGCCGTTCATCAAAAAAATCAACCCTGATTACCCCACCCGGCGAAAGGGAGTCGTTGAGAAGTGCAATTTCTGCCAGGAACGACTGGAAGTGGGACGTATGCCGGCCTGTGTGGAGGCATGCAAAGAGGGGGTATTGACATTCGGAGACCTGGATGACCCCGCATCAGAGGTCTCCAGACTCCTGTCGGAGAAACCTCATACGAGACGTAAACCGGATTTGGGAACCGGTCCGTCCGTTTATTACATCCTGTAGAGGCCAGCATGCTTGAAAAGGCGCTTCACGGCGGAAAGATTTACTGGATATGGGTGCTTGTGTTACTGGCGGGTATCGGCATCGGTCTCTCAGCCTACCTGTATCAACTGCGGGAAGGGCTGTGGGTCACCGGAATGAGCCGGAATGTCTCATGGGGGTTCTATATCTCCCAGTTTACATTTTTGGTGGGCGTCGCCGCCTCGGTGCTCATGGTGGTGCTCCCGCTTTACCTGCACAATTTCAAGGCATTCGGGCAGATTGTGGCCCTGGGCCAGTTCCTGACGGTCGGGGCACTGATCATGAGTCTCCTGTTCATCTTTTCCGATGTTGGCATGCCCATGCGCATCTTCAACGTCCCGTTGTACCCGACTCCCTGGTCCATGCTCTTTTACGATACGGTTTTTCTCCCCGGATTTCTCATGCTTAACCTCATTATCGGCTGGGTGGCCCTCGGCGCAGAGAAAAGGGATGTGCCGCCGGCGCGGTGGCTGCGGGTGCTCATCTGCGTTTCCATCCCGTGGGCCGTAGTGATGCACACGGTTACGGCCTTTATCTTTGCAGGAACACCCGGACGAGGGTTCTGGATGACTGCCATTATGGCCCCACGCTTCCTGGTCACTGCCTTCGCGGCCGGTCCGGCCCTGTTGATCATCCTCAGTACACTGCTCAAGGCGGTAGCGCGGTTCCAGGTGGGAGAGGCAGCCATACAGAAGCTGATCACCATCATGTTCTATGCGTTGATCATTGATGCCTTTTTCCTGGGAGTGGAGTATTACACGGCCTTTTATTCTCATGTGCCTGCATATACCGAAACCTTCCGGTACCTCTTTTTCGGCATCGGCAAAAACAGGGCATTGGTGCCATGGTACT
Source organism: uncultured Desulfobacteraceae bacterium (assembly GCA_964633015.1). Taxonomy (GTDB): domain Bacteria; phylum Desulfobacterota; class DSM-4660; order Desulfatiglandales; family Desulfatiglandaceae; genus B46-G9. Next base: position 28,675 of record CAZWEV010000025.1, on the reverse strand, counting down.
GGGCCATGAACGGCGCAATCGTGGCCGCTATCGCCCTCCTGGCTCTCCCGGGCACCCGCAACAGCCGACCCCGACTGCTGGCGACCTGCATCATCGCCCTGGCGGGCCTCTGGATAGACAAAGGCTTTGTCCTCGTGCCGGCCGCTTTTATTCCCAATGTCTTCGGGAGAGTAACGGAATACCCGCCGTCCTGGGTGGAGTTGACCCTTTCAGCGGGGATTTATTGTCTGGGAACCCTGGTTATTACCGCACTGTACAAGGTGGCGGTTTCCGTAAGAAGAGAAAGGATGGAGAACCCACCCGGTTCAACCTCTCCTGCCGAACGGCCAGGGGCCGGGCAGGTTCCGTTATTCCGCTAAAACCGTCATTGATTTGAGGAAGGATGACCCATGAGCACTGAGCAACCCATGAGCACTGAGCAACCCCTGAACCTGATGGACGGGGCTACAGGACAATCCCTCGAAATCGCCAGAGCGCTGGAGGACCAGCGAAAGGTCTCGGCAGATATCAGCCTTCCCCTGGAGGAACGCCTGGAGGCCTTTGAGGACATCAGTGATTCCGAGGTGGGAGACACGAGTCTGGTTCGGGCCCGCAACGTGGAGCGCGATGTGGGGCTGCGGCAGATTTATCTCAAGTTCGAAGGGGGGAATCCCACCGGCACCCAGAAGGACCGGATCGCCTTCGCCCAGGCGATGGATGCCCTGCGACGCGGTTTCGATACCATCACCCTGGCCACCTGCGGGAACTACGGCGCGGCCGTGGCCCTGGCCGCATCCCTCGCGGGACTGGAGTGCCGGATCTATATTCCGGCCGCGTACCAGACCCGCCGGGTAAGGGAGATGACGGACCTGGGAGCGCACATCGTCCGGGTGCCCGGTGATTACGAGAAGGCCGTAGAAATTTCCGGCGAGGCAGCTGAAAAAGAAGAACTCTATGACGCGAACCCCGGCGGGAACAACATCACCCTCCAGCTCCATGCCTATGGCCAGATTGCCACGGAAATTTACGATGAACTGCGCGACGCGCCCTATGCGGTAGCGGTCCCCGTATCCAATGGCACGACCCTCGCCGGTATCTATAAAGGATTTATCAGTCTCCACCGCCGGGGCAAAACTTCCCGTATGCCGCGCATCGTCGCAGGCAGCTCCTTTCGGAAAAACCCGATCGTTCATGCCTTCAACAAAAACCTGGCCGCCTGTGAGGACCTGCAGCCCGAAAAAATTCGCGAAACCCACGTGAACGAACCCCTCATCAACTGGCACTCCATCGACGGGAATGCGGCCCTCGAAGCCATCCGCAAGACCGGCGGCTGGGCCGGGGACGCATCGGACAAGGGAATGCAAAGCTATTCGCGCCTGATCCGCGAAAAAGAGGGGCTCCAGGTCCTGCCGGCCTCCACGGCCGGATTGATCGCTCTGATCGACCAGCACCGGCGTGAACCCATGCCCGGGGACCGGTATGTGGTCGTATTGACCGGGAGAAAAATATGACGCCCGCACCTGAAGGAAACGCAATTGTCTATTGCCGGGGCGCCTACCGAACGCCCAACGGGAAAACCGCCCACGGACTGGTACGCTTTACCCGGCGCTACCGGGTTCTGGCCGTGGTGGATGACACCTGCACCGGAGAGGATGCAGGGATGGTACTGGACGGAATCGCCAACCAGATCCCCATATGCGGCAGTATCCGGGAGGCCGTCATGCACGCTGAAAGCATGGGGGTCACGGCTACGCACCTGGTGGTCGGGCTTGCCCCGGACGGCGGCCGGCTTTCATCCGAGGCACGGGCGGATGTCAAGCAGGCCCTCAAGCTCGGATTAAACGTGGATTCCGGGCTGCACGATTTCCTGTCGGAAGATCCGGAGCTGCAGCACCTTGCCGGGACCATGGGGGTCCGGATTCGGGATGTGCGAAAACCCCCACTGCGTTCCGAGCTTCATTTTTTCAGCGGCAAGATTGTCCAAGTCCAGGCCCTTAGAATCGCCGTTCTGGGCACCGACTCAGCCATTGGAAAGCGAACCACCGCATGGCTCATGGTTCAGGGATTCGAGGTAGCGGGCATTTCCGCTCAGATGGTCGGTACCGGGCAGACAGCCTGGATGCAGGGCGCCGCCTACGGCGTTATCATGGATTCTCTGGTAAACGACTTTGTCTCCGGTGAAATCGAGCACGCGGTCTGGTCCGCCTGGCGACGGGAGACCCCCCGTGTCATTGTCATCGAAGGCCAGGGAAGTCTTATGAATCCGGCGTATCCCGGCGGGTTTGAGATTCTGGCGGCCGCCCGCCCCGATGTAGTCCTGCTGCAGCATGCGCCGGCCAGACGCGAATACGACGGGTTTCCCGGATACCCGATCCAGCCGCTCTATCGCCAGATTCAGGCCGTCGAACTCCTCTCGGGAAAACCGGTGGCGGCCATCACCATCAACCACGAACGTCTTCCGCGGGACCGGATACCGATGATCTGTGAGGCCATCTCCCAGGCTGTCGGGCTGCCGACTTTTGACGTGTTGACAGACGGCCCCGGGGGCCTGATCCAGTTCCTCTCCGGATTTCTCGACAACGACATTGCCGATAACGGCGAATAGCAGGTTGACAGCACCATGGATACCCTATCCCCGTCCCACACCACATCCGATGGCGATATTGCGGCCGCCCTGACGGTGTTTGATCGTCTTGAAGTCGGTCCCGTACGGATGGAACCCAACCGCCTGATCGCTCCCTACCGGCTGGTCTGGAAGGATCGGGATGAATACACAGAGCTGATCTATTCCTACGGGGAACCCGTTTTCAAACCGGACGAGCCGGAATCCCACAACCTGGCCTGCATGATTGCCGCCCAGGCAGCACTCAATTACGGGCTTTTCTGTAAAAAGATCATCTTTTTCGGTACGTTCGATAATCTTGACCGACGCCTGCTCCGGGAGATGTGTGAAAACACGGCAAGGGAAATATACGTCAAGAAATTTCTCGAACCCAATATCTTTCTCACCGGTGCGGCGGCAGAGCTGTCTCCTGCGGCACGGAAAAAATATACCCAGGCAACCATTGAATTCAAGAGCGCCGGGCCCATTGACCGTTCTCACCAATGGCTCCTGTGGGAAACCCGTAAACACCGGCACTGCATCCTCTCCAGCGGCGGTAAGGACAGCCTGCTGAGCTACGGGCTTATACATGAAATCGGCGGGGAAACGCATCCGGTTTTCCTCAACGAGTCCGGGCGCCACTGGTTCACGGCCTTGAACGCTTATCGGCATTTCCGGGATCACATACCCCATACTGCCCGGGTCTGGGTCAACTCGGACCGGCTCTTTTCCTGGATGCTCCAGCGCATGCCGTTCATTCGAAAGGACTTTGCCAATGTGCGATCCGATGAGTATCCTGTCCGGCTCTGGACCGTGGCGGTTTTTCTATTCGGGGTCCTCCCGCTGATGCGAAAGCGGGGGATCGGCCGGCTCCTGGTGGGGGACGAATTCGATACCACCGTGCGACGCACGCATCATGGAATTTCCCACTACAACGGACTGTTCGATCAGAGCGTCTATTTCGACCGGACCCTCTCCCGCTATTTCATGGAAAAAGGCTGGCATATCAGTTGCTTCTCCGTGGTTCGCCCCCTGAGCGAACTGCTGATAGAAAAAATCCTGGCCAACCGTTACCCGGCCCTGCAGGCACACCAACTGTCCTGCCACGCCGCACACAAGGAAAAAGACAGGGTCTACCCCTGCGGCAGATGCGAAAAGTGCCGCAGAATCATCTCCATGCTCTGCGCCCTCGATGTGGACCCCAAGGGCTGTGGGTACCGGGAAGAACACATCCGGGATTGCCTTGAACACTTTTCAAATCACCGCTTGAGCCAGGAATCGGCAGGGTTTCACCACCTCGGGCATATGCTCGCCGAAAAGGAACTCATAGACCTGCCCGCTGACGTGAGAAAGCCGTTCAAAGAACACCCGGAGATCATGTCCCTTCGGTTTGATCCCAGGGGCTCTCCCCTGAATGCGATTCCCGAGGATCTTCGCGCGCCCCTCTACAGGATTTTCATGGAATACGCCACCGGCGCGGTGCATCGTATCGGCCGGCGCTGGATACCGTTTAATCCGCTGGAATCGGCAGATCTTCATCAGCCGTATCCCTTTGAACTGCCGCAGACAACACCCAAAGCCGCCAAGGACAGCGATACCGTTACGTGGGGAAACCTTACCTGGCCCGAAGCGTCCGTCCGTCTGACGGAGATGGATGTGGCGCTGCTGCCCGTGGGCGCGCTGGAACAGCATGGACCGCACCTGCCCCTGGACACGGACGCCTTTGACGCCGACTACCTTGCCAGGCGGGTGGCGGAAGCCTGCAGCACGCCGCATCCCCTGGTCCTGCCGTCCATTTCTTACGGCATTTCTTACCATCATGATGACTTCGCGGGCACCGTGAGCATCACCAATGATACCCTGTCCAGACTGGTCTATGACATCGGCATGAGTGTCGCAAAAAACGGCATCCGGAAACTGGTCATTATCAACGGGCACGGCGGCAACACCCCGGCGATCAACCACGCCGCCCAGATGATCAACCGGGACGCCGGGATCTTCGTCTGCGTCGATACCGGTGAGACGAGCGACGTGGACATCGCCGAATTTATTGAAACGCCCAATGATGTTCATGCCGGTGAAATCGAGACCAGCACCAGCCTGGCCGTTCGTCCTGAGCTTGTCCGGATGGACCGAGCGGTCACCTCGATCCCGGCCTTTTCCAGCAAATATCTCGACTTTACCTCAAAACGGGGAGTCCTTTGGTACGGCGCCACGAAGAACATCTCGGAGAGCGGTGTCATGGGGGACCCTACCCGGGCCAGCGCGGCCAAGGGAGAAAGGATCTGGGAAATCATGATCGCCCACCTGGTGGCCCTGGTGGAAGACCTGAAAGAAATGACCCTGGAGGAGATTCACCACCGGGAATGAATATTCTCCCGCAGAGCGGGAGGCATCATGAGACCCTTTCGGAAGGACAGCGGGAGAAAGCCTTTTTTCCGTTCCGAGGCTCCGGGCTGGTCTTTTCAGTGGAAGGTTAATCAAAACTAAGTCCATCAATTCATACGTATGCTAACGTATTTGAACACCGCCAAAACTGCGGCCTTCCGGAAATGCAGGGAAACGGGATGTTCCCGAGGCGGCGTCATGTCGGCCCTGGAGCAGGACAGCGGAGCGAACGAAGCAGAGGGAATATGCCGGTTCTCTGCTCACAACGTCTCAATATGTTGGTGTAATTGCAAATCAAAGGGCTAAGTATATACATTCGCAGTCATGGTGCCGAAAACAGGTCACCGCATGAGGAGAGCACAGAGAAAAACTCTGCCGACGACATGAAAATCATTTCCCTGGAAGCCTGGCCGGTGACCATGCCCCTCGCCGAGCCGTACACAATCGCCTACGAATCATTTGACCGGACCACCAATATCTTTTTGAAAATCCGGACCAACACCGGTCTCACCGGTTTCGGGTGCGCCGCCATCGATACCGCCGTCACCGGAGAAACCCCGCAAACCGTGATGAATGTTTTCTCGGAAATGATCAGACCCACACTGACCGGTGGAGACCCGCTTCGCATGGCGCTCCTGCTGGAGCGTCTGATACCGATTCTGCCGGCACATCCCTCGGCCGTGGCCATGGTGGATATGGCGCTTTACGATCTTCTGGGAAAAATATCCGGGCTTCCGCTCTTCAGGCTTCTCGGCGGATTTCGGACCCGGATGAAGACCAGCATCACCATCGGCATCCTCCCGCTGGCAGATACCGTATCCCGGGCAAAGGTCTTTGTGGAACAAGGTTTCCGCACACTGAAGATCAAGGGCGGGCGGGATGTTGAGCTGGATATCGCACGATTCCTGGCGGTCCGGCAGGCGGTGGGAGACAGAATCGAACTGCGCTTCGACGCCAACCAGGGCTACTCGGCCGATGAGGCGCTGGCCTTTATCAAAGGGGTCTCTTCAGCAAAACTGGAACTGATCGAGCAGCCCACATCCCGATCGGATTTCAATGCCCTGGGCCGGGTTACCGGCACAGCACCCATTCCCGTCATGGCCGATGAAAGCATGATGAATCTTGAAGATGCCTTTCGGCTTGCCCGGAAGAATCGGGTTGATATGGTCAATATCAAACTGATGAAAGTGGGCGGTATATGGGAGGCTCTCCGGATCAACGCGGTTGCCCGGGCGGCAGGACTCGAAGTGATGGTCGGGTGCATGGACGAGGCGGCACTCGCCATTGCGGCGGGACTTCACTTTGCCCTTGCCCTGCCCAATGTCTTCTACGCGGATCTGGATGGGCACCTGGACCTTATCGGAGACCCATCGGCGGGAGCCGTCACCCTGAAACGCGGCGTTCTTTATCCCACAGGCCGTCCGGGACTCGGCCTGGATCCCCGGGAACCATAGCGCCGGACAGGAACCTGCTGCCCTCCGAATAGCTCCCAGCCATGCGGCGGATATCTTCCCCCATCTCGAAGAAGATCCCGCAGTCGAAACGGCACAGCATGGAATCAACCATGCGGCGGTCGGCAGGACCTGCGTTTTTCATCCATCGGTGAATATCCGCTCCATCCTCGAACCCGGAAGAAGCCAAGAACCCGCTCAGGGCTGCAATACGTGTTTTGCGCTCCGTGACGGAGTCAAGATACCTCTTTTCCATTCTGCCGGAACTGCTCAGGAGGCCGTAGAGGGAGGGAAGCAGTGCCTCCTCTTTGATTTCCTGCAAGGTTTCCCTTTTCAGCCACTCAATCACTTCCAGAGGAGAATCCGCGACATGGCGAAACTGTTCGGTAAGTCCCCGGTGCCGGATTTTTGTAACCGGCCTCAGTGATCCTCGTACATGGATCAGGACACGACGAGGGTTCAGGAGTAAATCACCAACCAGACGAAACTCACAGTTATCTGCATAGGTTCCCGCGCACAGCAGAGCAAGTTCGTTGATGCGGGCGACGGTCAACCAGTAGACATCCGTGTCACCGTCCCGGTGTCTATTCAATTGAGCCAGCAGGTTTTCGATGATACTTTCGTTCAGCCTGGATGTCCTTGAGATGCAATCCAGTTTCAGATTGAATAAAAGGATGCTTTCATCCATATACATCTTCTCCTGCAATAATGACGGCAAACCTTCCCTGACGATACGCTTATTATTGCAAATTCAGCGCGCCTTCCGCCGTTCTTTCCAATGGCGCGGAATTTTTTTATATCATTTTTGATATATGTCGATATTGATATAAACAACGGTCTTTGTCAAATGAATTCTAGGCGATGCCTGGTGAGATCCGGTTCTTTTGAAGAACAGTGAGAAGTTTGCGGTTCGGACGGTACGCGTGATCTCTCTCGGAATATACTTGACAAGCGACTGCAAGACTCCTATTTTGACTGCTCGGTCAGTATATGACTTCCCGGTCACAAGGGAGTGAAGCGCAGCATGCCAAGACGAAACGCAAAACGGCAGAGTCTTCTGGACAGCATGACCCGCCAAGCCATCCAGGAAGCCGTCGTGAACCTGATAACCCGCAGAGAGACCAGGGGAGTCACCATGGATGAGGTAGCCGCCGAGGCCGGAGTATCCAAGGGGTGCCTTTACCTTCACTTTCGCAGCAAGAAGGAACTTCTGGAATCGGTCAAGGAGATCTCCTTTAAGCCCCTGGGGGATCAGCTCCAGGCCATCCTGAACGGATCACTCCCCCCGGATAGAAAGATCAAGGACATCACCCATCGGCTTCTGGGCTATTTTGACCAAAACCGGGGACTCTTCCGGTTTCTCCTGGAGGAGCGGGAGTTGGCGCAATCGCAGATACGGCGCCAGAAGAACAGCCGCTACCGCAGTTTTCTGGGAAGGATCTCCGGGGTGGTGGAAGACGGTGTCGCCGAGGGGCTTTTCCGGCACGTGGATTCCGGAAAAGTTGCTTCCATGTTGATCGAATCGACCATTGCCGTGACCGCCCGTCGCCTGCTGGATAAACAACCCGGCCCCGTGGAGGAGGATGCCCGGCTGGTCATGGAAGTATTTCTCCAGGGCATTACCCTGGGATCAGCACCGTAGTGAGGAGGCCGATGGAGGGCCAAGGAAAAACGCTGACTATGAAAACATGGAGTGTATTTGGTGGGATACTCATCGCAGGGATCCTGGCATTGGCGGGATGTACCCGGCATTCCCCGATGATTTACGGGGCCCAGGCAACGTCCTCTTCTGCTGCGGTGCCATGGAATCCCCCGCCCCAAGTCATCTCGAATCCCCTTCCACCGGCGCCTCCCCCCGAGATCCCACAGGAAATTTTGAGACCCGGGAGGGCCTTGAGACTCTTGGACATCGTGGATATTGCCCTTCGAAATAACCCTGAAACCGCCGCTACCTGGGCCCAGGCGCGATCCGCGGCAGCCGCATACGGCAGCAAGGAAGGCGGATACTACCCGCAGGTCGGTGCAACCACCGGTCTGAGCCGTTTCCACGGTCAAGTACAGAAAGGCACGGATTCGTACAGTGAGCGCGACTATTCGGCGGGAGTACAGCTCAACTGGCTCATTTTCGACTTCGGCGTCCGCGACGCGACCGTAGCGGAGGCCCGGGAAGCTCTCATTGCGGCCGACTGGAATCACAATGCCATGATCCAGAGCGTCATCCTTCTGGTGGAAAAGGCCTATTACAACTATGTGACCGCCAAGGCCCTGCTCGAGGCCGAACAGGCTACGTACAAGGAAGCAAAAACGAATCTGGATGCCGCAGGGGACCGTCACCACGCGGGTGTTGCCACCATCGCCGACGTGCTGCAGGCAAAGACCGCCCTGGCACAGTCCAAGCTGGCCCTGGACGACCTGCGCGGTCAGGTTCAGACCACGAGGGGCGCCCTGGCAACGGCCATGGGCCTGCCCGCCAGTACACCCTATGACATCGGCATCCCCCGGGCGGAGATCCCTCTCAAAGAGACGCTGCAGCAGGTTGACGCGTATCTTGCACAGGCCGAGAAACAGAGGCCGGACCTCAGGGCGGCACGTGCCCAGGTGAGAAAGGCGGAGGCAAATGTTCGAAAAGTGGAAGCCGGAGCGTATCCGTCCATCACCGGGGCGGCTGATCTGGGACGCACCTATTACGATACCTCAGGATCGTGGGGAAACAGCTACGGCGGAACCATACAGCTCAGCATCCCGATCTTCACAGGGTACTCGCAGCACTACGACGTGCTCCAGGCCAGGGCCGACGAAAAGGCGGCACGGGCACGGCTGGCAAGTGCAAAACAGCAGGTCGTTCTGGAGGTATGGACGAGCTACTACAATCTGAAGACCGCTGAACAGCGTGTCAGGACCAGCGAAGATCTGCTGAAAAGCGCCACCGAGTCCTATCAGGTGGCCTTCGGCCGCTACAAAGCGGGGGTCGGCAGCATACTCGACCTTCTTTCGGCCCAAAGCGCCCTCGAACAAGCCAGGGCCCAGCGGGTTCAGGCCAACGCGGACTGGTTTGTTTCGCTCGCACAGCTCGCGCACGATACAGGGACACTGACGGCCGATGAAACCAACGCCCTGGATCACTCTCCCATCAGGTTAGAAAAGGACGGCGTGCCATGAGAATCACGTGTAAACCTGAATCTCCCGGGACCAGACCATCTGTCCGGGTTTTTGTTTTTCTCCTGCGTCCGGTTGCAGTCGCAGCCGCACTTTTCCTGCTGGCGTCCTGCTCTTCCGGGAATGCTGAAAAAGAAAAAACGCGGGCCGCTCCCGTAACCGTAAGCGCTGCGGCCACCAGAAACGTGCCGGTGATCATCAACGCCATTGGGACCGTAGGATCTTACAGCATAGTTTCCGTGCGAGCACAGGTCACCGGGGAAATCACCGACATCGCCTTCAGGCAGGGACAGTACGTGTCCCGGGGAGACCTCCTCTTTACCATTGACTCGCGCCCGTATCAGGCGGCCCTGGAAGGGGCCCAGGCCGCCCTCGCCCGGGACAGGGCCGTCCTCAAGAATGCAGAGAACGATGTCCGCCGCTATGGAGAACTCATCAAGAAAGATTATGTGACCTCTCAGCAATACGATCAGGTTGTGGCAAATGCTGAAGCCCTGAAGGCAACCATCGCAGCCGATGAAGCCGCCGTAAAAACCGCCCGGCTGAATCTCGACTATTGTACGGTCCGTGCCCCCATTTCCGGCCGCACCGGAGATTTTCTCCTGCAAAAAGGAAACGTGATCAAGGCCAACGACCAGGCCGTGGTAACCATTAATCAGATTACCCCCATATATGTGAGTTTTTCGGTTCCCGAAGAATACCTCCCCGAAATCCGGCGGTACGCTGCAAAGGACCCCCTCCCGGTGGAGGCTGCCTTTCCCGGAGAGGGAGGAAATTCTTATGAAGGGCGCCTCACCTTCATCAACAACACGGTGGACGAGTCCACCGGCACGATCCTCCTGAAGGCCACATTTCAAAACCGCGACAAGAGTTTCTGGCCGGGCCAGTTCCTGAACGTCACCTTGAGACTTGCCACAACCAAGAATGCCGTGGTCGTCCCTTCTCAGGCGGTGCAGCGGGGTCAGAAGGGAGATTACCTTTTTGTGGTGAAACCCGATATGACAGTGGAAATGCGCGCCATTGAGACGGGACAGCATCTCGACGGGGAGACGGTGATCCGGAAGGGAGTCGGGGCCGGAGACAAGGTGGTCACCGACGGGCAGCTTCGTCTCTTCCCCGGGGCCAGGATCGAAATTGCCGACACACACGCACCAGCGGGGACAGGCAAGCCATGAAGGGTCTCTCAGACCTGTTCATCAAACGGCCGGTCATGACGACCCTTGTCATGATCGCGGTCCTCCTTTTCGGGATCACGGGCTACCGGCTCCTTCCGGTGAGTGATCTCCCCAACGTGGACTTTCCCACGATTGAGGTAACGGCGTCATTGCCCGGCGCAAGTCCCGAAACCATGGCCTCCGCCGTGGCCACCCCCCTGGAGAAGCAGTTCTCCACCATCGCCGGACTCGACTCGATGACCTCCACGAGCCGGCTCGGTACGACCCAGGTGGTTCTTCAATTCAGTTTGAGCCGCAATCTGGACGCCGCGGCCCAGGACGTCCAGGCAGCGATCTCGGTGGCGCAGAGAGACCTGCCCAATGACATGCCGAGCCCGCCTTCCTTTCGAAAGGTCAACCCTGCAGCCCATGCCATCCTGTATCTTGCCCTCACCTCGGCAACGCTGCCTCTTTCGAGCCTGGATGAATACGGCGAAACCGTGATGGCGCAGCGCATCTCCATGGTAAGCGGAGTGGCCCAGGTCTCGGTTTACGGCTCCCAGAAATACGCGGTGCGCATCCAGGTAAACCCGGAAAGCCTTGCGAACAAAGGTATCGGACTCGATCAAGTGGCGCAGGCGGTGCAGGCAGGGAACGTCAACCTGCCGACGGGAATCCTTTATGGGCCCCATGTGGCGTACACGGTTCAGGCCACCGGACAGCTTGAAGACGCGGCTGCCTACCGGCCCCTTATCGTGGCCTATCGAAACGGGAGTCCGGTGCGCCTGAAGGACCTGGGGCGTGTCCTGGACAGTGTGGAAAACGACAAGACCGCGGCCTGGTACGTGGACGCAAAACACGACGACCGCTCGGTCATTCTGGCTATCCAGAGACAGCCCGGAACCAACACGGTCCAGGTGGCCAGAAATGTGCTCGATCTCGTCAACACGCTCAAGGAACAGATCCCGGCATCCGTTTCACTCCATGTACTTCACGACCGCTCCGAATCCATCAGGAACTCGGTCCGCGACGTCAAGTTTACCTTGCTGCTCACCCTGTTTCTCGTGATCCTCATCATCTTCCTGTTCCTGAGGAACCTTTCGGCCACCGTGATTCCCAGCCTGGCGCTTCCCATGTCCATCGTCGGCACCTTTGCCGTCATGTACTACCTCGGATACAGCCTGGATAACCTCTCTCTCATGGCGCTCACCCTCTCGGTGGGCTTCGTGGTGGACGACGCCATCGTCATGCTGGAAAACATCGTCCGGCACATGGAACTGGGGGAAAGCCCGTTTCAGGCTGCGCTGAAAGGGTCCCGCGAGATCGGCTTCACCATCCTTTCCATGACCTTCTCTCTGGCGGCCGTATTCATCCCGGTGCTCCTCATGGGCGGCATCATCGGCAGGCTCTTTCACGAGTTCGCCGTCACCATCGCGAGCGCCATCCTGATCTCAGGGTTTGTGTCGCTGACCCTGACGCCCATGCTTTCGAGCAGATTCCTGAGGCCGCCGAAGGAAGTGCACCACGGCAGTATGTACAACTTCTCCGAACGCGTCTTCCAGAAGACGGTGGACATCTACGAAACCATGCTGACATGGAGTCTGAAGCATCGCCGCCTGGTCATCATCTTTTCCGGCTTCATCCTGGTCGCAACGGGATATCTCTTCACTGTCATCCCGAAGGGCTTCCTTCCCAGCGAAGATACAGGCGCAGTCTTCGGTTTTACTCAGGCCGCTGAGAGCATCTCTTACGATGCCATGGTAAAGCATCAGAAGGCCGTGGTCTCAATCATCCAGAAAGACCCTAACGTGGAACGCTTCATGTCGAGCGCCGGCTCCCGGGGCCGGACCAGCGGCAACACCGGCGTCGTCTTCCTCCACCTGAAACCTCGCTCCGAGAGGAAACTCTCGGCGGACCAGGTCATTGCGGAGCTCCGGCCAAAACTGGCCAGAATCCCAGGGATCATGGTCTTTCTTCAGAACCCGCCACCCATCAACATCGGCGGGCACCTCACCAAAGCCCAGTACCAGCTCAACCTTCAGAGTTCTGATACCGCCGAGCTTTACAAATACGCCCAGATCATGGAACAGAGAATGCATGGCCTGGAAGGGCTCCAGGATATTACAAGCGATCTTGAGATCAAGAATCCCCAGGCCACTGTCACCATTGACAGAAACAAGGCATCCTCCATGGGTATCTCCGCGCAGGAGATCGAAAATACCCTTTACTACGCCTACGGTTCCAGACAGATTTCCACCATTTATACCCAGAATAACACCTACGAAGTCATCCTCGAGGTGGCGCCGCGGTTCCAGCGCAGCCCGGCAGCCCTGTCCCTCCTGTACGTCCGTTCTCAGGACGGCCGCCTGGTCCCCCTCAAGTCCGTGGCGAACATCACCCAGGGATTGGGCCCTCTTTCCATCAACCACACGGGTCAGGCCCCTTCCGTGACCCTCTCCTTCAATCTCAAACCCAATTATCCGCTGGGAAAGGCCGTGAGTGAGGTGGAGATCCTTGCCCGGAGGACGCTGCCGGCGACCGTCACCACCAGCTTCCAGGGGACGGCGCAGGCCTTCCAATCCTCGGTGACCGGCCTCGGCCTCCTCCTGTTCCTGGCCGTAATGGTCATTTACATGGTGCTGGGGATCCTGTACGAGAGTTTCATCCACCCCGTCACGATCCTTTCGGCCCTGCCTTTTGCAGGTTTCGGCGCCCTGGTCACATTGCTTCTCTTCCACGTGGAACTCAGCATATACGCCTTTGTGGGCATCATCATGTTGGTGGGTCTCGTCAAGAAGAACGGCATCATCATGGTCGACTTTGCCCTGGACGCCCAGCGGAAAGGGGACAAAGGACCGGTAGAAGCCATCCACGAGGCATGCATCATCCGGTTCCGGCCCATCATGATGACGACCATGGCAGCCCTGATGGGGACGCTTCCCATCGCTCTGGGATTCGGTGCGGGGGCCGAATCCCGCCGGCCTCTTGGCCTGGCCGTGGTCGGTGGGCTGCTCTTTTCCCAGTTCCTCACCCTTGTCGTGACCCCCGTCTTCTACGTGTATATGGACCGCTTCCAGTCCTTCCTGGGGAGGCGGTTCAAGAGACGCCAAAGGACTTCCTGATTCCCGCCAGGCACCGGGAAGGCGCCACGTCCCGGGCAGCAGGAACCGAGGCGATTCATGAAAAATGCAGTGTTTCACTGCAGCCCCAGAAATCCTCGTGCGTTCTGTTGTTGGAAATGGTATATATCCAATGGAAGTCCCAAAGCGGGGGGTTCTCCGGGAAAGGCCTGACCTCCATCAGTTCCTCTTCTCCGCCTGAACTGAATCGGGACCTCCAAGCCTTGCGCTTCATCTGCTGAGGACAAAGCCATGGATCAGATCTTGAACAGGATCGTGCAGCAGCTTTACATCCTGGCCTGCCAGCCCTGGGTGCGCGATACTGCGCTTCTCATAGCCATTTCAGCGGTCTCCTATCTGCCGGGGCTGCTCACGGCCCGGGCATTCCGCAGGTACCGCGAATCCCCGCGCGTTACCGGGTCGCGGGGTTTAAAGATCGGCCTGGAGCTTTTGAGCGCCTCTCTCTGGCCCTTATGGGCCATCCTCTTCTATTCGCTTTTCGGGATTTTGATCCGGATAACCAAGACGGAGGGGCATCCCTTCGGCCTCATTCCCATTCTCCTGTTCTTCCTTCTCTACCGGCTGGTCATCTCCCTGAGCAAAGAATTTCTTCCGCCGGGACGGCGGCGGCGCAGGATCCGACGGGTCATTCTCCCCATTGTTTTTGCGCTCATCATCCTGCAGCAACTGGGACTGCTCAAGGACGTCGCAGGCTGGCTGGGACATCCGTTTTTCAAATTCGGTGCAGCCGACATATCCGTTTTTTCCATCCTCCTGGCCGTGGGACTGATGGCGGCCTTCGTACTGGGCGCACGGCTTCTTTCAGATCTGCTGGGATCGCGTGTCCTGCCCGGCATCGGGGTCGATCCCACCACCAGTACCAGCCTCGGCACCCTGGTGCGCTATTGTCTCGTGGTCATCGGGTTTTTTATGGGACTCAGTTCCCTGGGTTTTGACCTGTCCACATTGAAAATCGTGCTCGGGGCCCTGGGTGTCGGTGTCGGGTTCGGGCTCCAGAACGTGGTAAATAATTTTGCGAGCGGCCTCATCATCCTTATCGAGCGAAGAGTAAAGCAGGGAGACATTGTCAGGATCGGGGAAAAGGATGCGCGGGTCACGACTATCGGGCTTCGGAGCAGCGTCGTACACACGAGATCGGGTCATGACATCATCATTCCCAACAGTGACCTGGTGGGGTCCCAGGTAACCAACTTCAGCCACCGCGACCGGCTCATCCGGGTGGATATTCCTGTTGGAGTCAGCTACGGTTCCGATCCCAACCAGGTACGGGATATCCTTCTCGATGCGGCCAGGGAGGAAAGGAGGGTCCTGGATCAGCCTTCCCCCGATGTCCTTTTTAAACAGTATGGAAACAGCTCGATCGACTTTGAGCTTCGCATCTGGATTAATGAGCCGTGGCTGTTCCCTTCCGTGAGGAGTGTCCTCTATTTCTCCATCTGGTACAAACTGAAGCAGGCGAATATCGAGATCCCCTTCCCCCAGACAGACCTGCACGTGCGGAGCGGCGAGATCAAGGTGCGGATGACCTCGGAAGGAGATCGTGAAAAACCAGGCAAAAATGGAGGCCTATGATGTCTGATTTAAGTTTGCAGAAAATTGAGCAAAGCATCAGGGACAGAAAAGAGCTGCACGTATCGTTTCTTAAGAATGTCGGCACATATGAGTCATTGTTGCGGTTGGAAGAGAAGGCGTTCCGTGACGGCGCATTGGAGAAAAAAACGAAAGAACTCATGGCATTGTCAATTTCAATCGTTACCAAGTGCGAGCCGTGCATGGAATGGCATCTCAACCAGGCCTTACTGGCTGGTGCAAAAGATGAAGAAATTTACGAGACCATTGATGTCGCAATTGAAATGGGCGGAGGACAGGCAGGCGCTTATGCGCGTTTTGTTCTGAAGGCGCTTGAGTATTTTAAGGAAAAAATGAGCAGTATGTACACCTGAGTATTCACGTGCCGGCACAGTGAGTCTCATTTCGAAGAGCTGGACACATCAGGTGCTATAAGGGGATTCAGGCGGTAGAGCGCTATGCGGACCGCATCCTCGCCAGTACGGATATGCTCAAGGTAAACGTCTATGATTTGATCAGGGAACAGGTTTTCCGTTGGAACAGGGCAGCATAAACCGGTTGACATAATTCCGAACCAATGGTTATAAGAGAAACCATATCTAACAGGCGCAATTCGGATGCGGCATGTGCCGTGCAGGCCGCTCCTGGTGATTTTTGCCCGGGAAACACCACGATGGACAAACATACCTTTTGATCTCACTTTTGGCGTGCTGAAGGGAATAGTGAAAGGAGCGATACAGTGCAAACGCAGGGGTCTTGTGACTTCAATATATATGACATGATTTGCCGTAACGCTCAGGTGTGTGGCGGAAGTGACTGTATCGTGTCTCACAACCTGCGTCTCACCCACACGGAGTTCAAGGAAAAGTGCGACAAACTGGCCGCAGGCCTTCTCGGAGTGGGAGTCGAAAAAGGAGATAGGCTCGGCGTTGTTGCCAACAATTCCGCTGAATTCATGCTCCTTTACGGCGCGGCGGCAAAAATCGGGGCCATTCTCCTCCCTGTAAACTGGCGATTTCAGCACCATGAAATAGCATATGTACTTTGTGACTGCAGGCCGAAACTTGTTTTTGCCGGGACGGAATACCGTCCAGCCGTAACAGATGCCGCCAAGAAAGCTGCTTCGATCGATAGATACTATACCATCGGCCCCGGCGAAGCTGGTGAAGGCTTTTCCCCCTTTGAAGAACTGTATGGGAAGATACGTCCTGATGATGACGCCCACCCATCGGCCGACACAGGATTCGTCCTTATTCATACCGCGGCAGTGGAAGGACAGCCGCGTGGCGCCCTTCTCAGCCAGGCCAACATTCTCTATTGCAACATGCAGTTGATGTATCTGTACGCCCTGGGAGAGGAGGATTGCTGTGTGGATACGCTCCCGTTTTTTCACATCGCGGGGCTTACCATGGCCCTTGCAGTGATGCAGGCAGGGGGAAAAAACGCGGTCTTGGAACGCTTCGACCCGGAACGCACCCTGCAATTGATCCACGAAGAAAAAGGGACCATTCTCCTCCATTTCCCGCCAATGCTCAAAATGATCATGGAGAAGTATGCTGAAGCTGAGGGCAGGTACAATCTATCGAGTCTCGTACACGTGGCGGGTCTTGATCAACCGGAAAACATTCTGCGCTTCAAAAAAATAGCCCCCGAAGCCAGGTTTTGGACGGCATTCGGGCAGACAGAGGCTATGCCGGTGACGGGAGGACGCATTGAGGAAAGACCGGGGAGCGCGGGGAAACCAACCTGCCTCTCGAGGGTGATTCTCTTTGACGATCACGACAATGAAGTCCCTGTGGGAACGCCCGGTGAAATCTGTGTCCGGTCTCCCGCGGTTTTTTCCGGTTACTGGGGAAGAGATGAGGATAACGCATACACGTTTCGAAATGGATGGCACCATACCGGAGACATAGGGCGCTTTGATGAGGACGGATATCTCTGGTATGTGAAAAGAAAGGCCCAAAAGGAATTGATCAAGACCGGCGGCGAAAATGTGTATCCTGCCGAGGTGGAAAAGGTCATCCTGGAGCATGAAAATGTGGCCGAGGCCAGTGTCATCGGCGTCCCTGACGAGCAATGGGGTGAGGGAATTAAGGCTGTGTGCGTCCGAAAGCCCGGAGCGGCATTGGAAGCAGAGGCCTTAGTTGATTTTGTGGCCTCAAAGATCGCGCGTTACAAGAAACCGAAGTATGTCGTCTTTGTGGACGCACTGCCAAAAAATGACACCGGTGAAATTGATCGGGACCAGGTAAAAAAGGACCATGGAGGGAAATATTAACGGTATGTACTGAAAAATATGGAATAAAATGGATAGAGCCGATACCAAGGACAGAATCCTTTCTCATGCCTGAAAAAAGAAGTGAAGCAGTCATTAGCATTGCCGGTCTTTCACTCAGGTTCGGAGGCCTTGAAGCCCTCCACCGGGTGGATCTTGAGATCAGGTCCGGCGAAATCCTCGCGGTGATCGGGCCAAACGGCGCCGGCAAGACCTGCCTCCTCAACTGCATCAACGGTTTCTACCACCCCTACAAGGGACAAATCCTCTATAGGAATAAGGACCTCACCAGACTCAGTCCTCACAAGATCGCAGAACTGGGCATCGCCAGGACATTCCAGAACATAGAGCTCTTTTCCGGTCTCTCCGTCCTGGACAACCTCATGGCTGCCAGGCATGTACATATGAAGCACGGGGCATTGCTGGGATGTCTTTTTTTCGGCCCGGCCCGGCGGGAGGAGATTTCCCACCGGGAGGATGTAGAGGAGATCATAGACCTGCTGGAGATGAATGCCATCAGAAAAAAAGTGGTTGCATCCCTCCCCTATGGCCAAAGAAAGAGAGTTGATCTTGCCAGGGCCCTGTGCATGGACCCGTCTGTGCTGCTCCTGGATGAACCCATGGCAGGTATGAATGTGGAGGAAAAGGAGGACATGGCGAGGTTTATCCTGGATATCTTTGAACTCAAGAAAATACCGGTTGTCCTCATCGAGCATGATATGGATGTGGTGATGGATATCTCCCACAGGATAGCCGTACTTGATTTTGGGACCAAAATCGCAGAAGGCCTGCCCAGTGAAATTAAGAATAATGAGCGAGTTTTGAAGGCATATCTGGGTGAGGAGTAAATCCTATGTCCGCCGAAACACTACCCCAGGCACTGAGAGAGAATTACAGGAAATTTGGCGCCCGTGTTGTGGCCATGAGGGTCAAGGACAGGGGGGTATGGCAGGAATATACATGGGAAGACTATTACCTGAAGGTGAAATATTTTTGCCTCGGGCTTATAAGTCTTGGCCTTGAAAAGGGGGACAAGGTCTCCATCTTAGGTGAAAACAAGCCGGAATGGTTCTGGGCCGAATTAGCCGTTCAATCGTCCAGAGGCGCGGCAGTCGGCATATTCACGGACTGCCTGCCCGAGGAAGTAAAATATTACGCAGAGCACTCGGACTCCACCTTTGCGGTTGCCCATGACCAGGAACAGGTGGATAAGTTTCTTGAGATAAAGAATGACCTGTCGAAGCTCAAGAAGGTCATTTACTGGGACCCGAAAGGACTCTGGACCTATAAGGACCCGATACTCATCTCATTTGATGAGGTGATCGACTTAGGGAAGGATCATGCGAATAAACATCCAGGTCTTTTTGACGAAATGGTTGACCAGGGTAGTGGTGACGATATTGCTGCCTTTTGCTATACCTCGGGGACCACGGGTCTTCCCAAGGGAGGGATGCTGAGTCAAAGGTGGCTGGTGGCGTCTGCCACCGAATGGGGCCGGTTGGACGGCTGGTTCGGGAAAAACTATGAATACCTGTCATTTATACCACCTGCCTGGATTACGGAGCAGGGGATAGGGATTGCCGGGAGTATTCTGGCAGGCATGGTGGCAAACTTCCCGGAGGAACCGGAGACGGTGCAGGAAAACATAAGAGAAATCGGTCCGCATATTCTCTTTTTTGGTGCCAGGCTATGGGAAAACCTGAACAGGATGGTTCAGGCAAGAATGATTGATTCGACGTTCTTGAGACGCCTCATATACAGGATCACCCTGCCAATCGGACTCAAGGTCGCCGATATGAAAACTGGTCAGAGAAAGATCAGCTTTCCATGGCGCGTCATATACTTTCTTGCCTACCATGCCCTTTTCAGACAGCTGAGAGACAGGTTAGGCCTTTCCAATTTAGATGTTGTATATTCTGCGGGCGCAGCGGTCAGCCCTGATATTATCAAGTATTTTAAGGCGCTTGGAATAGATGTTCGCCTGTTCTACGGCAGCACCGAGCAGGGTGTCATGACCATGCCCAGAAAAGGGGATATTCGCCCCGAGACATCAGGCCCGCCAGTACCGTGGGTGGAAATAAAATTATCGGAGGAAGGGGAAATCCTTATTAAGAACAAATATCCCTACTCCGGTTATTACAAAAATCCCGAGGCGACGGCGGAAAAGATAAAGGATGGATGGTTTTACACAGGTGATTTCGGGCACATGAACGAGGATGGACATCTGATCGTGATAGACAGGATGGATGACCTGAAAGAACTGGCAGGGGGAAAAAAATTCTCTCCTCAGTATACAGAAGTGAGACTGAGGTTCAGCCCTTATATCAAAGATGCTCTGATAGTCGGCGGTCCTGACAAGGAATTTGTAACTGCGCTCATCAACATTGACCTTGAAAACATGGGCAGATTCGCCGAGGCCCGTCACATCGCCTATACAACCTTCACAGACCTCTCCCAGAAAAGGGAGGTTACGGCCCTCATCAATAAGGAGATCGCGAAAGTCAACCTGACCCTTCCTGAATGGACGAGGGTGCGGAGGTTTGTGAATCTCCATAAAGAGTTCGATGCGGATGAGGACGAACTCACGAGGACGAGAAAACTCAGAAGGACTTTTGTTGAGGACAGGTACAAGGACCTGATAGATGCCCTTTATGGAGACGAAGATGCGTACAAGGTTGAAGCCAGTGTGACATACAGAGACGGAAGAAAGGGAGTCATTGAAACCTCGATTCACGTCAATGAGGTGGGGGATCAGAAATGATCGGATTTCTTCAACAGGCTATAACAGGATTGATGATTGGGAGCCTTTACGCCCTGGTGGCCGCAAGCATTGTATTGGTCTACAAATCCACTCATGTGGTCAGCCTGGCCCATGGGCAGCTCGTCGCCTTTGGTGCGCTCTTTTTCTGGCTTTTCCTGAGCGGCCTCGGCATTCCCTTCTGGATCGGCCTTCTCTTTTCCTTTGTCTTGATAGCCCTGGTAGGGCTTATCATTGAAAGACTGGCGCTTCGCCCACTTATCGGCCAACCCCTGTTCACCGCTTTTCTCATGACCTTTGCCGTTTTTATTATCCTGGAAGGCGTCTTTGTCCTCTACCTCAAAGGTCAAACGAGAACTCTACCCGCGTTCTTGCCGGCAGGGAATCTCGTCATTGCAGGGCTTTCGCTTCCCATTAATCAGTTGATAAGTTTTTGTGCGGCAATACTCTTATTTGCGGCCCTTTCTCTCCTGTTCAAATATACAAAGCTCGGCCTGGGGATGCGGGCCACGGCCGAGAATCATCGGCTCGCCCAAAGCACGGGCATCGCGGTGAAAAACATATTCTCGTATATCTGGATCCTCTCGGCGGTTGTAGCCGGTGTGGCCGGGATTGCCACGGCAAATGTGATGGATATCTACTATATGCTGCCCTATATCGGCATTAACGGCCTCATCGTGGCCATCTGCGGTGGACTTGACTCCCTGCTGGGAGCCCTTGTAGTCGGCCTCTTGCTGGGCGTTGTTGAAAATGTGGGAGCCGCGTACCTGGATCCTCTTGTAGGAGGCGGTGTGAAGAATGTCGTTGGCTATGTTGTCCTTCTTTTGGTCTTACTTGTTAGGCCGTACGGCCTCTTTGGGCTTTCCAGAATCGAAAGGATATGACAGATGCGGCCATGTGGTGTTTTTGATAAAAGCTACGCCTTGGATATTGCCATCATCAGGACATGGCAGCACTGGGTTATTCTGATTTCCGCGCTCATACTCCTCTATCTCTTTCCACTTTTCGGTTCATACTATCTGGCGAGTTTCATGAATTCACTCGCCATTACGGTGATTGTGGTGCTGGGTCTGCAGATCGTGAGCGGCTATTGCGGGCAAATCTCTTTTGGCCAGTCGGCATTCATGGCAGTGGGTGCCTACACCTCATCCATACTGACAATCAAATTCGGCGTTTCCTTCTGGCTGGCGTTACCTCTTTCCGGGATTGTGGCCGGGGCGATAGGGATTATCGGCGGCGCCCCATCTTTGCGAATAAAGGGAATGTATCTGGCCATGGCAACCATAGCCATCCATTTCGTCCTCATCTGGTTTATCCTCCACCTGAAGATCACGGGATCTTTCAAAGGTATTTACCCGTCGCCGCCGAGTCTTTGGGGCTTTGAATTCGATACAGACGAACGGATGTACTACATTATCATGACGGTAATGATCATCATGACTTACGCCGCCAGGAATCTGATGAGGACGAAGGCCGGCAGGGCCTTTGTGGCAATCCGGGACAATGACCTCGCCGGTGAGGTCATGGGTGTCAATATATACTATTACAAACTTCTGGCATTTTTTATTTCCTGCTTTTTTGCGGGCATAGGCGGTTCTCTCTGGGCCCATTTGATCACGGTGGTGAACGCCGAGCAGTTCACTCTTTTCCATGCCCTGGAGTACATTGGCATGCTTATCATTGGCGGCATGGGGAGTATCCCCGGTGTATTTTTCGGTGTCCTCTTCATTCGGATCCTGAATGAGATTGTCATGTTCACATCGCCCATTTTGGCCAGGACATTCCCCTGGTTGGGGACTTCACCGGCCGCTGCTCTTGGCCTCATCGCATTTGGATTGGCAGTTGCCATATTCCTGATATTCGAGCCCAGGGGCCTCGCACACAAGTGGGAGACCTTTAAGGCCTCGTACAGGCTGTATCCCTTTGCCTATTAGTGACAACTACGGTCGTGGGCAGGAAAAGGGCAATCGCTCTGCGTTAAACTTTATTATCAGTGAAAGGGGGATGTTATGAAAAAGCAATGTGTGATTTTTTTCTCTGTTGTTTTGGTGGCCTGCCTGGCCCTGGCTATTTTCAGTGCACCGGCAAGCGCCGAAGAAAGGGAGGTGGCCTACCTGAGCCTGGCGGATTACACCGGTCCCATTGCAGGGCTTAACGTACCGGCGGATATCGGCCTGGAGGATTACATAAAGGAGATCAATGCCGCAGGGGGGGTAGACGGGATAAAGATACGGTTCATAGGAGTCGATACCCGCTACGATGTGGCCCGGGCTGTATCCGCCTACAAGCGATATAGAAGAACGCCAAGGCTCCTGATGGTTAATTCCATCAGCACCGGCATTGGGAAGGCCGTTTCCAGATTGATTCAAAGGGATAAAAGAGCGCAGCTTGTCCCCGGGGATGGTGAGTTCCAGGCCCACATAGGAAGAAATTTTATCTGGGGGCCGGCATATCAGGATGCATTTGCCGCGATGATGGACTGGGTCATGACTGACTGGAAATCGAAAGGAAAATCCGGTCCTCCCGTGGTAGGATATCTTAACTGGGACAATCCTTACGGGAGAGAACCCTTGCGCGGGGGAAAGGAATATGCTGAATCCCTGGGAATAAGAGTGCTTCCACCCGAATTTTTCCCTCCCGGTACCCTTAAGCACGATGTCTATCTGACCCGACTGGCCAAGGCCGGGGCAAATTACATCTGGGCCGGCGGCGTTGACCCCACGCCCACCAACATCATAAGAGATGCCTATGCCCTGGGCCTCACCAAAAACATACAGTTTTTGAACGGGTATTGGGGACCAACAGCGCTTGGTATCGGTGTCCATGCGAAGGCCCTAGAAGGAACGGCGATCGTCTCGTTTTTTCAGAGAGGTGAGGAGGCCAGGAATAATCCTTATGTGATGGCGCTTTGGAAGAAATACAGGAGCCCTACGGAAAAGTTCAATGAGGTGTACGGCATGGGGATTTCCTGGGGGATAACCTATGTGGCAGGTCTCAAGCAAGCCCTGAAATCCGTGAGCTACAAGAAGCTGAAGGCCAACGATATGTACGAGGCCTACCAAAGACTCACCGGCCTCGGCAAACATGGTATCCAAGGGCCATGCGCATATAGCCCGACATCCAGGAGAGGAAGCCTGGTCGTGAAAATCTACCAGGTAAAAAATGGGAAAAGCGTACCCATAACAGACTGGCGAAAGGCGCCCGACGCGGTAAGCCTTCACAAGTTCTAATACAAGAGAGAAAGGGGGCAAAAAATGAGAGCGTTCAAGAAGACAACCATAACGCTGGTAATACTTTCGGCCCTGGTAATGGGGGCTGTTTCCTGTCAAACATTAAAATCGGTAACAGGCCCGAAGGCGGTTTTGGAGGTAACGCCGGCAAAGACGTTCCTTTCTCCTGCATTGATCAAGAAACCTATCACTTTTAAGGGCGCTGGATTCGGCCCGAATGAGATGGTCAGTATTGAGATGGTCTTACCACCCGGCGTAAAAGTGAAAGGGGTAAAAGAGGGAGAGGATGTCGGGATTGCCATCGGAAACACCGATGCGAAAGGAGATTTCACCACGGCTATGAAGCCTATGGCGACTCTCAACTGGTTTTTTCAGGTAGGCTGGACACCCCTGCTCAGGCCCAATTTCAAGGAGGCGAGACCCATACCTCCCGGGAAATACAAGATAAAGGCGACCGGCTTGGATTCCGACAGACTTGCTACCGCAATTCTTGAAATTATCCCTCCGCCCAAGAAGGAATAGGCATGCTGGCATTAGAAAACATCGAGGTCATTTACAGTGATGTAATACTGGTCCTTAAAGGGGTCTCGCTTGCCGTCACCGAAGGCAGGATCGTGGCCCTTTTAGGGGCCAATGGGGCTGGAAAAACCACAACTCTCAAGGCAATATCAGGCCTGCTCAAGACTGAACTGGGTGAAGTAACCGATGGCAGTATCGAGTTCGAAGACAAGAGGATCGACCAGGAAAGCCCTGAAGAAATAGTAAAGATGGGTATTGTCCAGGTCCTGGAGGGCCGGCCCCTTTTTGAACAACTCACCGTCGAGGAAAATATACGGGTGGGGGCGTATTCAAGAAAGGACACCACTGCAATCAAGAAGGATATGGAACACATTTACCAGTACTTTCCCGCGCTGGCGGCTATGCGTCACAGGATCAGCGGGTATCTATCGGGTGGGGAACGGCAGATGCTTGTCATGGGAAGGGGTCTGATGGCGAGGCCGAAGCTCATGCTCCTGGATGAACCGTCCCTGGGTTTAAGTCCCGCCCTTGTAAAAGAGATTTTCAGGATCATCAAGCGCATTAATGAAGAGCAAAATACCTCCATATTACTGGTCGAACAAAACGCGGCTGTCGCCCTTTCAATCTCCGATCACGCATATGTTATGGAAAACGGCAGAATAGTCATGGAGGGCCCTTCCGCGAAGCTCAGAGAAAATGAGGATATAAAGGAATTTTACCTCGGCCTGAGCCAAGTGGGTAAGAGAAAAAGCTACAGGGACGTGAAGCATTACCGAAGACGGAAAAGATGGCTTTCTTAGCGGAAAGGACCTTCCATTCCCATTTTTTTTCCTCTCCATGCCGCATTGAACAGGTGCCCTCAGCCCATACCAATCCACCCGACGAAGAAGACCATTTCGTTCACTGAAAAACGAGACAGTACCGGCACAAACCAGTTGACATAATAAGTAACCAGTGGTTATAATAACAACCACATATAACAGAGATCCAATATGGAGGGGAAGGAATTGAAAAAACCCTTCATGAGTTATGAGGAGGCCGATATGTCATATCCTAATAAAAACAATCCGTATAATTTTGATGAGTTTCTAGCGTGGCGGAACAGTGTCGACTTTTATGCCGACGATCCCTTTATCCAGGCCGTGGTGAAAACATACACGGGAGAAGCATGGCAGGAAATCGACCAGGCTGCCAGGGAATTTTCCCCAAAGGTTTCCTTTCGCTGGAAGGATTTTGCTGACGCCATTGCCGTCCCTGAAAAGCGGCCCTACATGACCCATTATGACGCCCACAACCATCGTATTGACCGAATTGTTCGTCCCCTGGATACCCTGACCATGGAAAAAGAGGTCTTTTCCGAGGCCCTCTTTTCCAGCAAAACGCCAAAGTGGGAAAAGCTCATGAAGATGTATCTCCTGTATCAACTGGGGGAAGCCTGCATTGCCTGTCCCGTCACCTGCACAGAGGGCCTGGTTGCCATCCTGGAGGAATTTGCCGACTCTCCCGAATTGAACGCAATATTGGATCATTGCAAGGAGGGCACAGACGGTGACTTTGGTATCGGTGCCCAGTACCTCTCCGAGATTCAGGGG
The DNA here is from genome assembly GCA_964633015.1 of uncultured Desulfobacteraceae bacterium. Classification (GTDB taxonomy): domain Bacteria; phylum Desulfobacterota; class DSM-4660; order Desulfatiglandales; family Desulfatiglandaceae; genus B46-G9. The sequence continues at coordinate 2,862 of CAZWEV010000025.1, read as the reverse complement.
GGATCGGATGTACCCGCCAATGTCCTGGAGGCGGTAAAGGACGGTGATACCTGGCGCCTGTATGGAACGAAGTTTTTCTGCTCGGCAACGCATGCCGACTATGCCGTGATTACCGCGAAACCCACCGGATCGGAAAAGGTGGCCCTGTTCGTGGTCCCATCCTGGCTCCCCGGAAACAAGGAACAGGAGATCCGCAACGGCTGCACCATAGACCGCATCAAATGGAAAATGGGAACAAGCGAATTGACCACCGCGGAAATCACTTACAATGGTGCTGTTGCCTATCCCGTGGGCCCGCTGGAGAGGGGCGTCGCAAACGTGGTCGGCATCGTCCTTACCTACTCCCGGTTGACCGTCGGCCTTTCAGGGGCGGCAAATATGACCCGCGCCTTTCGCGAGGCCATGAAATACAGTGAATTGCGGGACGCCTTCGGCCTGACCATCGGGCGTTTTCCCATGCTGAAGGCCCAGATCCGGGATATGGAACATGCCGCCCAGAGGACAACGGCTGGGGCGTTTAAACTGTACCGGGATTTCCTCGGCCTGAAAAACGGCGTGAGGGGAGGAATTGTTACCGACGAACCCGATGATATGAAAAAAAAGCGTTTTGATGTGCGCGAACTGGTCATGCTGCAGAAAATAACGGCCGCCTGGGACACAGTGGACGTCCTGCGCATGGCCATGTCCATCTTCGGCGGGCACGGGGTCATAGAAGACTTCTCAAGCCTGCCCCGGCTCTATCGCGACGCGGCGGTCAATGAGCTCTGGGAAGGGCCGAGAAACGTCCTGCTGGCCCAAATTCACCGGGACCTGCAGCGGGTTTCCGGCTGGTACAAACCTTCAGCGTTCGTGGCGGGCATCCTCTCCGGGGGGGATAAGGAAACGGTAGAGCAGTTTTCTGCTGAAATCACCGAACTGGTTTCATATCCCAGCCTCATTGAAATGAGCGAGGAAACCGTGGATATGTGCCGGCGGTGGGATGATTTCTGCGCCAGGCTGTTTCATGCATACCAGGACCTTGCCGTGCAGGAAGTGGAAACCCGGAAGTAGCACGCACCACCCTATTTCATTGCGCGGGGAAACGAAATGACTGCTGTCCCCGGGATACATGTGTGAGGAATCTCATGGGTACCCAGACAACGTTCGCCTCCCTCAATCAAGAGGCAAGAAAAGCCAAGCAGCAAATCATCATTGACGCAGCGGAAGGGGTATTTGCATCCAAGCCTTTTAATCAGGTCAGCATGCGCGATATCGCCGGAGCGGCAGGCATCTCCCATGCCACCATCTACCGCTATTTTCCCGACAAGCAGGCCCTGTTCGTGGAGGCCTTTCTGCGAGGCGTTACAGAGATCCTGGAATCCATCGAGGCCACTGACCACAAAGAACCGGGAGAGGCAATATCAGCAGTCGCGGAGCTTTTCGTGGATTTTCTCTTCACGAATGATCATTATTTCAAGATGATGAGCCATTTCATGCTCCACGGAGAATTAAAGCAGGAGCGGATTGACCGGCTCAACACCATGGTTCGCCCTTTGCTGGACAGGTTTGAAATGTTATTCAAGGAGCTTGGCGCTGAAACGGATACCAGGCTCCTGGCCCATTGTCTCTTTTCCGCCCTGAACGGCATCCTGATCACCTTCCGTGATTACCCGGGCAGAAGCAAGGAAGACGTGGCACGCCACATCAAGCGCCTTTCCCGCATGACCGCCTGTCTCTTCAAGGACGGAGCTCTTCATTCTTCCAGACCTCTGTGAACAACCGGAGAAAATTACCGCCCAGGATCTTTTTCATGTCGCTTTCCCCATACCCGGCGGCGTGCAGGGCCGCGGTCAGGTTGCCGAACTCGGCGGCCCTTTGGATGCCTTCGGGCACTTTCAGGGGAAAATCAATGTGCATGGCCGGCTTCTTCCTGGATCTTCCGGTCAAGACCCAGTCAAAAAACTCCCTGGGCTGACGTTCGGTGAAGTCTGTACCGATCCCCACGTGGTCGATTCCTGCCAGGCTCACCAGGTAATCCACCACGTTCACAACGTCCCTGACCGTCGATCTATTGCCTTCGGGAAGAAATGGGGGAAAGATGGTGGCGCCGATAACGCCGCCCTTCTTGACCAGCGCCCTGATTTCCTCATCCGTCTTGTTGCGGGGATGGTTGCAAAGGCTCCAGGGGTTGGCATGGGTAAACGCAACCGGTTGGCTGCTTGCCTCGATCGTCTCCATGACAGTCTGATGCCCCACGTGGGAGAGATCTATCACAATGCCCAGCCGGTTCATCTCAGCAACCACCTCCAGGCCGAAAGCCGTGAGCCCCGCATCGAAACGTTCCAGGCACCCCTGCCCTACCAGATTGGCCTCCATATAGGTAAGCTGAATCACCCGCACCCCAAGGGCATGGAAAATGGAGAGGAGGTCAAGATCGTCCTCAATTGCGGAGGTATTCTGGAATCCCAGGATAATTCCCGTTTTTCCGGATCGCTTCGCCGAATGAATATCTGAAACAGAACGCACCTGGACAATCAGGTCTGCGTGTTCCGCAAAGGCCTTCTGCCACCAACCAATGTTTCTGATGGTTTGGCGGAAATTTTCCAGCACGCTCACCGTGCAGTTGACCGCCGTGAGGCCGCCCTGCCGCATGCCCTCGAAAACCGGCCTGCCGAACCGGGAAATTTCCAGGCCGTCAATCACGATGGCCGCTTCGTGTATGGCCCTGCTCTCTTGATTCATGAACGGCCCTCCCCCCGCTTAGGTGTACGAACCATTTCTTTCCGTTTCCCTTGTTTCATCCATATCCGAAATCAAGCGGACTCTTCGCCTCCTTGATGGTCCGGCTCTTCACGGTATGGGTGTAGATCATGGTGGTTCTAA
>CAZWEV010000024.1:0-52893 GCA_964633015.1 uncultured Desulfobacteraceae bacterium | reverse complement strand
TCACTGATGCGATTCTCGTGAACGAAAAGACCGGGACATTTCACTATACCAAGACACCTACGACGCATCATGATCTGGCTGAAGGCGTGCTGAAAGGGCTGGAAGAGATCCTCCGGATAGGAGAGGTGTCAATGGGCGATGTCGACTATATCATCCATGGGACCACCATCGGCACCAACGCCATCGTGGAGGGTCAGGGAGCCAGGGTGGGGCTCATCACCACCGAGGGTTTTGAGGACGTCTTGGAGATAAGGCGGGTGGCAAGACCCCAGGAAGCAGCTTTTGATTTCAACGCCGACAACCCGCCTCCACTGGTTCCGCGGTATCTGCGGAAAGGGGTCAGAGAGAGGATAGACAGCAAAGGACGAGTAGTGACCCCCTTGGATGAGAAATCGGCTATTGAGGCTATTCGGTATCTCGGGGATCAGGAGGTTGAAGCAATTGTCATCTCATTATTGTTTTCTTTCCTCAATCCCGCCCACGAGCAGAAGATCGGAAGGATCTGCAGGGAACACTTCCCGGGGATGCCGGTTTCACTCTCTTCCGAGATCTGTCCTGAATTCCGGGAATATGAGAGGACGTGTACGACAGTGATGAATGGATACCTTGGGCCGGTCATCCAGCGCTATATGGATAACCTCACGGAGCAGCTCAAGACAAAATACGGGGATGTGACCCTCCACATCATGCAGAGCAACGGCGGCACCATGAGTGCGGAGGTCGCAAAACATCATGCCTCCCACCTGATAAATTCAGGGCCTGCCGGCGGGGCTATTGCCGCTGCTTTTGTGAGCCGGCTTACCGGAAACGAGATGGCGGTGGGTGCGGATATGGGCGGCACCACCTTTGACATTTCCATTATTGATCGACATCTTCCAAGGACCACCACCTGGGGAGGGGTGACCAACTACCCGATAAAGCTGCCGATGGTTGATTTGAAGACTATCGGCGCCGGAGGGGGGAGTATCGCGTGGGTGGACGAAGGAGGGGCCCTGAATGTGGGCCCGCAAAGTGCCGGTTCGAATCCGGGACCGGCCTGTTACGGCTGGGGCGGTACCCTTCCCACGGTCTCTGATGCGAACCTGGTGCTGGGGCGTCTCAATCCGGACTATTTTTTGGGAGGACAGTTGCCCCTTTATCCCGAAAAGGCGGAGAAGGCTATCAGGAAACATGTGGCCGACAGAATGGCCCTTTCTTTGGAGGAGGCGGCCGCGGGAATTATCCGCATCGTAAATGCGAATATGGCCAAGGGGATAAGCGGGAATTCTGTTGAGAGGGGGTATGACCTCCGGGAATTCGCCCTTATTACAATGGGAGGCGCGGCAGCCCTGCATGCAGTGGATATAGCAAGGGAGCTGAACATGCCCCGGGTGATTGTCCCCCCCATGAGCGGCAATTTTTCAGCAGTGGGCATGTCTGTTGCTGACCTTGAACACGACTATGTGAGAACCTTGGCCAAAAAGGACTACGAGATCGACCCTAGGGAACTGCTTCAGTACTTCAAGGAGATGGAAAAGAAGGGTACCGGACAGTTGATCGATGAAAAAATCGCAGAAGAGGCTATTGAGGTCAGCTGGTCTGCGGATCTGCGCTACGAAGGACAGTCGTGGGAACTCAATACCCCGGTAAAAACCGCAGATGAATTGTCCAGGAAGGCTGTTCAGAAGATAGTAACAAGTTTTCATCAGTTGCACCAGAAGGTCTATTCCTATTCCGAACCACAGGAGACGGTGGAATTTGTCAACCTGCGGGTACAGGTCAGGGGGAAGAATCCCCCGATCTCACTCGCGAGAGGAGAAAGGTCCACGTTGGTTCAAAAAGGGTGGAAAGCCAAAAGAAATGTCTACTTTGACGGAACCGGATGGCAGGAAGTGCCGGTCTATGAGCGGGAGGATCTGGCAACCGGCAGTGAGATTATCGGACCTTGCATTATTGAGGAATCCATATCGACCGCTCTTATCCTTCCCTGTTTTTCAGGCTTCATCGACGAGTATGGAAACATTATCATTACGCCGGAAAACCAGTATACTGGAACACCGGACATTTGATTCGGGGAGAGCTATGAAATACAAAGCAGATGCGGTGACAATGCAGGTCGTTCGCTATGGGCTGGAGGCGGTGGCCGACGACATGGGGTATAATCTGGTAAGAATGGGACGGACGACCATTGTTAAAGAGATCATGGATATCAACTGCGGGGTGCTGAATGCCGACGGGGGAATCCTGGCACAGGCTCATCTATGCCCGCTGATGATGTTCAGCCTCCCCACGACGGCCGCCCACATGCTGCAGCGAATCAGCAGCTTTGAAGAAGGTGATGTTATTATTTCCAATGATCCCTATCTTGGGGGCCAGCACCTGCTTGACGTCCAGTTTTTTTCTCCGGTGATTGTTGAAAACGAACTGGTTGCGTTTGTGGCCAACATCGCTCATCAACTGGATATGGGTGGGGCGGTACCGGGGGGTGTGGCCGGCGGGTTGACCGAGATATATCAGGAGGGACTCCGGATTCCTCTGGTCAAACTTTACCGGGAAGGAGAAGAAGATCTTCAGATCTTTGATTTGATTGCAAGCAACATTCGAATCCCCGAGAAAACTATGGAGGATCTCAGGGCTCAGGCGGCAACGACCATGGTAGGCGTGAAACGCGTGAAGGCCCTCGTCGGAAAATACGGGCTGGATGTGTTTCGGAAATGCACGCAGATGCTGACCGATTACAGTGAGGAAATGGTTCGTCATTTCATCAGGGGTCTTCCGGACGGGGATTACAGCGGCGTGGACTATCTGGATGACGATGGACAGGTGGATGAGCCGGTGCGGGTTCAGGTGAATGTACGCGTTCACGGAGACCAGATGAATGTGGACTTCGAGGGAAGCGGCCTCCAGACGAAAGGAAATGTAAATTGCCCATGGGCCTGTTCCCAGGGAGGTGTTTTCTACACCATGGTGGGAATTATAGATCCCCACATGCCGCTGAATGACGGGTCGTTTAAGCCCATTCGGGTAACAAGCCGGGAAGGTCTGGTGACCAATCCCCTTCCTCCGGCAGGAGTCACGGCGAGAAGTCAGACCATGACCAAGATAGTGGAGGCAATGCTCCGCGCCATGAGCGAAGTGGTCCCGGACAGGGTTGTTGCCGGGAGCCACGGTCAGGCCTGCACAAACAGCTTCTCAGGGATTCATCCGGAAACCGGAAAACGCTTCAGTTACATTGAGATCCAGGGAGGAGGCGCCGGGGCCAGACCCGGGAAAGACGGACCGGACGGTCAGGATCTCCATCTCGGCCGTTTCATGAATACCCCCGTGGAGGCTGCAGAACTGGAGAATCCGGTAATGATTGAGCGGTATGAGTTTATTCCCGATTCAGGAGGGGCCGGTAAGTACCGTGGGGGATTATCTCTTGTTCGGGACATCCGTTTTTTGACCGATGTCACTTGGGCGCGGTACTCCGACCGACAGAAATTCAGCCCCCAGGGATTGTTTGGTGGGAAGGAAGGAAGCATGGGCGGCCTGATCCTTAACCCCGGGATGCCCGGCCAGAAAAGATGCGCATCCAAGGGAGTTGATCAACTGAGAGCCGGTGATGTCTTGAGTATCAGGCTCCCGGGAAGCGGGGGATATGGCCCTCCGGAAGAAAGAGAGCCGCGGCTGGTTCGCTGGGACGTGTTAAACGGCAAGGTGGGTGTTCAATCCGCCAACGAACAATACAAGGTCTTTTTTGATGAAAAGATGAATGTGGATTTGAAAACAACTGAGGCCCAAAGGGCACGGGGCAAGGATGTTCATTCTGGAGATGAATGATATTCCTCCAAGGTTCCGTGTGCCTGAGCATGGTATGAGCAACAGGAAAGGAGGTGAACGGGATAGTAAGCTTTACTCCAAACCTTAACAAAGAGGAGGGTGGAAATGAAAAAGCTGTTTCATTGTTTGTTTATAATTGGACTTATCAGCATGTTTTGCCTGACCGCCGGTTCACCGGTACTGGCCGGTCCAAAGGTACTGAAGGCAGTAAGCTTCCTGCCCAAGGATCATCCGCTGTGCGCAATGATACACGTGTGGGTGAACCGGGTGAACGATCAATGTAAAGATGCAATAAAAATTGATTGGGTAGGGGGCGGCGAAGTTATTCCGGGCTTTGATCAGGCTGAGGCCCTCAGAAGCAATACCGTTCAGGTCATTTTCAATCCTACTGCCTATTACGCGCCGCTGGCCCCGGAGGTGAATGCGTTTACCCTTTCAAAGCTGAGCATGGAGGAAGAAAGGAAGCCGGGCGGCTTTTATGACTACATGGTGCAGCGTCACAAAAGAATTGGAATGATGTACATCGGGACATGGCTTTACGATCCGTTCTACCTCAGGGTCAACAGGCCCGTAAAGAGTCTCGATGACTTGAAAGGGATGAAAATGCGGACGTCCGCCCTTTACGACCGTTTCATGAAAAAGCTTGGAATGGTGCCGGTCACCGTGAAATTTGGGGATACATACACCGCACTTGAACGGGGCCTGGTGGAAGGATTCGGATTCGCCACTTTGGGGCCTGCAGATTGGGGATGGTTGAAACACTGCAAATACATTATCGATATTCCCTTTTATACCCGGCAGAATACGTTGATTTTGATGAACCTGGATGTATGGAACAGCCTCGGCAAGGATACCCAGAACAAGATAATGGATATTACGGTAAAATTTGAGCCTGAAATGGAAGCTTATTTCAAGAAAAAAGAAGCTGAAGAATGGAAGCGATATGACAAAATGGGGATACAGCGAATCAAGTTCTCCCCCGAAGAAAACAAGAAATACTATGATATGGCCTATGAAGCCGAGTGGGAGGATCTCCAGAAAAAGGTTCCCGCACTTGTTCCGACGCTGAAGAAATTGACAGGCAATTAATGGCTATCCACAGTCCTTCTCTCTTCTATTTGGTCTGCTCTCATCCCGACAGGATGGGGGGCAGGCCAAATGGGGAAAACATGGATTCTCGAGATGAAAAAACTATTGTCAATTTTTGATCGGACCATGAATGGTATGGCCTTCCTGGCGGGCGTTATCCTCATTTTCATTATGCTTTCCGTGTGCATGGAAGTCATACTGCGGGATGTTTTCAGTACACCGCAAATGTGGGTAACGCAGGTTACCGAGTGCCTGCTGTTATATATCACTTTCCTTGGCTCTGCGTGGCTCTTGCGCGAGGAAGGGCATGTGAAGGTGGACATACTCTTGAGCCGTTTACGGCCGAGAACCGGGGCCTTTTTGGGAATAATAAGCTCTTTCATCGGGGTCATCGTTTCCGTTGTGATTACCATATGCGGATCCACACTCACGTGGCGTTATCTTGTGAAGGGTATGTATACACCAACGGTCATGGAAATACCTCTTGCAGCGATTCTCGTCATTATCCCGGTAGGAAGCTTGATGCTCTTGATCCAATTCATAAGAAGGACGTGCAGGTTTATTGCCGGATTCATTATTGAATCAAACTAAACAGGCAAGTAGCCTGGTCTGAAAGGTTTCTTGAACATGGAATGGTGGATGACCCTCATTCTTATCTTTGCCGGTTTGATGGTTTTGTTCTTGATAGGGGTGCCTGTCGCTTTTTCATTTCTTTTCATAAACATAATAGGCGTGTATCTATTTTGGGGCGGTGAAGCAGGATTCACCCAGCTGATACGAAGCATCTACAGGTCTGTATCAACATTTGCCCTGCTTCCGGTCCCCCTCTTTGTTCTTATGGGGGAGATTATGTTCCGGTCGGGCATCGCTCCCAAAATGATGGATACGCTGGATAAATGGTTGGGCAAAATCCCGGGGCGGCTGAGTCTGCTCGCCATCGGCGGTGGAAGCTTATTCGCCACGCTTTCGGGTTCCGCAATGGCCGGCTGTGCTATGCTTGGGTCAGTACTGGTGCCGGAAATGGAAAAAAGGGGATATAAGAAGGCAATGAGCATCGGTCCTATTCTGGGCAGCGGGGGACTCGCAATCATGATTCCGCCAAGTGCTCTTGGCGTTCTCCTGGCCTCATTGAGCAGGATTTCCGTTGGAGGTATGCTGGTAGCCATTATCCTTCCGGGCGTTGTTATGGCAGTCCTCTATTCCGGGTATGTTATCGCAAGATCTCTGCTGCAACCGGAACTCGCCCCCCCCTATGATGTTCAACCGGTGCCCTTTGGAGAAAAGGTTGTCCTTACATGCAAGTATGTGGTGCCTCTGGGAGGCATCATTTTCCTGGTGATCGGGCTCATGTTTCTGGGTATTGCAACACCGACAGAGTCAGCGGCACTGGGAGCCTTGGGGTGTTTTGTGTTGGTTTTCATTTATAAGGGATGGGATTGGAAGGCAATTTCCGGCTCTATTTCCAGCACGCTGAAGATCACCGTGATGATGTTCATGATTATGACCGGTGCAATGGCTTTTTCCCAGATTCTTGCTTTCACGGGAGCAAGCTCCGGCTTGGTAACGCTGGCATCCAGCCTGAATTTGCCTCCGATTATGATTGTTGTTTCTATGCAGATCGTGCTCCTTTTCATGGGTACTTTTATGGAGCCGTTGACAATCATGATGGTTACCCTGCCCGTCTATATGCCCATTATCAAGAGCCTGGGATATGACCCTCTGTGGTTCGGGGCGATTATGCTGTTGAATATGGAAATGGCCACCACCACGCCTCCCTTTGGTCTGGTGCTTTTTGTGATGAAGGGCGTGGCGTCCGAGGATACGACGATGGGTGATATTTACAAAGCCGGTCTTCCCTTCCTGGCGTGCGATGCTATCGCCATGGGTCTTATTATGGCGTTTCCCTCGCTGGCATTGTTTCTGCCGAGCCTGATGAAGTAGGAAAGCCGAGTTCACTGAGATAAAGGAAGGAAGAATGCCTGGGAATTCGATTTTGGATGAAATTGTGTATGACTCGGAGAAAGGGGCGCTGAGTTACAAGGGGGTGAGATATCTGTTGATCCGTCCTGAAACCCTTGCCGGCATCCAGAAGGCCGTGGAAGAGTCCGGTAAACAGGCAAACGAGATCATGTTTCAAGGCGGTTTCAAGGGCGGGTATTTGTCGGCGAAAAAATACAAAGAGGTGTACAGTCTCTCCGACAGAGAGATTCTTGATTTCATTATCAAGATGGGAAGTGAGATTGGTTGGGGCGTTTTCAATCTTGTCCTTTTCGATCCGGATACAGAGAGACTTAGCATTGAAGTCGAAAATTCACCTTTTGCAGAAGCCTACGGCACGGCGTCAGAAGGGGTTTGTGATCTGATACGGGGGATCGTGAGCGGGCTCGCGACAGCCATTTTTAATAAAGATGTCGCTTCCTCGGAGACAAGCTGTATTGCAAAGGGAGACAAGAAGTGTACTTTTGAAGCAAAAGGAAAGCAGAGCATGAAGAAGCCTTCGGATATCCTGAAGGGGAAAAAGATCCTCATCGTTGATGATGAACCCGACATTCTGAGTACTCTTAAAGAGATCCTGGATGAATGCAGAATCTCTGTGGCCGAAAATTTTGAGGAAGCAAAGAGGCTCCTATCCAATGCATCATTTGATGGGGCAATTCTTGATATAATGGGGGTAAGTGGATACGATCTGTTGTCCATAACCAAGAAAAAGGGCATTCCAACCCTTATGTTGACGGCTCACGCCTTGAGCATAGACGATTTTGTGAAATCAATTGAGGGCGGAGCCCAAGCGTATGTGCCGAAGGACAAGATATCGGAAATTGAAACATTTCTTGTGGATGTTCTTGAAGTCCGGATAAAAAAGGGCAAAAGACCGGGCGCCTGGTTTGCCAGACTCGAGCCCTTTTTCAGGGAAAGATTTGGAGCAGACTGGAGAGGGAAGACAGAACCGGAGTTTTGGAAAAAGTACTATTACCTGTAGCCTGCACAAACAGCTCGGTTTATGACAAAAAGGATTGCGAAAGATGATAAAATCGATGAACATAGCCTGGTGGGTGGAGCGTTGGAGTGATCTCCATCCGGGGAAACCCGCCTTGATTTTTGAAGGGAGTAGCATCAGTTATTCCATGCTGCACCAGCGGGTAAACAGGACCGGTTGTTGGCTCCAGTCCCTTGGGATAGAAAAAGGAGACAGGGTGGCGGCCATGATGAGCAACTGCCCTGAATTCATCGAACTGTACCTCGCCTGTTCCCGGTTGGGAGCCATATTCGTGCCTATCAATTTCCGGATGGCGGCCCCGGAGGTGGATTACACGCTCAAGAACTGTCGGCCCCGTCTTTTTGTCTTCGGCAGCGAATTCTCAGAGGAATTGGCCGCATCAGAGATCAGGAATTATCTGCCGCCGGTGCTTATTGCGAGTCTGGGTGAACATATTACCGATTCAGATACATTGGATTACCACGCAGGAGTGGAGAAATTCGATGGGCAGGAGCCCTTTATTACCAATTCTACGGGCCCCGCCGATCCTGAGGAACCCCAGGTGATCATGTACACCTCAGGAACCACCGGCCGACCGAAGGGGGCCGTGTTAACACATCGGAAGACCTTTTTTAACTGCCTCAACGCTGATATTTTCTTCAAGCTCCACTTTGATGACATCATGCTCATCATCCTGCCGCTGTTCCACTCCGGAGGGCTTTTTATTCAGGCGTCACCTGTCCTTTACAAAGGAGCGACCATGATAATCCACCCCAAATTTAGTCCCTTGAAGGCTTTCGGTGATATTGAAAGATTCCGGGTGACCAAGTTTCTGGGTGTTCCCACCATTTACAAATCACTCTTGAGTGTGGCGCGTAGCGAAAGAGCGAGCATTTCCTCCTTGAAGGTGTCAGCGATCGGGGGCGAAAAAACAACGCATGAACTGCTTGTGCTATGCAAGGAAGCCGGTTTCCCGGTTCGTCAGATCATGGGACAGACAGAGACCTCCATCCTCCTGTGGGCCTCGGAAGAAGCGTCTTTGTCGAAGCCGGGTACTGTGGGGAGACCTGTTTTCCATGCTGAAGTCAACCTTGTGGACCGGCATGGACGGCCGGTGAAACCGGGCGAAGTAGGCGAAATCGTGGTGCGCGGTTCCATTATGATGAAGGAATACTGGCAGGATCCTGTGAGAACAGAGGAAACAATCAGGCACGGGTGGCTCCATACCGGTGATCTGGCACATACGGACGAAGAAGGATATTTCTACCTCGTAGACAGGGCGAAAGATATGTACATTTCCGGGGGCGAAAATGTCTACCCGGCAGAAGTCGAGCGTGTGCTGAGGGGGCACCCGGGAGTAGAAGACGCGGCTGTCATAGGGGTCGGTGATGATCAATGGGGTGAGGTTGGACATGCGTTTGTTATCAAGAAGGAAGGATTTGATCTCAAGGCAGACGATCTCGTTCATTTCTGCAAAGGGAGGCTCGCCCGGTATAAGTGGCCCAAGAAGGTGACGTTCACTTTGTCTTTTCCACGCACTTCCCTTGGAAAAGTGCGGAAAGCCTCTCTCAGAGCTGATGCCGAGTCTTTCAAAGCAAGGGCCGCTGAAAGGGAATTGAGAAGGGCTTTTTAGGGGAAGTGGTCCATACAGCGGTATACAAATATTCCTTTCAGATGAAAGGGGGTGAAAAAACTTAGTCATTTAGGCAGGTTTTCTGAATCAACCACCCATCCATAAGGAGGTTTGAACATGCGACGAAAAGCAGCTTTTGTATTGGCGGGTGTTTTCCTGGCAACCATATGTGCAGTGAGCCTGATCCCCGGCAATGCCGCGGCAGCGCCGATCAAGCTCAGTTACGCCAACTTTCCCCCTGCTCCGACCTTTCCCTGTGTCCAGATGGAACGCTGGAAAAAGGAAGTGGAGGCCCGGACCAACGGAAAAGTCTCTATTAACACGTTCCCGGGCGGGACGCTCCTGGGAGCCAAGAATATGATGGACGGCGTTATCGCCGGTCAGGCCGACATCGGGTGTTTGTGCATGGCCTATCAGCCCGGACGTTTCATGATCACCAATGCTACCGCCCTGCCTGTCGGATTTCCGAATGCAACCGCGGCAAGCCTCACCCTTTGGGATATTTATAACAAATATAAGCCCGAAGCGTTTGCAAAGGTGAAAGTCCTCACCATGTTTACCTGTGCACCTGCAAATATCTATGCCAAAGTTCCGGTAAGGAATTTAGACGATCTCAAGGGTTTGCAGTTGAGAGCTTCCGGAGGCGTTGCCGCAGTTTTGAAGGCTCTGGGAGCAACTGCTGTCGGAATGCCTCAATCGGCAACACCGGAAGCACTTCAGAAGGGAGTGGTGAAGGGCGCTGCATCTTCACTTGAAACTCTCAAGGATTTCAAGTACGCGGAAATGTGCAGGTATGTGACGATGTTGAACGGACCGGTCTACCCCTTTGCAGTAGTCATGAACATGGCTAAGTGGAACAGCTTGCCCGCGGATGTGCAGAAAGTATTTGATGAAATGGCACTCCAGCAATGTGTATGGACAGGATTATACATGGACAATCATGTGAATGAATCCGTCGCCTGGTCGAAGAAGAATTACAATATCGAGATTACGGTACTTCCGAAAGCAGAGAAAGCAAAATGGGACAAGCTGCTTGAACCAATTACGGGTAAATGGATTAAGGATGCGGAGGCGAAAGGACTGCCGGCCAAAGGCATAGTAACAGACATAAAAGCCTTTGGGGCTATGTATGCAGGTGAATAAAAGCATTGATGGCAATCAGCGGCTGCGGATTGTGGGTCGCTTTTTGTAAGGTCTACAGTCTGCAGCTATTTTGCCATGTTCAAAATGTAACAAGAACAAGCTGGATGTATGTACCATTAGAGCATCGGGGGCGGATATGAGGATTCTTGAGAGAATAAGCCAATACTTGAACCAGGGTCTCCTCTGGATTGCCGGTTTTCTCTTGGCCATCATGATTATCCTGACCTGCGGAAATATCTTCTTCCGCGTGGTATGGGTTCCCATAAGGGGCACGTTTGAGCTCATGGGATACCTGGGGGCGGTTGTAACGGCATTTGCCCTGGGCTATACCCAGATGAGGCACGGTCATATTTCCGTGGATATCGTCGTATTGGGATTTCCCAAGAAGATGCAGAGGGCTCTAAATGGGATCAACTGCTTTTTATGTACGAGCTTTTTTTCCATCATCGGGTGGCAGATTGCAAAATATGCGACGAATCTCTGGAGAACTGGGGAAGTGACGGAAACCCTGCGGATCGCTTATTTTCCGTTTACCTATGCAACGGCGTTTGGATGTTTTTCCCTGGCACTGGTCTTTCTGGTTGAGGGGCTGAAATCGTTTGTTGACAATCAGGAGGTGAAAAGGTGAGCCTGGCCGCAGTTGGAATTATTGGGATCGTCTGTCTTCTCCTGGTGCTTTTCGTCCTGGGGATGCCGGTCGGCTTTGCCATGGCGATAGTCGGCTTCTGCGGTTTCTGGCATGTGGTCTCATTTCAAGCGGCCATTAACATGGTGGGAACTGACGTATGGACCACTTTTTCAAATTACGGCTTGACGGTGGTCCCACTCTTTATTTTTCTCGGCTATATCGCCTTCAATTCCGGGATTGCGGACAGGTTATATGATGCTGCTTATAAGTGGCTTGGCCACTGGAAGGGAGGGCTTGCCATCGCCACCATAGGCGCCGACGAGCTCTTTGCCGCTATTTGCGGCTCCAATACCGCCACCGTCGCCACCATGGGAGCAGTGGCACTTCCGCAGATGAAAAAATACGGCTACAAAGCGCTGCTGAGCAGCGGGACGATCGCAACGGGGGGCACTTTAGGGACGGTTATGCCGCCCAGTGTGGTGCTTATTATCATCGGCCTGCAGACACAGCAGTCTATCATCAAGCTCTTTCTCGCGGGTATCCTGCCTGCTGTCCTCTTGGGCTGCCTGTTTCTTCTGACAATCTTTGTCCTCTGCAGAATTCGCCCTGATCTCGGCCCTTCAGGTCCCAAGACCAGTCTGAAGGAGAAATTCAAATCCCTTCTGGGCGTTATAGAAGCAGTAGCTATCTTTGTCCTGGTTATCGGTGGCCTCTACCTGGGTATTTTTACCCCCACCGAGGCAGGGGCCGCGGGTGTTTTTTTCACGCTGGCGGTTACGGTTCCGTTCGGAAGGTTGAGGTGGAAAGGACTCATTGATTCTTTCAAGGACACATTGAAGATTTCCGCCATGGTTTTTTTCCTGGTGACCGGCGCCATTATTTTCGGCCGCTTTCTGGCGGTGACAAGGCTTCCGTTCAACGTGGCGGAATTTGCAAGTTCCCTCCCCGTATCCCGGTACGTCATTCTTGCTTTTGTCTTGATGATCTATGTAATTGGAGGGTGCTTTGTTGATTCACTGGGATTCCTGGTACTCACCATTCCAATCTTTTTTCCCCTGGGGGTCGCCCTGGGGTTTGACCCTGTCTGGTATTCCATTATTCTCACCATGGTGACTACCATGGGAGCGATCACTCCCCCTGTGGGCGTGAATATCTATGTGGTCAAGGCCATTAACCCGGAAATAGAGCTCTCTACCATTTTCAAGAGTATCATTTTTTTCCTGATAGCGTGCGTTATCAGTATTGTTATCCTCATTATTTTTCCGGAAATAGCATTACTTATTCCACACATGGCCCGATAGGTTCCTCTATGGGGGCTGTAGCGTTTGAAAAGAGGTAAGGAAAATCATGCGAAAAAGTTTTGTGCCGTCCTTTAATTCTCTTGAAGAACTGAGAAACCTGCAAATGGAGGGACTTCGATGGACGGTCAATCATGCGTACCGTGGCTCTGATTTCTACAGAGAAAAATTGGCTCAGGCCGGGGTGTCCCCGGAAGACATTCACTCACTGGACGATCTGGAGAACCTTCCCTTTACCACGGCAAAAGATCTCCAGGAAGGGTACCCGTTTCCACTCCTCTCGGTCCCCTATGAGAGGGTGGTCAGGATACATGCCTCTTCCGGGACCACCGGGAAAAGAAAGGTCCTCTGCTATACGCAAAAAGACATTGAAGACTGGACCTATTTTTTTGCCCGCTGTTATGAAATGGCTGGATTGACACCCGAAGACCGTGTCCAGATTGCGGTGGGCTACGGGATCTGGACAGCAGGCGTCAGTTTCCAGGCAGGCTGCGAGGCATTCGGTGCCATGGCTATACCTGCAGGCCCCGGGAATCTGGATATGCAGTGCCAGTTTCTGGTTGATTTTCAGAGTACGGTCATGTGCTGCACGGCATCCATGGGGCTCCTGATAGCTGAAGAAGTGAACCGGCGTGGTCTCCGGAACAAGATCAATCTCAAAAAGATGATCTTTGGTTCAGAGCGATCCAGTGATTCCATGAGGAACCGTATCGGTGACCTGCTGGGACTTGAGCATATGTTTGATATCCCGGGAATGACGGAGCTCTATGGCCCCGGGACGGGCCTCGACTGTGTGCATCATACCGGTATTCATTACTGGGCGGACTACTACATTCTGGAGATCCTGGATCCCGATACCCTGCGCCCGGTCCCTGCAGGAGAAACAGGTGAAATGGTCGTAACGACGTTGAAAAAGGAGGCCGTCCCGCTGATTCGCTATCGGACAAGGGACCTGACCCGTCTGGTCCCGGGGCAGTGCCCCTGCGGCTCAATGCTCCCCAGACACGACAGGCTTCTCGGAAGGTCGGACGATATGATCATTTTCAGGGCTGTGAATATCTATCCGGGACAGATAGATCACGTGCTCTCCCACATCAGCGGCATTGGAAGTGAGTACCAGGTTCATCTTGACAGGAAGCCCGATGGCAGGGATTACATGACGCTGAAAGTGGAACGGGATCAAGCGGGAGATAAAACTCGGGATCCATCGTTGAAAGGAATAATAGGGGAGGAAATAAAAAAGCAGATCCTGGTAAGCGCCGCCGTGGAAGTGGTGGATTACGGCTCGCTGCCCCGTTCCGAGAGGAAAAGCAAGCGTATTTTTGACAAACGGGAAGAATAGGATGGCTTTTACTAGGAGGGCTTCCTCCCCGAGCCTGCTCATTCCATTTTGCATGTGAGATGATACCTAGGCGGCAAGGAGCGGATGAGGGAGGCGTCCGCAAACGGTACGTCGAGGAGCCCGCGACGCGGCGAACGGAACCGTGAACGTATGAAAAACGAGGAGTTTCTATGAAAAAATATGACTACTATCAACCACGAACCGTGAACGAAGCCCTCCATCTGATGGATGATTTGGGGGACGGCGCCAGGTACATTGCCGGCGGCACCGACCTCATTGTGCGCATCAAACAAAAAGTGATGCAGCCGGATGCGCTTATTTCTTTGCAGGGCATCGATTCCCTGAAAGGATTCCAGGTGAATGAGCAGGCTTCCATTGGCAGTATGACCCTTTTCAGGGATATCGAGCGAAGTAAAGAGCTGAGAAAATCCTGTCCTGCGCTGGTGGAGGCGGTCACTGTCCTGGCGAATCCACAAGTCAGAAATGTGGGAACTCCGGGAGGGAATATCAGCAACGCGGCGCCATCGGCGGATTGCGCACCCCCGCTTCTGGTGATGGAGGCGGTATTGACAGTGGAAGGACCCGGTGGAGAGAGACGGATCCCCATTGAAGATTTTTTTATTGGGCCCGGAAAGACATGCATGGATTCGACTGAGATCCTGACACGGATCCTGGTGCCCGGGATAAGAAAGGGTACCGGGACGGTCTTTCTGAAGGTGGGTCGTGTGAGCCAGGATATTGCAATAGCCAACGCGGCAGCCTTGCTGGTGATGGAAGGGCAAAAGTGTCGGAAATGCCGGATCGCGGCCGGCGCGGTCGCGCCGGTGCCGCTGAGATTGAAAAAGGTGGAAAAGCTCCTTGAAGACAGGATAGTGGATAAGGAACTCATGGATGAGGCGGCTCGATTGGCCAGCAAGGAAGTGCAGCCTATCACCGATGTGCGGTCAACGGAAGAATACAGGAGGCATATTTCGGGCGTACTGGTGAAAAAGGCGATACAGCAGGCCATGGAGCAGGTACAGTGAAGAGACCAGATCTGATGAACCTCGAAAGACTCCCGGAAAGTCCGAAAGCGCCTGTTTCTGCCATTCCGACGGAAGCGGGAATCCGGCTATTGCAGTGGACCAAGAACTCATGAACCAGAAGATGAGAGGAAGAGTGATGAAAAAAGAGATTCATTTTGTGTTGAACGGCTATGAAGTCTCCGCGGAGGTGGAATCACACAAGATGCTTTTGCATGTTCTCCGGGAGCAGTTTCAGCTGACCGGAACAAAGGAAGGATGCGGCCAGGGAGAGTGTGGGGCGTGCACGGTCCTGGTAGATGGATTGAATGTAGATTCATGTATGTACCCCGCCTTTGAGGTGGATGGAAAATCAGTGACGACCATCGAGGGGCTAGTCGGCGAGGGGAATGCATTGCACCCTATTCAAAGGGCGTTTGTGGAAGGAGGCGGCATCCAATGCGGATTCTGCACACCGGGTATGATCATGTCCACCAAGGCGCTCCTGGATGAAAAACCAGATCCCACTGAAGAAGAGATAAAAAAGGGCATTTCCGGGAACCTCTGCCGGTGTACGGGATATGTCCAGATTGTGGAATCCATTGAAAAGGCCTCGGAACTTATGAAAGCGGAGTCAATGAACGAGAGCGATTGATGATGCAATGACGAGGCCGTTTTCCAACTCGAGGAGGACCATACAGGGGGAATAAATGACCGAATTCAGTTTCATTGGTACGGAGACACCAAGACCGGACGCGCCGGATAAGGCCGCGGGCAAGGCCCTTTATATTCACGACCTGAGCCGTCCAGGCATGCTCTACGGCAAGATAAAGTTCAGTGAGTGTGCACACGCCCGGATAAAAGACATAGATACGTCGCGGGCGGAAAGACTTCCTGGAGTGCGGGCGGTTATCACCGGGTACAATACACCGGAGATCCGGATTGGGTTCATCAAGGATAATTTTGCCTTGAAAAAGGGCAAGGTCCGCCAGTTCCGCGATGAGGTGGCCGCAGTGGCGGCTATTGATCCCGAGATAGCGGAAGAGGCGGTGGATCTGATCCGTGTGGAATACGAAGAATTACCCGGAGTATTTACCCCGGAAGACGCCCTGCGGGAAGATTCGCCCCTGGTTCATGAGGTCGATATAAAAGGCCGTCCCAAGACGGACAACCTGGTACCCGTCCCGTGGAAGTTCGTGGCCGGTGACGTGGAGAAGGCCAGGGACAAAGCGGCTTACTGGGCGGAGGATTATTTTGAGACCCCACTTATCCAGCAGTCATGCATGGGAACCGCGGGCTGCATTGCGGAATTTGATCTGCAGAACAATCTCCTTATTCATACCAAAACGCAGATCCCGTTTCTGGCCCAGAACGATTTCAATGGAGCGTTAGCGGCCATGGGACTCAAGGGCAAGAACAGCAGGGTCGTCGTCCCCACCCTCGGAGGGTCTTTCGGCACCGGGCTGGATACCCATGGATATGAATATATAGCCATTTTACTTTCCTTCAAGACCGGAAGGCCGGTAAAAATCGTGCTCACGAGGGAAGAGGAATTCACCGCGCTCTCTCCAAGGCAGCCCTCCAAGAGCCACATCATCCAGGGATGCGACGCGGACGGGAAACTGCTTTTTAGGGATATCAGGATGGTCTTGGACAACGGTGCGTATACATCCTGGGGGGCCACAACCCCGAGTGTGATGATGCTTCCCATTTCTTCCCTGTACCGGGTCCCCAATGTGTTTTATGAAACGAAGATTGTCTACACCAATAACACCTATTGTCAGGCCATGCGCGGCTACGGCAATCCTCAGGCGGCATGGCCCCTTGAGAGCAATATGGATCAACTGGCCGAAACGGCCGGCATGGACCCCTATGAATTCAGGCTCAAGAATGCAAATATCCCGAATGATATCAGCCCAATGGGGCTTCACATTACCACCTGCGGGCTCAAAGAATGCCTTGATACGGTTGCCGATAAATTGAACTGGAAGGAAAAGCGCGGCAAACTGAAAGGAACGGCAAGGGGCGTGGGAATGGCCTCCCTCTTTCACGTGGGCGGTTCCGGTCGTGTCTATCGGTCCGACGGAACCGGAATCATCCTCAAGCTGGACGATTTCGGGAACGTTTCCGTGATCAGCGGCGGCGTTGAGATGGGCCAGGGGTTCAATGCTGCACTCTCTCTTGCCACAGCAGAGGCCCTCGGGGTAACTCCAGATAAAGTGACCATCATATCAGGAGACACCGCTACCTGTCCCTGGGATGTGGGAACCCATGCCAGCAGGGGCGCGTTCACTTCCTGTAATGCCGCCATCATGGCGTCGGAAAAGGCGAGGAAAAAGATCTTTGAGCTGGCATCGGAGCATTTTATGCCCAGGATCAGGAGCCAGATGAAGAAGAGGAAGAAAAAGGACCCCGATTTCGAGGTCCCTGACCTGGACTATGAGCGTATCTGCGACCCTTCGGAATTTGACATGAGGAAAAATATGATTTTTCTGAAGGAGGAACCTGAAAACATTCTCCTCCGATTGAGCTTGGGCGATATTCTCCGGGCCGCTCATTACAAGGAACAGGGGACCATGATCGTAACAGAGGCCTTTTACGACCCGTGCAACCAGATGATCGATGCCAAGACCTGCCACGGGAACCTTTCCGCCACCTACATATTCGGGACCCAGGGGGCCGAAGTGGAGGTGGATCTCGAATCGGGAAAGGTGAAGGTGCTGAAATTTGTGGCCGCCCATGACGTGGGACAGGTCTTGAGCAAGCAGGCCATCAAGGGACAGATTTACGGCGGGGTGGTGCAGGGCCTCGGATATGCCCTTGCGGAAGAATACAAGACAGACAGGGGAAAGAATCTGAACCCAAATTTTCTGGATTACAAGATCCTTTCAGCCCCTGACATTGATTTCCCCATAGAGATAGAATGCCTGGAGACCCATGACATTGAAGGACCCTTCGGGGCCAAGGGTGTAGGGGAGCCGGGACTCGTACCAACTGCTCCGGCCATTGCAAACGCGGTCTATGATGCTATCGGCGTGCGCATAAAGAGTCTGCCTCTTACCCCGGAGAAGATCCTGTCGGCACTCGCACAAAAGGAGTAGCGAGAAAAGAGAATGCAATCGGGGCCGGAGCGCGCGGGTATATTGCACTATTGCGAACAAAGGAGAAAACAGATGGGCGAAGAAAAAAAGTTATACACTGCATATCATAATCCGTTGCTGATAAAACCGGCACGGCCGCTGCCGAAGGAAATGGCCGTCATCGGGGCGGGCACCATCGGTCCTGACATCGGATACTACCTGAAAAGCGCCATGCCGGACAGCAGGCTCTTCCTGGTTGATGTGGTTGAAGAGCCGCTCAGGAACGCTGAAAAAAGGCTCTCCGGCTATGCGAAAAAAGCGGTGGACCGGGAAAAGATAACCGGGGAACAGGCCGAAGCCGTGCTCGAAAATATTTTTTACACCATGGCATATGAAGACCTGAAAAATTGCGATCTGGTCATCGAGGCCGCAACGGAAAATATCCCCCTGAAACAGAAAATATTCGAGAGCGTGGAAAAGATCGTGAGCCCTGAGACGGTAATCACCTCAAACACCAGTTCCATTCCAGCGGACAGGATATTTTCCAGGATGCAGCGGCCGGAACGGGCGACCATTACCCATTTTTTCGCGCCTGCGTGGCGTAGTCTCCCTGTGGAAGTGATCAACTGGGAAAAAGTGAGCACCGAGGTGCTGGAGTACCTGTTCTGGTTCTTTGGCAGGACGGGGAAGGCTCCCATTATCACCGACAATGCCATCTGTTTCATGCTGGACAGGATTTTTGACAACTGGTGCAATGAGGCGGCCTATCTCCTGGGAGAGGCGAGTGCAAGCCAGGTGGACAAGGTGACGGAAGAGTTCGTCTTTGCAGGGCCCTTTTTCGTCCTCAATATGGCGAACGGCAATCCTATCATCATTGAAACCAATACCCTCCAGATGGAAGAGGGTCCCCATTACAAACCGGCCGGTATCCTGGCCTCCGTGGATCGGTGGCATACCCATCGTCCGGGGACCGAGGTTGAGATGCCGCAGTCATTGCGGAAGACGGTCAGGGACCGGATGCTGGGCATCTTCTTCTCCCAGTCTTATGACATCATTGATCGGGGAATCGGGATAAAGGAGGACCTCAATTTCGGCTGTCAGATTGCGTTGGGGTTCAGGAAAGGTCCCTTTGATGTCATGCGGGACCTGGGTGAAGACGAGGTGGACCGGATCATGAAGCAGTTTGACCGGGAAAGGCCCGGGTTTCCCCAACCAAAAGAATCGTTTGCTTTTTACCAGGATTTCAACCGCCACATCCTTGTGGACGATAGGGACGGAGTCAAGATTATCACGATCCGCAGGCCCCAGGCCATGAATGCGCTCAATGACGACGTGACGGCTGAAATTTTGCACGTCCTGGAGGCGAATGCCGGAAATCCCGATGTTCACGGGTTTGTCATCACCGGATACGGGAGCAGCGCTTTTTCGGCCGGCGCGGATATCGGAAAGTTCCCTGAAAAACTTGGAGACAGAAACGCATCTATTCAGTACGCGAGGGACTGTGCCAATGTTCAGTTGTATATGGACCGGATGGAAAAACCTGTCGTGGCGGCGATAAACGGGATGGCCCTGGGTGGCGGCCTGGAACTGGCTATCAGGTGCCACGGCATTGTGGCTACGAAGAATGTCATGTTCCAGTTTCCTGAGATAACCTTGGGGATTCTTCCTGCTATCGGCGGCTGCATTGTTCCGTACCGGAAATGGCCGAAAGGGGCGGCCCTGTTCCACGAAATGTTGTGCTTCGGCAAGCGGGTCCGGATAAAGGACGCCCTTGACATCGGCATGGTGGATGAAATGGCGGAAGACTACAGTGATCTGATCGAAAAATCCGTACGTCTGGCCGGGAGTATGGGAGATAATTTGAAGAGGGTCCCCGATGGGAAAGTGGACATCCCGAACTTTGAGATCCCAGAGGAACCAATGGCTGGCGGGCTCGCTCTGAGCAAAGAGGCTGTTTCCATCATCGTAAAGACCATTGAAGAAGGAGCGGCGGCCGAGCGTTTTCAAGACGCCCTGGAGATCGGATACGCCGGGTTCGGCACCATTGCGTGCGTGGACGGAGCCAGGGAAGGAATCACCGCCTTCCTGCGGAAAAGAAAACCCGTATTCAATAAATAGGGGTCTTCCGGGCGAGTGCAATGAAAAGAACCTCCATGAGCGCTTCAGTTCCTGAGACCATCGCGTCTCCTTTTCGCAAGGCCCAGGAATATGTTGAGCGGTATTTCCGGAAGAGAGAGGAGAATCCCGACCAGGGCCTGGTGAGTTTTTCAGGTGAACGCTACATCCTGGTCCGTGCCGCGTCCATGTCGAAAGAGTTTTTCGACATGGTCACCTCCCTTTACGGAGACCGGGGTATCGACGAAGCAAGGGGGGTGGCATTCGGGCTTCTCTTCGATATCGCCCATTCCATTGGGAAGGCTGATGCCAGGAGCTTTTCCGCCAAGATGGGGGTGACAGATCCCATTGAAAGGCTGTCGGCGGGTCCCATCCATTTTGCCCACACGGGATGGGCGTTCGTGAAAATCCTTCCGGAATCCAATCCCACTCCGGATCAGAACTACTGTCTTATCTATGATCACCCGTTTTCTTTCGAAGCACACGCCTGGCTTGAAAGCGGCGAAAGGTCGGATTTTGCTGTCTGCATCATGAATGCCGGGTATTCATCGGGATGGTGTGAAGAAAGCTTCGGTGTTCCCCTTGTAGCAGCTGAAATCGAATGTCGGGCAAGGGGTGACGAGCACTGTCG
Source organism: uncultured Desulfobacteraceae bacterium (assembly GCA_964633015.1). Lineage (GTDB taxonomy): Bacteria > Desulfobacterota > DSM-4660 > Desulfatiglandales > Desulfatiglandaceae > B46-G9. Next base: position 32,155 of record CAZWEV010000024.1, on the reverse strand, counting down.
CTTCATCATGGCTCCACCATCAGCCATAGAATCACAGATTACCCGATACTGTTCCCATTCCCGGGTCAAGCCGGCGGATTTCGGCACCATTGATGTTCCCGAGTTCTTCCGAAGAAAACGGATGGAAGAAGAGTTGAAGCAGCATCGCGACCATCTGGAAGAGCTTGTGCAGAGGCGGACCGACAGGCTGACCACCACGAACATCAGGCTCAAAAAGGAAATTTCGGAGCGTAACCAGGCCGAAAACGCCCTCAGAAAAAGCGAAACCATGCTCCGGGCGATTTTTGATCAGACGTTCCAGTTCATTGCCGTCCTGAAACTGGACGGGACGGTATTGAAGGTGAATAAGACAGCCATGGATTTTGTGGGGATAGAAGAGAAGGAAATTCTGAGGAAGCCATTCTGGCAGACCCCATGGTGGACCCATTCTGATGAAGGACAGTTGCGTCTGAAAAAGGCGGTCAACGATGCAGCCGATGGAAAGCTTATCCGTTACGAGACTCCCCATCTGGCACCGGACGGGACGGTGATGCATATTGATTTTTCTATTAAGCCGGTAAAAGATGAAACCGGCAGGATCGTTCTCCTCATAGCCGAGGGCAGGGACATAAGCGACTTCAGGAGGGCCATGGAAGAGCTGCGCAAGGGCGAAGCCCGGTTGAAGACCCAGTCCAAGCACCTGGAAGAGGCAAATATCGCCCTGAAGGTCCTGCTGAAGCAGATGGAGGAAAAAAAGAACGAAGAGAAAGAACACATGTTATCGAATGTGAAACAACTGGTGAGCCCATATCTTGGAAGACTGAAAAACAGGAATCTTACGAATGAGGAAAGGACCGTCATCAGCACGCTTGAAACGAACCTTGAAAAGATAACGTCCCCGCTTGTCAGCCGCCTGTCCTCCACGTTTCTGGGACTCACTCCCATGGAGATCCGGGTGGCCAACCTGGTCAAGGAAGGGCTCATGAATAAGGAAATAGCAGGATTGCTGGGTACCTCGTCGAACACGATTTCCTGCCACCGATACAAATTGAGGAGCAAGCTCGGATTGAAAAACAAGGGTATAAATCTCAGATCTTACCTGTTGTCTCTCGAGGAGTAAATAACTGGTTCAACCGGTTCCCGGGTACCTTGAGCTGCAGAAATTGATTCAAGCACATACGAGAGACTCGGAATCAATTAGTTTATGTCACCATTATGTCATCGAATTAATAGCCTTGACCGTTCACAGCGATGCTCTGTATGAAGAGCATCCAGGGGCTCGGTCAGGTCCCGGTATATGGGTCTTTTCTGCAGCCCGGCAGTGGGTGCCGGGGGCGATAAAGAATAACCTACAATCATTTGAGGAGGGAGTTATGGAGACAAAGAAGATCGTGTTGCCGGAATCAGAAATGCCACGTCAATGGTATAATATCCTGCCTGACATGCCGACGCCAGTAGAGCCCCCGCTGCACCCCGGGACCGGGCAGCCCGTAGGGCCGGAAGACCTGGCTCCCATTTTCCCGATGCCCTTGATCGAACAGGAAGTCAGCCAGGAACGATATATCGATATACCTGACGAGGTCCTGGAGAAATATCTGATCTGGCGTCCCACCCCTCTGTATCGGGCCTATGCCCTGGAGAAATACCTGGATACCCCCGCGAGAATCTATTTCAAAAACGAGGGGGTAAGTCCTGCAGGAAGCCACAAGCCGAACACCGCCATTGCGCAGGCCTACTATAACAAGATCTCAGGAACAAAAAAACTTACCACCGAGACCGGCGCCGGCCAGTGGGGAAGCGCTTTGTCGTTTTGCTGTGCCCTCTTCGGGCTGGAGTGTAAGGTCTTTATGGTCAAGATCAGCTATAATCAGAAACCTTATCGGCGCATTATGATGCAGACCTGGGGGGCCACCTGTATTGCAAGCCCCAGCACAGAGACGAAGGCCGGTCAGAGCATCCTTGCAAAAGATCCCGATTCTCCGGGAAGCCTGGGCATGGCCATCAGCGAGGCCGTGGAAGCTGCGGTGATGGACGAAGATACAAAGTATTCGCTGGGCAGTGTTCTCAATCACGTCATGCTGCATCAGACCATCAACGGATTGGAGACACAGAAACAAATGGCCATTGCCGGTGACTATCCGGATGTGATCATCGGCTGCGCGGGTGGAGGAAGCAATTTCGCGGGTAATTGTCTGCCGTTCGTGAGGGATAAAATAAACGGCAAGGACATCGATATCATAGCAGTGGAACCCACCTCCTGTCCCACACTCACCAGGGGCCCTTTTGCATATGATTTCGGAGACACCGTCCAGATGACACCCCTCCTTGCCATGCATACGCTCGGCCATTCATTTGTCCCGGCGCCCATCCATGCCGGGGGCCTGCGATATCACGGCATGGCGCCCATCATCAGCCAGCTCGTGATGAGTAATTTGATCAGGGCAGAGGCCATCCAGCAGCTCGAGACCTTTCAGGCAGGCATCACGTTTGCACGGACTGAGGGCTTTATCAGTGCACCGGAGACGGATCATGCCATCGCAATGACTATCCGGGAGGCATTAAAGGCCAAAGAGGAGGGCAAGGAAAAGGTCATACTCTTTAACTGGAGTGGTCACGGTCTGGTGGATATGGCCGCTTACGAGGCGTATCTCTCCGGGAAACTGGCGGATCATGCCATGCCGGAGGAAGAGATCGAAAGGGCCTTGGGAGATATCGCTTCCCTGCCGAAACCCAAGCAGTTCAAAGGGTAACCTCGTGATGTGAGCATTGTTGATGCTGTTCCAGCGGCCCCGGGAGAAGGGTTGTCTCCCAGGGCCTTTTCTGGTATCTGTTCATCGTTGAAAGATTGGCGATACTCCTCCTGCCTCACACAGCGCACGCGTCTGTGCTGCGCGCCGGTTTTTAACCTGAATATCCGATTGTTGCCTGTATTGGAGGGAAAGGAGCGGTGAGGATATGAAAGACACGCCACCTGACAAGAGCGTTCAAGTCCGGTGCCCACGCCTTGGACATCAGATCTATTTCTCGTATTGTCGCTTAGAAAACAACGGGCTGCCCTGTTTTAAGGTGCTGGACTGCTGGAGCAGTCAGTTCAAGGTGGAGGATTATATGCGGGGTGAGTTGAGCCGTGAAGAGTGGGAGCAGGTCTTTGAAAGAAAACCGAAGCCGAAAATGCTTTCCCTGATCGAATTGATCGAGCAGGCCAAGAAGAGAAAGAAGTGAAAAGATGAAAGAGGAAATCTTTTTGGGAAATGAGGCCGTTGCCCTGGGGCTCCTTGAAGGGGGATGCCAGGTGGTGACCTCATATCCGGGGACGCCGAGTTCTGAAATCCTGCCCGGAGTGATTCGTCTGGTCAAATCAGAGGGATTGAATACCTACACGGAATGGTCCACGAACGAAAAGGTGGCGCTGGATAACGCCTATGCCGCCGCCATATCCGGAAAAAGGGCCGCGTGCTGTATGAAACAGGTGGGGTTGAATGTGGCGGCCGATTCCCTTATGAGTGCGGCATATCTTGGTACGGTTGGAGGGCTGGTGATCATATCCTGCGATGATCCGGGACCACACTCTTCTCAGACCGAGCAGGACACCAGGTTGATGGCCCGCCTTGCCAAGGTGCCCGTACTGGATCCGTCCGGCCCGGAGGAAGCACGTGAAATGGCGCGAATTGCCCTGGATATATCAGAGGAATTCAAAGTGCCCGTGATACTGCGGCCGGCCATCCGGGTCTGTCATGCACGGCAGAATCTTTCGTGGGACCCTCTCCAGAGTAATGAAACAAAGGCCGCGTTTGAAAAAGATCCTACCCACTGGGCGGCAACGCCTCGCTTCAGATTTCTCCTGCACAAAGAATTGAACAGGAAACTGGATGAAATTTCACGGCGATTTGAAGAACTGGATGGGATCAATTTCCACAGTCTGGAGCCGGGAAAGACCTATCCTTTCGGTATCGTAACCGGCGGGGTCCCATACGCCGTGGTGAAGGATATCCTGAAAGAAGAAGGGAGGACGGATATCCCGGTCTTCAAGATCGGCTGCCCGTATCCTTTTCCCGAAAGGATGGCGGAGCAGTTTCTCTCGGCCTGTGAAAAAGTCCTTGTTGTCGAGGAGACGGATGCGGTCATCGAATATTTCCTGAGAGAGCGGAAAAAGGTTATGGGGAGACTTTCGGGTCATGTTCCCGCGGAAGGTGAGCTCATTCCCCAGGTGATCCATGACGCGATGAACGGGGTCCTGAAGAGCCTCGATCTTCCTCTCCTGGGTGAAGGGAACGAAGGGGAGGCTGCGGCCCTTGCAAAGCAATTGGAGCTGCCTGTCCGCCGCCCCACTCTCTGCCCCGGCTGTCCCCACCGGGCAAGCTTCTATGCCATCAGGAAGGCCCAGCCGAAGGCGATTTTTACCTCTGACATCGGGTGTTATACCCTTGGGTTGAACCTGGGCGGCGTGGATACCTGCCTGGATATGGGGGCAGGCATTACCATGGCCTCGGGTTTTTACCATGCCTATGCACAGGACGGGGTTGAGCAGCCTATTGTGGCAACCATAGGGGATTCCACCTTTTTCCATTCCGGGACCGTCGGTCTTCTCAATGCGGTGTACAACGACGCCCGGTTTGTTCTGGTTATCCTGGACAACCAGATAACAGCTATGACCGGCATGCAGCCAACCCCGGCGCTCGGGATCCTGGCGGACGGAAGCAAAGGGAATACCATCACGCTCGAAAAGGTGGTAGCCGGGTGTGGGGTGGATTTCATAGAGGTGGTTGACCCGTATGATCTGAAGGCCATGACCGCCGTGGTCAAGAAGGCGGCCCGCTATTCAATGGATCCTTCGGGGGGCATTGCGGTGATTATCGCTCGACACCCCTGTGTTATTGCCTACCGGCAACAGGCACTGCCGGATCGAAAGAAAGTGGTTGTGACCGACGATTGCGTGGAATGCAACCTGTGCCTGGAGCGATTTGAATGTCCTGCGCTCTACCATGACGATGATCTCGAACGTACCGCCGTGGACCAGGCCCTTTGCATCGGATGCGGCGTCTGTCTGAATGTCTGCCCCAAGGGTGCCATTGTTGAAGCGTGAACCGTTGAAATTCTCCGGTTCCATGTCCATGATATTGAACTGAAAAATCAACATCGAGAAGGAAACTGATACGTGAAGGATGCCACAATGGAGAATATGAATATCGTGTTGTGCGGCCTTGGGGGCCAGGGAATCTTGTTCATGACAAAGGTGCTTGCCCAGACGGCCCTCGGAAAGGGGATCCCGGTCATGGGCGCCGAGACCCACGGGATGGCACAGCGTGGAGGATCCGTGGTCTCCCACCTTCGGCTGGGAGAAGTGGAAGGAAGCCTCGTGAGAGCAGGGACCGCGGATATCCTTCTGGCCTTGGAGGGGAACGAGGCATACCGGAGCCTTCCCTATCTCGGGAGAGGAGGCAGGCTTTACGCCAATGCTTCTCCCGAAGTCTTTCCGAACCCGAAAGTGGCGCCATACCTTGAAAAGCATCATATGGTCTGCCGATGCACCGAGGCGAGCAGAGTGGCGATGGAGCACAGGAGTCCCATGTCTTCCAATCTGGCACTCATCGGCTTTTTTTCCGGCTTTGAGGAGGGACCTTTCACGTTTGCTGCTCTCAGGGAAACAGTGGAGCGCATCAGCCCCGAGAAATTCAGGGAAACGAACCTGAAAATATTTGACACCTGCCACACCATTGCTATTGGCCACAGAAGAGACAAGTGACGTACGTCACAAGAAGAGTGATCAGCCCTCAATCAGCTTCTGACCTGGGACACATGACACAATGATCTGACCAAGAGACCGAATGGATTGGCTACGTTTTTCCAGTTGCTGCCCTCCCATGCCCGGCTCCGGAAATCATTGACACTGGAGACAAAAAACTTTACGTTTTCCGTCGAGCGGGAGGAAAATCCTCGGCTTCAGACAAGACCTTTCATGGTTGCTCTCTGTTTATTGACATCACCTATGACCTACTCAGACGATAAAAAACAAATTCCGGCACATCACTTCGCAGTACATATGGAGCATGCTGTTCGGAAAAATCTCATCCTCTTCGGCATATTCCTTGCTGTGATTTTGGCCATGTACGCTCCGGCTCCGGGGGTCTTCCTCGACAGACTCCATTCGACCGGTCTCCTGGTGGGACTCATTTTTCTGGGACAGGGCATGGAACTGGAGATGAAACAGCTGAGACACTTGCGTGGATTTGTGAGAATTATTGTCTGGGCCGTTTTTGTCTCGTTTGTTGCGTACCCCGCCGTGGCATGGCTCGCCGCAAGGTCCTTCTCCATGCCGAAAGACAGTATGGTCGGGTTTATTATAATGTGTGCCGCACCCTGCACCCTGGCGGCAGGACAAGCCATCTCCATGAGAGCCCGTGGAGACGGTCTGACAGCAATCATCCTGATCCTCTGTCTTAATTTCGTGGGGCTCATCGCCTTTCCGGAAAACCTGAAGCTCTTGCTGGGTTCTGTGACCCATATAAATGACATGGAACTCATACTGCAGCTCATATTCTATCTGTTTATCCCGGTCATGGCGGGACAGGTTTTCCACCTTGTGACACCGGGATTGGTGGAAAAACTGAAAGGTGCGATCAAATATTTGCCTGTAATTTGTCTTGCCATTATCGTTTACACCTCCTGTTCCCAGGAATCCCGGCTTCTCTGGGAACTCAAATTCGCGGATATTTTTCTCATTCTGTTTCCCAGCCTCTGCGTGCATCTCTTTATGTTCGCGCTGGTTTTCCTGTCAGGCAAATATATATTCAGATTTCCAGGTCCAATGAACAGGACCATAACCATCATCTGTTCGGAAAAACCGCTGACCTTGTCCGTGGCGGTATGGTCTATGAGCTTCGCCGGAGTTCACCCCCTTGCGATTTTTCCTATTGTTATTTTTTACATCGCCCAGATCGTAACGGACAGTTTCTGGGCCGTTGCCATGGACCGGGTCTCTCCGCCAAGCCGCGTATAGGGTATACAATTCCTTCCACATAATCCTTCTTTTTTCTTGACAGCGTCATGGTCTAATGCTACTTGGTAAATAGTAAAAACGAGCTTCTACTAATAATAATTACAATATAAAACAGTATGTTATACCCCTAATGGCAATACAAAATGGAATATCTTTTTGGCTATTTTGCCAATATCAAGCTGTTTTCATTGGAAAATGAAACAGAATGCCGCCTCAATATGGACATATGTCCAGGAAATCATAATATCCCTAGGATGATATTTGTATTGGAGAAATTGCATCTTGTTTGTAAAATTCTTTTGAAACGAGTAATGACCTAATAGGACTAGGATACGAACAGAAGTGGCTGTAAATCGAGGATCAAAAGAGACAACCAAGAGCCGCATCATTGAATCGGCCAAGAGGCTTTTTGCCGAACAGGGGTATCAGAAGACCACCATCGTCGATATCTCGCGGCAGGCCGGGCTCTCTGAGGCGGCACTGTACGAGTATTTTCAAGGCAAGGAAGATTTACTGCTGACTATCCCGGACCTCTGGGTGTCGGAATTGATCACGGGTCTGGAGGATCAGCTTTTCGGAATAAAAGGGGCCTTCAACAAACTGAGAAAATACCTGTGGTGGAACATGCGTCGGATCGAGCAGGAACCCCTTGACGCCAAGATCGTCTATCTCTTCCTCAAAACCAACGCGAATTTTATGAAGACCGAAGTATATTCAAATGTAAAAATCCTTTATTCTTACCTGATTGATATCATAGAGGAAGGGAAGAAGAGCGGAGAGATGAAAGCCGATCTCGATCCCTACCTGGCCAGAAACATCATTATCGGGACTATGGATCATCTGGTGACTCGCTGGCTGCTCAAGGACTTGTCCTATTCCCTGTTCGACAACCTGGAAGCTACGTTTACTCTCCTGGTGGATGCGTTTCAGTCTGACGATGCACGAACAGCCGGGCAAAAATACTAATTTGGCAGGTTCTCAGGACGTTCATTTTTCTTACAAGAAGGAGGGAAGATTGATGGCAAAATTACTGTTTGAATGGGATTATTCATCGTATCCCGGGGCAAAGGCATACCCCCACCTGTTCAAGCCGATTCAAATCGGCAATCTGACTGTCCCGAACCGCATTAAGTACGCTGCTACGGAAGACAATCTGAATGACCACAACGGGTTCATTACAGATGCGGACGTTGAGTACATGCGGTTGCGGGCAGAAGGGGTCGTGGGGGGGCTCTGCTTTATGCAAGGTGTTTACATGGATCCTGCCCGAAAGGGCCAGGGATATGTGGGCCAGGCAGCGGCCTGGGATGATAAGTATATCCCGGGGCTGAAAAAGATCGCGGACGCCATTCACGGAGAAAAAGCAATCGCCGGGTATCAATTGATGGACTGTGGCCGTGTCGGCGCGGTGGAGGTGGAAAGCGGCCATGCTCCATCTACCGTCCCTCAGCGGCTGCGAGTCTTCAAGCCCATGTTTGAGATGACGAATGCGGAAATCAAAGAAATGGTTCAGCAGCACGTTGATGCTGCGAAAAGAGGCATCGAAGCCGGGTTTGATGTGATCGAGATTTCGGGTATTGTCGGATACCTGATTTCCAATTTCCTTTCCAGCTACACCAACCGGCGCACGGACGAATACGGCGGCGATATACGGGGCAGGTCCCAGTCCATGATTGAAATCATCCAGGGGGTGAAAGAGGTCTGCGGTCCTGATATCCCCGTGGGGATCCGCCTTTGTTCCGATGAACTGCTGAGCGACGTCAGGGGAAATACCCCGGAAGAGTCCATGCAGACCTACCAGTTCGCTGAAGAAGCCGGGGCTGATTATATCAGCTGCACATTGGGATGGCAGGAGTCGATATTCCCCGTCATCAGCAGGGATATTCCTCAGGGCAACTGGCTCTTCCTGGCAAAGAGGGCCAAGGAACATGTGAATATTCCTATCCAGATGGCATACCGCTTGTTCACGCCCGATAAGCCGAACAAGGCTATTGGCGACGGGGAACTGGATATATGGGAAATGTGCCGTTCCATGATTGCTGACCCCTTGATGCCGAAAAAGGTCCTGGAAGGCAGGGAAGATGAAGTGCGACACTGCGTTGCCTGTAACCTTTGTCTGGCAAGGCTGTTCCGTGATGCCCCCATGACCTGCTACATCAATCCCAGATGCGCCCATGAGCACGACGAAACGTTCTATCCGAAATCCGTGGAGGAGGATGACCGAAAGGAAGTCATGATCGTCGGCGCAGGTCCCGCTGGGCTGGAATGTGCGTATGTGTCAGCGCAGCGGGGGCACGAGGTTCACGTGTACGATAAACGAGATGAGCTGGGCGGCACCATCCTGGAGGCCTCCCAAGCGCCATACGGTGATGAGGAGTTGATGACCTGTACCAATTACCAGAAAGTCATGTGTGAGCAAGCAGGTGTCCATTTTCATCTGGGAACCGAAGTGACTGAGGAGTTGATCCAGGATGAACTGCCCGACACGGTGGTTCTTGCAACCGGTCCGGTGTATGCAAAAGTCCCGGGCCCGGGCGGTGATCGCGATAACGTGGTCAATGTCCTTGACGTGCTCGGCGGCAAGGCCGAAGTGGGTGAAAAAGTTGTGGTCTGGGGAAATCGGAAACCGGGCATCGGCGTGGCCCTTTTCCTGGCCAAGCAGGGCAAGAAGGTTACCCTGGTGGGAAAAGACAAATCAGCCGGGTTTGATGTGAATCCGTCCTTTAAATGGCGGTATATGATTTATCTCAGGCAGAACGGTATCATGGCGTACAATGACTGCAATATAGAGGAAATTAACGACGATGGAATTACCGTGAAAACCTATGACGGGTACCATTTTCCGGTGGCGTGCGATACGATTGTTGTCTCGGAACGGGAAGCAAACGAGAGTTTGAAAAAGGCTGTGCAGGGTGAAGGTATTGAGCTCTTCGTTATCGGTGACGCCCTGGTGCCGCGGAACCTGTCCAGCGCAGTTCATGACGGATACCGGATCGGTCTCAGGATCTAAGGAGGAGAGAAAAATGCCAGTAAATGCAGAAAAAGAAATCGGGAAATTGTGGCGGAATCTCCATGGTGCCCAGGCTGAGATATGCAGGACCTATTATCGGTGGAGGGAAGTGGCGCTTGCAGTGGCAGGTCCCGATGCGAAGCCGCTGGATATCGCCATGAAAGCCGCTGAGATCATGGGGAATGATATCGGCAAGAGCATCCTTCCCCGTCTCAACTGGTTAAAAGGGGAAGAAGCATTCATGATGAGCCTCGGCAAACTTCTTGCCGGTTTGTGGGTGACAGAGGGAGGTATAGCCTTTGCCGAGAAAGGTGAAAAGCCCGGCGAAGTCATGATCAGGTGTACCAGGGACCCCTGGCCAAGCGTGGCGAAGACCTATGGGGTTCCGATGGAGGAAGTGGCACTGGCCAGGGAGAAACTGTATCAGAGCATGCTGAAAGACGTGAGCGTCTTTTTCAATATTCCCCTGAACATAGAAATGCTGAAGGCCATTCCCCGGGGTGAGGGTGAATATCTTTTCAGGCTTTACAAGGAAAACTAAAAGAAGAGGAGTAGAAAGATGGCTGCTCAGATAGATATGGAAAAATGTACCATGTGTGGCGGCGAAATCCAGCCCCTCTGTGTGGAGGTATGTCCGGATTCCGCAATCAGAGTGCAGGACGGGAGGGTAGTGGTCACCGAGTTCATCTGCGAAGACTGTAATGAGTGCGGGTGCGTCTGTCCGGACCATGCCATAAGCCTGCCTCTTGAGAAGGTGACCTTTTAGATGCTTTGGATTTGGGGATTCGGGAACCGCATTTCCCGGATCCCTCAATATTCACCCATGCTGTATGGTATGAATAATTTTCAGTTCAAGAATACACGGAAGTTTTCTTGATATTTTGTCATCAAGATTCCACGCAGCATTTTGCTGATCCCGGCCAGTCCGCTTCCGGCGGGCTTGCTCAGTTTAGGGGGAGAAAATGAAAGTTAACAAAGTAGATCATATCTGTATTGCCGTGAGAAACCTTGAAGAGGCAAAGAAGACCTGGGAACCTCTTCTGGGGAAATCCGGCCCCGATGATGCCTATGTTGATGAGCCTGAAAAGATAAATGTGGCGAGATACTGGGTAGGAGAAGTCGGCTTCGAGTTAATGGAATCCACAACCCCGGATGGAGATGTGGCGAAATTCATAGAACGGAATGGTGAAGGTGTGATGCTCCTCAGTTTTAACGTGGATAATACGCGTGAAGCCATCGATGAATTGAAGGCCGGGGAATACCCATTTATTCCCGATTCGAAGGGAGAACTGGCTCGTCCTTTCCGCGACTGTGAATTCGCGTTTATTCATCCAAAGAAACTCAACGGGGTGCTGACAGAGATCATTGATTACAAGTGGGATGAGTTGAAAAAATAGGCCGAAGGCCCGAATAAAATGGGGAAAAAATACAAGACATTTGAGATCTATCTGGTCCATGTGGATCCTGACCGGTGCGACGGCTGTGAGGAATGCGTGAAAATGTGTCCGGTGGACGTGTTCGATATGACTCACAAGGCCGTCCCGTCCCGGCCTGACAACTGCCTGGGATGCAGGACCTGCGAGGCCGTGTGTAAATCAAAGGCAATCGTGATAACTGAAATATAATGGTCTCATAAAGGGCCCAGCCTGACTGTATCCGTCATTTCTGTGAAAGCAGGAAGCTCTTTTTTCAATCAGCTGCCGTGTTGCTGAATTCCGGTTTCCCGGGAATGAAAGCTTGTCGCGGGACCATGAGATGCGAAATCGGGGGCAGGTCCCCGCTCAGAAATTGCCAGTGCCGGGGTTCCTTTTCCCAAGAAGGTGATTTTGATGGATGAAGCCATACTGATTATTGGAGCAGGCATTACCGGGATCAATGCGGCCTTGAACGCTGCGGACTACGGTGTCAAGGTGTATCTTGTGGATGATACTCCGAGTATCGGGGGCATCATGGCCCGGCTTGACAAGACGTTTCCCACCAACGATTGTTCCATCTGCATAGAAGCTCCCAAGATGTACGAGGTGGATAATCACCCTCAGATAGAGATCCTCAGCAATACGGAAGTCAGGAAGGTCAAGAAGAAGGAAGACGGCTTCCAGGTGAGACTCGTGAAGAAGGCACGGTTTGTTGACGAGGAAAAATGCACCGGATGCGGCGCATGCATAGAAGCATGCCCGGTCGGTATTCCGGATGAAATGGATGGGAAAGTGGGCGGCATACGGAAACTGATTCACCTGCCGTTCCCCCAGGCGGTCCCGAACGTGGTGGTGCTTGATCCGGAATGCAGGAACGGGAGCATGCGCGAGCGGGGGGCCTGCGTGGGCGGTTGTGTGGTGGACTGCAGTCAATGCCGGGAGTGCCCCATCGCGCTGTGTGTCCAGGCATGCCTGAAAGAAGGAAAAGATGCGGTTCGCCTGTGGCAGGCAAACAAGAACATCAATATTGAAGTAAAGAGCATTATTGTTGCCTCAGGACTCACGGCCAGTCAACCCCTCACGGGTCTCTATGGATTCAATGAATATGAGAACGTCATCACCAATATGCAATTTGAGAGACTGATGAACGCGGGTGGACCCACGGGTGGTGAAATTATCAGGCCCTCGGATCAGCGACATCCCGGAAAGATAGCCTGGATCCAGTGTGCCAACCGCGGGCTTGCCGACGGGCACCTGCCCTATTGCTCAAAAGTATGCTGCATGGTTGCCAATAAACAGACCATCATCACCAAGGAACACAACCCTTCGGTTGAAACAGTCGTATTTAATATGGATCTGACGGCCTACGGCAAGAATTTCTGGGAATTCTATGAGAAGGCGAGGGAACAGGGCGTGCGGTACGTCCGGGCCAAGCCTTCTGCGGTTACGGAAGACCCGGAGACGAAAAATCTGATCATCTCTTATGAAGACAGGGAAAGAGGGGCGTTCCTGGAGGAAGAGGTGGAGCTTCTGGTGCTTTCGGCAGGACTTGTCGCCGGGGAGAGGAACGAGAGATTGGCCAAGGCCCTGCGCATTGAGACCGATCAATTCGGTTTCTTCAGGGAAAAAGATCCGTACCTGGCTCCTCTGGAGACCGATGTGGACGGAGTCTATGTCTGTGGCGGGGCACTTGGGCCCATAGACATCTCTGAATCGGTCGTTCAGGCCTGTGCCGCGAGTATGAAGGCGGTATTAAGAAGTCCCCCGGAATCTTCCGCCACCGAAGCATGAATCTGAAACCTTTGAACCCTTATGCGAGGGCGATACTTGATGAGTGAAGACGATATCCGCATAGGTGTATTTGTCTGTGACTGCGGTTCCAACATCGCGGGAGTTGTCGATGTCCCGGACGTGGTCGCCTATGCCAAGGGATTGAAGCATGTGGTTTTTGCGGATGAAGGGAGATGGTCCTGTTCTGTTGATTATCTGGACAGCATGAAGGAATTCATCAAGGAACAGAACCTGAACCGGGTTGTTGTGGCCTCATGCACACCAAGGACCCATGAACCGCTTTTCAAGAGGACGGTCAAAGAGGCCGGCCTGAATCCCTATCTGCTCGAGTTCGTGAGCATCAGAGAGCAGTCTTCCTGGGTACACATGCACGAACCCGAGGCTGCCACCGAAAAAGCAAAAGAGCTGATCAAGATGGGGGTGGTCAAGGCTGCTTTGCTCGAGGAAGGCGAGGAGATAAAACTCCCGGTGGGGAAAAAGTGTCTTGTGATCGGCGGCGGCATGGCTGGAATGCATGCGGCTCTGAATATCGCCGCACAGGGATTCAAGGCAATTATCGTTGAACGCGAAGCACGGTTGGGCGGCCTCCTCAACGGACTCGCCGGTGTTTCTTATGGTCAACAGAGTATTTCCCCGGAAGAACTGGTCAGGAACACCAGAGAACAGGTAGAGCGATCCCCGAACATAGAGGTTTTTACGGAAGCGGTCATAGAATCTGTTGAAGGCTACATTGGAAATTACCGGATCACCGTGAGTGCGAACGGGTCGAACACCGAGGTTGATGCTTCCACGATTATTGTGGCCACAGGGATGAAGGAGATCGAGCCTGTCGGGCAGTTCCAGTACGGGACTGATCCCCGGATTGTGACGCAGTTTCAGCTGGAAGGTGTCCTGCGGGAGACGGGGAAGGAGAAAGGCGGAACTGCAGGCAGCGGCAAGGATATTTCAGGCTCCTCTTTCCATGTGCCGGGCTCCGAGTTCCCCGTCAAAGACGTGGTTATGATTAATTGCGTCAACTCGAGGAATCAGATCAGGGGATGCTGTAACATCGGATGCCCCACATCCATCAAGAACGCGCTGGCGCTCAAGAATGTGGACAGTGAGATGAACATCCACATCCTTTACCGAGATCTCAATGTTGTGAAGCGCGAAGGTGTTGATGTAGTCCGTGCGAGAAAACAGGGCATCAGGTTCATCAGGTTCTCCAGGGATAAATACCCCGAGGTGGAAAAGGAAAACGGGCGGTTTGTTGTCAGGGTCTACGATGACCTCATCGGACAGGAACTTGCCATTTCTTCCGATCTGGTGGTACTGACCACCGCCCTGCAGGGAAGCGAGACCGTGGAAGAAATAAAGGGCCAGATCAAGGTGTCTGCGAACACGGACGGTTTCTTCCAGGAGGCCCATGTGAAGCTGGGACCGCTGGATTTCGCCAGTGACGGGCTTCATCTCTGCGGTTGCGCCAGATCTCCCAAGAACCTCAAGGATACCCTTGATGAAGCGATCGGGGCCGCCATGCGGGCGTCTATTCCCATGAAAAGGGGATTCATTGAGGCGGAAGGCATTGTCGCCGATATTGATCTCGCAAGTTGCAACAATTGCGGTCTCTGTTACAAGCGGTGTCCGTTCAGTGCAATACAGCTGGATGATGAGAAGCGGCCCCATGTCATCAAGGCACTCTGCAAGGGGTGCGGGCTCTGCGCGGCTGATTGCCCCAAAGAGTGCATTTCAATTGTTCACTATTCTGAAGAGCAGATTCTGGCCCAGGTGGAAGCGGCCCTGGAGGAAAAACCGGAAAAAAAGATCATCGGTTTTGTGTGCCACTGGTGTGCCCTTGGAGGAGTGGACATGGCGGGGGTGAGCCGTCTCCAGTACCCCACTAATGCCAGGCTCATCCGGGTGATGTGTTCGGCGCGGGTCTCCCTGGGCCTGATACAACGGGCCTTTGACCTGGGGGCTGCCGGTGTGCTGGTGGCAGGATGCGAATTCCCCACGTGTCACTATATCTCCGGAAATTATGCTGCCGAAACCAGGGTGAAACGCGCAAAGAGGAGGCTGGCCAAAAAGGGATATGACCCAGGGAGGCTGTGGAATATCTGGTGCTCTGCCGCGGACGGCCCGAAATTTGCCAGGACCATGCGGGAGATGGTGAAAGAGCTTGGACTGAGTTCGTGAGGAAGAAGAAATGGTGGATGACACTGAGCGTGAAAAAGCGGGACGGGATTTTGCGGGCCTGATTGCGGAAGAGCTGGGAACGGACCGTATGTATGCCTGTTTTGAGTGTGGTCATTGTACTTCCTGTTGCCCGGTACGGCGGGTGGATGATCGATTCAGCCCCAGAAAAATCATCCACATGATTTTTCTGGACATGATGGATGAGGTGCTTGCGGGCGATACCATATGGCTTTGTTCCAGCTGCTATGCGTGCCAGGAGATCTGTCCCCAGGGTATAAAGATCACTGATCTGATTACGTCCTTGAAGAACATGGCCTTCCAGATGGGCCATGCCCCCCAGGGGGTCGCAATGCAGGCGGATCTTATCAGGACGCACGGCCGTCTGTACGTTCTGGATGAATTTGATCTCAAGAAGAGGGAAAAGGCAGGATTGCCGGCTCTTTCGTTGGAAATCGACGAGGCGAAAACACTCCTGGAGGGCAAGCAATGAAATACGCGTTTTTCCTGGGCTGTACCATTCCTGCACGGGCACGTCATTACGAGATGTCGGCACGAGCGGTAGCCGGGAAACTTGGTGTGGAGCTCGTTGATTTTCCAGACTTTTCCTGTTGCGGGTTTCCCTTGAAATCTTCCAGCCTGAAAGGGGCACGCCTGCTGGCCGCCCGCAACCTTTCGCTGGCGGAGGAGCAGGGACTGGGTATTGCGACCCTGTGCAGTTCATGCAATTCTATGCTCGCGGAAGAAGCCCACCTGCTCGAAAATGACCCCGGAGCCCTTGAAGCAGTGAATGCCGGTCTTTCGAACATAGGCCGTCAATATAGGGGGACAACGAAGGTAAAGCATTTTGCCAGGGTACTCCTTGAAGATGTGGGTCTTGACCGGATCAGGGAGGCGGTAACGATGGACTTGCAAGGGCTTGAAATTGCAAACCACTATGGGTGTCATTACCTGAAGCCCACCGACATTTATCCGGGAGGAGAAGAGCCGGAAAATCCCAGTTCACTGCACCGATTGCTTGAGGCGGTGGGGGCCCGAAGCGTCCCGTATGGCTATGAGAGCAACTGCTGCGGGGGGCCGGTACTCGTGTCCCATGAGGATACCGCCCTCACAATGGCGAAACAGAAACTGGATCGCATCAAGGCGTCGGGTGCCCGGGCCATGAATCTTGTGTGCCCGTTTTGCAGTGTGATGTATGACAGTAACCAGAAAAGCATCGAGGCAAAGTTCGGGGTCAATTACCAGATTCCGGTATTGTATCTGACGCAAATCCTGGGGCTTGCGCTGGGTCTGGACAGAAAAGCCCTTGGCCTGAACATGAATGTGGTCAAGACAAAGACGCTGACCGAAGAGATTCAGAGATAAGTACGGGAGGCACTGTGGAATCGCTCATTGTCCCGGAAAAAGAACTGGAGATCCGCAGAAAACGGGTCCAGAAAGCGTTGCAGGAAACGGATATGGAAGGGCTGCTGGTGATCCAGCGGGCGGACCTGCTCTATCTGACGGGCTCCGGCCGGAAAGGGATATGCTACCTGCCCGTGGAAGGGAGGCCCGTCCTTTTTTCCCCTGCTTTCGCTCCGCCGTTCTCCAGCGACCTTCCCATCTATGATGTGATCAAGATAGAGTCCCTTGAAGAGATCCCCCGGGCCGTCCGGGATCAGTACGGGAGGCTTCCCGGAGTCATGGGTTTTGAACTTGACGTGCTTCCCGCGGCCGAGTTCAATGCATACCAGGGACTTTTCCCGGATGTGGAATGCGTGGACGGCTCTTCCTGTCTCCTGCAGGCGAGAATGATCAAGTCGAGCTGGGAACTGGATCGTATGGAGGAGACGGCGGCACTGACGAGCAAGACCTTTGCGTTTGGCAAGTCTGTTCTTCGGCCCGGCCTTGAAGAAATGGAATTTGCGGCTCTTCTGGAAGGCTTTGCGAGAGATCTGGGCCGGGAAAGAAAGAGTGTGCGTGTCAGGGACTATCAGACGGAAGGATATCCCTGGCATGTGCTGAGCGGAAAAAGCGGTGGCACGGTGGGTCTTCTCGATTCTCCGGCAAGCGGAGAAGGCACATCCCCCGCTTTTCCCTGCGGGGCCGGGCGCAGGCGCATCGAACCAAACGAGCCGGTCATGGTGGATTTCGTATTTCTGCTGCAGGATTACCACATGGACGAGACAAGGATGTTTTCCATTGGCCCGATGAAGGAAGAAGCCCTGAAAGCCTGCGAGGCGGCGATCGCCATACACGATGCGGTGCTGTCAGCGGTGCGACCGGGTGTGACCGCCGAAGATCTTTTCCTGCTTTCCGTCAGAAAGGCGGAAGAGCTCGGGTATGGAGATCAATACCTGGGTCCACCGGGCAATCAGGTCACTTTCATCGGACACGGGATCGGGCTGGAACTGATCGAAGGCCCGATTATCTCAAGAGGCAGGAAAGTTGCCCTCGAACCAGGCATGACCTTTGCCCTGGAGCCAAAGATAGTGTTTGAGAATGCATTTATCGCAGGTGTTGAGAGTGTTTTTGCGGTCACAGAAACAGGGCACCGCATGATAAGTAAGGTCCCTGTAGAGATTTTTACCTGTTGAGTCGCTACCCTCCGGGAAGAATCGGGAGCAGTCCGGGTATTCGCGACACTGTTATCAGGGGGGATAAATGGCTGAAAAGATGTATCGATTGGGATGTGATATCGGGGGAACCTTTACGGATTTCGTCTTGCTCGATGATACGACCGGCGAGATACGAATTCACAAGTGCCTGACAACACCGAGTGATCCTTCTGATGCGGTGGAGCAGGGGATTCGGGAACTGGAAGACAAGGCCCCGGATTTTGTGGGAAAGCTTGATGAGATCATTCACGGGACCACCCTGGTGATCAATTCCATTATAGAAAGGAAGGGGGCGCGGACAGGGCTTATCACGACCAGGGGATTCCGGGATGTCCTGGAACTGGGGCGGGAGATCCGCTATGCCCCGTACGACATTTTTGCTGAGTTCCCGAGGCCCCTCATAGACAGGCGCTTTCGTATGGAGGTGGACGAAAGAATCAGGAGTGACGGGAGTATTCTGAAAGCGCTGGATGACGGTGAGGTCAGAGATGTGGTTCGAAGGTTGGTGGACCTGGGGGTGGAGTCCATGGCAGTCTGCCTCTTGAATTCCTTTGAAAACCCCTCCCATGAGTTACGGATCAAGGAGATCATACAGGAAGAGGCCCCGGATATGACCGTGTCAATTTCCTACGATGTCCTGCCGCAAATCAGGGAATATGAGCGCACCAGCACCACAGCGACCAATGCCTATGTCAAGCCCCTGACAGGAAAATATCTCTCCCGGCTTTCCGCTCGGCTGCGAAGCATCGGGTTTGACGGGAGATTGTTCATCATGCTTTCCAGTGGAGGGATTACGTCCGTGGAAACGGCAGCGGAATTTCCGGTGCGGATTATCGAGTCAGGTCCTACAGCCGCGGTCATTTCCGGGCAGTATTATGGTAGGCTCTTCAATATCCCCGAAATGTTTTGTTTCGACATGGGCGGCACTACGGCCAAATCCTGTCTGATCCAGGGAGGAATCGCGGGAGTTGTCCCTACCTTCGAGGTGGGCAGGGTCCAGCGGTTCATGAAAGGAAGCGGATTGACGATCCAGGTGCCCGTGGTGGATCTGATGGAGATCGGTGCGGGCGGCGGCAGTATTGCGAAAGTGAGTAAAATGGGGACCCTGCAGGTGGGACCGGAAAGCTCCGGCGCTGATCCCGGACCCATCTGTTACGCAAGGGGAGGGAAGGAACCGGGCGTGACTGACGCGGATCTCCTGTTGGGATATCTGGACGAGAACTATTTCCTTGGCGGCGAAATGAAGCTGGACAAGGAAGCAGCGAGGCGCGGCGTCCAGGAAAAAATTGCCGACCCCTTAGGTGTTCCGTTTATCCAGGCCGTGTGGGGCATTCACGACCTCATCAACGAGACTATGGCGGCAGCGGCCAAGACCCATATCGCGGAGAAGGGGGGAAATCCCAAAGTTGCCACGGTTATTGCCTTTGGCGGCGCCGGGCCTGTACACGCGTATGGGCTGGCACGGAAACTGGGTTCCCCGGAGCTCATTGTCCCGCCAAACGCAGGCGTGGGATCGGCCCTGGGCTTTTTCACCGCACCCAGGGCGTTTGACCTGCTGCGGAGTCACAAGGTGGGCCTCTTTGACGCGAATTTTGAGGAAATTGAGCAGATCTTCAGGGAGATGGAAATGGAAGGGGCACGGACTCTCCAGGCGTCGGATACAATGGACCAAGTCGTCTTCGAGCGCTCACTGGACATGCGTTTTGTGGGACAGGGCTCAGAGACCAACATCGTTGTCCCGAAAGAGGATTTTCAGAACGTCAAACCGGAAGAGATCAGGCGCGGTTTTGATGGAACGTACGAGAAGCTGTACGGGCGCACATATCCGGATTCCCCGGTGGAATTCATCAACTTCAAAGTACGGGCCAGCCTTCCGGAGAAGCTCCTGACACTCCCGAAAATGACGAGCGGAGGCAAATCCCTCGATGATGCGGCGAAGGGAGAACGGCAGGCCTATTCGGGGATAGCAGGAGATTTTATCCCCTACAAGGTGTATGATCGGTATCGGCTCTTTCCGGGAGCGGCGTTTGCAGGCCCCGCAATTGTGGAAGAGCGGGAGTCCACCGTCATCATTGGGGAGGACGCCGATGTTTCCGTGGATGAGTATGGTTTTCTCAGAATTCGTTTTTCATAGGGGAAGAGACTGAAAGGGCAGAGGCATATGGTTGAGCTGAAGAAATGCCCCGGCCCGCTGTTTGAAATCCACATGACCTTCTCTACGAAGGGAGGAACTGAAGTATGACGCAGACATTCGATCCGATAACCCTGGAGATCCTCTGGCGCCGCATGATTTCCATCGTGGATGAAGCGGACAGCACGGTTGCCAGAACGGCCTTTTCAAGCCTGCTCCGGGATGCCCATGACTACACCTGCATGTTTACAGACCGAAAAGGCAGGGAATTGGCCCAGGGGACCTTTGCGACCCCCGGCCAGTCCGGGGCCATGGCCCTGGGCATAAAGAACCTCGTGAACAAGCTGCCGCTTGACCATTACAAACCCGGCGACGTATTCATTACCAACGATCCCTGGGCCCTTGCGGGACACTTGAACGATGTCTGCGTGATGAGTCCTATTTTTTACAGGGGAAAGACCACCGCCTTTACCGCGTGCGTGTTCCATCATTCGGACATCGGCGGGCGGGTTTCCTCTGACAATCACGATGTGTTCGAGGACGGGCTTTTTATCCCGCTGGTCAAGCTCTACGAGGGCGGAGTTCTCAATGAGGCGGTTATGGAAATGATCCGCTGGAACGTCAGGACTCCGGATGAGGTCACCGGTGATATCCGTTCCCAGATAGCCGCCAACCACGTATGTGCCGAAAAAATCTGTCAGATGCTGGAAGAATACGATCTTGAAGGTCTTGATGACCTTGCTGACGAGATCATCGGTCGGACGGAAAAGAGTATGCGGGAGGCAATCAGCAAGGTCTCCGACGGGATTTACCGGGCACAGGGTATTGTGGAACAAATGGAAGGAAAAGATGATATCGAGATCCAGGTTTCAGTTGAAGTGAAGGGAAGTGATATTCTGGTGGACCTGGAAGGATCTTCTCCTCAAGTGGATTGGGGAGGAAATGTGGTTTACAATTTCACCTATGCCTATGTCTTTATGGCCATGAAGAGCATGTTCGATCCGGATATTCCCAACAACGACGGATGCGCGAAGCCCATCGCGATGAAGGCGCCTGAAAACAGCGTGGTCAATTGCACCTTTCCCGTGGCAGTGGCGGCCAGGATGCAGATCGGTCATTTTGTCACGGAAATTATCTACCGGGCCATGGCGGAGGCTCTCCCCGATCGCGTTATCGCCGGGAGCGGCGGAACTCCTGCGACCATGAACGTGTTTTACGGGAAGAGAAGCAACGGGAATCCGTGGCATTCTGTCATCATCCGCGGAGGCGGAATGGGCGCCAGTGCCAGGAATGACGGGTATTATGTCTATATTTTTCCCGCAAACGGCGCCAATACACCGGTCGAGATATTTGAGAGCGATACACCGCTCATCGTTGAAAGAAGAGAGTTGCTCCAGGATTCCGGCGGTCCGGGAAAAATGAAGGGGGGCCTAGGAAGGCGAGTTGTTTTCAATATCCCGGACGATAAGTACGCACCGCTGTCTCCGGTCAACCTGGGAATTCAGTCGGGAAGATTCCGGTATCCTTCGGAAGGACTGTTTGGCGGGGGTCTCGGCGTCAAGGCACAATTCCTGGTGAACGGGAAGAACGGGAACCCATACGGTCTGACGCAGCTCAAACCCGGCGACACGGTGGTCATGGACGCGGCCGGCGGAGGCGGCTATGGTCCACCAATGGAGCGGGACGAAGGAATGGTGCTGGAGGATGTAAAAAACGGCTACGTGAGTGTTGATCGGGCAAGGGATGACTATGGCGTGGTGATTGACCCGCAGACTCTCCAATTGATGCGGGATGAAACCCGGGCCGTGCGCGGTTCCTCGAAATAGGAAAATGCCCCCGTCTTCTCTCCTCCCTCGCGTACCCGCTTGCCTGTAACGCCAGCTTGATGTATATTCGCTTCATTCCCTTTCGGCTCTTCCATGAAGGAGAGAGCACGAGGAAATGCCACCCAAATCCACCGTATAAATTTCGCAATGGGAATTTTGTCGGTTGATTTGGTAAAAGCCCTGATCATCAGCAAGGCGTCAAATGCAAGTCGAAGATCCCGTTTCCAGTGGGAGCGCCGCATCGTAGATCCCGTGTTTTGTGCGGGAGGAGCGACCGAAGGCAACGCAGCTTGAGCTCCGCGAAATCCCGCCCAGCGGGAAGATGATGCCTTGATGGTGGATCAGGGGCTCACCTGGAGTTTTGACATTTGATTGATTCCTGTTTATCCTGCAAAAATCGTATTTTGAGAAAGGAGATAAGATATGGAAAAAGTTAAACTCGGTCCGAGGGAACTCCTCTATCCCGCCCCGGCCGTGCTGGTAGGAGCAACGGTGGGTGAGAAACCCAACTTCATGACCGTGGCCTGGTGCGGCATTGCCGCATCCGAACCGCCCGCCCTCAGTGTTTCGATTCGGGGAGAACGGCATACGTTGAAGGGAATCGAACAACATGGGGTCTTTTCCGTCAATGTCGCCCCTGCAGGCTTGGTGAAAGAGGTAGACTACTGCGGTATCTACTCCGGAAAAAAGAGGGATAAATCAGGGATTTTTGACGTCTTCTACGGTGTGCTCAAAACCGCTCCCCTCATCCGGGAATGCCCCGTCAATGTGGAGTGCAAGACGATCCACACCCAGGATCTCGGAAGCCACATCCTGGTGGTGGGACAGGTTATGGAAACCTATGTATCGGATGACTGCATGACAGATGGAAAGCCGGACGCGGAAAAAATTGACCCTGTGATATATACGACCGGGACAGGGGAATACCGGCGCCTGGGCGATGTTATAGCCCAGTCGTTCAACGTGGGCAAAAATCTGAAAGAATAGCCGGAACGCTGCATCTTCTTCCGGCAGAGGGCCATGACATTTTTCGAGTGAGTATGAATAGTTTGAGCTGGCTGCCAGGAGAAAATCTGCCTGGCAGGAGGAGCGGCAATGAATCCCAGAGGACAGATCATAGGAATAGCGATAGTGTCTTTCTTTTGTTTTCTGTATGTGTCTTTCCCAGCGTTTGCAGAGAACAAGACGGAAGTCTACACGCTGGACCAGAGCATTAAAGAGGCCTTCTCGAACAACTGGTCTCTCAAGGCAAAGTCTGAAGAGATCACTAAGTCGGAACAGGTGAAAAACCAGGCGAGGGCGGATTTTCTTCCTAAATTGAGTACCTCATACGGGTATAATCACCTCAGCAAACCCCCGACCATGTCCGTCCCTGCTCTGGCGCCTTTGATAACCGGGAGAGTGCCGGTGGGGACCAAGGACAACTATCAGTGGAAGGCAACGGTAACGCAGCCTCTTTTCACGGGCTTTGCCTTGATAAGCGCCTATGACCTGGCAAGGCTGGGGATCGATCAATCCCGACTGCAACTCGAACTGGAGAGACTGGATCTTGCTCTTCAAGTGAAGCAGACCTACTTCGGCATTCTTAAAGCGGACAAGGGCGTTGACGTGGCGGAGAAAGCCGTTGCATCCCTGGGATCGCATGTGAAGGTGGCCCAGGGTTTTTACGACGTGGGAATGATACCGGTCAACGAACTCTTGAAGGCCGAAGTGGAACTGGCCAATGCCCGGCACGGTCTTATCAGGGCGCAAAACAATGCGCGTCTGGCCCGAGCTTCCTTTAACACGATCCTCTCAAGGCCCATAGACGCTCCCACTCAGGTGAAGGATATTCTCGTCTACAGACCTGTAGGATATGAGTTCCAGGAGTCCCTCCGGAAGGCCCTGAAAAATCGGCCCGAAATAAAGGTGATCGACCTTGCGATTCTCCAGGCGGATCAGCAGATCAGGCTGGCCAAAAGCAAAAATTACCCGGAAGTCGCCTTTACGTACAATTACATCAAAGAAGGAGACACCCTGGACGTTTCAGGGAATGAATACGTGTATGCCAATCAGTGGGAAGCAACGGTGGGGCTGAAGTGGACCCTCTTTGAATGGGGGAAGACCCATTATGCCGTCAAGGAGAAGAAAAGCCTGAAGAAGCAGCTCTCCGCTCAGAAGAATTCCCTTGAAGACAGTATACGCCTCGACGTGAAAAATGCCTTATTGGATCTGGAGCTTGCCCGGAAGGATATTCCCCCAACCAAGAAGGCGGTTGAACAGGCCGAAGAGAATCTGCGGGTGAGTGAGGAGCGGTACAAGGTGCAGGCCACCACATCGACTGAGGTGCTGGATGCCCAGACCCTCCTCACCCAGGCAAGAACGAACTATTACGACGCCCTTTACAACCACAATTTGGCCAAGGCGAGATTCAAAAGGGCCATCGGCGGTTACTGATGGAAATACCTGCTTATCGGAGACTCATATGCCATAATGATCACTTCCGCGGCATTCAGGAATCCCCATAAGACTCGGGAATCATTCCGTTCCACCAGCGCCGGGGAAAAGTCCTGTCCGCAGCGCGCCTTGAAGCCTTGCCCATACCCGTTGGATTTCCGGCCCTGATACCGTTGTCCTCAAATACATCAAGGATGGCTTCATCTTTCACCATGAACGTATAGCAATACTGTACGGTTAATATCTAGTTCAAATATACGCTTACTTGATAACCTGTAGAATATACATGCTAAATAGCAATCGATAATGATATATATTCTATTATATTATCGAATTATCTTGACAGATACGATCGCTTTGCACTATGCATAAGAATGCGTCTTGCCGGATATCGGGTTTGCAGCCAAAAGAAGATCATACCCGAGGGAAAAATGAAAATCAGCGAACTGACACAACGAACAGGGATTCCCAAACAGACTATTCACTATTATATCCACGAGGGCGTTCTCCGCAAACCTCGCAAAACCGGCAAGAACACCGCAGATTATAATGAGAGCTATGTAGAGCAGATCAAGATTATCAAAAACTTGCAGGATAACTATTTCCTTCCTCTCTCCGTTATCAAGAAGATCCTCAAGCGGTTAAAAAAAGCGAGCACATCGGAAAAATCCGCGTTTTATCTTTTGAGCGATTATTTCAGGCCTCTTGAACGCCTCCTTACTGAAGAAATATCAGGGAAAGAAGCTTTTCGGGAGGTCACAGGCCTCGGCAGAAAATATCTTGAGATGTACGAGAAATGGGGGGTCATCACGCCGGAAGAGCGGGAGGGAGATCTGGTTTACTCCCAGGACGATGTTATTATCGGCAAGCTGATTGTCAAAATGGACCAGCTCGGATTCGGCCCGAAGGACGGCACTGATCCGGAGGACCTGAGGCGCATCGCTGATTTTGTGCATGAGTACGTCATAGACACCCAAAAAGCCTACTACGAGCCCCAGATGAAACCCCTCTCTTCAGAAGATTTCCTTGATCGGGGCAGCAAGTTCACGGAAGTAATGAGCCTCTATTTCTACCATCTCTACCGCAAGCTCTTCAGAGAGAACTATACCCGCCTGCAAAAAGCAATTGAAGCAGACGCCTCGAAATAACGGCATACCACTGATAAAATCATAGATCACGCAAGGGAATGCTCAGCTTTGATGAAACCTTCCGCCTTCGGTTGAGTGTCGGGATAGGTTCTGGGGATCCGAGGGGAAAAAGGTTCTCTCCCTTGGCTGGCTTCATGATGTCTGCCGCTATAGGGGAGGAGATTTACAGGCCAAGGTAGGTCTTCCGGATGACTTCATCGTCCAGCAACTGGGCGCCCGTACCCTCGGCGATGATTTTTCCCGAGGAGAGGACGTAGTTCCGGGCGGTCATTTCGAAGACCGCACCGATCTCCTGCTCCACCAGGAGCATGGTGATCCCGAGCCGGGCGATTTCTGCGATTTTTTTGAAGACGTCTTTTCTCAGTTTGGGGGAGAGACCCGTTGAGGGTTCGTCAATACAGAGGAGCCTTGGCTCGGACATCAGCGACCTTCCGATGGCGAGCATCTGCTGCTCCCCTCCTGAAAGCTTTCCCGAGATCTGACCTGATCGGATTTGAAGCACGGGAAACAACGCGTAGACCTTTTCGAGGTTTTCCTGAACCTTCTCCTTGTCTTTGAGCAGGTAAGCGCCGGCACGAAGATTTTCCAGCACCGTCATTTCCCGGAAGGGCCTTCTCCTCTCCGGACAATGAATCAATCCTCTCTTGGTAATCTCATAGGCCGGGACCCGATCGATTCTCTCCCCGGCAAAAGTAATCGTGCCCTCAAGGGTGATGTCTCCGTGTGTGGATCTCCGGGTGATCTCACGTTCCCATGCTACCAGCCCCGTGATCGCCCTGAGAAGAGTTGATTTCCCGGCGCCGTTCGGGCCCACAAGCCCGACCATCTCCCCTTCAGCCACGCCCATACTCAGGTTATTGATCAGCATGGCCTTGTCATAGCAGACGCTGAGATTGACAACTTCCAGCAGCAAATCTAAATGCCTCCTTCCCCAAGATACGCTTCGATCACCTGCGGATTGTTCACTACTTCCAGGGGTGCTCCGTCTGCAATGAGGGTGCCGAAATTGAGGACGATAATCCGGTCCACAATCTTCATCAATTGCTGGAGCTTGTGTTCAACGATGATCAAGGCCGGCCCCTCGCTGTGCAGACGGCCGAATCGTCCCCCCTTATGAAGCCGCTTGATGGATTTGGCCATGAGTTCCGTCTCACTCGGGCTCAACCCTCCGAAGGGTTCGTCGAGAAGCAGCAATTCGGGTTCCGTGGCGATGGCACGCGCCACTTCCAACCGTTTGAGATCTCCCTGGGAGAGGGTGGAGGCCCTCTCCAGAGACATATCGGAGATCCCCGCGAATTCCAGTGCGTCCATGGCCTTGGCCTCGACCTTCTTCACCCATTCACCCCTCTTCATGGCCCGCGGGGAAAGACACGAAACCATGACATTGGCGATGATGGGCAGGCGGCGGAACGGCCGCATGTTCTGGAAGGTAGAAGCAATCCCCATGTTCACTATTTTCCAGGTTTTCAGTCCCACGAGTTCCTTTCCCTTGAATCGCACGCTCCCTTCGCTGGGTTTGAGGATCCCATTAATAAGACGCAACAGGGTGGTTTTGCCTGCTCCGTTCGGGCCGATGAGCCCGAGGATTTCCTTCCGGTCCATGTGAAAGTGAACGGCGTTGACGGCGCGAAGACCGCCGAAGTCCTTGCTCAGCGCATTCACTTCGAGGAAGGGTGGAGCCATTTCACTCTTCCTCCGCTTCTTCTCTGAGCTCCCGTCGGGAGATCTTGCCTACATCGGTCTTGGGCAATTCTCCCCTGAACTCGATAATCTTGGGTACCTTGTAGTGGGCCAGGTTTTCTTTGCAGAAGCCGATAATATCCTCTTCGGATATCTTGCCCCTGGCATCGGTCTCGAGGACCACGTAGGCCTTGATCACGTTGCCCACCTTGGGGTCGGGTACTCCCACAACCCCTGCGGCCCTGATTTTTGGGTGCTGATAGAGGACTTCCTCCACGTGCCTGGCGAAGACGGAATATCCCTTGTATTTGATGAGGTCTCGTTTCCGGTCGAAAAAGTGAAAGTACCCCTCTTCATCCATACTCACGAGATCTCCGGTCCGGAGCCATTTTTCACCGTCGATCTCTACGAAACTCTCGGCCGTTCCCTCCGGCCGCTTCCAGTACTCCCGCATAATGTTGGGACCGTTCAGGATCAATTCCCCTACTTCTCCGACCGGTATGAAATCCGTCCCCGCATGGTCGATGATGGCTGCCCTCACCCCCGGAATGGGAACGCCGAAAGAGCCCTTCTTGGGCCTGTCCACAGGACTGCTATGGCTGACGGCGGTGGTTTCGGTCATGCCGTAGCCTTCAAAGATCTTGGAACCGGTTCTCTTCTCCCACGCGTCAATGGTGGAATCATGGAGGGTATCAGCCCCGCAGACGATGAGCTTCAGTGCCTTCCAGTTGACCCGATCCGTCTTCTCGTAGTCTTTCAGGTACTCGAACATGGTGGGGACCCCATAGAAAGCGGAGGCCTGATAGCGCGATATGGCCGAGAGGATCTCGTCGATATCCGGTGTGGTGAAAAGAACCAGCGTCCAGCCCTGGGCAAGACCGCCCAGCATGACCACCACCTGCCCATAGATATGGAAAAAGGGCAGGAAGGCCATGGACACCTCTTTCCCCTCCTCAAAAATGGGCCAGAAACTGATGACCTGGGCCTGTAGCGCTATCATATTACGATGGGTGAGAACGGCCGCCTTAGGCATGCCGGTAGTGCCTCCCGTATAGGGCAGAACGGCAATGTCTTCTGCAGGATCGATGACGATCTTCGGGGATTCGGGCGGGTATTTGTCGATCAGTTCCTGGAAGGGGATCAGCCCGGCCTCCTTTATTTCCTCTACGGTGGGTACATGCATACCGCCGTACGCCTTGGCCATGGCGCTCTTTCCGAACCATTTCTTCAGGGCGGGAAGATACTCGCCAATGCTCGTGATGATCACGTTGTCCAGTTTGACTCCGGCCTTCTCCAGGTTGTCATAGAGGAGGTCCTGGCAGACGGCCGTCCGGGCATCGCTGTCTTCGAGCTGATGTTTGACCTCTTTGCTGGTGTACACCGGGCTGATGGGTGTTACCTTGGCCCCCAGTTTGAGGGCCGCGAAATAAGCAATCACGTATTGGGGACAATTCAACACATAGAGCGCCACCGTATCGCCCTTCTTGACCCCGTGGCTGGAGAGACCTGCGGCGAAGCGATTGACGAGTTCCTTGAGATGCCCATAGCTGATCTTTTTTCCATAGAAGATCAATGCCGCTTTATCCTTAAATTTATCCGCCATGTGATCGAAAAGTTCCGGTACGGATATTTCAGGAATTTCCACCGCCTCCGGTACACCTTCGGGATAGTATTTCAGCCACGGTTTGGACATATAAGCCTGTTTCGTATCCATACTTCTCCGTCCTCTTGATTCAGTGATGCTTCTCTGAAACTATCCTCGGTTCGAAGAACAGAACTAGTCTAGGGAAGCCGTGCACGCGCGGCAGGTTTTCCGGATGGCCGCATTTCTAAGTTTACACCTGGGGCACTCCTTCTCTATTTTGTCCCGCACCCAGGGGATCAGGCCCTCGGGCATGTAGAGCAGGATGAGCAGGATAATCGCAGCGAACATTAAGGTTCGATACTCCGACCAGAACTGCAGAAACTCCAACAGCGGAAAAAGAATAAAGACTGCGGCTACCGCCCCGTAGATGGTGGCAAGGCCTCCGAATACTCCCCAGATGACCACGGTGAACGACATGGAGACTTCCAGGGTGGACGGACCGGCGATGCGCATGAAGTGGGCATATAGACCGCCCGAAATGCCTGCGAAAAAACCGCTCAAGCAGAATGCCAGGAGCTTGTAGCGGGTGGTATTGATGCCTGCTGTTCGAACGGCCAGCTCATCCTCCCGGATCGCATGAAAAATAATGCCGGTGTTGGAATCGGTGATCTTCCACATCAGGGTGCACAGGCCGAGCATCAGCAGGCCCGTAATGTAGTAGTTGGCGATATGGGAATGGCTGAGACGGGCGAATCCCGAAATGCCCAGCTCTCCCCCAGTCAGGTCGGGTAAAGCATAGACGATCCCCAGGAGGATGATGGGGAATGCCAGCGTCGTCAGAGCGAGATAGACACCCCTCAATCTCAGGCACGGTATCCCGATGATCAGACCCGTAAACACGGCGCCCAGGGCGCCCAGAGGGATGCTTCCCCAAGGGGGGATTTGGAAGTGGAGGTTCAAGATTGCGGCCGTATAGGCACCGACCCCAAAGAAGAGGGCATGCCCGAAATTCAACTGGCCGGTAAACCCGGAAAGAAGGTCCCAGCTGGCTGCAAGAATAGCGAAGATATTAGTCAGGACCATAATCCGAAGCAGATAGGGGTCAGTGGATATGACAGGAAACAAGAGGACGAACAAGAAAAAAAGCACCACCGCGACCCGGCTCGGAAGGACCAGGATTTCACCCCGAAAGATGGAGTAGAGTTTTCTCAGATAAAAGCCGAGTGAGCCCATCTCTACCTCTCTTCTTCGAAGGCGACACCGAAGAGGCCTTCAGGCCTGATCAGCAGCACCAGGATCATGATGGATAAAGCGACGGGGCCCTTCAAAAAGGCTCCCTTCGGTATCAGGAAGACAACCAGGGCTTCCGCAAAGCCCATTATATAGGCCCCCACGAAACTTCCCTTGATGCTTCCCAGACCCCCGAGGACCACGACCGCCATCATCACGATCAGGGGGTTCGTCCACATGAATGGGCTGACAATGGCGAGGGGAACGACCACCGCACCTGTCAGGGCAGCCAGCCCCACGGATATTCCCATGGCAAGCATGGTTACCCGGCTTTCGTTCATCCCCATCAGGTTGGCGACTTCTCTATCGTCGGCTGTCGACCGGATGGCCAGCCCCAATTTCGTCTTCATGAGCAGGATCCAGATCGCTGCCAGGGTCAGGAGAACAACGATGAACGTCAACAGCTGCTGGTAAAATACCTTAACCCCTAACAGCACAAAATATCCGCCGATCAGTGAAGGCACGCTGCGAAAGGACCCGCCGAAGGCGAGCAGCATGACTTCCTGCATGGCGATGGCCAGGGCAATGGTGCCAATGAGGACCGCTGCCTCATGTTCCCTGATGGGCTTGATGAAGAGCAGATATACGATCAGGCCCAGTAGCGTCACCACGATAACGGCCGCGACCATCGCTATGACGGGGTTCAGTCCCATCTTTTCAGTGATGAAGAAGATGCAGTATGCCGCCAGCATGTAAAAAGCGGTGTGGGCGATATTGACGATCCGGGCCACACCGAAAATCAGGGAAAAGCCGATGGCGAGAAGGGCGTACATGCTCCCGCTGATCAGACCGCTGATGAGAATATTGACCGCCATATCACCTTCCCGGGTCGCCTTCCCGCCTGATAAAACCATGAGCCGGGAAGGCGACTTCGCTATAGAGAGTTATTTCTTGTATGCTTCGAGGACCCACGGTGGGATTTTGTAAGGCACGATGCCCTTGTAGGTGACCTCCGGGGCGCCCTTGGCGGCAACCCAGTGATAAGGCCAGACGCCCATATTTTTCCCGTCCTGCCACTGGACGCCGATGCCGGTTTGATAGCCCGGCCCCCAGGTAAGGTCATGGGTCTGGCGCCCCTTGGCATCCACGATGTACTTATCCGTGCCTGGACTCACTTTATACACCCTCTTTTCCAGTATGGACACCAGCTTGTCCGCATCGAGGGTGCCCGCCTGTTCGATGGTGGGGGCAAGGGAGTATAGGATGGCGTCATAGGTGGCGGCCGTGTATGTGGGCTTTTCCCCGAACCGCTTGACATATCCATCCACAAAAGGCGCGGTCAGGTCGTTATATTCAACACCCTGGCAATAGGTATCCAATTGCATGACGTAATTGCCCTTTCCCTGGGTGGCCTGCCAGAAGCCGTCTTTCTGGGCTTCCACGTTAATCCCCACCTGCACGGCCGGGATCTTCAGCTCTCCGGCCTGCCGGGCAAAGGTAATTCCCACGGAGGCCGAAAAGGCGGTGAAGATCATCTGGGCATGGGAGCTTTGGATCGCCGAGAGTATGGCGGTCACGTCGGTGGCCGTTTGGGACGGTCGCCAAACTCCCGCCACCTCCATTCCCAACTTCGGGAAGACACCCTGTGCCGCCTTGGTTATGGGCTCCGCCCACATGGCCTTTTCAGTTACGATGGCCACCTTGACCTTGGGTATTCCAAGGGCCTTCTTCAGTATGGCGCCCACCGTGGCTGCCTGAATAAAACAGGTCTTCCCCAGGTAGTGGGAATTGAAGGGTGAACCCCGGAAGAAGTATTTGTATCGGTCGTAATCCTCCGCTACTTTCTTACAGAGTTCGGGGTCAGCCGCACCGCAATCTATGAAGATTTTCTTGTAATCCATGGCGATGTCCTGCATCGCCAGCACGGCCTCCGACCTGAATCCCCCCACAATGAAATCCACCTTGTCTCTGGTGATGATCCGCTGCATGGCATTGGTGGCGTCGGTGATGTTCAGGAACTCGTTGGAATCGGCCTTGACAAGTTCGATCTTCATTTTCTTATTACCGACCTGGATGCCTCCTTTGCCGTTGATTTGATCGGCTGCCATGAGCGCCCCGTTCCAGTGACCCTTGCCCTGCATAAATTTCATGGGACCAA
>CAZWEV010000023.1:0-53382 GCA_964633015.1 uncultured Desulfobacteraceae bacterium | reverse complement strand
GGTTCCGGTCAGCTTAACAGCCTTTATGAAGCGGGGGCCATGGTAACCACCCGGGCAGCGGCCAATAGCCAGTTGACCATCGACGGCATTGACGTGGAACGCTCTTCAAACACCATCTCCGATTTGATCAGCGGCGTTACCCTTAACCTGCACAAGGCGGACAACACGGAAACAGTGGGCGTGGACATAACGCGCGATACCGATGCCATCAAGGAGAAGATCAGTGCACTTGTGGATGCCTACAACAAGTTGATGGATGAACTGTCCAGCCAACAAGCGTATGGAGGCGAAGACGGGTCGTCCGGGGCCCTCATCGGGGATTCCACACTACGGTCAATTACCCGGAGTCTTGGAACCATCCTGGGGCGACAGGTGACCGGAACGGAAAGCGGTGCTTCCACTCTTTTCGGTATCGGTATATCAATCGACAGATACGGGAAGATGCAGATGGACGATACCGACGTCACCGATGCCCTTGCAACCAACATTGCTGATGTGACGGCCATTTTCACCGCCGACACGGAAACCAGCCAGGGCATTGTTACCGCCCTTGCTGATTATCTCGATACGGTGATGAGCCCCGCGGACGGCGTTATTGCCGCCAGGGAAGATGGCCTGCAGAGCAGTATTGATGCTTTACAGGACAAACAGGACGCCATGGAGACAAGGCTCTCCAAGCGGGAAGAAATGCTCTGGGCACAGTTCAACAATCTTGAGCTGCTTCTGAGCGGGTACCAGCAGACGAGTGACTACCTGACACAGCAGATCACCGCACTTACCAATCTCAACAAGCAGATCGCAGGCAACTAGCAGCCACACACGGAAATCGGAAAGGATAAAGCGGATGCAGCAAGCACTCAATACGTACAATAAGGTATATGTAGCCACGAGTTCCAGCAAGACAAGAATACTCCTTGACCTGTATGAGGGTGCCATACGGTTCGTTGGATTTGCCGAAAGGGTCCTGGAGAAGCGCAATATGGCAAAGAAAGGCGAATATATTTCCCGTGCCATCGCAATCATCGGTGAACTGGATAATGCCCTTGACCGAACCACGGGCGGTGACGTTGTTCAGAATCTTTCGAGTCTTTACGAATACATGATCCGGAAATTGACGGAAGCGAACCGTGCCGGAAACGCTTCTGCTCTCAGGGAGGTAAAGACGCTTCTCGAAAGTCTGCTGAGTGCATGGCAGCAGGCCGCCCAGCAATTGGGTGGTACAGAAGCCCCACTGTTTTCGGGTGGAAGTGACATGGAGGCACGGCCGGAAAAACACTATGGTGGTATCCATGTCGCATCGTAATCTCGAAGGAGAAATCAGAGCATTCAAGAAAACAAGCACGGCCCTCGTATCCGCACTGGCACATGGCGGCGACCTGACGGGAATTGATCGCCTGGCGGTGGAACATAATGAGGCATTCGAGCGTCTGGTGAACTGTGGTCCTTTTACAAACCTCGATGACCTTCACATGCTGGTTGACCTGAAGGAAGCCGTCGACCGAACGTGCAGGTCCCTGGGAGAAAAAAGGGACCAGCTTTTTTCACAACTTATGACGTCAAAGAGAAAGCGCCAGTGCCTGAAGGCCTATAAGAAGAAAGGTCTTTGATTTTGAGACACAGGATTGTGAGGTGGTGAACATGTCAATAAAAGCAATCAACACGGCCAGACTTCAGAACCCGCTTTCTGCTAATGTTGTTGGGGGAAACGCGACCGCGGATTCCCAGGCGGTGAGAGGAGAAAGAGTCCAGGACCAGCGGAAACTGATACCGAAAAGCCGTATATCCGATGCACTCAAGAAAGCATTGAACGATGATATGGAAGCGATTCATCGTGTGGGGCTTCAATTTTCCGTACACGAGGATACCGGGCAAACCGTGGTGCGCGTGGTGGACAAGGACACGGGAGAACTGATCAGGCAAATCCCCCCCCAGGAACTGCTTGATCTTGCATCCAAGCTGGAAGATATGATGGGGATATTGTTCGACAAGCAGGTTTAGCGCGATCAGGTCTGAGATTGAAAAACAGGTTGCTTGTGAGAATAGGGGCTCCCGGTAATCACCATCTGGGCAGCCTCCTTTTTTCTGGGATTGATCACAATCGGGCCAATGAGATTGGCGGTAATTTTCTCCGGGACTCCTTCCGAGGCATTCACGATGACATACACCACCAGGTCCTCTTCTTTATCATCCCTCCAGGACATTTCTTTCAGCGCTGCTGCCAGGTCCACTGAATAGCCGGGTTCGAATAGCTTCGGGTTCATGATCACAAAAGCAAGGGCCGAATCATCCACACACTGGTACCAGAGGAAGGGACGCGTCTCTTCTCTTTCCAGGATGGCAAAACGCGCCACCCCCGGGAAGCCCGGCATACCGGCCGGCATGGTAATCACCCTCGTCTCGTCAATCTCTACCTGCCCAAAATCTCTGGTTTCCAGTTTCAAGACATGCATCCTTTCTATGGAAAAATCCCTCATTCCCTCTTTTTCAAAAGGGGTGACGCCATTTTAAAAAGGCCCGCCGCTCTTACGAACGCGCCGGTTTCACCTCTGACTGAGCTGATGTTTTCATCTCTGATCTTTTCGTATACTTCCTGGCGAAGGACACGCACATTCCCCGGCGCATCGATTCCCAGCTTCACCTGCATGCCGTCAATACTGATGACTTTAATGACGACATGATCTCCAATATTGATACATTCGTCGACCTTCCTGGTCAGAACAAGCATAGATGCCCTCCATGGCAAAATAATGCAAAGTGCTGAGTGCTGAGTCTTATGTCTTACGTCCCGCGAGTTCCAGTCTTTTTGAGCACCGTTTTCACTTTGCACTGTCCATTCTACACTATAAATAGTCAATAAGGCTCATTTGCATCACTTTAGCGGAAGACGCAAGGGCCGCCTGATAGGCTGTCTCCTTTGCGTTGACATCAGATATGGCCGCCAGGATATCTGCGTCTTCCAGCTGGGATTTCCTTTCCGAGTAACTCAGGTTCAGGTCCTCCAGGATTTTCTCCTTGACGTCCAGCCTGACCCCCTTGGTCCCGATTTCAGAGGTTGCGCTGATCATGTGGTTCAGATCGGTGTCCAAATCGCCCATGGCCTGGTTCATACCGGCCACATTGTTCGATTCAAGAGCGGTCTTGAAATCGATGAGACTCTTGAAGATACCCCATGTGGCGCCATCTCCGAATACGCCCTCCCCATCCTGCCCGACTTCAAGGTTGGTGGTCTTCCCGATCTTGATGGCGAACAGGGTATCATTCCCGGCATAAGAAACTCCGGTCGGGTTCCCGCTTCCATCAAGCAGGATATCAAAGGGCTTGGTGTCCGTTCTTGTCCCGGCAAAGATGTACTGACCGCTGACTTGAGTATTTGCCAGGGATACGATCTGCTCAAGGGTCCCTTCTACCTGTGCTGCCGCAGCCGCCCGCTCATCTGCCCCGACCGTCCCGTTGGCCATCTGAAGAGCAAGCGTCTTCATGTCGGTAATCAGGTCCTTTGCGCTGTCCAGAGCTGTTTCCCCACCATCAAGCCAGGTCCTTGCCGTGGAAACATTCCGGCTCAATTGCTCCATATTGGAGAGCGATTCCCGCAGGCTCAGTACCTGCACCAATCCTATGGGATCATCCGACAGCTTGTTGATTCGTTTGCCGCTTGTGACGATCTCG
Source organism: uncultured Desulfobacteraceae bacterium (assembly GCA_964633015.1). Classification (GTDB taxonomy): domain Bacteria; phylum Desulfobacterota; class DSM-4660; order Desulfatiglandales; family Desulfatiglandaceae; genus B46-G9. Next base: position 49,716 of record CAZWEV010000023.1, on the reverse strand, counting down.
TTGGCCTTGACCAGGTCTGCTGCTGTCCTGGCCAACTGGTATTTGATGGCATCATAGGTGGTCTTGCTGGATATGCGCATGATAAAATCCCCCAAAATTCACTGCCGAGTCATGCGTCACGACTCAGAACGGTGGTTATTTTGTTTCCAGGAGCGCTTGATACATCTCGTCCGCTACGCTGATGAGCTTTGCAGCCGCAGCATAGGCGTGCTGGTGTTTAATCAACTGAGTCATCTCCTCGTCAATGGAAACCGCCGAAATATTATCCCTCGTCTCTTTGAGATTATTCAGCATCACCTCGTCGTATTCCCGCGTCCGGGTAATACTCTGGCTCTTGATCCCGATGGAACCTTCCAGGCTTGCCAGATAATTGCCCAGGGTATCCCCGAGTGTCGCAGCATCCCGGTATTGCAGTTCCGCCATATCCAGGGCATTGGTATTGTCACCTGATGCAATTTCTCCGGTGGCATCAACTCTTGCCGCGGCAATCAGATTCCTGTTCTCCTTCAGGCCTGCATTCATGGTCATGCCGGATGCATCACTGCCGGTGAAAAAGGTATTGATACCCAATGCCGCCAGGACACCGCTGGTGTCGTCCGAAAAAGCAAAAGAGTAGCCTGAGTCGGAATATATTCTCAGTTTGCCGTCGGCAGTAACCTCGGCGTTCAAACCCGCTATTCCATCGACGGTCGACGCGATGCCATTGAGCGTATTTACTCCTGCGCCGTCGATATCTATGGTATTCGGCCCACCTCCTGCGACATTTCCGCTGGAATCATACACCCAGATATCAAATGTCCCGGTACTGTCGATCGAGTTCCAAAAATCAAGGCCTGAATTCTGATCCCAGAGGTTCTGCGTCGCATCACTTGCCTCATATGTCCCTGTTACATCCGTTACGGTTTCCAGCCCCACGCCCTGGACATGGATGTTGTTGACCTCCCAAATAAGCGAACTGGAAAGCTGGTTCAGCTCATCTTTGTATCCCGGGATGATGCTGTCCCGCATATCGAGCCAGCCTCCCATCTTTCCTCCTGTAATAGTATCCGTAATATCAGTGGTCCCGGTTCCGGAACTTTCCCACCTGACACTGTTTCCATCAAAACTCAGTCCATAACTTTCTGCTCTGCTCACCAGCGCATACCCTTTCCCGGTGGTAACGGTCATGGTATTGTCAGAATTCGAATAATAGGAAATATCGAGGTATTCTGAAAGCTGATTGATGAGGTGCTGCCTTTGATCAATCAGGTCATTCGCATCTCCTGATGCGCTCATGGCAACAATCTGCTCGTTCAGTGCCGCGATCTTTCCCGTGAGTTCGTTAATATGCCCAACCCCCGCATCGAGAGAGAGGTTTAATTCCCGGTGCAGCTGATCAAGGTCGGCTGAAATGTCTGAAAAGGCCTGGCAAATAAGGGCACCCCGTTCACAGAGGGCGCTCCTTTCCGAGTCTCCGGAAGGATTGTTGGCCAGGTCATTCCATGCATTCCAGAAATCGGCCATCTGGCTGCTCAGGCTCCGCTCTGAACTTTCGTCAAAAATACCCTCCAGAACATTCATATAGAGTTCTTTTTCTGAACTGGCTGAAAGGTCCGACTGACGTTGTTGAAGCCTGTTCTCAATAAAGGCGTCCGCATTTCTCTGTATCGATGTGACATCAACGCCGGTACCGACAATCATTCCGCCATATTCAGCAGGGTTCTTGGCCTGAAGAATTGGAACCTGCCGCGTATAATCAGGGGTATCCACATTGGCCACATTATGACCAATGACATCCATGGCCAGCTGTTGGGCCATCAGAGCCTCTTTTGCAGTATTGAGAAGGAGACTAATGCCACTCATCCTTGACCTCCCGTAAAGCCTTCATTCCTTATATCCTCACCCGGTGAACTGTGACCTGCTTCTCACACCTCCATCGAGTATATTCTCGGCTTGCGTGTTTCCTGCGGTTTCCCCATGTGCTCGTATCCCTGACTTCGATCCTGGTTGTTTACTATAATGCCGATCAACTCGTCAAAAAACCCGAGCGTATCATGAATAAAAGACAGGTTCTCCTTCAACCTGGCCTGGATACCTTCTTTCAGCACGGTTGTCTGCCGACTGACATCCCTGAACCACGGCCATTCTTTCAAGGCGCTGACACGAGGGCTCTCTGGAGATTCCTGGAAACACTGATCCATGAGACCCTTGATCTCATTTCCTGTTTTTTCAATTTCCAGGACCAGGCTTTTCTTCTTTTCCATCAGCTCCCAGAGTTGATCCACGTCCACCTGGATGAGGCTCTCGCGCTCCATTTCCAAACAGTCTCTGAGCTGCTCCAGCATGGCAGCCTGTCTCTGGTAACTGCCTTTCACCTGCGTTTCCGGGTAATGCATTTGTCCCTCCACTCCGAGTAATGGGTGTGAAGTGCTGCGTGCGAAGAGTTTTATTTTTCTTGGCACTATAGTATTTATCGGCAAAAATCGGCTCCACCTGAAAAAATTCACCGATTCTTCAGAGCTATTTGCATATCCCCTGAAAATGCCGGCAACAAGGCCAACGGGTCCACGGCCTTTCCATCCCTCCTAACCTCAAAATGGAGGTGCGGGCCCGTGCTCCTTCCTGTCGACCCCACCTCGGCTATGACTGACCCTGCTTCCACCAGGGCGCCCACAGGAGCAAGATTCCGGCTGTTATGGGCATACAGGGTGCTTACGTTCCCGTCATGCTTGAGGATGATCACATTCCCATACCCTTTCTTGATTCCGCTGAAAGTCACTTTGCCCGGCAGAACAGCCCTGATTGAAGTCCCACTTGGGGCAGCAATATCAGCGCCATCGTGGAAACGTCTCTCTCCCGTGATGGGGTCATGACGCCATCCATAGCCGGATGACAACGTCCCCGTCACCGGCACGGAGAGTGATTCTTCATTGGGATCCGAAAGGATACCGTCTTTCTCCTTCAACTGGTCATAGAGAAGTTTGGCAAGGCTGTTAGGGCCCCAGCCAGACATTTCTTTTGCTATTTCCATATCAAAAAGAGATTGATAGACCTCTTCTCCCTGGCCGCCATGGAAAAGATCGCATTTATCGACAGTCTTGCGCATGCTTCTTAGAAGCTGATAGGTGAGCAAAGATTCGAATTCCTTGCAGGCCTTTTTCAGCTTCCGGTCCCGCTGTCCCGCGTCAGCCTGAGCAGGGAGATAATCTCCTATGGTAACCTTCGTGCTCTGCATCATGTCTTTTGAAAAACAACTCCACTGAAAGGATCTGCTTCGATCTCAGGCTTCATTTCCATTGCAGTTTCAATCAATCTCACCAAGAATCGGCTCTTATAGAGGCTGCCAGAAAATGCTCATCCCGTTCATTGCGGAACGACATCCCGAGGAATGAGGCCTACAGAAACATACGCCGCAGTGACGAGGGATAAGGATAACGCCGCGGATGGGCGTTTTCTGCCAGCCTCTTATATAATCTCAAGGTCTGCCTGGAGCGCCCCCGCCGCCTTGATGGCCTGGAACACCGCAATCAGGTCCCTGGGAGATACCCCGATGGCATTAAGCGCCTTGACCACTTCTCCCAGGCTGGTTCCCGCCGGCATCACAATTAATCGTTCCTGTCCCTCGGTGACTTTCACCTTGCTTTCCGGCGTAACCACTGTCTGTCCCTGGCTGAACGGTGCCGGCTGACTCACCTGGCTGTTTTCCTTGATGGTCACACTCAGGTTTCCATGGGCTATTGCCACGGAAGAGATGCGCACATCCTGTCCCATCACAACCGTCCCGGTCCGCTCATCAAGGATGATCCTGGCCTTTGAATCAGGCTCAATATTGATTTGTTCCAGTGAAGCCATCATTCCCACAATACCCTTTCTCTTCTCATCCGGCACCCGCACCCTGATCGTACCGGCATCAGAGGGAAACGCCACTTTCTGACCGAAGGTCCCATTGATGGCGTCCGTGACGCGCATGGCTGTGGTGAAATCCGGTTCGTTCAATGCAATGACCAGGTCCTGCATTTTCGCAAAATGGAAGGGTATCTCTCTTTCTATGGTTGCGCCCCCTGAGATACGTGCCACCGTAGGATGGTTTTTCTGAACACCGCCTCCGGCAGCCCCGGAACTCGCAAATCCTCCGACCACAAGGGGACCCTGGGCCAGCGCATAAATATTGTTGTCCACTCCCCTGAGGGGGGTCAAGAGCAAGGTCCCTCCCTGAAGACTCTTTGCGTCTCCCACCGATGAAACAAGGACATCCAGCTTACTTCCCTCTTTTCCGAAAGGAGGCAGGTTCGCAGTCACCATGACTGCCGCTACGTTGCTGACCTTCACCTGGCTGGGAAGGGCGTGGATTCCAAGATGTTCCATCATGTTGACAAGGGTCTGGACCGTGAATTTCGTCCCTGAACCATCCCCGGTGCCATTGAGTCCCACCACGAGTCCATACCCGATCAGCTGATTGCTGCGAACACCTTTCAACGACGCGATATCCTTGATTCTTGCAGACCATGCGGAATTGAAACAGATCAGTGCAAAAAATACGGCACCCATGATCAGCGGCATGAGAGGACGGCGTAGCTTCGTCATTATTCTCCCTCCTAAAAAGGCCAGGCCACGTCCAGGATCCTTGCCAGCCACCCTGGACGCTGCTTGTCGCTTACCGGGCCGCTGCCGGTATAATCGATCCTGGCATCGGCGATATAGCTGGAAAGGACTGTATTATCGGGTGAAATATCACTCGGCCGTATAATTCCTGACAGGGTGATATTCTGAGTCTCATTATTCACTCTGATCTTGCGGGTCCCCTCAATAAAAAGGTTGCCGTTGGGGAGAACCTGTACCACTCTGGCCGTAATGGATGCGGTCATGCTTTCATCACGGCTTGTGGAACCGGAGCCGTCAAAATCGTTTCCCATGGAGGCCTTGAACATGGCTTTATTATCAAAAGCGTGAGGCACTCCCCACGATCTCATCTTGGTTTCATACCCCAGCAGATTATTGATCCCGGCATCAATTGAGGAAGTCCGGGACGTTTTTGTGTCCGCTTTCTTGGTGGCCGTGGATGTCTCCACAATATTGATGGTCACCAGGTCTCCCACCTTGTGTGCACGGAGGTCCTGGAAAAATCCGTAATAGGTGCTCTCCCGAAAGAGGCCTGCTTCCGACGCATTCTGGTATTCATTTCCGGGATACGCCGCCACCGGTTTCACCATTGTCGCGGGCCCTCCCGGCGCGGCACTTTCCGTCTGCTTCACGGCCCTCCCGCCTGCACAGGCTGACATCGCCATTGCCAGAAGGACAATTATTCCTCTCATAATAGTATTCTTCATGGAATCTTCTCCTAAAAAGAGACCCTGACCTGTCCCGGGCCTAAGACCGTGGCGAAAATCTGCTTCCCGCTGCTCACATTGATGACTCTGACCTGTTCGCCGGATCGACCATCCTCCATGACCTTTCCAAGCGCGCTGACGACCACCGAACTGCTCTCCGCCTTTATGATAACCCGGTCACCTTTTCTGACCGTGGGCGGGATCTCCACCATGCCCCTTGTGACCGTCTGGCCCGCTTGAAGGGATCTGGCGGCCCGCCTTCCAGTTATCTGGTTCAGGTGAATCACGTCGTTCCTGTCGGATCGAATCGACTGCTCAGTCACTTCCACAAGGTCTTGAGGGCCAATCACTTGTCCCCTCGCAATTTTTCTCACTGTCTTGATTACTTTCCGGCTGACCAGGATGCGACAGCTCACAGGGACTTTCCGGTATATTCTGCCATCCACGGAAAAGGAGATCACCCGAGAGATGTCACCCGCAAAATCTTCCTCCCCTCTATCCTGAATCTCCCAGGAAAGGCGCCCGCAGGGAAGAGTCAGAGAACCGGGGACGTGCATCCTTTCGATTTCCATTTTCTTTCTGTCCCGTGGAGAATGGCTGAAAATGTACTGCCTGAAAATGTCCGTCATTTTTTTTGCGCTTATTACCTGCCCTGGCCTCTGCACCACAAGGCTCTCGGGCACCTTCACCCGTACCTGTGGATCACCGCCCAGGAGGGACGAAAGCCGGTAGATCAGAAACCGGCTGTTCATGACAAGATCTCTCCCGGGGGCTGGCGCTGCCGCCACTCTTCGTTCTCGAAGCGCCGGAACGCGCTCATCCTGCTCCGGGGTAAAAGAGGCGATGTCCCCGAGAGTGACGGTGTCATCCGTTACCCTGGCCTTTTCCTTGATCCAGATGCGCAATTCTCCCGCCTGCGCAATCTGCCCAAAGACCAGAAAAACAAGCGTGGCGATCAAAGAAAGGAAATGGACTCTTGTTTTCTTACCCGACATATGTGTTTCTCCCGAGAAGAGGCCTTCAAAACCGGTCGTTATCTTCTGATATTGTTGGCCATTTGTAACATATCGTCCGCGGCCTTGATGGCCTTGGAACTGACTTCATAGGCCCGTTGACTCGTGATCATATTCACCATCTCTTCCACCACGTCCACGTTCGACATCTCGAGATATCCCTGCGAAACAGTGCCCATGCCGTCTACTCCCGGATTTCCCTCCACAGGGTCACCTGACGCCAGGCTGGGCTCAAAGCGATTTCCTCCGATGCTCAGGAGTCCTGAAGGATTAGAGAAACTGTAGAGGGTTAACTGCGCACTTGCGAGCTCATTTCCCCCGGCATCCATCGCAACCATATTTCCCCCGGAGTCTATGGTGAAACTGACCGCATCAGAAGGGACTGCAAATTCCGGCTGCAAACGGTCTCCGTCTGGAGTGCAGATATATCCCTCACTGTCCATTTTGAAACTGCCTGAACGAACATAGACCTCATCGCCGTTACTCAAGACCTTGAAAAAACCCTTTCCTTCAATGGCCAGGTCCAGTTCGCTCTTGGTCTGCACGTAGTCACCCTGCGAGAAAATCTTCTGGACAGATGTGGGCTTGGTGCCCATACCCACCTGGATGCCGGTGGGTATCTGACCGCCGGATGCTGTTGTGGCGCCCGGGGCCCGGAGGTTCTGATAGAGCAGGTCCTCGAAATCAGCCCTGCTCTTTTTGAAACCACTGGTGTTCACATTGGCCAGGTTATTGGCAATCACATCCATATTGAGTTTTTGCGCTGCCATTCCTGAAGCTGCGGTCCACAAACTCCTGATCATGACGAGTACCTCCCTGCTGCTTTGGATTCATTCCTTGATTACAATTATCTCGTTTGACGTCTGCCCGGTTCCCACTTATCCATCCTCAGTGGGTTCATCCACCTGGATGTTATTTCAGTTTACCGACTTCGTTGATTGCCCTGTTATCGAGCCCGTCCATCACCTGTATGGCTTTCTGGTAACTCTCGAATGCCCTGAGGGAATGGATCATGGTCACCATTTCTTCAGAGACGTTCACATTTGATTCCTCCACATACCCTTGCCTGACAACGGTCTCTTTGGGGAGAGGAAGTTCCTCGCTGCCCTCTACCGCCCGGAAAAGGGTTCCACCGTCCTTTTCCAGTTTTTCAGACTGGGCAAAGTCCGTCAGATCAAGCTGTCCTACTTCCGAGCCGTCCACCAGAACCCTTCCCGTTTTGTCTATAACCACGCTGCTCCCTGAAATAGATATTGGGCCACCCTTTCCAAGGACCGGATTCCCATCCTGAGTCATCAGCAATCCCCGCTCATCACAGGAAAAATTTCCCTTACGGGTATATCTGATTCCCTCCGCGGTTTGGATCTTGAAAAATCCCTTTCCGTTTATCGCCAGGTCCAGCGAGTTTCCCGTATGATGGAGCGGTCCGTCACTGAAATCCGTCTTGATGCTTACAAGGCTCGGATCCTGGCTCGGTGCAGCGGTCTCCTGGGATGAACCGGCGGAATCAGGTCCGCTTCCCAGGAGCATGTTGCTGAAAGAAAGCTTGTCCCTCTTGAATCCGATTACCGCAGCATTTGCCAGGTTGTTCGCGATCACATCCGCCCTCACTTCCTCTTTCACACAACCTCGAACCGCTTCCAGCATACCGATCATACTGTGTATTCTCCTTTTCCAAATCCCCACTTTGACAAATTGGTAAACGGTCTGGTGGGGGAATCTTTCAAATTCTCTCCTTCTAACACTTGTATTAGCAATAAGTATACCACATGAAACAAAGGGGCCAGATTCCCGGATAGGTGCCATACTTATTTGATTTTGCTATCTTTTTATTCACACAAAAAACCGAGTTGCACTCACCTGGAAACTGCTGCGGAGAAGCCATGCACTTGTTTCCCGCACCAGGGAAAAATTTACCGACAAAGACCAGCCCCTTCACGATTCATGATTCCGCCCCGTACTTCCGATTCATGCGGTAGGCAAAGGCGAGCACCTCGGCGACGACCTGATACAGAGCAGAAGGGATCTCCTCATACCAGTCCAGCTGCATCAGCATCTGGGCCAGGTCCGGGTCCTCTTTCAGGGGGATCCCTCTTTCCCTCGCAAGTTCAATAATCTTTTCCGCGACCGCACCGCTCCCTTTCGCGGAAATTTTTGGGGCATTATCCTTCCCTGCGTCATATTTCAATGCCACGGCCTTTTTTCTCGCTTTTCCATTCCCTCTTTTCGGCATTCCGTCCCTTGTCATTCAAATCACCATGTCCATCAGGGCACTGGGGCTTTTCCCTGCAGAAAAAGGATTAAACGGGCTGCCATCCGGAACCGCTTCACACGCAAGTCTCGCTATTACCAAGCCCTGTTTTTCCATTCCCTTTTCCAGCAGGCGAATATTTTCCTCCAGGAAACGGGCTATACGTTCTCCGGTCACCTGCAGAGAGATCGAGACCCGCCTCTCCTGCAGAACACAGTCCACATGAATCTCTCCCAACCGGCTGAAAGAGAGATTCATGTGCAGCCGGTGCAGCTCTTCACCCTCTTCCTTTCGCCCGAATAATTCTCCGTGGAGAAACTCCCTCCGATCTGCTCCCGGGATAAACCAGTACCAGCCCCAGTCTTCCCTGAGCGTGTTCAGATTCAGGGTCTGATTTTTTTCCAGAAAGGCAAGCAACCGGTCAATACGATCCATGGCGTCTTGCGTATCCCGGGATTGGGAGGCCGAATGCTTCATTTCCATCTTCAGGCGAAGCAAGATGCCTTTCAGATCATCTTCAGGAAGTGTTGCGACGGATTCAGGAAGCCGATCGAGGAGGAGATATCGAAACACCTTGTTTTCCCAAAATATGCCGCTATTAAGAAGACTCCGGAAAAGCCAGGCAGCGTCTTCCTGTCCCGGCCCCTTATACAGGAGAAGGGGAAGAAGGCTCCTGAGAGTTTTTGAGGAAGATGAAGATGCCAGATCCTGCAGAAGCGTCACAAACTGAAGTCTTTCTTTCAGTCCTGACAGCCATAGCTTGCCGGCCGTCATCTGGTTGGGAGCGTCCTCTCCCGCGACCTTGAGTTCGATCCGGGGAAACACCGCCCTGACCTGGAATGAATAAGATTTTCCCTCTTCCAGCGGGACCCATGTATGCGCTTTCAAGGTCTTCCCTCCACTTGCGACGTGGATAAGGCCATGGGCCTTGGCATGTACCACTTTTCCTTGAAAGACCTGACCTATCTTGAACTGAATGTCTTTGGATGAGGGTTGAACGGGTATCCGGCCCTGGACGGACTGACCATCCCGGGCCCGGTTTACTGGGACGCTCTTCATCATTCTTCCCCTGCAGATGGACTCTGCAGTTTCAGCATCAGATCAAGTTCTCCCAGGGGAACGTCAAGGCGTCTGGCGATTTCTTTCTTGGCAAGTCCCTTTTCCAAAAGGGCCTTTGCCGATTTTTTCAGGCTTTCTGTATCGGAAAGCGGGTTTTTCCCTGATGCCCGGGTCCTTTTCCAGGTATGCATGAGCCCTTCGAGCCGGAGCGAGGCTTCCCGGGCATCGGAAAGGAGCGTCTCCAGTTCCGTGATGATGTTCCGGGACAGGGTCCTTTTTTCTTCAAGATTCTTTTCCAGTTGCTCGCTGATATGCTTCATTTCTTTCATCAGGGTCTCGGACTGCAAAAATGCCGGATCCGGCGTGGCCGTGGTTTCCCGTTTGCGGCGCATGATTTTCAAAAGGACAACCAGGAGAGCCAGCATGAGTATGTCAATGGCAATTTGTGCGATAACCCAGAACTGTTCTTGCATATACACCCGTTCAATCAGATCGTAAGATCGATCTTGCGTTTCCGTTTCTCTCCGGGGAGCCGTTTTCCGTACCGTACCACCATATCTCTCTCATCCGGATCCCGGTCTTCCTCCACAGAAGAACCCCCAACATCATTTTCCTCAAGCGACTCCTGCACTCGTCCGTGGACAATGACCCCTTCCCGTTCCTTTTCCCGCTTTTCCTTTCCGTCTCTCTTTTGTTTCTTTCTATCGCCGATTCTTCTTTTCGGGGTGAGCTCTGATACTTTTCCATGGGGGGGCGTTACGATCGAGGTGCCTGCAAGCGATGTATATTCGTCCATGGTATTCCTCCCGGCCCGGAGGACCTTAAATCCCTGAACCTTGAACCCGACGGTCCTCTCATATGGGCGCTATCTCATCAACCCGAACCTCAATATCTCTTATTGCAAGCGCATGCTCAAAAACCCGGTCAAGCTCCGACACAAGGGCTGATTTCTCCTCGTCAAATTTTTTCCCTGATCCGGCTGTCCGGAGCAGGTACTGATAGACCTCGTCTCGGACTCGGATCTGATTCTTTCTATACATTACAAGGATTTCGGGGCTCCATCGGACGGAGATGACCAATTTGACCAAAAGCTTTCCGGAATCCTCGGGGAGAGGAACGAAAAAGGGCCTGAGCACGCTCTGCACAAGACCCTGGTTTTCTTTCGCGTGTCCTCCGAGGAGCGATCCCAGACGCAAGAGCTTCCCATGATCTCCGCCAAAAAATCGTGGACCAAAAGCAAGGCCCAACATCAGGAAGAAGCCGCCGGCCGGCACGAGCACCCATTTCTTCCGTAACAGGGCAAACATACCCTTTCTGTTCTGTCCTTCTTCGGGGGATGCTTCCGGGCTGCCGGTCCCTTTTTCTTCTGTATCGGTTTCCTCTAGAGGTTCCTCTGCAGGTTCTCGTGACCCATCGGGTTCAGAAGCCTCCTCTTCCTCTCCGAGGACTTCATCGAGAACCACTTCCTCTTCAATCTGTTCCCCTGCGTCGGTATCTTTTGATTGTTCTTCAGGGTTTTTGGCTTCTTCAGTGAACTCACTCTGCTTCGGGGCGGGAACGGCCTTCCCCTGTTCGCCGCCGGTTTTGTCACCCTTCATCTGCCCACTCGCCTGTTCAGAAAGAGTGGGCGTTTCCTCCTGGACAGGCTTCTCCTCCCCGGCAACCCCTCCCCGGACGGCATCTTTCTGCGGTTCCTCCTTTTCCTTTTCAGAACCCATAACCGCGTTCCCTGTTTTCCTTTCACTCCCTGTCAACGCTCAAAATACCGTCTGACCCTGTGACGAAGTCTGAATACCGCCTTGGTGTGGAGCTGAGAAATCCTTGACTCAGTGTAGCCGATAACCTCTCCTATTTCCTTCATGGTGAGTTCTTCGTAGTAATAGAGAGTAACAACGATCCGTTCATTCTGTGGAAGAGCGTCTATGGCCTTTGCGACCACCGCTTTCACTTCCATCAGATCCAGAGCGGCGACAGGATCTGTCATCATGGACCCCTGATAGATATGCCACAAGGTATCCACCTGCTTATGGGACATCAACTCCCCCAGATCTTCCTCACTGAAAACCGAAATACCCTTAGTTTCTTCGAGCAGGCGGTAGAATACATCCATATCAACGCCAAGCTCTTCCGCCACCTCCTCATCGCTCGCGGGCTGCATGGTCCGCCTTTCTACAGCCTGATACGCCTTTTCCAGCTTTTTCGTATTCTTCCGCACCGAACGGGGGACCCAGTCCATGGTGCGTAATTCATCAAGCATAGCCCCTCTGATTCGAAACTCAGCATACGATTTGAAGGCCACCCCTTTTTCCGGATCAAACTTCTCAATTGCATCCAGCAGGCCCATAATGCCCGCGCTCAGGAGATCATTCTGATCAACGTGGCTGGGCAATCTCATGGCGAGCCTTCCGGCAACCGTCTTTATCAGAGGGGCATAATCGGTAACATACTTTTCCCTTTCACTCTCTGCTATTCGCGGACCGGACCGGCCGTTCTGATCGTATTGTCTTATTTTTTTCGCTGCGCTAGTTGCCATAATCTGTCCGCCAGGAATCTACCAGTTTTTTCCAGAAGAACTTGATATCCCCTTCAAAATCCAGGCGATTCACACTGGCCAGCAGGCTTTCCGCGACCTTTACAAAACTCCTGCTGGCGGCCGTGTCCGGATAAAGCGCCAAGACCGCCTCCTGTTGCCTGACGGCCTGTGGAATATGCTGGTCATAGGGAATCCACCCCAGGTAGTCTATAGATGGTGATCCAAGGAACTTGTCCACCACCTGGCTCAACTGCCGGAATATCCGGCCGGCTTCCTGTTCATTCTTTGCCTGATTAATCAAAATTTTGAACGTTTTCTGCTGGTATTTCTTGGTGAGAACCTTTATCAGGGCATAGGCATCAGTGAGAGAGGCCGGTTCATTGGTCACCACAACGACTTTTTCCATGGCGGCAAAATTGAAATACATGACATTGGCCGAGATGCCGGCGCCGGTATCAATAAGCAGGACATCAAACCTGTCCTGCAGCATGTCCAGTTCATCCAGCAGGAAGAGTCTCTGGGACTGATCAAGGTCCGTCAGTTCCTGGATGCCTGAGGCGGCGGGAAGGAGTTGAAAACCGCCCGGTGCCTCGACAATAATTTCCTCAAGGCGTTTCTCTCCGCTCAGCACGTGTTGAATACTGTAATGGTGGTTTAATCCGAGAAGAACATCCATGTTACCCAGACCGAGGTCAGCATCTAAAATAAGGATCCTTTTCCCTGATCGGGTCAGGGCCAGTGCCAGATTGGCCACCACGTTGGTCTTCCCCACTCCGCCTTTCCCGCTGGTGACCGAAATGACCCGTACCCCGGATCCATCCTGACCTGTATTCACTGTTGCATTCATGGCCATAAGCTTTTTTCCAGCACCCTTTCCGTTTTCGACCATATCTCTCAAGCGGCTCGCCTGATCCATTCTAGTGTACCTCATAGCCTATGCTGCTCATGGTCCCGCTTCTTCCGCTCAAAATGACTTTTGCCAGTCTCTTCTTGGAGGCCGGCTCCACATCCTCGGGGACCTGCTGCCCCGTCGTAAAATACGATACAGGCCTTGATTGGCACAAAAGAAAATTTATCATGGGGGAGGAGTCTTCCACTTCATCCAGCTTGGTAAAGATATAGCTGTCATACGGCAAGGCCCTGAATCGCGTTTCAGCGAGCAGCAGTTGACGCAGGTCCGTTGTAGCGCTCAGTACCAGGTAGCTATGGATCTGTTTCGAAACATGCAACATCTTCATCAACTGGTCTATTTCTTTGGTGTCTCTGGGACTCCTTCCCACCGTATCCACAAACAGATGATCACAGTCTCCATGCCGCGCGATGGCCTGTCGGAGTTCGCCTCTGGTGGAAGCCACTTCCATGGGGACTCCCATAATCCTGGCATAGGTTTCCAGCTGGTTCACAGCGGCTATCCGAAACGTGTCTATCGTAATAAGAGCAACCTTCTTTCCCTGTTCAATAGCCGTTCTTGCCGCCAGTTTCGCCAGTGTGGTGGTCTTGCCCACCCCGGTTGGACCGATAAAAGCATGAATTGACTGTTCCGCTCCACCGCCAAGCTCACCTCCCGTGCGAATATTCTTCAGGATATTCAGGAGCCCTTCTTTTAAAGAGGCCTGGTTTTCTTTTTCTGTTTCTCGGGAATCAGCAGGCATCATTTTCTTCAAAAGCGAACGGATGATCTCACCCTTTAGGCCAAAATCCTTGAAGCAGGCATACGTTCCCCTGAACGCTGGATCGAGGACCGTATCAGGCTGCAGGATCGCCCCCGCTTCGATACTCCAGAGAAGATCCCGGATCTCCCTGACCTGTGCTTCCAGATTCTCATATCGCTCTATCAAGGCGCGCGCACCCGTATGTTTTTCTCTCTGTTGGGTTTTTGCCGGGGTGTCATAATCCACCGCCGCGGTCACCTCAATGGTTTCTCCGGCACCTTCTGATCCGTGCCCTTCCGGGTGAATGGTCCGTGTCCGCAGAATGACGGCATCGGTTCCCATTTCCTCCTTCACCATTCGAAGGGCATCCTGGGTGCTCCTGGCAATGAATCGCTTGATATTCATCACTTAATCCCTATCTCTCCAACGGCCTGCACCCGCAGGCCACCAGGTATCTCGTTATGGGAAATCACTGCCACGTGCATCTGGTATCTTTCACAGAGTTTCCGCAAGTGACGTCTGATGGTCGAGGAACACAGAAGGACCGGTTGTTCGATCCTCACCGCGCTCCTTTCGAGGGCGGCTTTGATATTGCTGATAATCCGTTCAGCCTGGTCAGGCTCAAGGGCCATATATGCACCGTACTCCGTCTGATTGACCCCGTCCGCAAGGATCTCCTCCATGGCCGGGCTCACGGAGAGCACCTTCAAGGTCTGATCTTTCTCCACATAGGGTTTTGTAAGAGACCTCGCCAGACGCTGACGTACATATTCGGTCAGGAGTTCAGGATCCTTCGTCACAGGAGCATAATCGGCCAGTGTCTCCACAATGGTGAGCAGATCCCTGATGGACACCTGCTCCCGCAGAAGATTCTGCAGCACCTTCTGCACCCCACCCACGCTCAGAAGACCGGGGACCAGTTCCTCGACAGGCTTGGGGCTCGATTTGGCAAGGTTATCCAGGAGCCGCTGGACTTCCTGCCGGCCGACGAACTCATAGCCGTGTTGACGAACCACCTCTGACAGATGGGTGGTTACCACGCTCGGCAGGTCCACCACCGTATACCCGCAGAGCTGTGCGTCGCCTTTCTTGTCCGAGGTAATCCACATGGCGGGCAGGCCAAAAGCGGGTTCTACCGTTGCCACCCCTTCCACCTTGGTTTTCACCTCTCCTGGATCAATGGCCAGATAATGATCCATCATGAGCTCTCCCCGGGCGACGCTGTTGCCTTTGATACAGACAGCATATTCATTGGGTTTTAATTCCAGGTTGTCCCGAATATGGAGGGCGGGAATAATCAGGCCTATTTCAAGGGCGAATTGTTTCCGCAGGGAACGAATACGATCCAGGAGCCCCCCCGATTTCTGGTTGTCCACGAGAGGAATGAGGCCATACCCGATTTCCAGCTCGAGGGTATCAAGCGGAAGCAGGTCTTCCACCTGCTCCGGGCTTCCCTCTCCCGCTTCTTCCGTCTCTTCCCTTTCCGCTTCCATTGCTTCTTTACCTTTTAGAACGATCACTGCCCGGGCCAGGAAGAATACACTCCCGGCGAGTATCGCAAAAGGTACGAACGGCATGCCGGGGGCAAGCGCAAACAGGAAAACAATTACGGATGCAATCATCAATGCCTTGGGCTGGAACCCGAATTGCTTGATTACCTCGAATCCGAGCCCTCCCTCGGCTGCGGCACGGCTCACCAGGATACCCGCACCCGTGGAAATGATAACCGCGGGAATCTGCGAGACCAGCCCGTCTCCGATGGTCAGGAGAGTATAATTCTGAACGGCTGTCGAGAAGTTGAGGTCCATTTGTACCACCCCTATTATCAGACCGCCCAGAATATTGATCAGCGTAATGATGATGCCGGCTATGGCGTCTCCCCTGACGAATTTGCTTGCCCCATCCATGGCCCCGTAGAATTCAGCTCCCCTGGCTATTTCCGAACGCCTGGCCCTGGCTTCTGCTTCGTCAATGAGCCCCGCATTGAGATCCGCGTCAATGCTCATTTGTTTCCCGGGCATGGCATCCAGTGTGAAGCGGGCGGCCACCTCAGCAATGCGCCCCGCTCCTTTGGTGATGACAACAAAATTAATGACCACCAGGATCATGAATATCACGAGCCCCACCGTGGTATTCCCTCCCACCACGAACGATCCGAAACCCTTGATGATCCGTCCCGCGGCAAGCGAACCGGTATGTCCGTTCAGGAGAATCAGCCTGGTACTGGCAATATTCAGTGAAAGACGAAAGAGGGTAGTGATCAGGAGCAGGGAAGGAAACACCGAAAAATCCAAGGGACGCATAACGTAGATGGTGAGCATCAGGACCAGGATACTAACGGTGATATTCAAGGCCAGCATGATGTCGAGCATTCCCGTCGGCAACGGGACCAACATAACAAGCAGGATGCCCACCACACCACCCGCGATGAGTACGTCGCTGTTATTTCTGAGAGAAAATCCGTTTGCCGTGAGTCTCAGCTGCTCCAAATGAATTCCTCTATTCTTGCGTCATACGTCGGGAGTCAGAAGTGAAGGTCCTCAATCCTTGTTCCCCGGTCCTCAGTCCTTTACCGTCTGACCTTTGTTCTTGATCCTGTTTTTTAGGCCGTAGACATACGCTAGTATCTCTGCGGCAGCCTGGTAAAAATCAGGCGGTATTTCCTGCCCGATATCCACGAATTTATACAAATTCTGTGCCAGGGGTTTGTTTTCCACCAGCGGGATCAGGTTCTCCTTTGCTATCTCTCGGATTTTAAAGGCTATCTTATTGGCTCCTTTCGCAACAAGGGTGGGCGCGCCCATGGTCAGCGCGTCGTAGGCCAGTGCCACCGACAAGTGCTCAGGATTGGTAATAACCACGTCCGCCCTTTTCACTTCTTCCATCATGCGTCGTCTCGCCATTTCTCTTTGGATAGACCTGATACGACTTTTGATAAGAGGATCTCCCTCTGTTTGTTTAAACTCCTCCCTTACTTCCTGCTTTGTCATTTTCAAATTCTGTTCGAACTCCCATTTCTGGTACAAGAAATCCAGAATAGCCAGAACCGCAATGACATAACAGCTCCTGGTCACCACGTCGAGAGAAGTCTCTCCCATGAATCGCATGATCTCGGCCTTTCCCTGGTATACCAGCTCCAGAAAGCGGCCTTTATTGGTCTGAATAGTGGAAAATGCAGCCCATCCCACAACCAGGATTTTCCCGAGGGATTTTGCCATTTCCACCATGGACCGTTTGGAAAACATCCGCTTGAAACCTTCGATCGGACTGATTTTTGACGCTTTCGGCGCCAATGGCTCGACACTCCAGATGAATCCTGTCTGGGCGAAATTGGCGACAATAGCCACGACCGAAAGTACCAGAATCATAGGCACTATCATGGAAAGAAAGGTTCCCAGATAATGGTGGGAAAAATAGAAAACAGTAAAATCGCTGTCTTTCATGTACGGCACGGATAGGAACGTTCTGTGGATCAGGTTCCCCATGGAAGACGCAAGGTGCCGCGCTTCAAAATAGAGGAAAATGACGCCTGCCGCCAGTACGGCCACAGAGGGTATCTCCCTGCTCTTCCCGACCTGCCCTTTTTTCCGGGCCTCTTCTCTCCTCTTGGGAGTTGCCGGCTCTGTCTTCTCTTGAAAAGGTTTCTCAGGCATACCTTCATCCAGCGCACGGCGCGAAAAGATCCCGTTTTACTCCCCGCATTTCCCCGTGGCGCTCGTTCCTGTTACATCATTTGAATCACGCTCATGAGCTCTTCCCCCATTTTCCTCACCAGGTCCACCAGGAATGGTGAGAGATTCAAAAGGAGCAGAGAAAACAGAATCATTCCCAGGGATATGTTCAACGGAAACCCGATCATGAGCACATTTACCTGGGGGACCGTCCTCGCGACAATTCCCAGACAGAGGTGAGAGAGGAAAAGGGCGATCATGATCGGTGCCGCCATCTTGAGGGCGATAAGAAACATGTCACCGCTTACCTTCACCAGCGTGTCGACCACCGGTGTATTGAGGTGAAAGCTGTTCGGCGGCACCTTGTAGAACGAGGCTGCAAGGGCCCGGATGAACATATGGTGACCATTCACGGAAAAAAAGATCAGGATAGTAAAGAGATAGAGGAACTGGGACATGACGGTACTCTGCCCCCCCGTTTCCGGATCCATGGCACTGGCCATATTAAACCCCATCTGGAACCCCATAAACTGACCTGCCAGTTCAACTGCCGCAAAGAGCATTCGCACCCCGATTGCCAGGACAAAGCCGAGCAGAATCTCAGAAGTGACTCCCATAACCACCTCCGGAAACGTCCGGGGAAAGACCGGCGGCGGCGGAACGACCGGAAACAGGATCAAGGCGGTAAGCAGAGAAAACCCTGCCTTCCACATGGCAGGGATATTTTTCGCCCCGAAAAAAGGCAGAAGGAAAAACAAGGCGCCAACCCGGACGAAAATCCAGAAAAAGCCCTGTACCTGCTGAATGCTTTCCACGGGAAAAGCCATTTACCCCCCATTCTCCGCTTTATCCTCGGTTCTATCGAATGACATGCGGGATCGTGGCCATGATATGACTGGTGTAGGAAGTCATTTTGGCCAGCATCCAGGGAGCCGCTGCAAGAAGGGCAAGCAAGACGGCAACAATCTTGGGAACAAAGGTGAGCGTCATCTCCTGTACCTGGGTTGTCGCCTGCAATATGGCGATCACCAGGCCTACCAGCAGGCCCACGCCAAGCAAGGGAGCTGACAGCAGGAGTGTAAGCTTTATGGCCTCACTCGCCATGCTGACCACGAATTCCGGTGTCATGCGTCACCTCTCATCCAAAACTCCGTACCATGGACCCAATCAGCAGATTCCAGCCGTCCACCAAAACAAACAACATTAATTTAAAAGGGAGTGAGACCATAAAGGGGGGCAACATCATCATCCCCATGGAGAGGAGGACACTGGCAACCACCATGTCAATGATCAGAAAGGGGATATAGATGAGGAACCCTATCTGAAACGCTGTCTTGAGTTCGCTTATGACGAATGAAGGGATCAGCACCATGGTAGGTATCTCTTCAATATTGTGCGGCTGTTCCGACTTGGAAACTTTCAGAAAGAGGGCAATGTCCTTTTTCCGTGTCTGTTTGAACATGAATTGCCTGATAGGGACCAGTGCCCTATCAATGGCCTGGGTCTGGGATATCTCCTCCGCCAGATAGGGCTGGAGGGCGTCTTTATTGACTTTTTCGTATACCGGCGACATGAGAAAAAAGGTGAGAAGAAGGGCAAGACCGATGAGTATCTGGCTGGGGGGCATCTGCTGGGTTCCCAGGGCGTGCCGCAACAGGGAAAACACCACTGCAAGCCGGGTAAAAGAGGTCATCATGATGACGATGGCCGGCGCAAGTGACAGGACGGTCAGGACAAGAAGGATCTGCAGCAGGACGCTCACCTGCTCGGGTTTGTCAGCCTGTCCGACCCCAAGGGTCACACTGGGAAGCAGCGGAAGCTGCTGTGCATGGGCAGAAGAACACCAAGCAGCAATACCGACGAACACCACTGGTATCAGGCCGAAAATGACCAGTTCGAGCCGTCTCCTGCGCCCGTCACTCCAGAGGGTGGAAACGGTGCGGATCGAGCCGCGGATTCTTTCGGCGATTGATGTATCATCATGCCCTGTGCGATTATCCGGGTGTTTCATTTTTTTCTCTAATGCTGCCGTTTGTTACCGGCGGTCGCCGTATTTTTCTCCGAAGAAGCGATTGAAAGCTCCCGCCGGTTCCGGTCCCTGATGAGAGGGGCTCGTTGGTAGGTACGGGAGGATTCTCAAATCTCCTGAGGAGCGTTATGGTTTCGGTGCCTATTCCCAGGACCAGCCATTCACCGCACACCTCCACCAGCGCAATCGAACGCTTTGGTGCGATACTCAGTGAGCTGATCATCCGCATGACGGGATCCTTGCTCAGTGAAAACCGGCCGTCCCGTATTTTTCTTGACAGGTAATAGAGACCGAAAATCATGAGAATGACAAAAAAAAGCGCCGCTCCCATTTTAAGGCTCGCCATGCCCATGTCCCCTGCGGGAAAGCCGGGCTCCCCATCACCGGCTGCACTGCCTGTGCGAATGAGAAATACCATGGAAAGGAAAAGCCCGCGGGTGAGATACCTCCCCGATACTTCAGCTTTTTTCAACCACGCACGGAGAATTCCCCTGGGGCCCTTTCCATCCTTCCTGTGCATTATGCCAATTCCTTGACCCTTTCTCCCGGACTGATGATATTGGTGAGCCTGATTGCAAACTTTTCATTCACAACCACCACCTCACCATGGCCCATGAGTTTCTGGTTGATGTAAATATCAACCGGTTCATTGGTCAGCTTTTCAAGCTCAACCACTGATCCCTGACCAAGTTTCAGCAGATCTCCAATTTGAATCCGTGTCCTGCCGAGCTCTACCGTGATCTCCAGCGGTATATCGAGCAGGAAATCAATGCCCTGAGGACTCTCACCATCTTTCAAGCCGGGCTCAATCTCCGCAAATTCCACGTTCTCAGGGGGCGGGCTCTGCTCAGGGTCGGTATTCCCGGTCATTTGCTCATGCTGATCGTTCATCTATTCACCTCATAGAGAAATAAGTTCATCCGCAAAATCCTCATGCTGCATGACAACCGCATTATGCCTCCTTGGAATGGGCATTCAGGGTATTGGCCACCCGAAACACTTTTTTCCTTCCATACCGGCCGGCATAACCCTGGAATTTCGGTATCCCCTGAATACGAGCCAGAAGTTTTTCATGAAAACTGTTATTGAGAACCAGGATGTCCCCCTTCTTCATTTTCAAGAAGTCTTTGACCTGAATATTGCTTTTTCCCAGGTCAACACTCAATTCCACTCCCGACTCATAGATTCGCTGGCGGAGGAGCGAAATCCACATCCTGTCCTGCTCGCTTTCATCTTTCTGGTAACCGCCGGACAGTTTTTCGCGTATGGGCTGAATACTCGCATAGGGGATGCACAGCGTGATACTGCCCGCGGCTTTCTTCAACTCCACTTCAAATTTGACGGAAATGAGAAATTCACTCAGAGGCATGACGTTCACCCCCTGTGGATTCGTCTCCGAGCGGACAAAAACGGTTCTTACAGGGTACACGTCTTTCCACGCCTTCTCCATGTCCATGAGAGCAATGTTAACCACCTTCTCTATAATTTTCTGCTCAATGGGGGTGAAGTCTCTCCCTTCCACTTTGGCCGATCCGGCCCCGTTTCCTCCGAAAAAGGCCTCAATCAGGCTGAATACCAGCCGGGTTTCAATGACCAGCATCCCAAGGCCCCGCAGGGGTTCGATCTTGAACAGGTGCAGGCTGGTGGGAAGGGGCAAGGATCTCTGAAATTCTTCAAACTTGATCATTTCCAGAGGACCGGGATCTATATCAATCAGCTTGCCCAGGGCATTGGAGAGGGAGTTTTTCAGCCTGTGGGCATATCGCTGATTTGCGAGCCCGAAGAGAGGCATGTTCCCTTTCAGTTTTCTGCCCTGGTTGCTCCAGTCGTAGGATTCATATTCCCCTTCTACCTCAAGGGTATCGCCTTCGGTCTCCACCTCACCGGTATCCATCCCCTTCAGCAGAGCATCCACTTCATCTTGTGAGAGTATCTGGTTCACACATTTCCTCTATTCGTTTGCCTGTTGACCCGTTGGCCGGGTGCCGCTTCACGTCCCATCCATTTCACTGGACAATAAACTCTGTGAAATAAACGTTCTTCACCTTGCCTGATTTCAGATATCCATTCACCATTCCCAGTATCTCAGCGCGCAGTTGATATTTCCCTGACAGGTCGCTGATGTCCTTGTAACTCTTACTGCTCAAAAGAGTCAGAATACCGTCCCGGAACTG
Organism: uncultured Desulfobacteraceae bacterium; assembly: GCA_964633015.1. Lineage (GTDB taxonomy): Bacteria > Desulfobacterota > DSM-4660 > Desulfatiglandales > Desulfatiglandaceae > B46-G9. The sequence goes on along the minus strand of CAZWEV010000023.1, from coordinate 28,028 downwards.
TGATAGCCGACGGTCCATTTCATTCCGCAAATCATCGCTATTCATTTCCAGCTCCACTTTAACTTTCAGGTACCGTTTCCCCAATGGCTCATTCAGATTCACAATGAACGGGCTCAGGCCATAAATAGGGCCAATATCCTGATTTTGGTTCTCCTTGATCTCCTTTACAGCGTTCCCGTCACTTTTTTCCCCAAGAACGCTGCTCAACATGCCACTTTTCCAGGCAAAGGCTCCCCCTCCCAGAAGGAGCACAATCACAAGCGCGAGAATAATGAGTTTCACCGGGGATTTCTTCCCCTGAGCCCCCTCACCCTGTTCCACGCCTTCTTTCTTTTCCTCTTCAGCCATTTCTTCTTTCTCCTGTTTGCCTCATCCCTGCAGCGGAAATGTACCGCGTTACTTGAATGAACTTTCCCGCATCTGAGGCGGCAGATACGCATTCAGTTTCTGTTCGATCACTCTCGGATTTTCTCCTTTAGCTATGGAAATAACTCCTTCCGTCATCAAGTCCTTCACCATGACCTCCGCACTGCTCCTGTTTTTCAATTTTCCGGCGATGGGAAGACATATGATATTCGCCATGAGCGCACCGTAGAACGTGGTCAGAAGAGCGACCGCCATTGAAGGACCGATGGTACTGGGATCATCCATGGTCTGAAGCATCTGCACAAGCCCTATCAAGGTCCCGATCATCCCCATGGCTGGGGCAAAGGTCCCCAGGGTGGTAAAAATTTCCGCACCCAGTTTATGCCGGTCCTGGATGGCCACCACCTCTGTTTCCAGGATATCCCGAATAGAACCCGGCTCGAGCCCGTCAACGGCAAGCTGAAGGCCCTTTTTCATAAATTCATCATTTGCCTCGTTGGCGTTGGATTCAAGCGCCAGAATGCCTTCACGGCGGGCAATGCCGGCGAGCTTCACAAAATTGGCGATGACCTCACTTGCCGTTACCTGCTTGTGGAGAAATGCATTCTTGACCACCTTGATGACCTTGAGGATATCTGGAAGAGGATAGTTGATCATGGTGGCGCCGAGCGAGCCCCCGAGCACAATCAGGACCGAAGGGATGTTGACAAACAACCCCAGGCTCCCGCCCATCAGGATGGCGGAAAGTACGAGGGCAAAGGCGGTAACAATACCGACGAGGGTTGCAATATCCATGCGAGTCATTTCTCCAGGAGAAAATTATTTGATCGCAATAGTATTAAGCAACCACCGTGCCAGAAGCACCCGGGCGGAACATTTGGTTCATTCCCGACTTTTTATCTTCTTATTTCAAAGGGATAAAGAGAGAAGGAGAGAAAAAGGCCGTCATCTCGAAACCAAAGCGGAGAGAATTGTCAATTTATTGACGGAGCCTGATGAGTCAAGAGTCAGGGGCCTGGAGACAGCTCTTTGGCACGCAGGATCCCGGACTCTCGACTCAAAACGTATCGTTATCGTTTCAGATTGATCAGATCTGCCAGCATCTGATCCGTTACCGTGATGATCTTGGAGTTGGCCTGAAACCCCCGCTGGGTGGTGATCATCTTGACGAACTCGTTCGCAATATCCACATTTGACTGTTCCAGAGAGTTTGGAGATATGCTCCCCAGACCGTTTGTTCCAGGATTGCCCGTTATGGCGTCTCCACTCTCCCTGGTCTCTCGGTACAGACTGCCCCCCTCTTTGTGCAGGCCCTGCACATTCTGAAACTTTGCCAGGGCCACCCGAAAGAGGGGAATGAGTTGTCCATTGGAGTACAGACCGGTTATGGTCCCGTCCACGTCCACGTCAACTCCCTTGAGATCGCCGGCGCCATATCCGTCTGCGGACTGGAAAATCGTACTGGAAGACCGCGCATACTGGGTTGTGGTGAGAGCGGTGTTAACCCATGTGCCGCCTTCGCTGTGAGTACCCAGATCCAGGCCCACATTCATCGATGTTCCGGTACCACCGAGAAAATCAGCAGTAAACTGGAGGTAGCCCGCGCTGTCCAATGTAGCAGCCGTCCAGTTGCCGGCATTGGATGGATCGGCCCAGTCGGTTCCGTTGAAAGTATACATATCAAGATCGCTGATGGTCCCTGAACTGTCACTGAAGGTGACGGATCCCTTGGCGAGAAGACCGGCGCTCACGCTGCCTGAGGCCCCTGTCCGGGCGTCTTCATCCGCATTGCAGCTTACCACATACTGCCATGTGGAAGTGCCGGGATCTTTATCATAGTAGATCGTGATATCGTGGGTGCTTCCCAGAGAATCATACACTTTCAGCGTGCTCTGATATTCATACATTTCAGGAGCTATCCCTTCCGCTGTTCCGTCCCAGTCTCCTGCAAGATCAACAGCATGGGAGTGTCCCGTGGCATCAGAGTCCAGGTTGGTGATGACACTGATCCTCGTGCTCGCATCCGGGTTTGAGGTGAAAGAATCAAGCAGGATATCCGTCATTGAACCGATATTTTCTGCCTGGTCATCCAATCTCCATCCCTGGACCACATATCCTTCCGGATTGATGAGGTATCCATCGTTGTCAAACCGGAAATTGCCCGCGCGGGAATAGAAAATGCTCTCGCTCCCGGCCTCCCTGAGGGCAAAAAAGCCGTCTCCTCCAATAGCCAGATCTGTAGTATTGCCGGTTGATTCAAAGGAACCCTGTTCAAAAGAGGCCGCCACATCTCCAATTGCCGTTCCTCGTCCCACCTGCGCGGTACCAGCCTGGGTAGCAATGGATTGGCTCAATAAATCCTGAAAAGTGAAACTGCTGCCCTTGAAACCGACCGTGTTGACATTAGCGATGTTGTCGCCGATGATCTGCATGGCGTTGCCGAGAGAACTCAGCCCGCTGATTCCCGAAAACAATGCGCTTGAAAGTGCCATCTTTTCCCTCCTCCATTCTTGTGAATACCTTATTTTGTCAAATAGTTCCTTTCTCAACCACTCAAGCCTTTGATCGGCTTTGCTTCTTCATCCTCCAAACCTCTATCTCCTTGCTCCAGACGTATGACTTCACGCTTCCACCGGTTTCGATCGGCCTCTGCTCCGTACTTCCCGCGAGCTTTGCTGACTCATGATTCAGAGCTTTCCTCCGGAACGCTGATATCCAGGACCTGGGTAATGCTTACCGGAATATCGCCTACATAGAGAATCGGAGACGTTCCTTCCAGGTTCACCCTCGTTACCTCACCAGTGGTCATGGTGTCTGAAAGGACCGAAGTTCCGGTTTCATCCAGGGCGGTGACCGTAAAGGTGTAGACTCCCTCAGGCGACTGAAGCCCGGAATTATTCATCCCATCCCATTCAAATGAGTGCTGCCCGGCATCGAGCGTCCCCAGATTTATGGTGCGGACAAGATTCCCTGAGCCGTCTATGACACGAATGGAACACTCAGCCTGCTCCTGGATGTGAAACCCGCCCTTCCCTGTCCCTGCTTCGTTCAGGGAAAGCTGGTCACCCTCGGCCACAATATTCTTGCCCATAAAATTCAGGGCGTCATACCGGGTCCGGTCACCGGCGACATCTTTTATGGATTCCAGGTTGTCATTCACGTTGAAAAGCTGCTCAAGACTGCTGAACTGGGCGAGTTGAGCGGTAAATTCCGTCCCTTCCATGGGATTCAGGGGATCCTGGTTCTTCATCTGGGCCAGAAAGATCTTAAGAAAATCATTTTTCCCCATTGTATCGGCTGCAGACGAACTGCCGGTATCGGTCTCCTGCGTCGTCTGGGTCTGGATAGCATCAATAGGCGATATCATGTGTAATCTCCTTCACGTTATTACTTGATTTGCCGGGTTCATCCTTCACCGTTACACCTGGACGTTAATCTGATAGTGATTGTCTATGATCGGACGCCTCGCCGCCGGTTCATTGCCGAGAATTTCAGATCGAATATTCCGTTTCCCTCGCAGTCGTCCAACCCCTGCACTCCGTTCCCATAAATCATCTTCACCGCCGGACTTGCGATTATCCGCTCCCACGTGGACACTGAATTCATCTACCACAAAGCCAAGGCCGGCAAGCTGCTGTTTGAGCTGGCCGAGATTTGACTCGATTAACTCCTTCACCACGGGATTTTCTGCGCTGAGCTGTGCCTGGACATGCCCATTTTCAATCACCAACCGCAGATCAATATGACCCAGTTCAGGAGGGGACAACTGAATTCTCGCTTCCTGACTCCCTGCTCTTACCATCCATTGCATCCTGTCCAGGATAGCGGGAATGGTCGATGTCGTTTGAGCATATTCAACAGCATGGGCGGGAGTGCCTGCCTGTTGTGCCGTGCGGAGCATATTCCCGGTTCCCGCACGCAGATCGGTTGCCGCGGAAGCGGTGCTTCCGGATGAGAAGGGAAGTCTCGAATCCGATTCGTTCCCGGTCACTTTCCTGCGGCCGCCGGGGTGAGCAACGATCTTCTCGGCACCCAAGAGAGAAATTCCTCTTTCACCAGCGGAAGAACCTTCGGAAGGGGCTTTTTTAGCCGCCTCGGATAGGATGAACGAAAGGGAATTGTCTTCGCCCCGGCCGCCTTCCCGGACACCGGTCTGCACGTCTTTCAGGATTGCCAGTATTTTTTCGGTCCACGGATCGTTCTTCACCTGTTCCTGGGGCTTGAAGACGATTCCATTCCACAGACCCGACTCGGCGGCTGCGGCGTCTTTCTCTCCCATTGCGGCCTCGGAACCGGAGATGGTCTCCGCGTATTCAATAGTCATGCTCTCCAGGAATGATTTTACCTGTTCAGGGGGAACACCCTTCTCCCGCAGAAGACCGGCAAGAATCGTTTTGATACGTTTTTGGACATCTTCTGAAGATGTTTCCGCGTATGCTTGCATCAATGTATTCAAATCAGAGGAACGTATCTGTTGCGCCGGATTACCTGATCGACACTCGATGCCAAATCCGGAAAGCAGCGCCACAAGTTTTTCCTCTGAATCCATATCCGGAAATTTCTGGGTAAGCCCAACGACGATTTTCGAGACCATCATATTCCCTTTTCCATCGCTTCCCTGTTCAAAAAGGGCCTTAACATCGCTGACACCGAGCCCCATCTTGAAAAGAAGTTCCTGGAATCGAGGGACATCCCGTGACGAAATCATCAGGGCGTTTTGGTTTTCGGAGGCTGCTCCTTTCCGACCGCCTAATGCCGACATCAATCGATTCAGCTGGATAAAGCCGTCTTCACCGGTCGCAGCTTTGACGAGGGATTCCGCATCGTTTTCCGTCATGCCGTGATCCTTCAAATAGCAAACAAGTTTCCTGCCGGCATCCGGGCGCCATGAAAGCATTCCCGGAGGCAATCCCAAGTCTTGCAGATCGTTTTCAATGCCTTTTTCCCGGGATGCCGAAGTTCTCCTGTCTTCCTTCACAAGGATACTTTTGAACAGGCCTTCACCGATCTTTTCCGGAGTCTGAAGTCTTATGGCTTCGCCGGAAAACCCCGGGTCTGAAAACAGATTCAACGCGAATGTTTGATCCATATCTTTTTTCGTCCACCTTGTTGACTGCCGTTCACTGCTCTACGGAGCAATGGGCATGCCAATCGGCCATATAAGGTAGATTTTGATATTATTTCAATTAGTTATAATTGAACCCCCTATTCAAGAACAGCGGGTTCAGGGGCACAAGCGGTAATATTTTCCAGGTACATTTTCTTCCGGAGGCAAAAAATTCCGATTCATCCGCTTCAATCATATGCACAGGATTCTTTTTCTGGAAAATGGGGTGAGAAAACGGAACAGGGCTGGGACTGAAAGGAAAGGGAAATTAACCCTCATGACGAAAGCCCGGGAGAAATACGGGTTAATTGTTCTTGCTGAGTGCTTCGCTGATAGTGGCTCCCCGGTCAGGATCCATCATTGCCATTATTTTGCCCGCGTTCTTTCCTTTCATGTACTTGAGAATGCGCACAACAGTATTGAGGTTCAGCTTGTTCATGATCGCGGCGGCCTTCCCCGGGTCCATGGCACTGTAAAGCGCAACCAGATGCGTCATCTGGGCGTCTTTCAAGGCCCCTTCCCGTTCCGCCAGTTTTTTCGAAAAATTCAGAAGTTTCGTCTGGAGATCGTTGAGTTCTGACATCCTGGTATCTATTTTATCCTGGAGAATCTTCAGTTCGGCATCCCTCTTGTTCAGTCGGGCTTCCCGGTCCCGGAGTTCCTTCTCTTTCTTGCGAAGGTTCTCATCAAGGGGGATCTCCGGTTGGTTCGGGGTACTCGCTTCTTCGGCCATGACCACACCCGGCACATCTATGCCCCTGGATTGAGAGCCAAGATACCATCCACTTAAAAGGATCTTCGCGGCCAGAAGCATCATGAGTGCCACTGCCATGGCAGTAAGAAAGGAGAGCCTCCCTAGACGTACGTCCTTCCGTGCCGCAGAACCGCGAGTTCGTTTATCCGTTTCTGCTCCACATCGTTTTCGTGTTTCTGCCACTTCTCAAAATCCTTATCTCGTAACGTTTCAATCACCTTGTATTTTTTTGTCTTTTCCAGGAGTTCTTTTTTCTTTTCCGCCACCATCTTTTTGAGGTTTTGTACTTTTTCCTCCTGATTCCGGGCCTGAGCGCTCAGGGATTTGAGGTACTCCGCATAGTTCCTGACCTCATGGGCAGCCGCCGCCCTCTGTATGGTCTCACTGAAGGCGCCTTGGACGCGCCCACATTCTTTTTCCATTGCCTGAAGCGCGTTCTCGGCATGCATGAAATCTCCCAGGGCCTTGCCGTACTCGATCTCCGCCCTTTCTTTGTGATGTCTTCTCAGATTCAGCAGACTCTCATATCTAAACTGGAATCCCAATCTCTTACTCTTCTGCTATTCATTCAACTACTTGATTTGCGGGGCGTATTATGCCTCCGGCTGGACCTTCGCGGAGAGAAGGCCTGCCATTTCTTTCAGCCCTTTTTCCAAGGGTGACTGCATATTGATGTTCTGCCTGAGGAAGCGGTTCAGTTCATCTATCATCTCGACGGCATAATCGGCCCGCTTGTTCTGTCCTTTCTCGTAGGCGCCAAGATTTACAAGGTCTTCAATCTTGGCATAATCAGCCATGGTCCCCCGGAATTGGTACGCCCAGCCCAGGTGTTCATTATCCACCACTTCCCCCATAAGTCTGCTGACGCTGGACAGGACATCGATAGCTGGATAGTGGCCCCGCGCGGCCAACTTTCGGTCCAGAACAATATGGCCGTCCACAATTGACCGTACCGCGTCGGCGACCGGTTCGTTCATGTCGTCTCCTTCAACAAGGACAGAGTAAATTCCGGTGATGGAACCCTTTTCCCGGCTCGTTCCCGCCCGCTCCAGGAGCCTGGGAAGATGGGCAAAGGTGCTGGGGGGATACGCCTTATTTGCCGGCGGTTCTCCGGACGCAAGACCCACTTCCCTTGCTGCCATGGCGAATCTGGTCACTGAATCCATCATCAGGAGGACATCTTTTTTCTGTTCCCTGAAAAACTCCGCGATTGCGGTGGCCAGATATGCCCCTCTGATGCGGATAAGAGGCGAGGTATCGGATGTTGCCGCCACCACAACGGATCTCCTGAGGCCTTCTTCACCGAGGTCGCGTTCTATGAATTCCTTGACCTCGCGCCCTCTTTCTCCGATCAGGGCTATGACGTTTGCATCGGCCTTCGTAAATCTCGCCATCATGCCGAGCAGGACACTTTTTCCTACTCCGGATCCGGCCATAATGGCTACTCTCTGTCCTTTCCCAAGGGTAATGAGGCTGTTTATGGCCCTGATGCCCACATCAAGCGGTTCCCTGATCCTGGGCCTTTCAAGGGGATTCAGTGGGGGAGCATAGAGAGAGATCGGTCTTTCCTTCCTGAGGGGTCCCTTGCCGTCTATGGGATTCCCCAGGCCGTCCAACACCCTTCCAAGCATATTGTTTCCTATTTCCACCGTGGCCCCGTACCGATCACCAACGATGATGCTTCCCGGTTCCACGCCGTCAGATTGTTCCAAAGGCATGAGGAGAAGCGATCCTTCCCTGAATCCCACCACCTCCACACGAACGGGATTCGCGTAGCCGGGGGTCAGTATTTTGCATACCCCTCCAACGGGCATGGAAGGACCCGTGCCCTCGATAATGGTACCGACAACCTTTGACACCCTTCCCTCAAGGCGGACAGGCTCTGCTCTCTCAACATGATCTATATATCGTTCAAGGCTGAGTCCCACCTTCTGTGCTCCTTCCGGCGTGAAAGACTTCTTCCAATTCCTTTTCAAGCTCTGCAAGTTGATTTTCTATGGTGGCGTTGATCCTTCCGAAACCCGTCTCAAGAATGCACCCTCCGGACTCAATACAGTGGTCCTCTGCCAGCTCCAATTTTTCTATCTTATTGTCTACTGCCAATTCCGACAGGTGGGGTTCAAGGATTTTCATATCGTCCGGATTGATGAGAATGCGCACGAAGCTCTTATCCTTCAGAAATGCTACCGCATGATGAACCGACCTGCGGACCGTTTCTGGATCCGTAGTCAGTTCCTTTTTGACGATCTTCCGGGTCATTCTCATGCTCAATTTGAGAATCTCTTCCTCGGTCTCTTCCACGATCTTTCCTTTCAGGAGACTCAGTTCCTCGAAAAGGGTCACCATCTTCTTCCAGGTCTCTTGCGCCTTCGTCCTCCCGAGTGCCACACCATCTTTCTGCCCCTGAGCGAAACCCTTTTCATACGCGTCTCTTTCCACCTTCGCGAGTTTCTGACGGGGGTCATAGTGGTTGAGAGGGGCCGGAGATTTTCTGTCATCGTCTCCCAGGGGCAGGACCAGCGGACCGGTTTGTGCACCCCGGAACAGGATATCCATGTCATCCCCCAAGTCTTCCTCTTCAAATGACTCTATGTCAAACCGGAAGTCGTCTTCTCTCTTGATAAGGTTAGACAACGACGTCATCACCCCCTTTCCCGCTCATAAATATCTTTCCTTCTTCTTCAAGTCTTCTGGCGGTCTTGATAATCATCTGCTGGGCCTGCTCCACTTCAACAAGCTTCGCCGGTCCCATAACTTCAAGATCTTCCCTCAGCATCTCGGCTGCCCGCTGGCTGAGATTTCCGAAGATGCGGTCTTTCAACGACTCAGAAGCCGTCTTGAGTGCCAGCAGCAGTTCATCATTGCCCACCTCTTTCAACAGGGCGCGAATGGAACGGTCGTCCAGGTTGATGAGATCCTCAAAGATGAACATGGATTGACGTATTTCTTCCGCCAGTTCTTCTTCATTCTCTTCGATCTTTTCCAGAATGGTCCTTTCCGTTCTTCTGTCCACCTGGTTCAAGATCTCTGCGGCTGCATCAGGTCCACCGCTCCGTTTGGTCGCCGTTTCTCCGACACTCGAAACCTGCTCCGCCAGGATGTTCTGTATCTCGACAATAATATCGTTCGGGACAATATCCAGTTTCGCAATTCTGATAATCACATCACTCTGAATGGATTCCGGAAGCAGTTTCAGCACCTTTGCCGCCAGTTCATTGTCGATATTTGCGAGGATAAGTGCAATGGTCTGGGGATGTTCTCCGGAGATGAAGTTCACCAGCACTTCCGGACTGAGGGATTCAAGTTTTTCAAAAAAATCAGCTCGTTTCCCTGACTCTACCTTATTCATGAGCGTGCTGGCCTTGGTCGGCGCAAACGCCCTTGACACTGTTCTCTCGAAAAACCGCCCTCCTGATCCTCCCAGGACTTTATCCCCCTTGAGCGCGCCGAGAAAATCGTTAAGCACCGAAGAGATGGACTTTGGATTGATATTCCTGATGCGCGTCATCTCTTCCCCGATGGCCTTCACTTCCTTTTCGTCAAGATGCTTGAAGATATTCGTCGTGAACTCTTCACCCATGATCATGAGAAAAAGGGCTGCCTTCTCTGCGCCGCTCAGTGTCTGCCGTTCGTTCAAATTATCTTCCTTCCTCAATCCAACTGCGAATGACTGCGACTATTTTTTCCGGGTCTGTCTTGGTCAAATCAAGGATCTGTTCCTTTTTCAAATGGGTCCCCGCCTGATCTGATGAAGGGGGTCCCAGTTCGGGTACGCCTTCTCCAGCGGGAAGCGCCTGGGGAACAAAATATTCTTTCGTCTGTCTGAGCCAGTTTCGAAAAGGTTTCAGGGCAAAGACAAAAAACAAGGCAACGAGAAGAATATTGAAAAAGGGTTTCATCCCCTTTTTCGCGTAGATCATCCAGCCTGGTTTTGCTTCAGGCGCAGACGCTGACATCTTTTCTATGGCAAACGGGATATTGGAAACGCTCACCTGATCCCCCCTGTCTTCGCTGAACCCGATGGCCCTCTTCACAATATTCTGGAATTCTTTCATTTCTTTCCGGCTGCGCGGCTGGAACTTTTGAATTTTCTCACTGTTCTGACCTGCTGTGCTGACATAGGGACCGTCAATAATAACTGCCGCCGAGAGGCGTTTAATGTCACCCACGGAACTAATGACCTGCTTGTTCACCTTGCTGATTTCATAATTGACAACAGAGTTCTCCTTCTCAAATTTCTTCGAGTTCGCGGTCGCTTTTCCCTGGGTCTGATAGACGTCATATTTCAGATCCGGAGATCCCGACGGCAGGCCTTTATCCCCGCTGGCCGTTTCCTTTTGCCGCTGTTCACTCCTGACAACAGCGCTGTCAGGATCAAAGGACTCCTCTGAAATATGTATCTGCCTGAAATCGACTTCCGCGGAAACCTTGGCAACAACCTTGTTGGATCCCACTACGGGCTCAAGCATGGTCCGGATTCTGTTTTCCAGGCTTTTTTCAAGTTTCCTTCGGTATTCAAACTGCGAAGAACTCAATTCCGCACCTTGATCTTCCTCCTTTCCTCCGGAGAGAAGGCCTCCATCCATGTCCACCACGGTCACATTTTCCGGCTTCAGGCCTTCCACCCCGCAGGCAACGAGATTGATAATTCCCTGCAGTTGCCTGCGATCCAGTGTGCGCCCCGGGAGTAAACGAAGGACGACCGATGCGGTGGCCTTTTTTTGGGGCTCCACGAAAAGCGAATCACCGGCGGGCGCAATATGGACCCTTGCCTGGGCCACGGAATCGAATTGCATGATTGTTCTCGCCAGTTCCCCTTGCAGGGCTTCCTGGTATTTTAGTTTTTGTACAAATTCGGTGGTGCCGAATGGGAGCTTATCAAAGACCTCAAAACCCACATGCCGCCCCTTGGGTAGACCCTGGCTCGCCAAATCCAGCCGCAGCTGGTAAACCTGGTTCTCGGGTACCATAATAGCGCGGCCGCCGTCTTCCAGTTGAAAGGGAACCTTTTTGGATTTCAGCTCTTCAGCGATACGGCTCGCATCGTTGGCATCGAGATTGGAAAACAGGATCTGGTAGTCAGGCCTGTTCGTCCAGATGACAAGGGCAATGAACCCTCCGGCCACAAGGCTTAATATCACCGCGAACATAATCATCCTTGCCAGAGGAAGACTTCGGAAGACCTGCACAAGTTGCCCAAACCCGTTTGTTTCATGTTCTGCCATTGAATGATTCCTCGGTTCAAACTCGATAATTCGTGCCTGAAACTACAATCTTGAGCCGGCTGGTGGTGGAAACCCTTCAAGTTTATTGAACAGTCTCCTTCCTCCCAGTCTCTCGCCTATACCTGCATCCTCATGATCTCCTGATAGGCCTCGAGGAGCTTGTTCCTCACCTGGAGCAGAAGCTTGAAAGAAATATCCGCCTTTTCCGTGGCAACCACCACTTCATGAAGGTCGCTCCGCTTTCCAACCGCAAACTCCTCCATCTTCCCGTCTGCCTGCTGGAGTTCTTCATTCACTCCCGCAGCGAATTGCTTCAGGGCATCCGCAAAACCAGTGGTTTTTCCAGTTGTCTGCGGTTTTCGAGTGTTTGGAAGAGGATGTATTCCGCTTACTTGTTTGATGCTGTTCATCCATTACCCCCTGTTTTGTTTTACCGGAATAAATCCAGTGCCCGCAGGGCCATTTCTTTCGCGGTCCTGACGGAGGCGGCATTCGCCTCGTACCCGCGGTTGGCATTTAACAACGAAACCATTTCCTGAACCAGATTCACGTTTGGCAAGTACACGTATCCCTGTTTGTCCGCATCCGGATGAGAAGGATCAAAGACTTTTTTAAACTCACCGGAAACCGGGACAATGCCTGTTACCTTCACCCCGTAAATCTCCTGTCCGCTTTCAGCATTCTTCATGGCTTCGTCAAAGGATTCGGGGATGGCATTTGTCTCGAACACAACCGTTTTTCTCCGGTAGGGCTTTCCATCCGCCGTGCGAGTCGTATTCGCGTTCGCCAGGTTCATGGATATCACATTGACCCGCGCCCTTTGCGCAGTCATCCCGCTTGTGGCAATATCAATCGCTTTCATCAAACCCATGAGGATTACCTCCGTCCTTCAATTGCCTCTCTCAAGAGATCAAATTTCTTTGACAGCATTTTAACCGTCGCCTCGTAAAGGAGATTGTTCTTGGCCATCTTTGCCATCTCCGCATCAATATCCAGAGAACGGTCACCTCCTGTTGATCCGGGCTCAGTCTTGAGAAGGAAGGATTGTTCTCCCTGCATGCCGGATTGCTGAAGGCCGGGAAGATGTTTCCCGTCAGTCTTGCGAAGATGGATCTGCTCTTTTTCCACGGCCCTGCGTAGTTCTTCATCGAATTCCAATTTTTTCGGACGATAGCCGGGAGTATCTATGTTCGCAATATTACCGGCGATTACTCGCTGATTTTCCACCCGGTAATCCAGGGTCCGGCCCAGTATTTTTGTGGCCCGGTCAAAAAGAGTCTTGTTTATGCCAAGTTCATCGCTCATGGTCATACTCCTTTCCGTCACCCGGATATACCGCTCACTTGCAAAAGCGGTACCAATGGAAATGCAAAGCGCTCAGTTGCAAGTGAGTCTCTCCTCCAAGAGCGGAACGCATCAATAGACCCTTTAAAGGGATGCTCAGCGGGGAAACCATTTCTTCACTGAGCATCACGCTTTCATGGATTCAGAATAGGTTCCCTGACGCGATCCGGCTTCTTTACGTCAATCTTTTGACGATTTCCCCTGTTTCTGGTTGTACTCATTAAGTTTGTTCCGCAGGGTCCGTACGCTGATTCCCAGCATCCTGGCGGCATGAGTTCTGTTCCCCTGGTTCTCCTCAAGTGCATGAAAAATCATGTCTTTTTCCATCTCTCGCAAGGGCTGTACTTCAAGTGCCCTGGGTGACGGCCTTCGACTGGATGGATACATGATCAGCTCCAGATCAGCCGGTTCGATCACCTCGTTTTCCAACAGCAACATGGCACGTTCCATGAGATTTTCCAATTCCCGGACATTTCCCGGCCAAGTCTGTTGTTTCAGCAGGTCTTCGGACTGCTTCGAGAGGATCTTTGCCTGTTCACCGTTCAGTCGTCCGTGTTTTTTCAGAAAAAAGTCCGCCAGGGGGGGCAGATCATCCGGGCGTTCCCGCAGGGAAGGAATTTTCAGGGGCACGACACTGAGCCGGTAATAGAGATCGAGCCGGAAATTCCCATTTTCGATCTCTTCCTCCAGATTCCGGTTCGTGGTGGCAATGATGCGTACATCCACTGGTTTTGAGAACTTTCCCCCGACCCTGTCGATTTCTCCTTCCTGAAGTACTCGAAGGAGTTTCGCCTGGAGAGAAGGCGCGATCTCGCTTATTTCATCAAGGAGCAAAGTGCCTCCGTCTGCCAGTTCAAATTTTCCCGCCTTCCGGGAGATAGCTCCGGTGAATGCCCCTTTTTCATGCCCGAAAAGCTCGCTTTCCAACAGATTTTCCGGAAGCGCGGCGCAGTTGATGGCGATAAGCGGTCCTTTGCTTCTATCACTGTTTCTGTGAATGTACCGGGCAAGCACCTCTTTTCCGGTTCCGCTCTCCCCCTCGATGAGTATCGTGGTCCGACGCGGCGCAATTTTTCTGGCCATCTTGAAAAGCGAGAGCATCTGCTGGTTCACCGCCACAGGCTCGGAGACATGGGAAGAAAACGTACCCGGATTCCGGTCTCTCCTGATTGCAGGTCCCGGGGATTTCAGTGCCCCCTCCAACGCAGCCCACAGGCGATCCTCGGGAATGTTCGCCGGCAGGTAGTCAAAGGCGCCCAATTTGATTGTCTCGACCGCCTGTTCCACTGAGGGATTGTGGCTCAGCAGGATCATGGACAGTTCCGGGCTCTTCTCCCGTATTGCCCTGAGTGTATCAAGGTCAACGGCCGGACTGCCTTTCAGCAGCCCGACCCAGAGACGAGGGGTCAACGCGCCGATACGATCCAGGAGGTCCCCGTTTCCGTGCTCAATGACCACCCGGAACCCCAGATCCTTCAGGCGGTTCCAAATGGGCTGCGGCAGAGGAACATCAGGAGTTGTCCACAAAACGTTATTGTCTGGCATACTCTTGTTCTTGCCCTCCTATCTGTGGCCAGATGGAGAGTTTCCTAAGTTCTCTGCGGAGATTCAGGGATCCGAGCTTGATCTGCGCATCCGATTGGAGTGCTGGTGGTGTCCCTTCTTCAGAAACCTCTCGCAGGAGTTTCTCTCCGGTCTGAAGACTCCCGGTTTTCACGTATTCCAGGGCCAGACGATATCTCAAATCCCAGTACCGAGAATCCGGACCTCGTCCTTCATATACTTCATTCAGAACATTTTCCGCGGCCGCCAACTGTCCCACTCCAAGGTAGGCATCTGCCTGACCAAGTCTCACGTCCCAGAAACCGGGCGCATCATTATCATATCCCGCCCCAAGTGCCTGTGCGAAGGCCCCAAGGGCATCGCCATATTTCCCTTCTTTCAGGTAACTCTCTGCCAGCTGCCCGAGAGATGAAAAAAGTACCGGTTTCAGTGTCTTTACTCGCTCCGACAGGGCAATGGAACGATGAAGGACCGCCCTCGCCTCCTGGTACTTTCCCTGGGCATTCAGGACCTCTCCCAGGGAAAGGTACGTATCCGCCATCTCCTTCGTATCCAGGTGCTTCTTCTCTTGAATCATGGCGGTATAAAGCTCGGAGGCTTCCCTGAAACGTCCTTCCTTTCCATATCTGTCGGCTAGGGCACGCGTGACTGCCAGCCTGTTCCCGGCCGGTAATTGCTCCTTGAGCGCCTTTTCCAGGAAGCGAATGCTCTCTCCCGGAAGACCACAAGACCAGAGACAGTCTGCCAGGCCGAGGTAATAGGTTCGCTCTTTGTCGGTGTTCAGATCAGCCGGGTCCAGGTCCCGGTACGCAGAGACCGCAGCGGCATAGTCCTTCATCTGCTGCAATGACTCGGCAACCAGCAGCTGCTTTTCAGGGAGAATCCTCCCTTTGAGAACCGCCTGATTTTTATGGAACAAGGCAACAACTTCAGCGAATTTTTCCTGCTTGTAGAGATCTTCCATCGCCCTTTCTGCTGCCTGGCCGAAAAGGATCTTTGCCGCATTCACCATGGAATCTTTCGGAGGCTCTGCCATCAGTTCCTTCAAACTCTCCATGGTCTCCTGGTAAAGCCCCGACTTATAGTACGCATTTGCCACTTTTAGCGTCGCTATTTCGGCGATTGAGTCGTTAGGGTTTTTCTTCTTGACTTCCTTGAACTTATTCACATCCCCGTGCAGTTCTCCCAGACGAAGCTCCGCGATGGAAGCCCCTTGGGAACCGGGGAAGATCTCATTAACCAGGGCATAGAACTTCTCGGCCTCTTTTCGTCGTGACTGTTGCAGGTAGGTATCTCCGATATGCATCAACAGGAGATCGTTTCCTTCCGCGTGGTCGGAAAGATTAATGGCGCGATAGAAATAGCTTCGGGCCTTTGCATACTCTTTCAGGTACAGGAAATTTTGTGCCTGTACAGAGAGAAAATCGGGCTCATCCATGAAAAAATCGGGCCGTAATTCCGTTATCCTGGACAGCCTCTTTTGGGCTTCCCGGTAAAGACCTCTGGCCTGCAGATACCTTGCGATTCCAAATAGCGCGGGTGGTGTCCAAGGTGATGCCGGGTACCTGGTCAGCACAGTTTTGAAATCTTCCACTGCCTTTTCAGACAGGCCTTTTTCCAGGTAAATCTTTCCACGCTCCAGATACGCGCTCCCCAGGTTCTTGTCCTTTTGATAGCGTCGGATAGCAAGATCAAGACAGCTTATTCCCAGATAATGATTTCCCTTTTCGGCATACGCCATGGCCATTCTCACATAACACTTCAGGGCCAGATCGGAACGAGGATACCTGTTTATCACGTCCTGATATGCCTGAATCACCGTGTTCAACGTCCCCTTCTGTCCTTCCTGGAGCCGTGAGAAAAGGATATTCGCTCTCATGAATGATAATTCCTGGAAAATATCCGAATCAGGATAATTCGCCAGGAAGCGGTCAACGAGTTCCAACACCTCATCCTGATGATGGAGATCTCTCGCCCGCAAGATGTTCCCGTACAATTTGGCTTCCCGGGGCTCAAATTTCCGCTTTTCCTCCTGCAGGTCTTCGGGCGTGGAACGGCCATCGGAAATGATGTTTGATTTCGTTCTCCCATCTTCCCGGGACATCGGGTTTGACGGTGGTGGTTTCGGAAAGCTGATTGTCACTTTCGGTCCTGCGTCTGAGTCGCTTTCAGGCGCTGTTTCCGGTGCTGTTTTTGGCTGTTCAGGTATTTGCTGCTGTTCCTTTTCAGGAATCGCGATGAGAGGACCCTGCACGATCACGGGTGAAATGTTCGGCATTGCTTCAAGCACGGGACCTTTGCTCACAGAGGCAACGGCGGGTCTCTCCGACACCGTTTTTTCCGGTTTCCCAAACCATGACGGGAGGTTCATGTTCTCTGCGAGCAGATCATCCGGCAGGTGATAGGAATCCACCACCAGCCTGCTCCCCACATCCAGCCAGAAAAGTCTGAAGGCGGTCCTTGGATTTTCGAATCGCAGGAAGATCCTTACCCCCCCGGCACCTGATTTCAGACGGACCTCCTTCATCCCTTTCACGGGAGGAGATTTGCGCGCCGCAGGCTTGTTCTTTGCCTTCTCCAGGAAAATTTCCAGCCTGTCCGCCCCTTGAGGACCGAATCGCCATGCGGGTCTCGAAGTCAGGTCCATGACTGTTCTCACGAATTTCTTCCTGATTCCGAAGCGCAAGTCCTCCAACAGGCATGTTGTTGGCGGGATGGGATCGTTTCCCCCTTTTTTCTCCTTCGTGAAGAACCTGAGAAAGAGCAAACGTTTATCCTGAATCCACGCACTTCGCACTTCTCGCACCGCTTCCGACAACTTCACGAGGAGCTGCAGATTATGATCGTTTCCCGGTACCAGGCTCAGAATATCTTTCCATTTCTCCAGGTGATCCACAAACAGGGAACCAGGGACAGTCTCCTGCATGGTCAGCAGTATGTTCCCGGTGGCCGAGGATTCAATGGTGTAGGGATTCAAGTGGTCAATCCGCAACACAATGCCCCATCCCTTTTCCAGCACCTGGAGGCACACATCACCGGCATGACTCTCCGCCGACGAACTTGGTACGGAAAACAGGAGACCGGCCGGTATCAGGAGAGACAAAAAGACGAAACATATTCTGGCTTTCCGCCTGCACATGAGAATCGCTATTTTTCCTTGTTCACGATGGATTGCAGCAGTTGAATAATTCGTTCCTGCTGTCTGATAATCTGCAAATTCGTTCGTACCGTGAACGTGCTTGAAACAGCAAGCTGCCTCAGGTATTCATCGGACATGCTGTTGCTGTAGACCTTTTCCTTTCCTTCGGTCGTCCCTTGCAGGGCTTCATAGAACTCTTTCGTAAGATCAACATAGACCCCTCCCGGCAGACGGTGCTGCCGAGCGGCGCTTTCCGCTCTTGCTTCCCTGAGCCCGCTGGGGACAATCACAAGCACGCTCGCCACTCCCAGACACAGAAGTGCCCATTTCCAGGTCTTCATGGTATCCTCCAGTTGTGCATCATGGCGTATGTTCAGGGCTCTCTGTGGAACCAGAAACCCTGAAATGGAAATCCCCCATGCAAACTCCTTCCTTTTCTTTAAGCACAACCCGTGCCAGGGAGGAATCCCGGTATTCTGACTGTTCCTGCTACATTCAACTATCTGTTTTATCAACCATTTCATTTTTCAAGGCGTTGTCCGTGCCTTCACGAAGCATCCTCGGAAAAGAGGGGCACCGTCATTTTTTTGACCATCGGAAACACGCTTGCTTTCAGTCCACGCTTTGGGCTATAAGGATTGCGTTCAGAAGGCCATGATACCCCTGAGAGATACCATTCGGTCCCGCAACTATCCCGTCGTGAACAGTCTGATCATCGGCGCGAATGTGCTTGTCTATCTGATCGAACTTGCCCACGGTCCCCACTTACATCGGTTTTTCCTCACCTACGGCCTTGTTCCCGTACGCTATTCCGTCCCTCAAATCAGCGCATACTTTACTCCCTTCCAGCAGGTCCTTCCCTTTCTCTCCTTCATGTTCATTCATGGAGGATTCTGGCATATCCTGGGGAACATGTGGTTTCTCTATATTTTTGGAGACAATGTGGAAGACCGCCTGGGGCCCTTCCGATATCTTTTCTTCTACCTCCTTTGCGGGATCACTTCAGGGCTCGCTCATCTTGCGCTCAACTGGCATTCCCAGGTACCCACCATCGGGGCCAGCGGGGCTATTGCCGGTGTCATGGGGGCCTACTTTCTCCTCTATCCGCGGGCGAAGATTTTCACCCTTATCCCGATCTTCTTTCTGCCGCTGTTTTTTGAAATCCCGGCCTATGTATTCCTCGGGATATGGTTTCTGCTGCAATTTCTCAGCGCGGCGGGGACCGCCTCCGGTGCCGGCGGGATCGCATGGTGGGCACATATCGGGGGATTCCTTGCCGGCATGCTTTTTCTGAAGCTTTTTCTCCGGATACCCAGCGTTGGTTTTACCGAGTCCCTGAGCCGAACCACGGAGAAGAAAAGAAGCCACCGTTTGCAGGTTATCCATGCTTCTTCCCCGGCGGACGATCCGAATCTATACGGCACATTGACTGTTACTTCCCTGGAAGCACAGACGGGAACACGGAAAATGATTAATATCCCCTCGGGGTTTCAGAAGAGGATTTTCAGGGTCACGATCCCGCCCGGTGTACGGGACGGCACCCGCCTCAGGCTGGAGGGATTGGGAAAACGTATAGACCACGTCAACCGGGGAGACTTTTACCTGCAGGTCAAGATAGAAGCATAGAAGAGTATCGCATGGTTTGTTCGACGCTTACGGCGGGATCACAAGGCCACCCGGGCTTAAGGCGACCGCCTATGAGATCGAGCACTTGATCCACGCTGAGAAGAAAGAAAGGCGGTGCATGCGGCATACCTCGCTTTACAGCCATAGCGTTTTACTGCCTGCTGCAAGAGTATTGTTGAATCAGTTGTTTTGTTCCAGGTAAATATGCTACTCTTTCCCTTTCAGGCAGTCGCTGATACCCTGTCGATACTGCGTCGGCTGCAGCCCATATGCCGATTCAATCTTGCTGCTGTCAAACCGATAGTCGTGGTCAAACTGGTACATCATCTCTTTGTTTTCCCGCAGCACCGGCATAAATACTTCCAGCAGCTTCATCATCCAGCGAGGCATGATCTGCAGCTTGCTGGGGTGTCCTGCCAACTCGCATGCCAGACGCACGAAGTCCTCAACGGTAAACTGCTCTTTGGTGGTGGGAAGGTGCCATGTTTGCCCGTAGGCCTCGGTTGACCTTCCCAATATCGCAAGCGCCTTGCCGGCGTCCGGCGTGAAGGTGAACGTATGGACGGTATTGGCGTTGCCAATCCACTGGGGTGATTTCCCAGCCTTGAGACGCTGGAATATGATAACATACGGGAAGCTTTGTACGGCATCCGGGCCGTAGAAATCTGCCGACCGAGTGATCATGCCCTTCAAGCCGGCGCGCATTTCATCGAGCAGCATGGTAGCGATCTTTGCGCGGACCTCGCCTTTCTTGCTGGTCGGGTTGAACGGAGTCTCTTCTGTCATCACACCATCCACAAGGCCATAGGCATAGACATTGTCGAAAAATACCAGGCGCGCGCCGTGTCGCTTGCAGGCGTCGATGACATTGCTCATTATACGTGGCCATTGGTCCTGCCAGACAGCCAGGTTATACCGCAGCCCTGCCACCAGATATACCACGTCACTGCCGGAAACGGCATTGTCGGTCGCATGACCATCCAAAAGATCGGCCGCCACGGTCTCATCGCCCGGATTGACCTTCCGTGGATTGCGGCTCACCTGACGAATGTCTGAGGTGAACAAAGCCAGCGCTTGGGACAACTCACGAGCAATCGTGCCGTTTGCACCAAGTATGGTATGCATTGATTACAATAACCTCCTGATTTCTCGTCCTTAATCCGCCTATCGCCTGCTTGAGGGGCTTTTGCGGAGCGGGGGTGCAGCAACAATCTCTCTCCAATCGATGTGTTAGTTTCGAATGATGCTTAATTCGCCTCGATTTTTTCAATTCGTCTCGTGTGACGCCCACCTTCAAACTCAGCGTGAATCCATTCATCTACAATTTGCAGGGCCACTTCACGTGAGACCATTCTTTGCCCGATAGAAATCATATTTGCATTGTTGTGCTTTTTCGCCAGTCGTGCCGACTCGGCATTCCAGCATACCGCACATCGTATGCCTTTAATCTTGTTGGCTGCCATGGCCTCACCGTTGCCACTCCCACCCAACACGATACCGATTTCAGATTGGCCATTCGCTACAGACTTTGCGGCTGGTTTGATGAAATCAGGATAGTCAACGGACACATCTGAATCAGTACCAAAGTCGATGACTTCATGACCCAATGTTGTAAGGTGTTTCACAATCTCGGTTTTGTATTCATATCCGGCGTGATCACTGGCAATGGAAATTTTCATTTGAGGAGCCTTTCTAACGATTTGAGGTTGTTATTGAAAAGCAGTCGGGGGCATGTACCGGATCATCCGTCTCGCCTTGACTTGCTTGTTCTGCATTTTTTTAATTACCCTACCTTGAAAATGGAGCACGTGCTGGTTCCGTGTGCGTATAGGGCACCATTTGTATCTTTCAATCGGCCCTCAACTGTTGCCAGCCTTTTTCCTATATGGATTGGTCTCGCCTCACACCTCAAAACTCCAGTATCGGCAGTCACCGGCTTGATAAAGTTAACTTTAATCTCAATGGTGGCGCAGCTGAAACCTTCGGAAAGCGTTGAAAGGACTGAAGCAGTCATTGTAGTATCGAGCAGCGTTGAAAGAATGCCGCCATGCACTGTTGCGAAAGGATTGTAGTGGTACTCCGCAGGATCAAGATCGAAGATCGCGTGGCCATAATCCACTTCGGCAATTCGATATCCAACAAGATTTGCTATTGGCGGTGGACTGATTTTTCCGTCCTTTATGGCCGTCAGGTAATCCAGTCCGGACACTGAAGCAACAGCTTCTCTTTTCGTGGCTTCAGGGTCATCCCAAAATATTGTCCTTTTTCTTTCCATAGCATTCCGTGTTTTATTGATGCATTGGTGCAGAACGCCCCGCCTGAGCAGCGGCCTTATTTTGGACCGGCCATTTACAGGCTTTTCCGGTAAAACGCGATTCTCCTGCCGTCTGCTCCAAGCAATTATTATGCAATGTTTATATTTTTCAAGATCTTACGACGACCCAACCGATAAAAAGCACGATAATCCAAGCACATGAAAGAACCCAAAGAAAGTTCTTCCGGCGACTTCCGAAATAACGTTCAGCGGACTGCACGATCCACGTCCAGTTAAACCAGATATGGATGACCAACAATACCAGCAAAAAAAGCGACAGATACAGATGGATGTCTCCCCACTGGTGGCGGTGCAGCCCGAGGAAGTATTTATCAGACTGGAACGCGTTCCCTCTCGGAATTACAAATCCCAACAAGAGTCCCAGGGCCGCAATTGAAGAGATATCGATAAAAAGCAAAGTATCAATAAAGAATTTCAAAGTGCTTTTTTTCACATTATTTTCTCCTTACATGATCAGGTAAGCCAGGGGCTTCCCGACTCCCTTCCTCCCCTCGGAACCGTGCATGAGACTTTCGCCTCACATGACTCCAGCATCTCAAGTGGACGCTCAACCCTCCCTGCGGCTGTGTGCATCCCTGTTCAATCGAGCACGTAACGCGGATAGGTACGTTTAGCCTTTTCTGCTACCCCTAAGTCAATATCCACCGTCAGAAACGGCTGTTCCTGCGAAGTCACCCCCAACACTTCTCCCTCTTCAGGCTCAATAATCCAGCCGCCACCGCCCCATTTCATCCCTTCTCCACTGACGCCCCCGAAATTTGATGACAAACAGAATGCGCCCGATACCACCGCAGCCGTCCTGCCCCCGGCAATCCACTTTTCAACTGACCCCTCAGGCGTCGCACGTGGACACACCAACAGATGAACCCCCTGTTTGGCATACTCACGGGCGTGGAAATTGAACCACAGATCAGTACAAATGAGAAATCCTAATCGGGCCTTGTTCCTTTGCTCGACTGAAAATTCGCATTCTCCCCGTTCATACCATGAGGCTTCCCAGAAGCCTTCTTCATCAGGCAGGTAACACTTTGTATGTATTGCGCTATAACCAGTCTCCGCATCCCAGATAAACCCGTCATTAAGCCGTTTGCCTTGCCGAATCGCCGGACGCGAACCAGCCACTATTGCAGGAGAAAGGTCATTGAAACGAAGCATCCATTGATCGTGAGCCTCAACCGATGCCTGCCAGGCGGCAGGATCAACCTGTGTGGTTCTGGCTAACCAGGGATAGAAAGCCATTTCAGGAAGCAGCACCAGTTCACTGCCTTCAGATTGAACGTGAGCAACCAGAGACTGCCAATCCTGCTGCAGTGCACCCAAATCGTTCCGAAGCTCGCATACGGTAACTTTCATGCCTTTGTCTCTCCACTTCCTTTGAGATGCGGGATGGTAAAGTACACATGTCCCACACGGTCTCTCCGCCCAACGACATTGTCACCGGCGAGAGGTACGGGCATCCGGCGTACCAAAAAGTCCTGCACCGGTATTGTCATTGATTTTAGCGAATTTTAAATCCGTCTCTCCTACTGCAACTGAATATCCAGTTCTTTGCTGATCAACAGAGATAATCTTAGAAACGAATCTCTCGTGGCACTGAGCCAATCTGATAAAACCATTTTGTTTTGCGTCAGAGGTTCATGAATTCTAATCGTATCATCTGACGGTATCATTCCGAGAAGCCTGGATAACTCTGCAATCTGCGTGAGGATCCTTGTTTTCCGGTCTTCAGGTTTTTCTTGGGCCTCGCTCATTTCACGTTCACCTCCTTTCTACATAAATCGCCCGGCGGTTTTTCTTCAATCCGCCGGCATCACGGCGAATCAGGCGGGCGCGTAGTTTTTTGGCTCCGGCTGAATGACCGGTTCGATACCCATCCTTTTCCTTGCCAGGTAAGACCTGGCGGGCATGCTTTTGGTTCTCTCTCGATCCATGAAGACCGTGAACGACAGATCTCTCAATGGCTCAAAGCCATACCGCGCCAGTAATTCTGCGATCTGTTTTGCGCTGTGTAGGTACATCGTTACTGTCTTTTCCGACTTTGTGTACTCCGCCCCTACCTCAATCGCATGAGCCTCGTTTTCCGATCGATCCCCAACCACGAATACAAATAATCCGCCCTTGCGAAGAATGCGACCGGCTTCTTGAAAAGCAGGGGACAGATCGCTGAAGAAATTGAAAACGCCGGTACAGACTGCATGATTTATGCTCTCTGAATCGAAGGGGTACGGTGTCTTGCGCAAGTCATGCAGATGAAGAGACGAGAAACCTTTTCTGCGGCATGCGTCAAGCATCTGTGGAGAGATATCCATACCATGGACTTTCAACCCTGCTTTGAGAAATAAAACAGACCCCAAACCAGTGCCGATCCCGATATCCAGCAGAGACTGATCAGATTGAACATGAGCATAAGCCAGGCCGAAGGCAACCTCGGGGCCGTACCAGCCGGTTGCCTCTGCTTCTTCGTCATAGAATGTTATCATTTCATCAATCTGATCCATATTTTTCTATTGCCCGGCAGTGGACCCCATTGGATGGACAGCCTGATGGTAGAAACAAGCTCCGAGCCGGTTCGTCTTGAGAGGCATCAGGCAGCCTCCGGAGATGATTTTGGTACATTTTTGCATGCACAGCGACATTGCGGCAGTCTCGTAAAGCGAATCATAGGCTTGTGCGGTGATTGGCCTGTATCTGCCTTACCTGTTCATCGCTAACCCCGGCCTTTCCGGCAAAGTCGGGCCAACGGTGCACGACTTGAATGAGGCGTTGAATGATCTGTTCTGCGCGCGCCTTTTTGATGTCGGCCGCCCTGGCGAGGGCGAGCAGGTCCTCGCGTTCAAACCCGTCTCGCTTGCCATTCACGCTCATCTGGTGCTGACTCGTCCACTCGCCGCTGGGGTTCCACGCGTAGGAAATGTCGAAAGCGGGCGACAGGCGCCATTCACCCCGTCGATTCATGAGGAAGGCTATGTTCTTGACGTGATCATCACAATTGCGACCGACTACATTGAAAATGGCGCGCAGCGCTTGCTGATCAATATCCTTTCGAGGAAGTCCCATCCTCCGTATGACTTGGATCGCCTGCTCGTACGAATAGCTCGCAGGTTGCCTGTAGTCATAGTGAGCAATAGCTCCCAAGGACTGCATGTGTAATTTCCTGCCGTTCGCAGACCTATCAAATCTTTTTGTCATAAAATGGCTACGGCCACCTTCATGATGAAGCCGGCACGTCGTCATCTCGATACCGGCCTCGACGGCCATTAGGTGATAGGCATACTCAATCTTGCCGTAGCCCTTCGGGGTGGCGACTTCTGTATCGCTACTGCTGGTGATTCCATCAAATTTCATTATCCAATACTCAAAGCCCTCTCCAGCGTCGACTTGGCCTGACCTGAATTCGTTGGTTTCTTTATTCCAAGCGAGAATCGCCTTGGCCCTGGCTCCGCCAGCTGAAGTCCCAACTCGCAGAATATCATTGATTGCTTCTCGGTTGTCGTCACCGGAGAAAACGCCACCGAATCTGGCACGTTCGGAAAAGATCTGGTTTGCCAGGCTGACGAGACTCGCGACCTCAACTGCTCGTTTGCTGGTTGGCGGACCCAGTGTGGCTGGCTGATACTCGAGAGCCCCCATGCCGCGACTGCCGACATAACAGAGGCGTTCCACTGGATGGAAACTCTCTGCGGTTCGTCCCTGTGAAGCAAGCCAGGCGTCGATGATTGCATTGCCGTATTTGTCTGGAAGTGAGTCTGCAACCAATCCCGGCAGCCCCTTGAAGGTATTCCGCGCAAGCGCCGGGAATTCATAGGGGAACTCGCTAAGCGGCATCATGAGCGGTGCCAACTGAATACCGCTGTGCAGAAAGTCAGGCGCGTATTGGAATACCCCAATCTCCCTGTCCTCAAGCCAAGTGACGGCACCGATTATACTACCCCAGAGGAAGACGCGTGCATCATTATTCATTATCGTCTTCGCTGTCACCCCACGACCAAGTCGGGAGTCCGTCAATAGATTTAGTAGGACGTGCGCGCTTACGCTCTCCGGCGCCAATACCGACCCGTTCGATTGGTCTCACGGTCGGATCCGGCAGTAGGGCTTCAAGGTTTTGCTGTATGCTAAGCGCCATCATAATCCGAATGAATGTATCCATGGAAACACCTTGGCCCTTTTCAAGCCGACCGATGGTTCTTACCGAGACGCCGGCTTCCTCAGCGAGTTGTGCCTGGGTTATGTTACGGGAAAGTCTTATGCTTTCCAAGCGCTTGCAGAGGGCGCCTTCGATCTGATCACTCGTTGCCACTGAGAAGTCGATCTTATAAGCCATTTATAGCTGATTAACCTCCATTTAAACCGTTAATCAGAAATATATTGCTAATTAAATGAAAAGTCAAGGGTAATTCTGGAAATGGTAATTTATTACCATTCATTGGGGTAGCAGCACGTTTACAGGCAAGATGTTACCGGTTATAAAGCAAGCACCCTTCAGTTTGAGTTGGAAGCCGTCTCGACGCTTCCTGGCGAACGGCGTGTTTCCGTTCCGTATGTCAATGTTCTGGTGAACTCCGGGGACAGCATGCTGTCTCCGGAGTTCGGAATTCACCGGAATTCGTCACATAACGACGGTGCTTCGATTTATCCGATTGATACACCGAGGCGTATCGCAAAGCTCTGCGGGCGCGCTGTGAGCAGCCAGTTTCGACAACAATCCCTGAGCCAACCTACATGCAGGTCCCGGCCAGCGCGGCTCAGATTGGAACGTCCGAGATAAAGCTCCCGTTCGGCCGTCTCATTTGTCGAAACCAAGGTCCTTTTCGGACTTTTCCCAGGCATCACTGAGAGCCTTATATGCGTCTGAAAACCCCTGTCTCGTATTCTCCCATGCATTGCCGGAACTCGCCTTCAGCCTGCCATACCATTCTGCTGCCTGATCCCGTTGCTTGCGCAACGCCTTGAGACTCTCACGTGCCCTCTCGCGCGCTGCCTTGTCCAGCTTGTCCCAGTTTGCAAGGACGCGTTCCTCCAGTGCGTCGATATGCCTGTTCAGTTTATCCAAAGCGGCCTTGGTTTTTTGAACCGCCTTGTCTTTCTGATCAGCAGTATATGCACCGAGAGTCTGAAGCAAATCCCGCGTTTCCTTCTTGACCTCCTCTATTGACGCATTACCACTCGGCGTTCCGGCAGAGCACAAGGGAGCGATACCCAGTATGCTGATCAATACCAATACAAAAATATTCCTCTTCATTTGTAACCTCCTTTGTTATTCACCACGATTGACCTTTGTGAGGAGGGGCCCTAATAAATTCGTTTACCCCTTGACTTTAGAAGGCCTTATAAGTATTGGATTTCATTTATCCACCCATCCATTGGTAAAGGATTCTAAACTATACGCTTTATTTATTTCATCAGGTGATGCGTTGCATCCACTGAACTGAAGAACCACCTTTTTCCCTTTTAATTGACCTTTCAGCTTAATAGCAGCCATGATAGTTGAAGCACCTGCACCCTCGAGGAGGTTGTGTGTGTAATACCCAGCTAAAGAAATTCCCTCATATATTTCTTCTTCTGACAGAACAACAAAGTCTGCCAGGTTGTTTTTGTATATCTCAAATGGGATCTCATACGCAATGCCGGTAGCAAAACCACCGGCAAACGTCCTGTTTTCAGATGACAGAATTTCGCCCGCTTTCCATGATTGGTAAGCAGCACTTGAGGCTTCTGCCTGTACCGCAAAAATCTGAATATCAGGATTGATGGTTTTCAGCACGATAGTGGCTGCAGCTGCTTCACTTCCTGCGCCGATCGGCAAAATCACCGCATCTAAATCAGGAAGCTCTTCTATGATTTCAATGAATTCAGTCCCGACGCCATTTATCAGGTGAGGCTCGTTGGCTGGGTGCGCATAGTAAAGAGAATGTTCCTGCATAAGCTCCTTAACAACCATAGATGCTTCTTCAAAAGTTCTTCCAGCTTCTACCAGCTTCGCACCTGTTGCTCTGATACTTCGATTCTTTGTTGGATTGTTGCTTTCTGGTACGACAATTGTTGCACGAAGGCCGAACCATGCGGCTGATTGCGCAATAGAAAGACCATGATTACCCGTGGAAAATGTAATCACGCCTTCAGTCCCGGAATTTCTTAAGTGGTGCATAAGATTGATGCCGCCACGCACTTTAAATGAGCCGGTTGGATTGTGATTTTCATGTTTAACAAAAACATCAGCATTTACCAATGATGATAAACCCTCGTATCTGGTGAGAGATGTTGATCTCATATGCTTATACACAAAGCTTCTTGCCTTAAGAGCTTCTGTAAGCGAGATTGGATGTTCTTTATGGTTCGGCACTTATTGTTTTTGCCTCCTTGTTGAAATCTCGCCACTCTTCAGCGGGCCCGGTTTTTTTTCGATTGTTAGTTGCCGATCATTCCTCATTCCTATACTCCAAAATATCACCAGGTTGGCATTCAAGATGTTTACATATAGCATCCAAAGTGGAAACGCGAATAGCTTTCGCTTTTCCAGTTTTAAGGATAGATAAATTTTGTTCTGTGATTCCAATCAATTTTGCAAGTTC
>CAZWEV010000022.1:0-55429 GCA_964633015.1 uncultured Desulfobacteraceae bacterium | reverse complement strand
CGTGCATGACGCTGGCTGTGGAGGCAGATGGTCATGAAATTCTGACCATCGAGGGTCTGGCCGAGGATGATCCGGTGGTTGTGGCTTTTGCAGAACAGAGCGAACCGGGATATGGTACCGCAATGCAATGCGGCTATTGCACGCCCGGATTTGTCATGACGGCGAAGGCGCTTCTTGATGCCAATCCGAATCCGACACTCGATGAAGTCAAGGAGGCGCTTTCCGGCAATATCTGCCGTTGCGGATGCTACACAGCCATTGCCCAGGCCGTCCTGAACGCGTCTCAGAAAATATCTACACAGGGGGGTACACATGAGTAATGCATATACACCGCGAGTACCTCGCAAGTACATCGGAGGGTATCGCCCGAGGATCGATGGGTTTGACAAAGCGAGCGGCAAGGTGAAGTTCGCCGATGATCTAACAACGAAACTCACGTTCCCGGACATGCTCTATGCCAGAGTGCTGAAAAGTCCGTATCCCCATGCCCGGATAAAACATATGGATATCACCGATGTCGAAAAGCTGGAAGGGGTGCGGGCTGTTCTCACCTATGAAGATCCCGAGGTGAAAAAACTGAAAGTGACCAATGCCGGCTGGACGGATGGTGTTGACATCCTGTCCTATGACCGAATGATGTGGTACCCCATGAGGGATCGACGGGTGATCGGGGATTATGCCCGGTGGGTTGGAGATGAGATAGGGCTGGTGGTCGCCGCGGAAAGCGAGTCCATCGCCGAAGAGGCGTTGAAATTAGTCAAGATTGAGTGGGAGATCCTTCCCTTTGTTCTCGATCCTGTTGAGGCAATGAAGCCCGAGGCTCCCTCGGTCCACCCGGAGTTGCGGAAAACCAATGTATTGCCGGAGGACCCGGTGGGCGGTCCCGATGTTTTTGTGGAGAAGGGAGATGTGGAAAAGGGCTTCAGTGAAGCGGATGTGGTGGTGGAATCAACTGCTGTTCACCACAATCCCAACCAGGGCTCTCTCGACAACTGGTGTTGCCTCATGGAATGGAAAGGAGATACGCTGACGGTCTGGTCCAATTCATATGAAGCACATCAGACCCGCATGCATATCAGTCAGATGCTCGATCTGCCGCTTTCCAAGGTTCGCGTGATCTGCTCGTTCGTGGGTGGTCAGTTCGGCCGTAATGATACGGGAGAACAGCCGTTTTTCCTGTACACGGCCCTATTGGCCAAGAGGACCGGACGACCGGTCAAATTCAGGCACAACAACCGGGAAAGCTTCCTCAATTCCCGGCAACCCGCGATTTACACCGCTAAGGCGGGGGCCAAGAAAGACGGCGCCATCACAGCGATGACCTTTAAATCCATCGGTGATGCCGGTGCATATGCTGATCACACCATGTTCGCCTTGAAATTCGGCCCTGCGGAGATCGCCGAAGTGGCCCTGGCGCATGTTCCCAATCTCAAACTGGAGGCCTACGGCGTTTACACCAATAAACTGCCTGCGTGTATGATGCGCGGGGTTGCCAATTCTCAGTTTAATCTCAGTTTCGGGCAGATTGTCGATGTCCTGGCGGAAAAACTTGATATGGACCCCATTGACCTGTCCATCAAGAATTTCGGCCATGAGGAGGAAGCGCTCCCCAATAAGAGTCTGGTGGAAGTCTTGCACGAAGGTGCGCGCCGAATCGGATGGGAGAACCGCCACAAACCCGGCGAGGGCCCGGTGTATGAACATGTTCGAAAACGGGGCATGGGGTTTTCTTTTCACCCGGGTTGGCATGCCGAGTGGCAGGAGGTGCGGCGCGGAAGAATCCAGGTGAGCCTGATGCTGAATCCTGACGGCACCGTCATGCTGGAGGCCCCCACCGTAGAAACCGGATCAGGATCAAACACCTGCAATCTTTTGGGCTGCCTGGAGGCCTTGAGTTTTCTCGCAGTCCGTCCGGAAGATGTCCATTATTCTCCGGTGGTGGACACGGAGACGAGCCTGCGGGACTGCGTCCAGACCGACAGCTCGGTCTCCTATCTGCAGTCGGAAGCCATGATGGTGGCGGCGGCCGATCTGAAGAGAAAAATCTGCGAACTTGCCGCTCCCAAACTGGGTGCGAAACCGGAAGAGCTTGATATTGAGGAGGGAAATATTTTTGTCAAAGCATCTCCTGATACACACATGGAGGTAAAGACCTGGCTGATGGAGGAGACAGATCTTGCCCCCATTGTGGCCACGGTGCATAGGGTCCCTCTTGATCTGAATACCGGCATCCCCTTTATTGCGACGTTCGCAGAAGTGGAAGTGGACACCGATACCGGTGAAGTTGACGTGCTCAAACTGGTGGTGCTCCATGACTGCGGAACGGTCATGCACGCCTCAGGAGCCGAGGCCCAGCAACTGGGCGGCCAGGTCATGGGGCTCGGAGAAGCGCTTTACGAAGAGATCATCTATGACGAGGCAAGGGGCGTTCCCATGAATTTCAACTGGATCGACTATAAAATAGCGACCATGGCCGATTTCCCTGAAGTGGAACCCGTCCTGATGGAAGTATGGAAGGGAGGCGGCGAGTATGGCGCGTGCGGCATCGGTGAATCAACGCTCACCTGTACGCCGCGGGCGGTGCTCAATGCTATTTATAATGCGATCAATGTCAGAGTTGATGAATTGCCGGTCAAACCTGAAAAAATCTTACAAGCCCTGGGCAAGATTTGAGGTGGAACTATGACATTACGACCGTTTAAACACGTTGCCGCCGACTCGGTCGAGCAGGCCGTTGCACTTCTGGACGAGTATGGTGAAAAAGCCCGGCTCGTGGCCGGCGGTACGGATATTCTCGGTGTTTTGAAGGAGAACAGCAATTCCCGGTATCCGGACATTCTTATAGATGTGAAGCCCATTGCGGGGCTTGATACCATCCAGGAGGACGGCAACGGTCTCCGGATCGGAGCCCTGGCGCCCTTGAGCACCCTGTCCGAACACCGGCTTGTCAAAGAAAAATACGAGATTCTCACTGAAGCCGCTCGATCGGTAGCCTCGCCTCAATTGAGAAATATGGGCACTGTCGGGGGTAATATCTGCCAGGAGCCGCGCTGCTGGTATTACCGCTATCCGGAGAATCAATTCCATTGTTTCAGAAAGGGCGGTACTACCTGCCCGGCCATGACCGGAGAAAACCGCTATCATTCCATATTCGGGGCTGCGGATCTGGGACCGCCCGGGTGTGCCTCGGCCTGTCCCGGGAGTATCGACATCCCTGCCTACATGCGCAATATCCGGGCGGGGAAGATTGCCGATGCCGCGAATATCATTCTCACCTGCAATCCCATTCCGGCCATCACCGGCAGGGCCTGCCCGCATTTCTGCGAGTCCGCCTGCAACCGTCTGGATGTGGATGAATCGGTGTCAGTGAGGGCCGTGGAACGCTCCATGGGCGACTATATTCTCGACCATGCGTCAGAGTTCCTCACACCGCCGGACCATGAAACGGGGAAATCGGTGGCGGTGATCGGCTCCGGTCCCGGCGGGCTGGCGGCTGCGTACTATTTACGAAAGTTCGGGTACAAGGTTACGGTTTTCGAGAAAATGGGGGAGGCCGGAGGCATGCTTCGCTATGGCATCCCTCCGTATCGGCTGCCAAAGACCCTTGTGGAGAAACAGGTGAAAGCCCTTGAAGGGATGGGTATTGAGTTTCGTCTGAATGTGAGCCTGGGAAAGGATATCACGCTGGAAGGCCTGAAGAACGACTTTGACAGTGTGTTCATGGCGACGGGGAACTGGCTCCAGAAGAATCTGGGAATAGAGAAGGAGGAACTGCTTCTCTCCGGGCTCGAATTTCTCATCGAGGTAAACGGCGGATCGAGAAAAAAACCAGGAGAAAAAGTCCTGGTAATCGGCGGCGGTAACGTGGCCATGGACGTGGCAATAACAGCCGCCCGCCTGGGGGCTGATGAAGTTGTTGTAGCATGCCTGGAATCCCGTGAAGAGATGCCGGCTATCGAGGAGGAAATCGAAGAAGCCGTCAAAGAGAAGATCCGGCTGATGCCTTCCTGGGGCCCTCAGCGGATACTGGAAACAGACGGAAAGCTGACCGGAATGGAATTTGTCCGGTGTACATCCGTTTTCGATGAGGAACACCGCTTTCGCCCGGAATTCGACTCCAGCGTAAAGGAGACGGTGGAGGCCGATACGGTTATGCTGGCTATCGGGCAAGGCGCCGATCTTTCCTGTCTCGACGGCAGCATCACCGTCACACGCGGGCTGGTTGTGGTGGACAAGGAAACGCAGCGCACGAATGCAGCGGGGGTTTTCTCCGGCGGCGATATGACGACCGGTCCCGCTTCGATTATCGAAGCCATTGCATCAGGCCGCAGAGCTGCTCAAGCCATAGATAGGTCCCTTCAGGGCGAAGCCCGGCCCGGGGTATCGCCCGCTGCAGAAAAGAAGCCGTTCCTGCCGATCAACACGGAAGGCCTCAGCCGGCAGGAGCGTGCCTCAATGGCCACGGTTCCTTTCTCCCAGCGAAGTCTGGATCTCGAAGACAACCTGGGTCTGGATTGGAGCAGCACGGAACTGGAAGCCGGACGATGTCTGAATTGTGGCTGCGTGGCAGTGAATGCCTCGGACCTTGCGCCCGCATTGATCGCGCTGGATGCCAGAATAAAGACTACCCGGCGGACTGTTGAAGCGGAAGATTTTTTCCATGCTGGGCAGGGGAAATCAACGGTTCTGGATAATGATGAACTGGTCCTGGAGATAGAGATACCTGCAGCAGCGGCCGGGACCAAACAAAGATACTGGAAGTATCGCATCAGAAACTCCATCGATTTCCCAATCTGCAGTGTGGCCTCCATGTTTGTTCTGGAGGGCAGTCAGATCAAAGACGCACGGATCGTTCTGGGGGCGGTTGCTCCGACACCGATCCGGTTAAGAGAGGTGGAGGCGTTTCTGAAAGGGAAAGTGGCGGGAGATGAGCTGGCCGAAGCGGTCAAGGACTTTTCTTTTCCGGGTATCATCCCTCTCGCGAAGAACAAATATAAGGCCCAGATGACACGCGCGTTGTTGCGCAAGGCCATCTGGTCTCTGCTTCCTTAAAGATCCCTGTTCCACCCGGCATACCGGCCGCCGCCCCCGAGGCGGCGGCATTTTGCCGGGCCTACCCGTGGAGAGCCCTGCCCAGTGCCTTGAGGGAAGTCTCGAACATGATTTCGGCCAGGGTCGGGTGGGCGTGGATGGTCTCCGCAATCTGTTCTACCGTGCACCCCGTCTGAACCGCAAGGGCGCCTTCCGCGATCAGGTCGGTGGCATGGGCGCCGATCAGGTGGACCCCGAGGACTCTTCCGCTATCGGCATCGGAGACTATTTTCGCCTCTCCAGCCAGCTCTCCAAGGACCTGTGCCTTGCCCATGTTTCGGAAGAGGACCGTATCGGCGCGGAACTTTTTCCCACGGGCAACGGCCTCTGCCTCGGTAAGGCCCACGTCGGCCACTTCCGGCGATGCAAAAATGGCTGACGGGATAACGTCATACCTCATTTCCCGGTCCGCACCGAGCGCGTTTTCAGCAGCGATGATGCCTTCTCTGGATGCCACGTGGGCAAGCATCACCTTTTGAGGCCCGAGTACATCTCCCAGGGCATAGACGTGCTTTACGCTGGTGGCCATCCTGCTGTCCGTACGAACCCATCCCCGCGCATCCGTTTCCACGCCCAGGGTTTCCAGGCCCAGGTGGGCCGTGTTGGGGCTTCTGCCCACACAGACCAGGACCTTTTGGGCCTCCAGGAATACAGGCTGCCCTTCTTTTCCTCCCGTTGTGCTGTTGAGCGCGGAAGGACCGATTCGGATCGAGAGGAGTGAATCTTTATGTTCGATTTTTTCCACCGTCCGGTTGACGAAGAAGGCGATCTTCCTTTTTTTCATCTCACGCTGGAGCACCTTGGAGCAGTCCTGATCCACGGCGGGAAGGGGCAGGATTCGATCCAGGGCCTCCACCACGGTGACCCTGGCGCCCAGGGCGGAAAAGATGAATGCAAATTCGCACCCGATGACCCCGCCGCCCACGATGACGATGGATTCCGGTACGGCCTCCAGGAAGAGGGCATTGTTGCTGGAAATGACTTTGTCCCCATCAAAAGGAAAGAGCGGAATACCGGCGGGACGAGAGCCCGTGGCGATGAGCAGCCGATCCCAGGAGAAAAGGAGGTCTTTCCCGTCCTCTCCCGCCACCCGGAGTTTCCCGTGGTGGGGAACGCTCCCGGTTCCCCGCACGTGGCGGACCCCCTGGTGCTTCAGGAGTTTTTCAATTCCCGCACGCTGCATCTCGATAACACGCGCTTTCCTCTCGTTCAGGACATGCATATCAAGGTGTACATCCCCTTCCAACACGATGCCGTATTCCCGGGATCCTTGAAAAATCTCCATCCGTTCCGCCGTTGCCTTCATAACTTTTGAGGGAATACACCCCCAGTTGAGGCAGGTGCCTCCCAGGTTATCGTTTTCAACCAGCGTGACTTCCGCCCCCAGTTGGGCCGCACGAACGGCCGCCACGTAGCCTCCGGGCCCTGCACCGATAACAGCTACTTTTTCCGGCATTTGTTTTTTCTCCTCCTCATGACATACTATTCCGGCCCTCATGAACTCCTGGAATCTTCGAGCGTCAGTATGTGATGTTTTTGCAATTTCAGGCGGAAATGTCAATATTTTTTGAGGAAATCAGTATTGTTTATTTATTTTATTGACAACATCGTCAATTTGAGGTAGCTGAAAAGAGGTTGGGCAGGGGGCGCGAATGCAGGATACCATCCATGAAAGACTTGAAGAAAGCCCCGTGATGGCGCTAAAAGAGAGGAATATGTGAAAGCCCATGTCATATTCAAGGAGGGAGAAATGAAAGAGATCAGTGAATTGGATTTTGCGGAAGACGTACGATACACGGAGGACCATGAATGGGCTCGACAGGAAGGGAATCTCGTAAAGGTGGGAATCTCCGATTATGCTCAGGATCAACTGGGTGATATCGTTTTCGTGGAACTTCCGGAGGTTGGAGCTTCATTCGGCAAAGGAGATGAATTCGGCACAGTGGAATCGGTCAAGGCAGTATCGGAACTCTATATGCCGGTGAGGGGCGAGATCACGGCCGTCAACGAGAACCTGGAGGGACAACCTGAACTGGTAAACAAGGAGCCGTATGCAGGAGGCTGGATGATAGAACTCAGGCCCGAAGACCCGGGTGTGCTGGACTCTCTGCTGGACAGGAACGCCTATCTTGCAATGCTGAAAGGATGAGATAATGCGATACTTTCCCCACACGGACGAAGATATCAGGGAGATGCTGCAGGAGATAGGTCTGGAATCCCTGGATGCACTCTTCGCCGACATTCCGAAAGACTGTCGCCGGGCAAGGGAACTGGAACTGCCGTCTCCCCTGACGGAATGGGAACTTAACGCTCATATGGACACACTCGCGGCCCATATGGCTGTCTCCCCTGAATATAAAATTTTTCTCGGGGCCGGCAGTTACAACCACTTCATTCCCGAGGTGGTCCGGCAACTCCTTTTGCGGGGTGAATTCTTCACCGCGTACACTCCTTACCAGCCGGAAATAAGCCAGGGGACCCTGCAGGCCATATATGAATACCAGACCCTCACCACACGGCTTCTGGGGATGGACGTGGCAAACGCATCCATGTATGACGGCGCGTCAGCACTTGCCGAGGCCCTTCTCATGGCCATCCGGCTCACAAAAAGGAAAAAGGTCGCGGTTTCGCGGCTGGTTCATCCGTTCTATCGCCAGGTGGTTCAGACCTACCTTACCGCCTCCGGATA
Source organism: uncultured Desulfobacteraceae bacterium (assembly GCA_964633015.1). Classification (GTDB taxonomy): domain Bacteria; phylum Desulfobacterota; class DSM-4660; order Desulfatiglandales; family Desulfatiglandaceae; genus B46-G9. The sequence goes on along the minus strand of CAZWEV010000022.1, from coordinate 47,649 downwards.
TGAGATCGTTGAACTCCCGTTCCTGGAAAACGGCGCGACCGATCTTTCCGGACTCGACGGGCTCACGGAATGCGCTGCTGTTGCAATTCAGTCTCCCAATTTTTTCGGATGCATTGAAGATCTGGAATCCCAGGGAAAAGCGGTTCACACTGATATGAAAACCCTGTTCGTGGTGGCTTTTTCAGAACCCCTGGCGTATGGGCTGCTCAAGAGTCCGGGAGCGCGTGGCGCGGATATCGCGTGCGGGGAAGGACAGAGCCTCGGCATTCCGCAATCCTTCGGCGGGCCGGGGCTTGGGATGTTCGCAACAAAACAGGAATTTGTAAGAAACATGCCCGGACGATTGGTGGGGCAGACCACGGATAAGAACGGTCGGCGTGGATTTGTCCTGACCCTCGCCACAAGAGAACAGCACATACGGCGTGAGCGGGCTACATCAAATATCTGTTCGAATCATGGGCTCTGTGCACTGGCATCGACCATGTACATGGCCTGCGTTGGCGGCACGGGCATCCGGGAACTGGCACGGCTGAACCATGACAAGGCTGAATACCTGAAGAAAGGGCTGCGGGATGTTGGAGCGACGATTCCCTTCGAGGCGCCTATCTTCAACGAGTTCCTGGTAAGGTTTCCTGCAGGCTTCAAGGAGGTCCACAGTCGGCTCCTGAAAAAGAAGATTGTGGCGGGCCTGGACATTTGCACATTTTATCCTGAGCTGCCGGACCATTACCTTCTCTGCGCCACTGAAACGAATACGAGGGAAGACATGGATGCTTTGATCGAGGAGGTCGGATCGTGGAAGAATCATTAGGAGCAACCGGGCTTGTATTCAATGAGCCGCTTCTCTGGGAGAAGGGGAGAAAAGGGAGGTCGGGGTTTTCCATGCCGGCGTCGGATGTTGATCCTTTCCCGCTGGATGAGAAGTTTGCAGGGGAAGGACCTGATTTCCCTGATCTGAGCGAATTGGACGTGGTCAGGCATTTTACAAGGCTTTCCCATTGGAATTTCGGCGTGGACAGCGGGATGTATCCCCTGGGTTCATGCACCATGAAGTACAACCCGAAGACCAATGAGCGGCAGGCGTCCCTGCGCGGTATAGCCGCTGCGCATCCCCTGCTTCCCGTACATCTCTCCCAGGGAGTCCTGCGCATGATGTTTGACCTGGAGCACTGCCTGGCTGAGATAACGGGCCTTCCTGCAGTCACCCTTCAACCTGCTGCCGGGGCGCACGGGGAGCTGACCGGCATGATGATTGTACGTGCTTTCCACCGGGATGCGGGTTCTGCGAGAAGCAAGATTCTCATACCCGATACGGCTCACGGAACAAATCCGGCCAGCGCAGCCCTTTGCGGCTTCACCCCGGTCTCTGTCAAGTCAGATGAGCAGGGGGTCCTTTCGCCGGAGTATGTCGCGTCTGTCATGGATGAGGACACCGCTGGTATCATGGTGACGAATCCCAACACGCTGGGTCTGTTCGAGGAGAACATCAGGGAAATCGCCGATATCGTCCATGCGAAAGGAGGGCTGGTCTATGTGGACGGCGCCAACATGAATGCGGTCATGGGCATCGTAAACATGGGCGATGTGGGAGTCGATATTATGCACCTGAACCTCCACAAGACGTTTTCCACACCTCATGGTGGCGGAGGGCCTGGTTCGGGACCCGTTTGCGTCAGGGAGGATCTGAAACCATTTCTTCCCGTGCCGAGGGTGGTAAAAGAGGGTGATCAATACGGCCTCTCTCAGGACTTTCCCAGGTCCATCGGAAAATTGCAGGCGTTTTACGGAAACGTGGGCGTCCTGGTGAAGGCCTACAGCTATATCCTGAGCATGGGAAAGGAACTCAAGAAGGCGAGCCAGCTCGCGGTGCTGAATGCCAATTACCTGAGAAAAAAGCTCACCGGGGTTTTTCATCTCCCGTACGACCGGCCCTGCATGCACGAGTGTGTTTTTTCAGACAAGATGCAGGAACAGTACAAGGTCACGACCCTTGACATGGCGAAGCGGCTCATGGACTATGGATTTCATCCGCCTACCATCTACTTTCCGCTGGTGGTCCACGGAGCGATCATGATCGAGCCCACGGAATCCGAATCCAAGGAGACTCTCGACCTCTTTATCGAGGCGTGCAAGACAATCGCCGAAGAAGCGGAGAAAGACCCGGCAGTGCTCTTCGAGGCACCCACAAAGCCGAAGGCCCGGCGGATGAACGAAACCGAAGCTGCTCGAAAGCCGTGCCTGGCGGGATAGTGGAGGGGAAATGAATCGAGCGCGTATCTGGCACAGGGCCGAACTCGGAACTCAGCCATATGAGCGTGTGCTGAACCTGCAACACCGCCTGGCGGACGAACTGCATAAGGGGACCCTGGAGGCGGATATGATGCTCCTGCTGGAGCATGAACCTGTCTTCACCCTGGGGCACAACGGCGGCAGAGAGAACCTGACAGTTTCCGAAGAATTTCTCAGGGGGAAGGGGATCGAGATCGTGCAAACGGAACGGGGAGGAAATATTACGTATCACGGTCCCGGCCAGCTCATTGCCTATCCCATTGTCCGGATGAATACCATGGGCCTGGGAATTCCCAAGTACGTGGAAGCTCTTGAAGAGGTGATGCTCAGGACTGCCTCAGACTGGGGCGTCTCAGCCGCGCGCAGCAACCGGAATCACGGCGTCTGGGTGGGGAACAAGAAGCTCGGGAGTGTAGGGATCGCCATACGCCGGGGCATATCGTTTCATGGGATCGCCCTGAACGTGCATCTTTCGCTGGAGCCTTTTTCCTGGATCAACCCGTGCGGACTTTTCGGGGTCGCCATGACGTCACTCAAGGAGGAGGGAGGCAGGCATCTGAGCATGACCCTTGTCAGGGATGCAATGGTGCGCCACATGGAAAGTGTCTTCGGGATCAGGACGGTACCGGTGGCCGTGCACACATGTGAGACGCGCTTTCCTCAACGAAAAAGTGCGTGAGGTATCCCGAAAATGATAAGGACAACGGCGCATACGAGAAAACCTGAATGGCTCAGAAAATCACTTCCCAGCGGACCGGTCTATGAGCAGGTCAGGAAGATGGTCACGAACGGAACGCTGCACACGGTCTGCCAGGAGGCCAAATGCCCGAACCAGTGGGAATGTTTTTCTCATCGCACTGCCACGTTCCTGATCATGGGGGACCGGTGTACCAGAGATTGCCGATTCTGCGCGGTGAAACAGGGGCCGGCAGCAAAACCGGACCCGGAAGAACCGGAAAAGGTAGCCGACACGTCCAAATCACTGGGGCTCCGGTACGTGGTGGTGACGTCGGTTACCAGAGATGATCTCCCGGACGGGGGCGCGGGAATTTTCGCGGAGACGATCGGAAAAATACGAAAGAAAATAGACGGTGCTCTTGTTGAGGTGTTGATCCCTGATTTTCAAGGTGATGCGGCTGCACTTGCAACGGTCCTCGATGCCCGTCCCGATGTTTTGAACCACAATATTGAAACGGTACCCCGCCTGTACCCTCTGGCCCGGCCCCAGGCCGATTACCGGCGGTCTCTGGATCTCCTTGCAGGGGTAGCGAGACACGGACATGCTGTTCCATCCAAGTCCGGCATCATGCTCGGTCTGGGTGAAGCTGCAGGAGAAGTCGAACAGACCCTTCAGGATATATACCACACGGGATGCAGGATGATGACCATCGGGCAGTATCTCCAGCCTTCCAGCCGCCACCTCCCCGTAGAACGGTTTGTGCCGCCCGAGGAATTTGATGACTGGAGAAAAAGGGCCCTTGAGATGGGTTTTCGCGAGGTTTTCAGCGGTCCGTTTGTGCGAAGTTCCTTTCGGGCCCATGAGATGTACAGAAGCATTTCAGGCCATGGAAGCTGATCGGAGGTATGTTATACCGTCTGAACTTCGCATGATGACTTTTTACCGGGTGATGTGGCGAAAGTCCGTGAGAAATGCGGGCTAGGATGCACTGGCCTTTGCCACCATCATTTTTGCCCATGCTTTTCCATCCGCAAGGTCCGCCTCATCCGGGTGCCCGACGGCACTCCGGGCCTCCGCGACCCAGGCCTTGTGCTCCGGTTTTTTTTCAAGTTGATCGAGGAGATCGGACTTCACTTTTCCTCGACAGGCAAAGGTCCCGATGACTCGCTCTTTTGTGGAGATACTGAGCGCCTGATAGAAAGCGGTTATGGCGAGTTGTCCGCCCTTCTGGGATCCGTGGGTACCGAAGAGGGCCAGCTTCTTGCCTCTCGGAATAGTCTTCAGAAATGATTCCACCTTTGCAGGCACGCCATGGGCTTGGACCGGAAAGCCGCAGAAGATAAGGTTATAGACTTCCAGATCTCTCGCCTCTCCAACCGGCACAATTTTCTTTTCCACCTTTCCGGCGCCATCATAGATTGCCTGGGCGAGCTTTTCCGTGTTTCCCGTCTCAGAATAATACGTCACCAGTGCCTTCATTTCACCCTCCTTCAGCTGAAAAATGTTCAACGAATATGTACAAGGTTTTCATGATAATTGCAAGGAAATTGGGGGAGACCTGATCAGCCGGACCCACGGCAGGCGCAATTCTTTAGTGCTTTGATCGCCAATTACGCCAACATGTTGAGAGATTGGGAGGAGGGAACCGGGATATCCCTCCTGCTACGTTCACTTCTCCTTCCCTGACTCCACTCACTGCGGATGTGTCCGCACTATGCTTGAACTCCCCACCCTTCGGGCGGGTCCCCGGTTTCGGCCCTTCCACTGTCCTGCTCCCCAGCCGACACGACGCCACCTCGGGAACATCCCGTCTTCTGCCTTCCTGAAAGACCGCATTTCCGGCAGTGTGAAAAGAAGGGAGTGTTCCTGGATGATGGCCTTCCACAGTTCAGGAAGGAACTGAATGCGGATAGATTGGCGGGACATGGTCCTGGGGAACGAATCTCCCCAACGACGTTCCGCCGTAAATTGTCTTGAGAAACGCAGCGACCACCCGGGCATCAAATTGCCGGCCTGCTTCCCGTTGTATAATGTGAACTGCCTGCTCCGGTGTCATTGCTTTTCTGTATGGCCGATCCGAGACCATGGCGTCGTACGCATCAGCAACAGTCAGTATCCTGGCACCAAGAAAAATTTCATTTGCCGCGAGACCATCCGGATATCCTCTCCCGTCGAACCGTTCATGGTGCTGAAGAATGATGGGTATGATTGGTTTGAAAGGGGCGATGGGCTCGATAATTTTCACCCCCATGCGCGGATGATCCCGGATGATTCTCCATTCTTCCGGTGTCAGTTTTCCCGGCTTATCGAGGATGTAGGTCGGAACCCCGATTTTCCCGATATCATGGAGCAGCCCCCCGCGGTGAAGATGTTCAAGGTCTTCAGCAGAGAGATGCAATGCACGGCCTATCTTCAGGGCAGTCGCCGTCACCCGCCCGGAGTGGCCCGCGGTCCAGGGCGATTTTGCGTCCACAGCCCTTGCAAGGGCGTTCAAGGCGCCCCAGTTGAGCGCGGTCAATTCTTCCAGCAGGCGTGCGTTGCTCAAGGCCACGGCAACCTGATTGGTCAAAAGGCGTGCCTGAACCAGGTTATCGTTGTCTCGTTCAAAGGGATCGGAAGGGCCCAGGATCATGATTCCGGCGAAGGTTTCCTGTATGAAAAAGGGAAGCACCGTGAATGAATGAGCCCCATTGGTTGCAAAAGGCTCCAGGAACCGGGGGATGATCTCGCCTTCCCGTATCATTACACTATCTCGCTCTTTGAGGAGCGGCGCGATTTCAGCAGGACTGATTCTTACCTGCTCAAGGGGCTTTACCTTGTTCGCGTTATGCTCCAGAATATAGGCCTTCTGCAGGTGCAGAGCATCGGGATCCAGAAGGATAAGGCCTGCTGTACTGCAGTGAAAAAGATCGGTCATCCGGGTGAGCGCGATTTGAGCAATTTTCCCCGTCTTCAAGGATGATAGAATGGCCCGGTCTATTTCCGCTGCCGCGCTCATGGTATTGAACTGCTTGCCCAATTGTCCGGCCATGGTGTTGAATGTCCGGGCGAGATCTTGAAACTCATCGTTACTGCTTATCGATATCCTTCTGTCGAATTCTTTCCTTCCGATACGCCGGGCGCCGCTTTTCAGCTCCTGGAGGGGCAGCATGGTCCTCCGGATCTGCACAAGGCTGATAAAGATGACGACGAAAAGGGACAGGAGAATTACCAGGGGGAACGTCTTCTTGAAATAGGAAACCGGAGAGAAAATATAGTCCTCCGGCTGGCTCATGATGACGGTCCACTTGGACTGGAGAAAGTAATATTTCAACGGGATCGACCAGAAACTGCCCAGAAAGGTCGTGGGTCCACTTTTCCAATTGAAATAGCCCGAGGGTGCAGCATTTACCTGTTTTCGGTAGGAAAAAGCTGGTATTGGCATGGTGGAAAAGAGGACGTTGTCCTTCTCGTCCAGAAGACAAAGTTCTGTCCTAAACGGCAGGGTGTCATATTCGGAAAGACCCAGGATGTAGCGGACCCTTATTTCGGCTATGAGGACTCCTGCTGCGGGATCTTTGGGAACAAGACACTTTGCGAAATAGATATGTAATGTGCCATGCGGTCCCCGGCGAGTTATGATCAGGGACTTGCCCGAATTGAGGTGTTGTTTCTCTTGGCTTGAGAAATCGTTGGGCCGAGCAACAGTCCCCATAAGAGGCGGACGGTTGCCGGGGTCAGGGAAAAATCCGATTCCTTTGAATTGCTGTCGCAACCTGTTGCCGTATTTCCCGGACAATGATTGGGACAGGATCTCCGGATTTGTCCGGATAATGTGGGAAAGGTTCTGCAACTCATTTTCAAGGAGAGTCAGCCGCTCTACGACAGCCATACCCATGGTCTTGCTGAAGTGGATCAATCGTATTCGGCCCTGCTCCCGAAGCTGCTTTGCGACCTGCGTATAGGAGATGATGCCGAGGACTGCGATGGGCACCAGCGCGCAGAGTATGAACTGCACAAACACCCGGCGTGCAACCTTGCTTGTGAGGAATGATATTTCAAATGAGCAGCATTTCATTGTAAACAGTCCGGATCCTTCTAATAATTTGCCGCCAATCCTATGAACCGGCCGTCGCTGGCCCGAATGATATCGTCCCGGCTGAAAGGCGTGGTGATTTGCGCTTGGCTTTGTCCGTCTTTTCCCATGCTGTAAAGATCATAGTCCGAGTTCAATGGATGGAGGTTGCGGTCCTTGCGTATTCCGTTACCAGCCCCATGGACGGTGGCATAGTTCAGGTATTTATAGGGATTCCCCCAGGGATCAAGGAGCCCGGCCCGGCCGATGTCATTGAGCGTTATGGGCAAGGCGGTGTTGTTGCCGGCTGCATAGGCGCTTATTTCCTCACTCAGGATTTTTATTTCTGATACGGCCCGGGCAATTTCCGCTTTTTCCCGGTAATTATTATATGCAGGTACGGCAATAGCGGACAGGGTGCTCAGGATGGCCACCACCATCAGAATTTCGATTAGTGTGAATCCACCGAAACGGGTATGGTTCGGGTTATGAGCAGCAGGCGGCTCATAGACCCTGCTGCACGTGCAAGTTTCAATAAAGCCTGGTTGCGGGGAAGTTGTGTGCATGTATTTCTGCCGTTCATTGGTTTATCAGGATAGCTATCGGCATTTCCCGGCAAATTCTTGAAAAAAGGTGCAGAAACTGCTAAGAAAGGTGATCGGGGATGGAAACCGCCCCTGCGCTGCGCCCGGCCTGATGTTTCCCGGAAAAAAGGAACCTGGGCAGCTTTGCCCCGGCCCTTGAAAACACGTTTGACTGAAAAGGAACCGGATGTGATTGTACAGATCTATGAGATACAGGTCCCTCGGGAGGCTGAAAAGTGCCTTGAAGCGGGCGTGGACCATCTGGGCAGTGTAGTCCTGTCAGAGGATGACTGGCGAGTCCCGGCACTCAAAGAAACCATTCGCATGGTCCAGAGGACCGGCAAGAAGAGCAGCCTGATTCCCCTTTTCACGCACAGGGAGAACATCTATCGAACCTTGGACTACTACGGTCCGGATTACGTACACTTCTGCGACAACCTCATATCTCCGGAAAGGAACGTGAAGGATCTGAACCCCTTCATTGAGCTGCAGGAAGGGGTGAAGAGTTATTTTCCTGAAGTGAAGATTATCCGTTCCATTGCCCTGCCTCCTGAGGGAGAAGAGGAACCGTTTCCTTTTCTTGACATTGCCGGAGCGCTTGAGCCCTTGAGCGATGTGTTTCTCACGGATACCTGGGTCCCGGAGGAGCCGGTCAAGGGTTTTATCGGGATCACCGGCCGCACGGTTGACTGGGATATGGCCGGAAAACTGGTACAGGAGAGCGCAATTCCGGTAATCCTCGCCGGGGGCCTCTCTTCTGAAAACGTCGGGGAAGGGGTCCTCCGCGTCCTGCCAGCCGGGGCGGACAGTTGCAGCCTGACCAATGAGGAGGGACCGGAGGGGAAGCCCGTTCGATTCCGAAAAGACGCCCGGAAGGTTCGGGAATTTGTGAAGGAGATACGTATGGCGGAAGAAAACCTGGAAGTCCGGAAGGCTGAACTGGAGAAAAAACTCGATGATCTGAAAGAACAACTGAAGGATCGGGAAGCAGCCCTTCCCGCCCACTCGGTCCGGCCCCACCAGCTCCTGGTTATCGAAGAACTGGAAGATGAAATAATGGAGGTTGAAAAACAGATAAAACGTCTGGGAGGCGGCTAATGGATATTGTTTTGAAATGCCCCCAGTGTTCCGCGCAGGTAAGTCTTGCGGAAGACGCGTCTGTGTTCCGCTGCGAATACTGTGACTCAACCCTGATGCCGACAGGGAGAAACGAGGTCCAGTCCTTTTTCTTTCCTCCGAAAGGAAGCAAAGAGCAAGTAGGAAAGGCCCTTCTCACGGCCCTGGAAAAAAAGATGGGACCGTCCAAGATAGAAAGGGCCTCTCTCGTGTATGCCCCGTACTGGCGGGTCACAGGGCTCCTGTTTCAGCACGCCTTCGGCCGGAAATATGAAAACACCCTGTATGGCGGTACCGCCTATGATTATTTTAAGAAACTCCGGGCCGTGGCCTACAATCGCACTTTTCCGGCCTTTGCGGCAGACCGGTGGGAGGTCTTTTCCCTGGGCCTGCGGGCGGAAGCCATGAAGATGTGGCCTTATAACAAGGAAAAGATGGGAAAAGAATCTCTCGTCCTGGAAGAAAATGTTCCACTGGACGGGGCCGTGAAAATGGCCCTTCAAACACCCTTTCCCAGCGGCTCTGCCGACAAGGAGAAAATCGAGCTCTTGAAGACCGAGCTGATCGGAGAACGGTACTCCCTGGTGTACTTCCCTTTTTACTGTTATTCCGTCACACAGGAAGAAAACGAGAGTCTCCTCATTGTTGACGGCCTTTCCCACAGGGTCGTAAAAGGGAGTCTCTCCCTTGATGAGATTGAAAAGAAACCCCGACGGGAAACCGTACCCTACCGGCCGCTCCATTTCATCCCTTTCAAGTGTCCCAACTGCGGTTGGGACCTTCCATACCGGCCGAAGGCCAGAATCCACCTTTGTCGCACCTGCGGCAGGGCATGGCAGGAAACAGGTGAGCATTTTCAAGGGGTCCCGTACCGTGTCGTCCTCCCAGGGGAAGGGCGGCGTATGGAATCGTTCACCTATTTGCCGTTCTGGAGACTGACCGTTACCATCATGACCTCCGGGAGGCAGTACAGAAACCTGAAGGATTTTTATGATCTTTTCCCTCTGCCCAAGGTTATGGACCAGGAGATTCTCAAGCAGAGACTCATTCATTTTCATATCCCGGCGTTCAGGATACGAAATGCAGCGGCCGTGGACAGATTTTCGACCCAGATTGTCCGAAACCAGCCCGAATTCCAGGAGACTGAGACCGAAGAGTTCAAGGATATTCACGCGGCGGATGTGTGGCTCCCTCTGGGAGAGGCCGTGGAAATGGCGAATCTTCTGCTCTACTCCATGGTTCCCAAAAGGGCCAAGAGGATCCGGGAGGAGGTGAAAGGAGCAGCCCTGAATCTGGATGACAAGGCTCTGGCCTGGCTCCCGTTCCTGGAAAAAGGGATATTCTTCCGGGAAGCCAATACGGATTTCGCCATCCAGAAAAACTGCCTGGAACTGGACTGATGAGCAGGGAAAAAAGGTTGGAATAATCTTGGTAACTATAGTATAGTTTTCCGAAAGATAATCAAAGGACCTCCAACCACCAAAAACGTATAATCTGCGGCAAGAGGTGCCGCGAGCGTATCCCAAACAACCTCCAGCGCAAACCAGAAAAAACTGTGGCAATTTCTGCCCGCATGCAGCGCGGGGGCATATCGGAGTACTCGCGTGCAATAGCGTAGCAAAGCTCAGAAAGGAGAAAAGGACATGCGAAGGTTTTTGAGAGGATTCTTATTTCTTTTGGCCGTTACTGTCCTGTTAGGGGGCTGCGCGATCCAGCAGGCGCAAAGACCAACTAGTGAGGCTTTTACTCCCGTGGATCTGGATGCCAAGGTGAAGGCAGGCCGACTGGTAAAGAAAGTAGATAACTTTCTGGTCATATTCGATGCATCCAGTTCCATGGGTGAACAATACAAAGGCGAGAGCAAGCTCAACCGGGGATTGCGGATAGCACAATATCTGAACCAAACTATCCCGGATGTGGACCTTGTGGCGGGATTGAGAATGTTTGGGCGGAGGGCAGTATTTTCGCTTGAAACAACGAGTCTGCTCTACGGCATGACCGCTTATACGAAATCAGGATTCACAGACGGACTCAACCTGATCCGGTACGCGAGGGGGTACAGCCCCATGGAACTTGCCATCACGGCCGCTGTGCAGGATCTCTCCCCCACCAAGGGGAACATCGCCCTGATTGTGATCAGTGACGGAAAAGACATGGGGAGTGCCCCTCTCCTGGCCGCGAAACACCTGGCGGCTGGTCTGGGAGACCGCCTCTGCATCTACACCATCCAGGTGGGTGATAATGAAGACGGGAAAATACTCCTCCAGAAGATCGCGAAAGTGAGCGGCTGCGGCGAAAGCGTCAATGGGGATGAGCTCCTTTCAGGGAAGGGGATGGCCGGTTTTGTGGAAAAGGTCTTTTTTCGACAGGTGGCTTCCCGAATGGACAGCGACGGGGACGGAGTTTTTGATGAAGCGGACCAGTGTCCCGATACGCCCAAAGGGGTGCAGGTAGATGCAAACGGGTGCCCGGTTGATTCCGACGGGGACGGGATCCCGGACTACCTGGACCGCTGTCCTGATACGCCAAGGGGAGTGCAGGTGGATGCAAACGGGTGCCCGATTGATTCCGACGGGGACGGAGTGCCGGATTACCTTGACAGGTGCCCTGATACGCCAAGGGGAGTGCAGGTGGATGCAAACGGGTGCCCGATTGATTCCGACGGGGACGGAGTGCCGGATTACCTTGACAAGTGCCCCGATACCCCGAAAGGAGTGACGGTAGATGCGAAGGGCTGCCCGATTGATTCCGACGGGGACGGAGTGCCGGATTACCTTGACAGGTGCCCTGATACGCCAAAGGGGGCGAAGGTGAATGCTCGTGGGTGCTGGATATTGAAGGGGCTTTCCTTTGACACGGCAAAGTGGAACATTAAGGCCTCCCAATACCCGATTTTGGATGACGTTGTCCGGATCCTCGATCGAAATCCTTCCATGAAGATAGAAATCCAGGGCCATACGGACAATCGAGGGACAGCCGGATACAACCAGAAGCTTTCGGAAAAGAGGGCACAGGCCGTGATGGAATATCTCATGAAAAAAGGGATCAGCAGGGACCGGCTGAGCGCTGTTGGGTACGGCTTCTCGATGCCTGCTGCCACGAACACTACAGCCGAAGGAAGGGCTATGAACCGCCGGGTGGAACTCAAGCCGGAGTACTAGGCCGACTGTTGTTTCTACGGCAAGGGGAGGGAAGGAGTGCGGGTGAGTGAAATCTTTCCCGCCTCCCTCCCGTAATTTTCAAGATCATACACCTGAAGGGGGGACCCGCCATGAATGCAGCTGTTGATCAACTGACAGTCTTTTTTACCACCTACGGCCTGAAAATAATCGGCGCCATTATTATCCTGATCCTCGGCCGTATCGCCGCCGGGATCGTCCGGTCCATGTGCCGGAGAATGCTGGAAAAGACAAAGACCGATCCCGCCATCGTTTCCTTCGTAGGGAGCCTGGCATATGTGATCATCCTGGTTTTTGCGGTCCTCGCGGCGTTGGCCAAGTTCGGGATTCAGACCGCTTCGTTCGTGGCGGTCCTGGGGGCGGCCGGTTTTGCTATCGGTTTTGCCCTGCAGGGCTCCCTGGGCAACTTCGCAGCCGGCGTCCTGATGCTGGTCCTCCGCCCCTTCAGGGTGGGCGATTATATTGAAGGCGCGGGCGTTGCCGGGACGGTCAAGGCTATTGAGTTATTTACCACTGTGCTTTCCACGCCGGACAACGTCAAGATCATCGTCCCGAACGGCAAAATCTTCGGCGATGTCATCAAGAATGTCTCGGGATATGACACGAGACGGGTGGATCTGGTCATCGGCATCAGCTATGGCTCATCCATTCAGAAGGCCTATGAGGTGGCGAAGAAGATACTCGATGAAGAGGAACGGGTTCTGCCCGATCCCCCACCCCAGATCGCTGTCTCCGAACTTGCCGATTCGAGCGTCAATCTGGTGGTGCGTCCCTGGGTGAAATCCGGCGACTATTGGGGCGCCAAATTTGACCTGACACAGAAAATCAAAGAGGCCTTTGACGAGAATGGCATTGAGATACCTTTTCCCCAGATGGTGATCCACTCGGCTGCGGCGCAGGCCGATGGGTAGACTGAAGGACACCCGGGTTTAAAAGCCGGAGGCCTTCGTTCATCCACGGAGGGAGTTGCTTCTCGCGAAGACACAGAGTGACTGGAGTGGCTGCTGAACCTCCGAGCTTCCAAATTGGTAGCTGAAATGATCACATCATGTTTTCAGTATCACATAGCCACGAGCTATGATCGAAACCGCATGGAGGGACATGGCCTTGATTGGAAAAACCAGCCGGGTGTTTTCAAGGAATATCCAGGGCTGACGCCTGTCTCTCTGCCGGAGCCAGGACCATTTTCAGAAAAGAGGCTTTCAGAGCTGCTCAGACCGGTCAATACGGATTCCGAGGGTTTTGAGTTCAAGATCAGGACCCTTTCAACCGTATTGTTCCTTTCCTACAGTCTCACAGGCAAAGCACGCCAGAGGGAAGGATACTTCTACTTCAGGAGTGTGCCCTCAGCGGGAGCGCTCTACCCCGCGGAATTATACCTTGTTTCCGACGGCATGAAAGGGCTCGAGGACGGGCTCTATCATTTTTCCATTGCCCGACACGGCCTTCATCTCCTGCGGAAAGGAACGTTCCTGGGAACGACCGTGCCCGGCCCCAACCTTGCCTTTTTCCTGAGCGCCATCTTCTTCCGCAGTTGCTGGAAGTACCGTGATCGCGGCTACCGGTACTGTCTCCTGGACACCGGGCATCTCTTGCAGAACCTTGTGCTTGCCTGCGAATCCATGGGCCTCGTGTTGTCCTGCTCCACTGATTTTCCCGATGAACAGGTGAATCGATTCCTCGGCCTTGATCCGAAACGAGAGGTCTGTCTCACGATGGCCCGGACTTTTGGCGGGAAGGAAGCACTGCCCGCCACAGTTCTTTCGGCCGACACGCTCCCCCGGGAGTTTCAGGATGCCGGTAGGGTTGCTCCCGAAGAGAGGGTGTATTCTGCAGCCGTGGAAGCTCACAAAGCGGGCATGTTCCGGTCACCGGAGCAAAAAGAATCCCTTCCGGCCATGGTACATCGGATCGGCCCGTTCCCCGGTCATTGGGAAACGATTCCCTTGTCCAGCGAATGGCCTGAGGTAGTGCACTACAAAGATGCAGTGCTGTCCCGTCGTTCCCGGCGAAATTTTGTACAAAAGCCCATGGCCGAAGCTGCGGTTCATGGACTCATTGACAGCATTATGCAAAGTGCGGCTGAAAACGCGCGACAATTCGTTGGTACCGGGGTACTGGTGAATTATGCGGAGGGCCGAAAGCCCGGATATTATCTCCTGGATCTTCATAAGGGATGTCTCGGAATGGTACGGGAAGGACCGTTCGCGGAAAGCATGGCCCATGTGTGCCTGGACCAGGCATGGCTTGCCAATGCCGGCCTCCATTTCCTTTTTATGGCTGACCTGGGTGCCTTGGAAGAGCGGTTCGGGTCGCAGGGCTACCGATCCGCTATGCTGGAGGCAGGCCGCATGGGAGAAATGCTCTACCTGTCGGCTGCTTCCATGGGAATAGGGTGTTGCGGTATCGGCGCCTTCTATGACGAGGAGGCACGAAAGCTCCTGGGACTTCATGCGGATGCGAGGCTCCTCTACCTTGTAGCGGTGGGTCAGGTAAAGCGCACATAAAGGTGTTGTGAAGAACCGCGGAAATCTTTTTTCGGGCACGATAAAAGATTACGCGAAACTTTGATGCGCAGGGCACAGGGCGTAAGGCTTTTTCGGCGGGAATCGGGAAACAGGATTTCCTTACGCCGCATGCCGTTCGCCGTGAGCATTTTTTTGTAAACCAAAATTCCCTCAAGACCGTCTCAATGGACAAAATCTGAATGAAGGAGGACGTGGACATGAAAAAGGTTGGTATTCTTGTGGGAATTGGAGCACTGGCTGGATTATTTGCATTCAGTAGCGTGGCCATGGCAGCGGGGAGAGTGGGACACCGGCAGATTCGCCAGCAGGAGAGGATACATCAGGGAATACGGAGCGGTGCATTGACGCAGAGAGAGGTTCGCAACCTCGAACGCTGGCAAAGGAGGATTCAGCAAAAAAAACGAAGGGCATGGAGTGACGGGTTTCTGACGCTGCGGGAGCGTGCACGCCTGGAGTACATGCAGGACCGGGCGAGCCATCGTATTTACCACTATAAACATAATGAAATGAGCAGATAAGGAAAGCGAGAGGCTGGAGCCCGTTCGGCCGGGATAATGAGCCATATGCAGGGAAAGACGCAAAAGACCAATTGGCCTGATGAAGAAGCGGGCTCCACCTCTCAGATCGTCGATCTTGTAAACAGGGCAAGGAATGGAGACAGGACTGCCTTCGGCCATCTTGTTGCTCTTTTTCACGGGGATATTTTCCGCATGGTGTACTTCCGGACCCGCTCTGAGATCGATGCGGAAGATCTGACTCAGGATATCTTCATCCAGGCCTTCAAGGGTGTGAAGAGACTCAAGGAAACGGATCGTTTTCGGTCCTGGCTCTTTTCCATCGCCGTAAATCGGGTGAGGGATTTTTACCGGAAAAGACGGTTTCTCTCTTTTTTCGGAGAGCCCGGCGAAGCCGGGAAATTTGGAATAGCTCAAAGCGAGAGAGAAACAGAGGCCCAACCCCTGAAAAATATGGAAAGACGGGACTTCTGGAATCATGTGGGCGCGTTTTTGAAACAGCTTTCCCGGCATGAAAAGGAAGTATTTGTCATGCGATTCATGGATCAGCTGAGTCTTCGAGAAATCGCCGAGGTCTTGGGAAAGGGAGAGAGCACGGTCAAAACCCATCTCTATCGGGCCGTGAAAAAGTTCAGGAGAGAACCGAGGATGCAGGCACTGATTGGTGGTGGAATTAAATGAGAACATACGCGGACAAACACCTTACTGAGGACCGGATTATACGGGCGGTGATAGATGAGGCCCAATTGCTCCGGCACGAAAAGGAACATCTTGTTCAGTGCCTTGTATGCCGGGACGAAAAGACCCGTCTTGAGCAAGACCTGACGGCGCTGGGTGATGCTGCTTCACGGCTTGCGCCCCGCCCCAGAAGGGCTGTGGTGCTGCCTGAAACAAAGGGAAAATCGCCCGGATGGTTGACAGGACATCATTCCTGGGCTCTTGCGTCTGTGGTGTGTACGGTCCTCGTGCTGTTTTTCCTTGGATGGAATTTTTTTGTCAGACTTCCACAGAGCCGGCTCGCGAGTGTCGAAGAGGAGATACAAAAAGACGGCCAATTCATGGCTGAGATCAATGACCTGGTGGAAAACCCTCTTCCGCAGGTGTACAGGGACATTTCCGGCGACGGGTATGCGGAGATGGACGAGGATTTGATGGATTTTCTGGTTCCGGAGGTTGAAGAACATGCCGGTGAATCTTCTCCGGCATAACGGGCGGAAGGGATGATCATGGAAATTGAAGGAGTTTTGAGATGTTGAAAAAAGTGCTTACCGGTGTCATGTGCATGGCTTTCATAACTGTGCCGCTGATGGCTGCGGCCCAGGACAGTCCTGTTGGAAAATGGTGGCGGTTGCCGGGGGTTTCAAAAGAGCTGCACCTCAAAGAAGAAGAGAAGAATGAACTGGATAAGCTGTTTACCGAAAATCGCCGGAAGCTGATTGAACTCAAGAGCGACCTTGAGCGGGCCCGTTTTGACCTGGACACCCTTCTTGATAAAGGATCGCTGGATGATGACGCAGTACGGGCGCAGTATAACCGACTGGAACGGGCCAGAGAAAATCTGGCACGGGAGCGGTTTCGATTCCTTCTGGAAGTCAGGAGAATCCTCGGCCCGGCCAGGTTTGAACGTCTGAAGCGGACATACCGGGGATTCAGGGTCCAGCGGAGACAGGGAACGGTGCAGCGCCCGCGGAGACGATAACCACAGCATGCCTCCCAAGGTAAAGGGCTAAAAGTAAAGTAAAAGGGGTCACCTATTATTTCATCTGAAAATAGGTGACCCCTTTTGCCCTTTTGCTGATTTAGATTTGACAATCCGGCTTCACTGGACTATGAATATCATTCAGACCCCGAAAGATCTCAACCCCGATTTACAAAATTCATTTGGTACCCAGAAAAAGTGATCGTGTCGTTTTAGCGTGAGCCGTACAGCTGACGGACTTCTCAGTCGATACATGGTGAATACTCAAGGACGCTGTGCATGGATATTCTGCTGCAAGTTATCGTAACCGGTATCGCCACGGGCGGCGTTTACGGCCTCATCGCGCTCGGTTACGTGCTTATCTATAAGGCCACAAGCATCCTGAACCTTGCTACCGGTTCCTTCATGACCCTGGGGGCATTTGTCTGTCTGACTATCCTTGTCGGTTCCGGGGCTCCCTTCTGGGCTGCTTTCGTGGGGACTCTTGCCTTTGCCTTTGTCCTGGGCATTGCTATTGAAAGGATGGTTCTCAGGCAGCTCATCGGTGAGCCCATTATCTCCGTTATTATGGTGACCATCGGCTTGGCCTTTGTTGTGCAGGGGTTGACGCATCTCATATGGTCCCCTGATTATCGCTCCTTTCCCGAAATTTTTCCGCCGGAACCTCTGAATCTCAATTTTGCCGTTGTTCCTTCCGGTTTGCTCTGGGGGTTCATATTTGCCGTTGTCGGGACCCTTATCTTCATACTGATCTTCAAGTTCACCCGAACAGGAGTGGCCATGCGGGCAACGGCCAATGACCAGCAGGCGGCACTTTCCATGGGCATCAGTGTCAGGTGGATCTTTGCGCTGTCCTGGAGTTTCGGCGCCATTGCAGCTGTTATCGGCGGGATCGTAATCGGGAATATCAGCGGTATCAGCATCTACATGGGCGACATCGGCCTCAAGGTGCTCGCCGTGATCATACTGGGCGGCCTGGACAGCATCGGCGGGGCTATTCTCGGCGGGCTGATCATCGGGATTCTGGAGAATTTGACCGGTATTTACATTGATCCTCTTGTGGGCGGGGGCGCCAAAGCTGTTGCGCCCTTTTTCATACTGGTGATCATTCTCATGATTCGTCCTTATGGACTGTTTGGGAAAGAGATCATTGAGCGGGTGTGAAGAATTGCGGAAATGTAGGCACGGAAATGGGAATCCGGAAGGAAGCCGTATCAGACCATGAGATGTGGGGATTTTAAAGAGACGTACATCAAGGACGAGGAGATCTTTCAATCCCTCTTCGTGAAATTATGGATGTGCCTTTTTCTTCTCTTTCTCGCGGCCTTTCCTTTCCTGGCCAATCCGTATCTGCTCTACGTAGCCAATATGATCGGCTTTGCCGTGATTGCGGCAGTGGGATTGAATCTCCTGACCGGTTTCACGGGACAGATCTCTCTCGGGCACGCGGCGTTCGCAGGTGTGGGCGGATACACTTCCGCTATCCTTATCACCCGGCTGGGGTTTTCGTTCTGGATCGCACTTCCCTGCGCCGGAATGATGGCGGCTATTGCAGGTCTCATCATCGGGATCCCATCCCTCAGAGTCAAAGGTCTTTATCTCTGTATCGCCACGCTGGCGGCCCAGTTTATCTTCGACTTCTTCTTTATCCACTGGGAAGGACTGACCCATGGCATACGCGGCATTAATGTTCCCCCGCCAAGCCTGGGCTCATTTCTTATCAACACGGAAAAGCGGTTTTATTTTTTAACCCTGATTATGGTCGTGCTGGCAGTGGGATATGCCCGAAATCTAGTCCGGAGCCGCGTGGGCCGGGCGTTTGTGGCAATAAGGGACCGTGACCTTGCAGCCGAGATCATCGGCATCAATCTTTTCCGCTACAAGCTTATCGCCTTTGCCATCTCCTCTTTTTATGCGGGCATTGCTGGCGCGTTGTGGGTCGGCTTTATACGGATCGTCACTCCGGAACACTTCCCGTTTTACCTGTCTATTCAATACCTGGCCATGGTCATTGTCGGGGGGTTGGGGAGTGTGCTCGGATCCATCTTCGGGGCCGTCTTCATGACCCTCGTGCCCGAATTACTGAACGTTCTGTCAGGGATTCTCAAAGATATTTTCACCGGGACAACCCAGCTCTTTATTCCGCTGAAAGAGGTGGTTTTTGGTTCATTGATTGTCCTTTTCCTCATTTTCGAACCTCGTGGCCTTGCAGAAATCTGGCGACGCATCAAGGCCTTTTTCCTGTTGTGGCCTTTTTCCTATTGATCGCGGCCCGTAACTTTTCGCTCATCTTTAACAGCAGAGACAAGTATTGCAGGAGGAGGTGATGAAAAAGGAATAGGTTGTCCTGCTTTCTGGAACTTGGAAAGGAAAGGGTTGTTTTCAACAAGAGTGTGCTAGCCGGGGATTCTCACCGATTTTCGTCGCGAGGCGGTGGAGAGTCTCGTGGATATAAGACGCGCGCAGGAAAATGGGCGCAGGCGTACTTTCAAAGTACATGGAGCTCGTTTTTCAAGCGCAGCCAATAGACATGGGGCTATCCGCCGTCAGAGCAGATTATTGGCGAGAAATCCGGGCAAAATGGGGAGGAGAGAAGAATGAGAAGAAATATCTTTGTGCTTTTTTGCCTGATGGTCTTTTGTGTTCTGTCCATGGTGTTGTTTGCTCAACCCGTTTCCGCTGCCGGAGAAATAAAGGTGGGGGCCGTCCAGCCGGTTACCGGCCGTTTTGCTTTTGCCGGTGTTCATATCAATGCGGGCCTTGAAGACGCATTGATGATGGCGAATGCCGAAGGCGGCATCAATGGAAAAGAGATCAAGTACATTATGGAAGACGGGACCTACAAGGTTGATGTGGCGGTAGCTGCGTTCAAACGGATCATGGCCAGGGACAACCCCATTATCATGTACGGAGAGAGCACTGCGTTGGGCAAGGCCATGGCCCCGGAAATCAAGGATCGTTACAAGATCCTCTACAGTTCAACCTCGTTTTCCAGCGAATTGGCTGACGAGGCCAGGAATCCGTACATGTTTGTACCCGGTCCCACGTATGGTGACATGTTCGGTATCCTGCTCACGTACATTGCCAAGGAAAAACCCGGCGCCAATGTTGCCTTCTTTTACAGTGACACGGAATTCGGGAAAGATCCTATCCTCTCCGGGAGGAACATGTGCAAGAAACTGGGGCTCAATCTGGTGGCCGAGGAAGTAGCCAAGGTGGGAGGCGTGGATGTTGCATCCCAGGTCCTGGACTTGAAACGCAAGAAAGCGGAATACATCATTTTTCAGGGATTTGTGCTTTCCCCGGTCCCCGCCGTCATTAAGCAGGCGCGGGACTATGGCCTGAAAGCAAAATTCATGGGTACATTCTGGGGCACGCACAAGATGCTCCTGGACAAAATGGGTCCCCTTGCCAAAGGGTACCTGGGCGTTATGCCGTATGCCTTTTACTGGCAGACGGAGATTCCCATGATCAAGAAAATCAGGGCCTGGAATGAAAAGCATCATCCGGATGTGAAGTACCGGCCCACGTCATACATGCAGGGTTTTTTCACGGGCCAGGTCTTTGTTGAATGTCTGAAACGGGCGGACAAAGCAGGGCAACTGAACGGGGACGGGCTGGTCAAGGCCCTGCAATCCCTGAAAAATGTGAAAACCGGCGGGCTCATGTGTCCCTTTACGGTGATTAACAATAAGATTCCCTTTGGAAGAGTCTACAGGGCGAATATAAGCAAGAAGATCTTTGAACCCATCTCGGACTGGATCAGGACCGATTAGGAAAGAAAAGAGGGAAAGGGCGCGCACAGGGCAGCCGCTGCGCGCCCCTTGGAAATGAAATAGGTTTTCCCATGACCGCATACAAGACAATGCCCCAGTTGCTGCAGGAAAACGCCCGCCGGTACAGGGATCAAAAGGTCGCCATCCGGGAGAAAGAGTTCGGCATCTGGCAATCCTATACCTGGAAAGACCACTACGAAAATGTGCGGGACTTCGCCCTGGGACTTCACCGCATGGGGTTCCAGACAGGAGACAAACTGGCCTATGCAGGGGACAACCGACCCGAAGGACTGTTTTCGGAATTGGCGGTCCAGTCGCTGGGCGGGGCAATCGTGGGCATATATCCGGACAGTCATCTCGATCAGGTGGAATATATCATTAATCACTCTGATTCCATTTTTGTGGTGGCAGGAGATCAGGAGCAGGCCGATAAGGTGCTGGATATAAAGCAAAAATGTCCCATGGTAAGAAAGGTGATCGTTGATGATCCCAAGGGAATGAGGCGGTATGATGATCCAATCCTGGCCTATTTTAAGGATGTGCAGAAACTTGGCCGTGAATCGGCGGAGAAAAATCCCGGCCTTTTTGATGAAATGATTCAGAAAGTCCTTCCTGATGACGTGGGGATGATCAACTATACATCAGGGACGACCGGCCTCCCCAAGGGAAGTATGATCACCCACAAGAATATGTTCAGCGTCGCCAGGGCACAGGACGAGGTAGATGCGGCAAGGGACGACTTTGAATATGTTTCATTCCTTCCCTTTCCCTGGATAGGAGAGCAGGAATTCGGGGTCTACTGGGCACTGTACAAGGGCTTTACAGTAAATTTTCCCGAAAAAGTGGAAACGGTCCAGGAGAATATCCGTGAGATCGGGCCGCATATCATGCTGGCGCCTCCCAGGATATGGGAGAGGATGTGTTCTGATATCCAGGTGAAAATTCAGGATGCGGTCTGGATAAAAAGGTTTTTCTATACGGTATTCTTACCGGTCGGGTACCGGATAGCGGAGTTCAAGCTGAAAAAAAGGAGACCGCCTATCGGCTGGAAGGTGCTGGGGTGGCTGGCCTATCTCTTCCTGTTCAGATCGCTCAGAAACTATCTTGGTCTTTCCCGGTTGCGCCACGTGTATACGGGCGGTGCCCCGTTAGGCCCCGAGATATTTCACCTGTTTCAGGCCCTGGGCATCAATATTAAGCAGGCCTACGGCATGACCGAACAAACAGCGGCCTCCATTATTCACCGCACGGATGATATACGCCTGGATACCGTGGGAAAGCCCCTTCCCGGCATTGAGTTCAGGGTGTCGGATTCAGGAGAATTGTTGTCCCGGGGGGATACCATCTTCAAAGGGTATTACAAGAACCCTGAGGCGACTGCGGAGGCTCTGCGTGACGGCTGGTTCCATTCGGGGGATGCGGCGATCATTGAGGATGACGGTCATATTATCATCATCGACCGTATGTCCGACGTGATGAAACTGACCGACGGCAGCAAGTTTTCTCCGCAGCTTATCGAGAACAAGCTGCGGTTCAGCCCGTACATTATCGATGCCGTGGTGATCGGTCAGGAAAAGCCCTTTATCACGGCCATGATTGCCATTGACATGGCAAACGTTGGGAAGTGGGCGGAAAACAGCCAGATCCCGTTCACCACATTCACCGACATTTCCCAAAAGGAGGAAACCTACGGCCTCATCGCGGGTGAAGTGGCCAAGACCAACAGGTCTCTTCCGAAGGTGGCCAAGATACGGAAGTTCGTCCTTCTCTATAAGGAGTTGGATGCCGATGATGATGAACTGACCAGGACCAGAAAGGTGAGAAGAAAGTTTGTGGCTGAGAGGTACAGAGGCATCATTGAGGCCATGTACGGTGACAAGGATGAAATCCACGTGGAGGCGGACATCCGGTACCAGGATGGCAAGGCCTTCAGGATGAAAACGGGGGTGAAAATACGGCAGGTGGAGGCGACGGAATAAGAGAATGGAAAACATTGGATACCAGCTGCAAGTAGAAGATATCTGCCTGAGTTTCGGTGGGCTCATGGCCCTTCACGGGGTGAGCACGGGGGTGAGGAAAGGGGAGATTTTTTCGATTATCGGTCCAAACGGCGCTGGAAAGACATGCCTCCTCAATTGTATCAACCGGTTTTACCATCCCCAGCGAGGAAGGATCATCTTTGAAGGGCAGGATATTTCCCAGATGAGGCCTCATAGGATCGCTGCCCTTGGTATTGCGAGGACCTTTCAGAATGTTGAACTCTTCGCCCATATGAATGTTCTTGATAATATCAAGCTGGGCGCCCATATCCATCTCAGGGCGGGTTTCTTTTCCGGCGGCGTCTATTACGGAAAGTGTCAACACGAGGAAATGGGACTTCGCAAGGCGATCGAGGAAAAGATCATCGACCTCCTGGAAATAGAACACATCAGAAAGCATATCGTAGGGACCCTGCCGTATGGGCTCCAAAAGCGGGTGGAACTTGCCCGGGCCCTGGCCATGAAACCGACAATGCTCCTGCTGGACGAACCCGCCACCGGCATGAATCTCGAAGAGACGGAGGACATGGCCCGCTTTATTCTGGACATAAATGAAGAATGGGCTGTGACAATAATTCTCATTGAACACGACATGGGTGTTGTTATGGACATCTCGGACCGCATCTGTGTCCTTGACTTCGGACAGAAGATCGCCGAGGGGAAACCCGAGGAGATCAGGCATAACGAAAATGTCATCAAGGCCTATCTGGGCGAGGAAGATATTACGTACTCCCGGTTGGGGGCATAAGCATGGAGCCGCTGCTGGTCGTTAATAATATTGAAGTGATCTACCACAATGTCATCCTTGTGCTGAAGGGTATGTCGCTTCAGGTTCATGAAGGACAGATGGTGGCCATCCTCGGCAATAACGGGGCGGGCAAGACCACTACGCTCAAAGCCATTTCAGGCCTTTTGAAATCAGAAGACGGTGAAGTGACTGACGGATCCATTATTTTTAAAGGAAAACGGATTGATAAGAAATACCCTGAACAGATCGTCCGTATGGGAATTTTCCAGGTCATGGAGGGAAGGCGAGTCTTTGAGGACCTCACCGTTGAAGAAAATCTTGTTGCCGGCGGCCATACCAACAAGAGCAGGGCCAGGATGAAAAACGACATGGGCATGGTCTATGAGTTTTTTCCCAGGTTGAAGGCCAGGAAAAATGTGCTTGCGGGGTATATCAGCGGGGGCGAGCAACAGATGCTGGTGATTGGAAGAGGTCTCATGTCTACGCCTGAGTTGATGCTCCTGGATGAGCCTTCCATGGGGCTTTCTCCCCTTCTCGTCTCCGAGATCTTCAGGATTATTCAGGAAATCAACAGGGAGAAAAGGGTCACCATCCTCCTGGTGGAGCAAAACGCCCGGCTCGCCTTGAGCATCGCGGACCACGGGTATGTCATGGAAAACGGCCGGATCGTTCTGGATGATACAGTGGAAAAACTCAAAGAAAACGCAGATGTGCGCGAATTTTACCTCGGTCTGACCGAAGTGGGCAAGAAGAAAAGCTACCGGGATGTGAAGCACTATAAGCGAAGGAAACGGTGGCTAACCTAAAAAAAAGGGGGCACACCTATTTTTGGATGAAAAAATTGGTGTGCCCCCTTTTTTCTATAAGAATTTGGGGGGAAACGTCGCCTGGTCTTTGATTTCCAGGGACTCAAGGACCATGAGGGTGGATGTGCCGTGTGCAACAAGCCTGCCCTTGTCGTCATGGATGGTGGCTTCCCCCAGGCAGATGGTCTTTCCCGCCTTGATGCACTTCCCCCTTGCAATAAGACGCCCCTCGTTTACGGGGGCGAGGTAGTTGACCTTGATCTCGACCGTGGTCAGCCCGACTGCTTCCTCAAAGCCTGCATAGACGGCCCAGAAGACGGCCGCATCCAGTATGGATGCGCAGACACCGCCGTGGACCATCCCGTAAGGCTGAAAGTGTTTTTTTTGGACTTCCAGTTCCAGGCGGGACTCCCCCCACCCAAGAGATGTGAGTTCAGCAGAAAGGAGCTTAAAATACGGACAGTTGTTGACTACCGCTGTGACAGCTTTCAGGTGTTCAGGATTCAATTCTTTCATTTCATATTTTCCTCATCCACGGTTCCTATGAAAGATATGGTTCCCACTGCCGCGCCGTATCACGGATGTAGCCGTCGGGAACGGTCTCCATGATCCGGTTGTGACCGGGCAGGAGCATCCCCACCTTCAGCTCCGCGAGAAGGATGAGGGAGTCTCTGAGTTGTGGACCGCTGGCACCATGGAGATCAAACCGGCCGATGGCGTAATCCGCGTACACCGTATCACCCGGGATAAGAATCTCTCCGTCAGCATGGTACAGGGCAATACTTCCCGGCGAATGCCCCGGAATATGAAATACTTCCCAATTCATCCCGCCTATCTCAAGGACATCTCCGCCTTCAAGTCTGCGGTCCACCTGAAAACGAAAGGTGCCCGGCCTGATATCATACTGGGCCTGGCACATCTGGCGAAACATGTCCATCCCATAAACCGTTCGTTCATCCCCTTCCTCCAGGGGTGCCGCTTCTTTCTCATGGACCCAGAGCTCCGCCCCCGGAATCGATTGCAGGATTTCCGACAGGCAGCCGATATGGTCCAGATGCGTATGGGTCATGATGATCCGTTTGATTGCAGATGGATCGATTCCATCCTTCTTTATTGCCTCTATCTTGTACTGTCCCTTTCCCATAAGCCCGGCATCCACCAGGGTGAGATCCTTCGTGGAAGGCTTCCCCAGAACATAGGCATGGGAATCCGGGATAAATTCGTCCTGCCCAGGTATAAAAAAGACCTCTTCTGTAATCTGCATTCGATTCCATCTCCTCTTGAAATATCGCCCAGCATACACGAGCCCTCTCCATAGTTCAAGTGGGACCGCCCGAAAAATACGAGAGAGGTTCAACCCTCAAAAAAACACTTGACAAAAATATTAGAATACTAGTATATTAGTTTTCACGTCCATTGCAAGGGTATCCTTTCACCGATTTGCTTGTCGAAACCTTCTGTTGGAGGTGAACACCTGCCGTGAATACCGCTCTTTCATCAAGCACCCAACTCTTACGAACCCAGATATACGAGTATCTTCGCGAGCAATTGAGAAATGGAGAATTGCGGCCAGGGATGTTTGTGAGCATCAACAAGTTGGTCGAGAACCTGGGGATAAGCCGCACCCCGCTTCGCGACGCTCTTCTCCAACTCCAGGTCGAGGGGTTTGTGACCTTTTTGCCTCAGCGGGGAATAAAGATTAATGAGCTTAATCAGCAGGTTATAGAAGATATCTATGAGGTCATGGGTGCGCTCGATTCGAGAGTGTTGATTTCCGTCTTTGACAAAGTCGGCCCGAGAGACGTGGAAAAAATGAGGAAGGCAAATGAAAGGATGCTTCTGGCCACGCAAAAGAAGGATTTCTATACCTACTGGGAACTCAATTCGGAATTTCATGGGGTATATCTCAACCTTTCAAAGAACAATCTCATCTTGTATCACCTGAATATTCTCCGGCAGCGATTGTTCGGGTTCGGGGAAATCAAGTGGGGCAACAAGCTGATAACGCTAAATTATAACGAGCACCTGAAAATAATAGAACTGATCCGAAAAGGCAGCGCCAAAAGGGCTGCAAACTATATCCGGGACGTGCATGTTCGCCTTCCTATCCACTTGATGAAGGCAGAGGCCTGATCCGATTCTGGAGATGCGGTGTATCAGCGGGAGGGAAAATGAGCAGATATCTTGGCATTGCCGGCGTGCAGATGGAAATTGCCGGAGGGAAAAACAACTCAGGGGCTATGATGGAGAGGCTGAAATCCGTGGCCCGATTGTTCCCCTGGGTCGATCTGGTCATTTTCAGCGAGTTATGTGCCTCGGGTCTGAGCCCGGGATTGGCACAGGAAATACCGAATCCGGGATTAGAGCAATTTTGTGAATGGGCGAAGGAAGAAGGGAAATGGCTCATACCCGGTTCTTTCAATGAAAAGGACAATGACAAGGTCTATAACACCGCGGTTGTGATTTCACCTGAGGGAAAGATCGAGGCGCGATACAGGAAACTGTTTCCCTGGTCTCCCTTGGAGCGGAATGATGCCGGAAAGTCTTTTTGCGTCTTTGATATCCCCGGGAAGGGCAGGTTCGGCATCTGCATCTGTTACGACATATGGTTTCCGGAGGTTGTCAGGAATCTTGTCTGGTTGGGGTCCGAGGCGGTCATTTGTCCAACGGGGACGCATACCTCGGACAGATCTCAGGAAATAGTTCTTGCCCAGGCCAATGCGATTTCCAACCAGGTGTATGTCCTGAACGTGAATGGAACGGGAGGCGGGGGTGTCGGGAGGTCGGTATTCGTGGACCCGGAAGGGCGGGTCCTTCAGGAATCAGGTGAAAGAGAGACGATCCTCACAGAAGTGATAGATCTCGATATGGTCTCGAGAGTCCGGGAATTTGGAACCCTGGGTCTGAGCCAGGTGTGGAAGGACTTGCGGGATTTTGAAGGAACATTTCCCATGTACAACGGAGACATGCGCAGAGGGGAGATTTTCCATTCCCTCGGGCCGTTGACGCTCCACAGGAAGATCGGGAAATGAAAAAAATTGAACGCAATGATGATCAGGAAGGAGGTGGTGGATTAAGATAGGGGGTAAATCGACGAAATCCGTTTCCAGTACCGAGAATTGATCCTTCTGGTTGCTAGTAACAGGAAACAGCCGGAGGAATGCCTGGCCGCAAAAGGAGGAAAAATCAATGAAAAGCAAATCCATCATCTCCGTACTCGTCATAGCCGGCAGTATCTTGGCTCTTCTCTCCGTTCAAGGAAATGCCGCAAAATTACCAAAGGATATCCTTGTATTCGCCTCCACCGACAGTATTACCACGTGGGATCCAAGCGCGGCGTATTCAACCGAATCATCCTATATGCCGAACATCTATGAATCACTCATCTGGGTCAGCCCGCCGGGCAGCAAACAGCCCTTCCAGCCGGGCCTTGCGAAAAAGTGGAAAGTGGAGAAAAACGGCCTGGAATGGACATTTTACCTGAGAAAGGGAGTAACGTTTCACGATGGGGGTATGCTGACCGCACAGGTGGTAAAGGATTCCATTGAGAGAACCATGAAGATGAAGAAAGGGGCCGCTTTCATCTTCGACCCGGTCAAGGAGATCAAGGTCGTCGATGATTATACGGTAATGTTTATCCTGAAAAGTGCGGCTCCCTTTGATCGAATCATAGCCTCCGCCAACGCGGCCTGGATCATCAGTCCCAATGCGGTCCAGAAGGACAGTAAGTGGTTTGGCGCAGGGCACGAAGCGGGTTGTGGACCGTATATGCTTGAAAGCTGGAAACCCGATGAAGAGATAATTTTCAAGAGGTTTGATGGTTACTGGCGAGGGTGGAAAGGGCCTCATTTCAATCGGATCGTGGTAAAGATAGTCAAGGAAGCCACGGTGGCAGATCAGATGCTCGAATCGGGTGTCGTCGATCTCGCCACCTGGATTCCCGTGGAATCGAGCAAAATTTTAAACACCAAGAAATGCTGCGAACGACTGGTGGGTCCCAGTTTCATGAACTATGCTCTCCACCTGAACACAGCGAAATTTCCATTCAGCGACAAACTGATCAGGAAGGCGGTCTCCTATGCCATACCGTACAAGGATATAATTGAGGTGGCAATGGGGGGACTCGGCAGGCAGCCGGTGGGTCCGGTTCCTTACGGCCAGTTCGGCCATGACGAAAGTCTCTTCCAGTATACCCATGACCTGCAAAAGGCCCGGAAATACATGGCAGAAGCTGGGCACCCGGATGGGCTCAAGGAAAAAGTGGTTTTCACCTATTCCTCTGAAAATGACGTGGAAAAGGCTTTTGCTCCCCTGGTAAAGGAAGAACTGGCCAAGATCGGGATACAGGTGGATATCCGGCCCATGATCTGGACCGCGCAATGGGACCTGATGAAAGGGGGACCGGAAAAGGCCCAGGATATGGCGGCACTGTTGTGGTGGCCGACCTTCAGCGACCCTTATGAAACCCTCTACAGCCTGTGGCATACGGAAAAGAAACCATACTGGAATTTTTCCTATTACAAGAACCCGGAATTCGACAAGACCATACTGGCGGCCTACTCAACCCCCGACGGCAAGAAGGCCCAGTCGCTCTATTCCAAGGCACAGAAAATGCTCATCGACGACGCGCCGTCTTGCTTTGTGATCGATGTGCAGCGGGCTGTTTTCAAGAGCAGAAAACTGAAAGGCTATGTGATAAATCCCAACTATCCTCGAGTCCCTTTCTGGTACCTCATGTACAAGGAATAACGGGATCGCAGGTCCAATGCCCCACGGTTCACGGTTTGGAATCCATGAGCAGAGTTGATGGGCCACCCGTGGACCGTGACCCCATAACCCAAGCGTTCGTTGAGATCACATGCTTCGCTATGTACTAAAACGTCTCGTGTGGCTCCTGGTGGTTCTGTTCGGGCTCTGCATCATTACCTTTACCCTTTCGCGTGTGGTGCCCGGAGATCCTGCAGCCGCGTATGTCGGGCCGCGCGCAAGACCCGAGCAAGTGGAACTGGTTCGTAAACAGTTGGGGCTTGACCGGCCCGTGTACATCCAGTTTGCATATTATCTGAGGGACCTGGCTCATGGAAATCTGGGCGAATCTTTGCGGACCCACCGTCCTGTCCTCACGGGAATCCTGGAACATTTTCCCGCCTCCCTGGAATTAATGTTCAGCGCCATTGTCATTGCCTTGTTCGTGGGCATCCCTCTTGGAGTGCTCTCGGCCAGGAAAGAGAATACTATCATTGATCACCTGAGCAGGCTCTTTTCCGTGGCAAATGTCTCCATGCCCTCATTCTGGCTGGCCATGATTTTCCAGATCGTCTTTTTCAAATGGCTGGGACTATTTCCCATAGGAGGACGTATTGATACGGTTACCGCCCTCATGAATCCCATCCAAAAGGTCACGGGGTTCAACATCCTGGATGCCATGCTGACGGGTAACTGGGAGGCATTCTGGAATGTCTGTATGCACCTTGTTCTTCCAGCCGTCACCCTTGCCGCCTATTCAACGGGACTGATCGCCCGGATGACGCGTTCGGCCATGCTGGAGGTCCTGAGAGAAGACTACATCACAACCGCCAGGTCGATAGGGGTATCCGAGTCCGAGATCCACTTTGTCCATGCCCTGAGAAATGCCATAGGCCCGACCCTGACAACGGCGGGCCTCTGCTTTGCGTCAATGTTGACGGGAACATTTTTCATCGAACTGATCTTTTTTTGGCCCGGTCTTGGGACCTATACCATCAATGCGATTTTTCTGAACGATTATCCGGTCATTATGGGCGTCACCATCTTAATGGCGCTTTTTTACGTGACGGTAAACCTCTGCGTTGATCTCCTCTTGGCCATAGCTGACCCGCGTATAAGGATCGGGAAATAGGGTTTGTCGCTTACCATAGTTGGGAAAATCATGCTGAAGAAAAACAAAAGAGACTATTTCAGGGGCATCAGCCTCATTCTGAAGAATCCTCTCACTGTCTTTGGACTAGCTATTATTATAGTGCTTGTCCTTTCTGCCGTTCTTGCGCCGTGGATCGCACCATTTCCGGATCAGGGCCGGGGACTTTCAAACCTCCAGGAAAGGCTGAAAGCGCCGAGCATGAGACATCCATTAGGGACAGATGATCTGGGAAGAGATTTGTTGAGCAGGGTTATTTTCGGCGCCCGCATTTCCGTAAAGGCAGCGGTCATTGTCGTTCTGATCGTGATGGGATTCGGGGTTCCGTTAGGTCTGTTCGCAGGATATTTCGGCGGCAAGATCGACGAAGGCATTATGCGGTTTGCGGATATGATCTTGGCCTTTCCTTCCCTCTTGCTGGCCATCGCGATCGTGGCGTCTACCGGCCCCAGCCTGTTGAACGCGCTCATAGCCATTTCCGTTCCATGGTGGCCGTGGTACACGCGCCTGGTACGAGGGCAGGTCGTTTCTTTGAAGGAAATGCAGTTTGTAGAATCCGCGAAAGCAGTGGGGGCTTCCCAATTGCGAATATTGTTCCGTCACATTCTCCCAAACTGTCTTTCACCCATTATCGTTCAGGGGACCCTCGATATGGGGTACATCATTCTGTGCCTGGCATCTCTTGGTTTCCTGGGCCTCGGAACACAACCACCCGCGGCGGACTGGGGAGTGATGGTAAATGACGGACGCGCGTTTTTTCTCACCCAGTGGTGGATCTCCACATTTTCGGGTGCGGCTATTTTTATGACGGTCCTGGCCTTCAATCTATTCGGTGACGGGTTGAGGGAGGGATTGGACCCCAAGATACGATGGAGATTCCAGAGAACGTAAAATTGTTTTCCCCCGAGACGAAACCACAGGAAGAATGGATTGGAAAGCACTGAACCCATATTGCGAATAGAAGACTTGAGCACCCATTTTGCCGTGCAGGAGGGCGTCGTACAGGCCGTTGTGGGGTTGAGTTATCATGTCTTAAAGGGGGAAACCCTCGGGATCGTGGGGGAATCCGGATGCGGGAAGAGCGTGGCAGCCCTCTCCATTCTGCGCCTCATTCCTATTCCTCCGGGAAAAATAGCGTCGGGCAGAATTGTCTTCATGGGGGAGAATCTTCTGGAGTTGCCCATGAAGAGAATGAGAAAGGTGCGGGGAGCTCAGATTTCAATGGTATTTCAGGATCCCATGACCTCGTTCAATCCGGTTTTTACGATTGGATATCAGCTTTCAAAGGTCTTCATGCTGCATCAGAAGCTCTCGAGAAAGGAGGCGAGGAACCGTTCCATCGAAATCCTGGAGGCGTGTGAAATTCCGTCCCCGGAAAGAATCATGAATGAATACCCGCACCAGCTGAGCGGGGGTATGCGGCAGCGGGTCATGATCGCAATGGCCCTGGGCTGTAATCCCAGGGTGCTCATTGCGGACGAACCCACCACCGCACTCGACGTAACCATCCAGGCCGAGATCCTTGACCTCATACTCCGTCTGAAAGAACAATTCGGGATGGCGATGATTCTGATCACGCACGACCTGGGGATCATTGCCAACAGCGCACAGAGAGTCGTTGTTATGTATGCCGGGGAAAAGGTCGAGGAAGCCGACGTATTTTCACTTTTCGAGAATCCGAAACATCCGTATACCATTGCATTGATGAATTCAGTCCCTCGCCTGGGGAAGAGGGAAAAATTTCTGAACGAAATAGAAGGGGTCGTTCCTTCTCCATTCCGGAAGATCCCGGGCTGCAAATTTGCCGAACGCTGTCCTGAGGCAATGGAACAATGCCGGAAGGAAAGGCCGCGTCTGCGGGATATTGACAAAGGGCACTCTGTTGCGTGCCATCTTTGAAAGAGAAAAATGAATGAACTTCTATTGCAGGTAAAAGATCTGGTCAAATCCTTTCCCTTGGAGAAAAGAGGCCTTTTCCAGAGAAAAAGATACCTCCGTGTCGTGAATGGTGTGAGTCTCCATCTCAAGGAAGGTGAAACACTCGGCCTTGTAGGTGAGTCAGGATGTGGAAAGACCACCACCGGACGCTCGATTCTCAGGCTTACAGAGCCTACTTCAGGAGAGGTACGGTTCGAGGGTGAGGATGTTTCCGGATTTGAAAGCCACAGGTTACATACGTTCAGAAGGTCGGCACAGATGATTTTTCAGGACCCATTTGCGTCGCTCAACCCCAGGATGACGGTGGGCGACATAGTGGAGGAACCGTTGCTGGTGCACGGTCTTTGCCGGAACAAGGCTGAAAGAATAGATGCGGTGGCAGCGGTACTCAAAAAAGTAGGTCTTGAGCCCGATTATATGAAACGTTTTCCGCATGAATTCAGCGGAGGCCAGCGACAGCGTATCGGCATAGCAAGGGTCCTTACCCTGAACCCAAAGGTGATAGTGGCGGATGAACCGGTATCGGCCCTGGACGTTTCAATTCAGGCGCAGATCATAAATCTCCTGGTCAGGCTCCAGGAAGAATTCAAGATGTCTTACCTTTTCATTTCACATGACCTTGCAGTGGTGGAACACATTTCAAACCGTGTTGCCATCATGTACCTGGGGAAAATCGTAGAGACGGCGCCAGCCGGAAATATCTACGAGAAACCGAGACACCCGTACACAAAGGCCCTCCTGTCGGCAATTCTCTTTCCTGATCCAAGATGCAGGAGAAAAGGCCCGGTGCTCCACGGAGATATTCCCAATCCAGCGGAGCCACCGTCAGGATGCACGTTCCGCACCCGCTGCCCGCTGGCTGAACCTCTATGCGGTGAGAGGATTCCCGAAATGAAAGAGATTGAACCGGATCACTTTGTTGCATGCCATGCCGTGTAGCCGGATGAATGCCGATGCACAGAAAAGACAAGTGAAGAAGCAGGGGATGTGCATCAGGGCGACGACGGGTTTCGCAGGGGACAGGCCACCAGGTGATCGGCTCCGGTTCAGTGAGCGTGCACTCTAGTCCGGCGAAACGGCAGCGGTGATGAAAAAGGCTCGCCTCACCAATACCTTGAGAGTAGAAGGATATTTTCTTGACCCCACATATCTCGTCTGATAATTGAATGCTGATACATGTTAGCGTTAAAGTGCTGTGCAGTCCGATGATTCGGCACAGGATGTTTTAGCGCTGATTTTTTAGGAACCTTTTTCTTGAGGAGGACGAGATGAGGAAATTTATTATTTTTGTGTTGAGTCTTGCTTTGGTTTTGTCTGTCACCTTTACAGCGAATGCAAAGACGCTCAAAGTAGCCCTTGATGCCGACCCTGTATCGCTTGATCCTCATGTTCAACTTTCAGGCGGCATGCTTCAGCTTTCACACTGGTGCTTTGACCCGCTGGTGCGGTGGACAAAAAAAATGACTTTTGAACCCCGCCTTGCCAAAAAATGGAAACGGCTGGACCCCCTGACTATACGTTTTTATCTCCGAAAAGGAGTGAAATTTCACAGTGGTAACACCTTTACGGCAAAAGATGTGAAATGGTCCTTTGACCGCATGAAAACCAGCGTTGATTTTAAGGGGCTTCTTGAGCCTTTTGAAGGGGTAACTATTATTGATGACTACACCGTGGACATCAAGACAAAGAAGCCCTACGCCCTTCTTCTCAACATGGCGACGTATTTCTTTGCCATGGACAGTAAATTTTACACGGGAAAAGATGAGAAGGGTCAGCCCAAGGAGGCTATTGTGAAAATAGGCCCGTCCTTTGCCCTGAATCATGAATCAGGAACAGGCCCTTTTGTGGTGACCTATCGCGAACAAGGGGTAAAAACGGTATTTGACCGGTTCAAGGGCTACTGGGATAAGAAATCTCCAGGAAATGTGGACAAGATGATCCTTACCCCCATCAAGGAGGATGCAACGAGGGTCGCAGCCCTTCTTTCAGGAGATGTTGACTTTATCTCCCCTGTTCCTCCCCAGGATTTCAAAAGAATTAAGGCTGATTCCAATGTAAAGCTCGTTACCTGCAATGGCGGGCGTATTATTACATTCCAGATGAACCAGGAGCGAAAGCCTGAGTTCAAGGACGTACGTGTGCGGCGGGCAATGGTTTATGCCGTCAACAATACCGGTATTGTAAAGAAAATCATGAAAGGGACCGCAACCGTGGCAGCACAGCAGGGCCCTGAAGGGTATGCGGGTTACAAAGCAAGCCTGAAGCCGAGGTATAATCTTAAGAAAGCGAGGGCCCTGATGAAAGAGGCCGGTCTTGAAAAGGGTTTTGAGTGTACCATGATAGCTCCAAACAACCGGTATGTGAATGATGCAAAAATTGCAGAGGCAACCGTTCAGATGCTTGCGAAGATCAACATCAAAGTGAATCTCAAGACCATGCCCAAGGCACAGTACTGGGATGAGTTTGATGCCCATTCTGCTGATATCCAGATGATCGGATGGCACTCTGATACGGAGGATTCAGGGAACTTCTCTGAATTTCTGGCAATGTGTCCCGACAAGAAGACAGGATATGGTCAATACAACAGTGGTATGTACTGCAACAAAAAGGTTGATGAACTTGTTATTGCTGCCCAGTCCGAAACCGATCTGAAGAAACGGTCTGCAATGCTCCAGGAAGTTGAGCAGATTCTTTACGATGATGCGGCCTTTATCCCTTTTCACTGGCAGAACCATTCCTATGCCGGCAAAAAGAATATTGAGATCGCGCCTGTTATAAATACCATGAACTTTCCTTACTTTGGAGATATAGTGATAAAATAGAATGATTTTTTTACCATTTATGTCTAAATTAGTTATAAGTGGGAAAGTCATACCCGAAAGCAAAAGGGATGAGTATCGAGTTTGTCACTCATCCCGTCCCTTCAATCCGGCTTCATTACCGATCTTTGTAGCGAGACGGTGGAGAGCTCTGTGAACATAAGGCGTATGAAGGGAAATGACCACAGACGTACTTTTGCAGTACGTCGAGGACATTTTTTGAGCGCAACGCAGGAGTTCATGGGGTTCTCCGCCGTCATAACCCCGCCCGTGACGGGAGTGAGAAATCCGGGTTACTACCTGCTCCCAGAGAACAGATGAGATGTTCGCTTTTATCGTAAGAAGAATAGCCCAGGCAATTTTTGTCATGCTGATCATAGGGCTCATAGGATTTTCCATAAAAACCCAGATAGGAGATCCTGTCCGGGATATGGTGGGAGAGCGGGTAACGCCCCAGGAAAGGGAGCAGATCAGACAGAAACTGGGCCTCAACGATCCTTTCCTGACGCAATATGTCAGATTTGTAGGGAAGGCGCTTCATGGGGATCTTGGCCTTTCCTTTTTTTACAAAAAGCCGGCCCTCGATGTTATTGTTTCCAAGGCTCCTGCAACCATTGAAATGGTGATGGGGGCGGGTTTGCTGATAGTGCTTATTTCA
The DNA here is from genome assembly GCA_964633015.1 of uncultured Desulfobacteraceae bacterium. Taxonomy (GTDB): domain Bacteria; phylum Desulfobacterota; class DSM-4660; order Desulfatiglandales; family Desulfatiglandaceae; genus B46-G9. The sequence goes on along the minus strand of CAZWEV010000022.1, from coordinate 12,326 downwards.
CTTCCCCTGGGGGTATACACGGCTCTCAGGCCAAGGGCTTCCTTTTCAAGATTTGTCATGGGATTCAGCACGCTCGGTGTCTCCGTGCCCGTTTTTCTTACCGCTATCATGCTTATCTATATCTTCGGTGTGCAGCTGCACTGGCTCCCCTCGTACGGTCGTGGTGAAACAGTGGATGTGTTTGGTAATGGGTGGTGGATGTCCGGCTTTTTCACCGCTGATGGTCTCAAGCACTTGATTTTACCGAGTATATCTTTAGCATCCATAGAGTTGCCCCTGTTTATCAGGCTCATACGATCCGAGATGATGGAGGTCCTGGAGACCGAATATATCAAGTATGCCTGGGCAAAGGGCCTGTCACGCATGAGAATCTGGCTCCTTCATGCGTTTAAGAACACGCTCCTGCCGGTCATAACAGTATTTGGAGTACAGATAGGGATCATGTTTGCCTTTACGATTCTCACGGAAACAGTCTTTCAGTGGCAGGGCATTGGGTATATGTTTCTTGAGGCTGTTGAACGATCTGATACCTCCCTTCTCATAGCGTATCTTGTTGTTGTTGGGTCAGTATTCGTCGTGGTGAATACGGTGGTGGATATTATTTACGGATTTATCAATCCCACCGTAAGAATAGCAGGAACAAAATGAAGACATCGATGAAACGTTTTCAGCAATCATACTTCCTGCACAGCTTCAAGCATGACAGGACCGCCATGATGAGTTTTTTCTTTCTGGCCTGCTTTATCATCTTGAGTATCACAGCACCGCTGGTCTCACCCTACAACCCTTACGACGCTGAAAATATAGACATCATGAACGCAGAGACTCCGCCAATGTGGCTTGATGGAGGGTCATCCGCTTTTATTCTTGGTACCGACAACATGGGACGGGACCTCCTTTCCACCATGATATACGGGCTCAGGATCTCGGTCGTTATCGGCATTGGCGCGGTATCGCTCCAGGCTTTTATCGGTATTCTGATGGGGCTCATGGCAGGATATGTGGGTGGCAAGGTTGATAGTGTGCTCATGAGAATAGCCGATATCCAGTTCTCCTTTCCCTACCTCATGGTTGCCATATTCATCAGTGCGATCTTTCAGGTGATGTTTGGAATAGGAAGTTTTGAAAAGCTTGCAGTTCCTCTCCTCATCATTATCATCGGTCTTTCGGAGTGGCCGGTGTACGCCAGGACGATACGGGCATCAGTCATGGGTGAAAAAAACAAAGAATATGTTGAGGCCGCAAGGGTGATCGGTCTTTCACGACCGGTGATCATGATCAGACATGTCCTGCCAAACACCCTGACTTCCGTACTGGTCATTTCAACCATTCAGGTGGCAAATGCGGTCATGAGTGAGGCCGCTTTGTCTTTCCTGGGGCTTGGCATGCCCGTGACAAAACCATCCCTGGGGTCTCTTATCAGGGCAGGGTTTGAATATATTTTTTCCGGTTCCTGGTGGATTACCATTTTTCCGGGCATTTTTCTCGTCTTGTTTGTTCTTGTGGTCAACCTGCTGGGTGATTGGCTCAGGGATGTGCTTAACCCGAAACTGTATAAAGGATAGCCTGGATGTCTCACCTTTTGGAAGTTCAAAATCTTAAAGTTACATTCGCATTAAGATTCGGAGATCTTACAGCCATTAACGGCGTGAGTTTCTCTTTGGATAGAGGTGAGAAGCTAGGCCTGGTGGGAGAGAGCGGGGCCGGGAAATCGGTTACCGGTTTTGCAATCATCAACCTGATCAGCAAGCCGGGCTTTATTTCAGGGGGCAGAGTCTTATTCAACGGAAATGACATCAGTTCTGTGCCTGATGCCCGGATGAGAGAAATCAGGGGAGATCGGATAAGCATGATTTTTCAGGATCCCATGATGACTTTGAATCCTGTCTTGACCATAGGGACCCAGATGGTGGAGACCATCCGGGCACACAGAAATATATCAAAGGCCAAAGCTGAAAAGGTTGCACTGGAAAAGCTTAAAAAGGTGTATATTCCATCACCTGAAAAGAGGCTTTCTCAGTATCCGCATGAGTTTTCAGGGGGAATGCGCCAGAGAATCATCATTGCCATATCTCTCCTCACAGATCCTGCCATAATCATTGCCGATGAGCCGACAACCGCCCTGGACGTAACTATCCAGGCGGAAATCATGGATCTGCTTCAGGAACTGTGCGAATCTGAAAGGATGGCCCTGATTTTGATAACCCATGATCTTGCAGTTGTATCCCAGGTAACAGAGAAGATGGCAGTGATGTACGCAGGCAAAATTATTGAATATGGACCAACCGACGCTATTGTAAAGGATCCGATCCACCCGTATACACAGGGTCTCATAAATGCCCTTCCCGGGGCTTTGAAGCCGGGAGAGAAGCTCCATCAGATCCCGGGAATGATGCCTACTCTAACCAATATTCCTCCTGGATGCGCATTCAATCCACGGTGTATGATTAAGGAGAAAATTTGTGAAATCGAAGTCCCTGGTCTTCTGAAAACGGTACAGGGAAGAATGGTCGCATGCCACATGAAAACCGTGCATTAGGCGATTTGAAACGCGGCATTTTTCGTATTGAGAGGAGTATGCTGTTCAGCCTCAAACGTGACTGCAGGAAGCATCGTTCAAGGATTGTATGGAGAAGAATCAACCGATACTCAAAGTAGACAACATCGTAAAACATTTTGATATTTCAGGAGGGCTCCTTGACCGATTGAGATTTCAAAACGGAAGGCCTGTCATGGAAAAGACCATTGTAAAGGCCCTCAATGATGTGAGCTTCACCATAGACAGGGGCGAGACGCTGAGTGTTGTGGGAGAGAGCGGATGTGGCAAATCCACCTTGGGCAGAGTTGTCATGGGGCTTTATAGACCGAGTTCCGGGAAAATATTTTACAGGAATCAGCAGATAGACTGTCTCAGCCACAGGGAGATGCTTCCTTTCAGAAAAAAGATGCAGATGATTTTTCAGGACCCCTATGCGTCTCTCAATCCGAGAAAGACAGTAAAGCAAACCCTGGCGGAGCCGCTTCGGTTTCACAACCCCGGAATAAGAGCTGGAGAGGTAGAAGAAAAAATATCCGCAGTTATGGAACAGGTCGGGATCAGTCCAGCCTGGGTTGCGCGGCATCCCCACGAATTTTCAGGAGGACAACGGCAGAGAATAAGTATCGCAAGGGCGCTCATCCTTGACCCTGAATTTATCGTTGCCGATGAGCCTGTCTCTGCCCTTGATGTATCCATACAGGCCCAGATCCTCAATCTGCTCATGGAGGCGGGCAAGAAACGGGGTCTTACCTATCTCTTTATCACCCATGATTTATCTGTGGTTCGCCACATAAGCGCAAGGGTTGCGGTCATGTATCTCGGGACTCTGTGCGAGGTTGCCGGAGCAGAGGATATTTTTCGATCACCGCGCCATCCCTACACAAAAGCCCTGCTCAGCGCCATTCCCAGAATTGGAGAGAAAACGAAAAAACACATTGGGCTGAAGGGCGAGGTTCCGACTCCTATTCATCTCCCGACAGGATGTGTGTTCCATGGCCGATGCCCTTGGGCAATGGATCGTTGCAGGGAGGAAATTCCTGCGCTGAGGTGTCTGGCGGATAAGAGACTTGTGGCATGTCATGCAGTAGAGGAAAACAGGGAACTGTCTGAAAAGAGACTTCCCGCCTCGGCATAGTCGAAAATGCATTGAAATCGGGACCCTGATGCTACTTTCTGCGTCCTCTTATGAGGGCGGGCGTCATCTCGTCATGCTCCTTTTCCATTTGAATCATGACCACGGCGGTCAGGACCGCCAGTCCGCCGATAATCTGCAGTGCCAGGAGACGCTCACCGAGAAAGAAAAAGGCGATGAGGCCTGCCGCGATGGGCTCGAATGTGGCTATAATGGTTGCCCTTGTGGATCTGAGATGCTCAATGCCGTAAGCGAACAATCCGAATGGAACCACGGTCCCGACAGTGGAGGCGAGGAAAATGATAGCCCAGGAAGGGGTGTCCCAGCCCATTGTGAGAAGATCTGCCGGACTCAGGACCACGTTCCATGTTATGGCTGCAATGATGAGGGCGTAGCAGATGAGGGTCCAGGGAGAGTAGCTGCGCAGAGCGTACTCTGAATAGACAATATAAAAGGAATAGGTCAGGGCCGCACCGAGTCCCCAGAGGAGACCGCCCAAATTGAGCGTAAGGAGATTCACATTATAGCCGCCGACCACAAGATAACAGCCCGCCAGAGCAAGGAACAGGGCTATGCACTTGATACGTCCCATCCTTTGGTTCATGAAGGCCCAGGTAAAGACGGCTATCAATGCCGGGGCCAGGTATTCGATGAGAATGGCTGCAGCGGTGGGAATCCTGGAAATGGCGGCAAAATAGCAGGCATTGACCCCGGCCATACCGATGGAGCCCAGGAGGATGAAGTGTATGATATCAGGAAAATGTATGCGCAATACCGTCGGTTTCGTCAGCGCGAGCCAGAGGAGCGTCAGGGTGGAGGCAATGGTCAACCGCCCCTGTGCCCAGACAAAGGGCGAGAGTCCTCCATTCATCAGATACTTGGAGGCAACTCCGTTGGCGCCCCAGAGCACGGACGCGCCCAGGCAGGCAAGAACACCGCGTGTTGTCAGGGACAAGGACATTGGAAAAAGATTGTCATGATCATTTTTTTATAAAAGTGCTGGAGCATAGTAATTGAAGGCTTCACCATAGGCAAGCAGAATTCGGGCTCCCTGTGCCCGGCGGAGCGCCAATTTCCCTGAGACGAACCCACATGGTATTGAAAGATTTTGCTTGGCAATATCTTTTTTTCCATGTAAAAGCAATCTGTAACAAAAACGAGAGTGCCCGGTGCATTCTCCAATTCTTGATTTTTTGCGAGGTCTTGAACGTTGAGCATAAGGTGTGCAATCTGCGGACTGGAAATGAACTCCCCTGAAAAGGCAATACTGGAAGGCTGGGTGCCGTATGTCATGGAAGGTGACAGCGAACAGGAGGGGCCCTTCTGTGCCTCTTGTCTTGATGCCCTTTTTGAGACGAATGAATATGGAGAATTTGTTCTGATGGAGAAGTACCGGGGAAAGATTTCTTATCTCGACGGGGGGGGTGATGAAATGGATCCCGACGACCTTGATATGGATGGCATTGTTCTGGAATATTGTGAAAACTGAATAATACGTATTTGCGCTGATGGGTATCCGCCCATCCCGGATCTTCCATCAGTGATCTGTTCTGCCGTTGGATAGCCTTCCGTCTCCCGGATTCCTTTCAACAAAATGGCCCAGGCCTCTTTCCCATGCATCGGGATGCAAGAGTCTTCAAAAATAATCATCAAATGTCAGGGAAGTCATTATAACTGATGACCAAGATTGATTTTCCGTTTGTCCCTCAGGCTGAGACTGCTTTGAGAAGGGACGGAACGACTATTCGCGGTTTCCCGGAATTTTGGGAACAAAGGGGCTCCTGTGGGAAACAGAAGGAGCCCGATTCACTCCGAGTGATACGATGAAGGAGATATTCTATTGGCAAAAAAGCACCACCCTCAAGATCAGGATCAAGAGATGTCGGTGGATTTTGGAAGCGAGATGGCTGAAAGCAGGGAGGAGGGAAAAAGGTGATCTGGGATAATGCGAAACTCGAGGCCGTGCTGGAGGCAATCCCCGAGCATATGAGCATGATGGACAGTGCCCTGAATATCCTCTGGGCCAACGAGACGGCAAAGAGGATTTTTGGGAAGGATATTGTGGGGAGAAAGTGCTACGAGGTGTACCACGGCAGGAGTGAACCGTGCGAGCCCTCTCCCTGCCTGGCGTTGCGGGCATTTGAAGACGGACGAATCCACGAACACGATACGTCGGTCATCAATAAGGAAGGAAAAGAGATTTATTTCCATTGTACGGCCAATGTCGCCTTGAAGGATGACGAAGGAAATCCCACAGCGGTTATCGAGATTTCCAGAGATATCACGCAACTGGTGGCCGCGCAGCAGGCTCTGCGTGAAAGTGAGGAAAAATACAGACAGGTGGTGGCGTATGCTCCGTCGGGGATCATGGAGGTGGATATTCCTGCGAGGAAGTTCACGGACGTGAATGATGTGATGGCCAGGTACACGGGGTATACCCGGGAAGAGTTTCTTGCCATGGATCTTTTCGATATTTTGACAGACGAGAGCAGGGCGCACCATTTGCAGCGGCTCGAGATGATGGCTGCAGGCGAAAAGATGCCCGAAAATATTGAATATGAGGTGAAAACAAAGGACGGCAGGGTGCTTTGTCTGCTCATCAATTCAAAAATCTCCTTTGACCATGCCGGGGGACCGCTAAAGGCCACGGTTGTGGCCCATAATATCACGGAACGGAAAAAGTCGGAAAAGGCGCTAGAGGAGAGCCGACAAAAGTACCGCATGGTGGTGGAAAACTCCATAGAAGGCATGCTCGTGACCCAGGACAGGAAGATCGCGTTCGCCAACAAGGCAGTGTGCGATTTCCTGAAGCTCTCCCCGGAAGCGGTGATGGCATCTCATGACCCGTTTCAGTTTATCCATCCCGACGACAGGGAACTGGCCATTGAAAATTATCTGAAAAGACTGCACGATGAAGATGCCCTTCCCCGGTACAACATCAGGGTTGTTAATCCGAGGGGAGAAATGCGGTGGGTTGAAGCCAGCGGCCTGAAGATCATGTGGGAGGAAAAACCTGCGATTCTTAATTTTTACAGCGACATAACAGAGCGAAAACGGGCCGAAGAGGAAAGAAAGAGACTCCAGGCCCAGCTCGAGCAGATCCAGCGAATGGAGACCATAGGAATCCTCGCGGGAGGGATTGCCCATGACTTCAATAACCTCCTGATGGCGATTCAGGGCAATGTTTCCCTGGGATTGCTGGATACCAGTGCTGACCGCCCGGTCTACGAGCGGCTGGTGAATATCGAAGAGCAGATCAGGCAGGGTTCGGAGTTGACGAAACAGCTCCTGGGTTTTGCGCGACGACGGAAATACGAGGTCAGGCCGACGGACCTGAATGAAGTTATCTCAATCCAGAACCGTATGTTGGGGCGGACAAAGAAGGAAGTGAAGATCCAAGAAGAATATGACCCCGGCCTCTGGACGGCCGACGTTGACCGGGGACAAATCGAACAGGTGCTTCTGAACCTTTACGTGAATGCCTGGCAGGCGATGCCTGGCGGCGGCGACCTGTTTGTTCAGACGAAAAACAGCATCGTTAATGGGCGGGAAGCGAGTATCTACCAGGTGGAGCCCGGCAAGTACGTGGCAATCTCAGTGACCGATACGGGTGAGGGAATGGATGAGGAGGTCAGACGGCACGCATTCGAGCCATTTTTTACCACCCGGGAGCGGGGGAGAGGGACCGGCCTTGGTTTGGCAACCGTCTACGGCATCATAAAGAACCATGGAGGATTTGTTACTGTTCAGAGCGAAAAGGGTAAGGGTTCAACCTTCACCATATACCTTCCGGCCTCTTCTCATGCGATAAGGCAGGATCATGCGGAGAGGGACAGCATTATAAAGGGGACGGAAACGGTCCTGCTGGTTGAAGATGAGGCCGCTGTCCTGGACGTGAATGAGAAGATGCTGCGAAGATTGGGCTATCAGGTACTGACGGCACAGAGCGGCGAGAAGGCGGTGGAGCTGTATAATGAAAGAAAGGATGATATAGACATTGTCGTGCTGGACTTGGTCATGCCGGGCATGGACGGAAATGTGGTGTTCAAGAGAATACGGGAAATGAATCCACATGCAAGAGTCCTCCTCGCAAGCGGATACGCGGTTGACGGGCAGACCACCGGAGATGCAGGTGAAACGTTCAGCGGTTCTCTCCAGAAACCCTTCAGCATCAAGGAATTGTCGCGAAAAATGCGGGGTATTCTTGACGGCGGAATAGGTTAACTCTGAACCCTTCTTTCTTCTTCAGTACGAATCTCCCTTCGCAAGAGTTTGCCGACCTTGGATTTGGGTAGCATATCCCTGAACTCTATGTGCTGCGGGACCTTGTAGGAGACGAGTATCTCCCTGCACCATTTGATCAGGTCGTACCCTGTAATGCCTTTTACGTCTTCCTTCAACACCACATAGGCCTTGATCCTTTCCCCCACCTTTGGATCGGGCACCCCCACGACGCAAGAACCGATCACCGCGGGGTGTTCCTGGAGCACCGCTTCGATTTCCGAGGCTGAAACGCGGTACCCCTTATGCTTGATGGTATCGACGGTCCTGTCCACGAAATAATAGTTTCCTTCATCATCCACGGTCATGATGTCTGCCGTTCGGTACCACCTGGCGCCGTCCAGTTCTATGAATGACTCTGCGCTTTCCTGGGGTTTATTCAAGTAATGGGTCACCATGTGGGTAGAGGAAACGAGCAATTCACCCGGTTTCCCCTGCTGGACAGGTTCCAGGGTGACAGGATCCACAAGTTTGACCTTTTTGCTTTTGACCACCCTGCCTACACTTTTGGCGGGATTCTCCCTGTCCACGGGGCACATGGTCACGCCGCCGCAGGTTTCCGTTGCGCCGTATCCCTGATAAATCCGCTTCCCGAATCTTTCGTACCACCTTCGGCCCACCTCGACGGGAAGCACATCTCCCGCACTGTACCAGTATTCCACCGAGCTCAGATCATATTGGTCGATCCGGTCATGTTCGAGGATCATTCGGTAGAGTGTGGGCACCCCGATCATGGTCTTCGCCCTGAAGCGTTGAATTGCTTCAAAAGTGGCATCGAGGTTGACCTTCGGCTGGACCATCAGGGTGCCTCCTGCCAGAAGGGTGGCCAGGCTGCAGGTCTGCCCGAGGACATGGAAGAGGGGAGCGTTGCCCAGGATAATGTTTTGTTCAACAGGAAAGAGCGGTTCACTCACCCTGATCTGCTCGTCGGCGGATTCCAGGAACAGATCATGGGTAAAAGGAACGCCTTTGGGATATTTGGTGGTTCCGCCGGTGTAGAGGATCTCCGCGGTGTTCCGGCCTTCCCCGATCCTTTCGGGGAGTTTCGGGTTTCGGTATTCGGACAGCAGCTTATTCAGGGAATAACACTCTTTGCCGAGGGCGATCCTGCCTTTTGGTATGACGTCGAAGATGCGGCCGAACTGCCGCTTCCACCAGGACAGGAGATCCGCCATATTGCTGACGATGACCTGGTTGATCTTTGTTTCAGGAAGGATCTTGGTGACATATCCGAAATTCGTGTCCGCGCAGACGATGGTTTCTGTCTCGCTGTCATTTGCAATGTATCTCAGGTCATGGGGTGTGTATATGGGAGTTATGGGGACGCATACCCCTCCTATTCTCTGAATTCCAAGCCAGACCACGATCCACTGAATGCTGTTGGGAAGGTAGATAAGCACCCTTCCTCCGGGTTCTACCCCCATATGGGTGAGGGCGGCGGCAAAACGCTCGGCCAGTGCCTTCACCCGAGCATAGGAATACCTCGTTCCCAGATAGACCACTGCTGTTTTTCCTCTTTGCTTCCGGGCGACGGCATCAAAGGTGGAGAATATGGTATGGGTTTCGTTTTCTTGCATGAAATCAAACCCCGAAGTACGCTGCTTTTATCTCAGGATTATCCATGAGCTCTGATCCGGTTCCCTTCATGGAGAGCATGCCGTTCTCGATGATATAGCCCCGGTCGATCATGGGCAGGACAGGCCGTGCGAACTGCTCGCTGAGCAGGACGGTAACACCGGAGGCCTTTTTGAGATCCGATATGGCCCCCACGAGGGTCTCCTGCATGATGGGACTGAGGCCCAGGAGCGGTTCGTCCAGAAGAAGAAGTCTCGGCCTGACCACGAGCGCCATACCAAGGGCCAGCATCTGCTGTTCCCCTCCACTCAGGAAACCCGCTTTCCTGGATTTGAGGTGAGCCAGAGGAGGGAAAACGTCGAAAACAGAGCGGATGGTTTCCCTGATCTCCGACTTCTTTCTGAGATAACCGGCTATCTTCAGGTTTTCCACAACGCTGCTTTCCGGAAAAACAGGATGTCGCTCCCGGGAGAGCACTATGCCTTTTCTTACCCGCTCGCTGGGGCTTGTGCCGGTGATGTCTTCTCCTTCAAAAACGATCTTGCCGTAAAGGGTAATGCGTTCTCCACCCTTTCTCTTCTCTTTGATGAGCATATCTATAATGAGTCCCGAAAGCGTGTTCATGAGCGTGGTCTTCCCGGCACTGTTGGGCCCGACCACACCGACGATTTCCTTCTCTTTGACCCGCATGCTGAAATCGTTCAGTGCCAGGGCATTCTCAAAGAAGACCATCAGATTCGTCACTTCAAGCATATCCAATCCCGTCAGGCCTCCGTGCCCAGATAGGCATTCTTGACAGCATCATTTTCCATCACCTGCTCTGCAGCACCTTCCGCGATTTTGGTGCCGTAGTTCAGGACGAGGATCCGGTCCGCTATCCTGAACAGCTCCTTCAACCGGTGTTCGATCATGATAATGGTCTTGCCCTCCTGGCGCAGCTTCTCAATGATGGGGACCATGCTGGCCACTTCAGCCAGGCTCAGCCCGGAGAAGAGTTCGTCCAGGATCAGCAGGTCCGGTTGGAGGGCGATGGCTTTGGCCAGTTCGAGTCTCTTCAGATACCCCTGCGGCAGCACACTGGCAACCTTGTACGCAACGAAGGAATCTCTTTCAAAGCCCACGTCTTCAAGAAGATCCAAGGCGACCGCGTTTCTGTCGCCGTACTTCCCACCGGCAAGGCCCTTCACCCTCGGAGAGTAGAGAGGGATGATCATGTTCTTGTACGCGGGCAGTTGATAGAAGGGTTTCACCATCTGAAAGGTCCTTGCGACCCCCAGCCTGACGATTCTATGGGGCGCCCAGTTGGTGATATTGGTGCCCTTGTAAATGACTTCTCCGGAAGTTGGTTTTACAAAACCCGTGATGAGATTGACAATGGTGGTTTTGCCGGACCCGTTCGGGCCGATAATTCCCAGCAATTCGCCCGAAGAGACGTCAAAACTGACCTGATTGATCGCCTGGACGCCGCCGAATGCTTTTCTGAGTTGGGAGACCTGGAGCAACGGTCGGGCATTCATTTTTCGACCTCCACCAACCTCTCGAATTGGAAATACTTCCGTTGAATGTAGTGGAAGAGGCCTTCCGGCAACGCAACGATAAAGACGACCAGGAACAGGCCGTAAAATACGATGCGAAGTCCGCCGATTCCGCGCAGGAGCTCGGACAGGGGGACGAGGATGAAGGCGCCCAGCGTGGCGCCGGCAAGCGTGCCGGGACCTCCGACCACTGCGGCGGCAATAGGCAATATGGAGTAGTCAAGCGCGAAAACAGGCATTCCGACAAACATGTACACGTGGGTCATGAGTGCACCAGCGAAGGCGCCGATGGCGCTGGAGATAAAGAGTGCCTGTACCTTGTACCAGTATATGTTGATCCCGGCATTCATAACCGACCGGTCATTGTCATTGATGCCCTTGAGGACCAGGCCGTAATCCGAATCCATCATCCGTCTGAATCCGAAAAGGGCGGCCAGCAAAGCAGCTACAGCCACATACACTTCGACCCATGCCGATGGCAGCGGACTCAACCCGCTGATCCCCTCGGTCCCGCCGAAGATCTTGCTTGCCTCGATGACCCGTACCAGCATGAGCGGGATGATGAGTGTGACCATGGCAAAATATATGCCGCGCAACCGCAACACCGGCAAGAGCAGAAGCGTGCAGAAAGCCCCGCCGAGAACCGTGGCCAGGGGAATAGTCACGAAAGGGGACCATCCGAAGTAATGGTTGAATACCCCTGCCACGTAGGCGCCCATGCCGAAAAAGAGGGCCTGCCCCAAAGAGACCATACTGCTCTGAGCAAGAATGTCCCAGCTGATGGCGAGCAGTGCGAAAACAGCCACAGAGAGCAATACTTTCTGCCAGTATCCGCTCAGAATCAGCGGCAATAGGAGACACCCGACAATGGGAAGCAGCCTGGGGAAGGCCAGGTAGGTCATTTCGCGCCACGAACAGACGGTGAAGATGTCGCCGGACCTCGCTTTTATGCCGCGATCGATTCTCTCTTTCCGTTTCTTCATCTGAAGCTCATAGATCGTAGAATTGGTCGATGGTGCGGTGTCCCGCGCCGTTATCTATATCCTCTCTTCCAGTTCCTTCTGCTTTCCGAACAGGCCCGACGGTTTGACAATGAGTACAATGAGCAGTGCTGCCAGGCTCACGATCATGGTCCAATGGGTGCTGACGTACGTGTCCGTGAAACGTTCGGCAAATCCGATCACAAAACTGGCGAGAATCACACCGCCAGTGCTGCCGAGGCCTCCAACAATGCAGACGGCAAGGGCCCTGATCAGCACATCGT
>CAZWEV010000021.1:0-60433 GCA_964633015.1 uncultured Desulfobacteraceae bacterium | reverse complement strand
TTTACAGCTGTACCACCTGTCAGGCCTGCACCTATTTTTGTCCGGCCCAGATCAAGGTGGATGAAATTGTGGAGGCGGTGCGGAAGGAATTGTACCGGGAGGGATTTACGACTCCTGCGGTCCTGGGAGTGCGGGATAATATCATGAAGACCGGGAACGTCTTTGCGAGCGCAAAGGAAGATCGTGTCCAGATCTACCCGCCGGCACTCAGGGAAAAAGCGCAGAAAGGGGAACTCAAGAAACAGGCCGAGACATTGCTCTTCATGGGATGTGTTCCCAGTTACCTGGACATGAAGATGGTCCCGAGTCTGATCAAACCGCTGGATGCGGCAAAGGTGGATTATACCACACTGGCAATGGAAGAGAGCTGCTGTGGTTTTCCGCTCTTTCTCATGGGATCGGACGAATTTGAAGACCATGCGAAGAAAATCATTGAGAAGATTAAGGCAACCGGGGCAAAAGAGATGGTGACGCCCTGTGCGGGGTGCTACAAGACATTCAAGAAAATCTATCCCGAAATCGGGGACCTGGGCCTTGAGGTTTACCATTCAGTGCACTATCTGGAGAAACTGATCAGGGAAGGAAGGATTACCTTCAAAGGAGACCTGGGAAAGAAGGTAACCTATCACGATCCATGTGATCTGGGACGGGCCATGAAGGTTTTTGAGGAACCCAGGAATATATTGAAAGACATCCCCGGGCTCGATTACGTGGAGATGGCCAGGAACAGGCTCCAGGCCCGCTGCTGCGGAGGGGGCGGCGGTGTCCAGGCGAACAATCCGGAGATGGCGACCGACATGGCTTCTGAGAGGGTGCAGGACGCCCTGGCCGTCGGGGCGGAGATCATTGTTTCAGGCTGTGCCGCATGCAAGGACAATTTGAAGAAAGGTGCAAAGGCCATTCCAAAGGACAAACGGGGAAAGATTAAGGTGATGGACATTACCGAAATGGTCGCCCAGATGATAGAAGCTGAATGAGGAAAGGTATGTCCGAGGAAAAGAAGACGAAGCGAAAAGAGATTGCGGCCGGGAAAACCCTGAAAAAAATCATGGCCGACCATTTCTATGAGATGGATGAGGCCGCCAGGACCGGGAAAAGGAAAATTGCGTGGTGCTCTAGCGTCGGTCCTGCGGAGCTCTTGCGGGGGATGGGATTCCTGGTCTATTATCCGGAGAACCATGGGGCCTTGCTCGGAGCAACCAGAATGGCGACTGAGTTGATCCCGTATGCGAATGCCATCGGCTACTCACCTGATATATGCTCATACCTCACCAGCGACGTGGGTTCCTATCTCCAGAAAAAGACCCCCCTTACCCGGGCTTACAACATAGCATCCGTGCCGCGGCCCGACGTGCTGGTATTTAACACAAACCAGTGCAGGGACGTGCAGGACTGGTTCGCGTGGTATGCCAGGGAATTGGGGGTGCCGCTGATTGGAATCCACACCCATCGGGATATTGGACCGATTCGCGAGTATCAGATCCAGGACATCGCAAAACAAACCGAGGACCTTATTCCCGCCCTGGAAGAGGTAAGCGGGGAGAAATTCGATATGGATCGTTTCAAGGAAGCGGTGGGGCTGTCCAGACGCACTTCCGACCTATGGCGGGAATGCCTTGAGTCGGCCGCGGCCATCCCGTCCCCGTGGACCTTTTTTGATGCCACGATCCACATGGGTCCGGCAGTAGTGGCGCGCGGGACAAAGGAGGCAGTGGATTACTACGAGCTCCTTCTCGCGGAATTGCAGCAGAGAATAACATCGGAGATCGCGGCCGTGGACGGGGAAAGACATAGAATCTACTGGGAGGGAATGCCGATCTGGGGGAAGCTCCGTGCTTTGTCCGAACAATTTGCCTCTCTGAAGGCATGCGTGGTGGCGTCCACCTACTGTAACAGCTGGATATTTGATCAGCTTGATCCGGAAGAACCTTTTGAGAGCATGGGCCGTGCGTACACTGAACTCTTTATTGTGAGAGACGAGCCCTATAAAGAACAGTATATGAAAGACTGTCATGAAAAATTTCGTTTTAACGGTATCCTCTTCCACGATGCAAAGACCTGCCCGAACAACTCCAACAATCGGTATGGCATGCCGGAAAGGCTGAGTGAGAAACTGGGGATACCGGTGCTGACCATAAACGGTGACCTGAACGATCTGAGATGCTATTCGGAAGAGCAGGCAAAGACGAACATTGAGGCTTTTATTGAGCAGTTGGATGAAAGATAATTCCAATTCGCATTCAAGCGCTACCGGTGTTGGCTGCGTCGCGGACTCCTCGACGTACTGTTCATGTACCCCTCCGTCGCCCGTTCGTTGCGGCCTAGGTATCATCTTGAATGCAAAATGGAATAGGATTTGTACAGGATGAACAGGATTTACGGGATGGTTTTTTCATCCTGCCCGCCCTGTTATTCCGGCGGATTTTTATCGGGAATGAATTGGGAGCAATGAACAAAGGCGTTTTTGTAGGTGTGGATGTTGGCGCGTCCCGGACAAAGGTGGCAGTCCTGGACAAAGAGAAAAAGCTCCTGGGATTCTGTGTCAGGAAGTCAGGAACGGATTTCCAGAAGACTGCGGAAGACTGCCTCGATGAATCTCTGAAGATGGCCGAAACATCCCGGGCCGCCGTCATCCAGTGTTTCTCTACCGGGTACGGCAGAAAAAACGTCGCCTTCCGGCATGATACCAAGACAGAGATCGGATGCCACGGGCGGGGTGCGTACCACTATTTTCCCATGGCCATTACCGTCATCGATATCGGAGGGCAGGACAACAAGATCATCAAGCTCGATGACCACGGCCGGCGTATGAACTTCAAGATGAACCGCAAATGCGCGGCGGGCACCGGTGCGTTTCTAGAAGAAATGTCTCTCCGTCTGGACATCCCGCTGGAGGAAATGGATGCCCTGGCGAGAACTTCCGAGCATATAGTGGAACTGGGAAGTTATTGTACTGTGTTTTCCGGGACCGAGGTCCTTGAAAAAATCAGGCAGGGCGAAAAGGTGTCGGATATCGTGAAAGGGCTCTTTTACTCCGTCATAAAGCGCGTCATGGAGATGGACTCTTTCTCGGAGAGGATTGTCATGACCGGCGGTGTAGTGGAACATAACCCCTACATAGTGGAAATGCTGGGAAGGATTACCGGCAAAGATGTATTGACTCCCGCTCACCCGCAGTTGACCGGGGCCGTGGGCGCCGCGCTTTTTGCTATGGAAGCCGGAGAATAGGTCCGAAATGTTGATTCCATTTTTCTTCGCGCGCCTTGTGTGCACGGGGTTCTCCACCACCTCGTTACGAAAGTCCGTGAGAAATGCGGGCGAGGCGGCAAGGAGCGGGCGACGGAGGCGTACGTAAACAGTATATCGAGGAGTCCGCGACGCAGCCAACGCCGGTAGCGCTTGAATGCGAATTGGAATGAGTGCCTGCTGACGCCGCTCCGGGAAAATCCCGTTTCCCTGCTTTGCCGGAAACACCATTGTGGACAAGAATCGTTTGGCTTACGGAGATAGATCATAGAAGGAGGATTGGAATATGACAATAAGCAAGTGGATGCACATGGGCACGGTACTCAAAATGAATGCCCTGAATTATCCGGAAAAGCTGGGCTGGCAGGATAAGACGAGAGAATATAATTTTCAGGAATGGAATGAACGTTCCTGCAGGCTCGCGAATGCTCTTACCGATATGGGGGTAGAACATAAAGACACGTTTGCCGTGATTGCCTATAACCGGGGCGAGTGGATGGATATTTATGCTAGCTGTGGAAAAGGCGGTCAGATTGTCGTTCCGATTATGTTCCGGCTCGCCGGCCCTGAAATCGAATTCATTGTAAACCATTCGGAATGTAAGGCCTTTATTGTAGAGGCGCCATTCGTCGAGTTGATCGACGGCATTAAGGATAAGCTCCCGGTTCCCGAAGACGGATATATCTATCTCGGGGACGGCCCGGTCCCCGAAGGATACGTGGGATATGAGGAGCTGCTTTCCAAGTCCTCCCCGGAGGAACCAGATTTTCTGGTTGATGCGGCCGATGCCTGGACCATCATGTATACCTCGGGAACGACCGGGAGGCCCAAAGGCGTGGTCAGGACCCATGAAAGCTACCTGGCCCAGTATTACCTGAGCAATATCAACGTGGGCGTTTTGCCGAGTGACAAGGTGATGCTGGTGATGCCCATGTGCCATGTCAATTCCATTTTCTATTCTTTTCCCTATACCCTGGTCACTGCTCCGGTTTTCGTGTACAACATGGTCAGCTTTGATCCGGAAGACCTCCTGCGGACCATAGAAAAATACAAGATCACCTATACGTCCCTTGTGCCCACCCATTATATCATGCTGCTTTCCCTCCCTGACGAAGTGAAGAACAGTATTGATGTTTCTTCTATCCGGCAGCTCCTGGTTTCTTCGGCGCCTGCCAGGAAAGATCTGAAGCTGGCGATCATGGAGTATTTCAAGAATGCAGAATTATGGGAGGCGTACGGCAGCACGGAAGGGGGCCTTGTGACTCTGCTGCGGCCCGAAGATCAATTCAAGAAGCTGGGCTCCATCGGCAAGGAGATTTTCGGCACGGATCGCATCAAGATCCTGGACGAAAACCGGAACGAAGTGCCGGACGGCGAGGTAGGAGAGCTTTTCTACCGGACTCCCATGCTGTTCAAGGAGTATCTGAAAGAACCCGAAAAGACGAAGGATGCCTTTGAGGGGGGATGGTCCTCCGCCGGCGACATGGTCAGGCGGGATGAAGACGGCTATTACGTGCTGGTGGATCGAAAGGCGAATATGATCATCACGGGTGGCGAGAACGTCTACCCGTCAGAAGTGGAAGGCGTCGTCGGTGCTCACGAGGCGGTAAAAGATATTGCCGTCATAGGAGTTCCCGATGAGAAATGGGGAGAGGCCATCAAGGCCGTGGTTGTCCTGCACCAGGGCTACAAGGGCAGTGATGACCTGGCCAGAGATATCATGGCGTTTACCAAGGGAAAACTTGCGGGATACAAGCGGCCGAAGAGTATTGATTTTATAGAGGATACCGATATGCCGCGGACGCCTACCGGCAAGATCCTGCACCGTATTCTCCGGGGTAAATATGGAAAATGGAGCGACTGAGCGGAACTCGGAAGAAGGAATTCGGAAGGCGGAATACCGAATGAGGAAACAGATCTGTGAAGGAATTGCACTTTTGACAAGAATCGAATCTTAAAGGAGGAAAGTGTTATGTTAAAAAAGGCGTTCATCCCGTACAAAGGGTACTATTCCAGCCCATTTTCGCGCTGGCAGGGGAGCATGGCAAACGAAAATTCCATCGTGCTGGCCGGAAATACCGCCAAGCGATGGCTGGCCCAGAAAGATTGGGATCCGAAGATGTTCGATTACCTCATTCTGGGCATCACCATCAGCCAGATCCATCAGTTCTATGCAAGCACCTGGGCGTCGGCCATTATGGGAGCTGGTGAAATCCCCGGGGTCACCCTGAGCCAGGCGTGCACCACTTCAACCACCTCGATTTACAATGCGGCAATGGGTGTGGAGACGGGATTGTACAAGAACTGCTGCGCCCTGATGACGGACCGTTGCTCCAACGGCCCGCATACCATCTGGCCCAACCCCATGGGACCGGGCGGAGAAGTGATATCCGAAAACTGGCTCATGGACAATTTCAACTCTGATCCCAATGTGGGGCTGAAGATGATTGAGACCGCGGAAAATGTGGCCAAGGAAGGCGGGTTTACAAAAGAACAGTGCGATGAGCTGACATTGCGGCGTTATGAGCAGTACCTGGATGCCGTTGCCAACGACCGGGAATTTCAGAAGAGATACATGTTTCCCGTGGAAGTGAAGATTTCCAGGAAGAAGACCAAACCGGTAGAGGAAGACGAAGGGGTGACTCCCTGCACGGCAGAGGGCCTCGCAGGGCTCAAGCCGGTCATCCCGGGGGGTGTTCTCAGTTTCGGCGCCCAGACATTTCCCGCGGATGGGAACTGCCTGGTAACGGTAACCACTGAAGACCGCGCAAAGGAATTGAGTGATGATCCCTCCCTTGCCGTTCAGGTCGTGAGTTATGGTTTTTCGCGGGTGAAACCAGGGTACATGGCTGCGGCTCCGGTGCCGGCATCCAAGGCGGCGCTCCAGAATGCCGGTCTGAAAATCAGCGACATCAAGATCATTAAGACCCACAATCCTTTTGTGGTCAACGATCTCTATTTCGGGCAGCAGATGGGCGTCGATCCCATGGGCACGGGAGATCAAGGATTCAACAACTATGGCTGTTCAATGATCTACGGACACCCCCAGGGGCCGACGGCGGGCCGTCTCATCATCGAAGGCATTGAAGAGACCGCCATGAAAGGCGGCGGGTATTTTCTCTGGACCGGGTGTGCGGCCGGCGACACCGGCGGAGCAATGATTTTGAAAGTCGGCTAACCGTGTTGGTTTCGCCAAGCCGTCAACGTTCAGCAGCGGGCGCGACAGGCTGTATCGATCCGGAGTCCGAAAAAGGCTTCCTCCCCTGAGCCCGCTCGGAGGAGCGTGGACCCATCCCCTTCAGCCTGGCGAGTGCTGCTCGTGTGCACTGCCAAGGAAGAAAAGGGTCATTCTATTTTTTAGAGAATGGCCCTTTTTTTGTAGCGCATCGAGGGAAAATTTATTATACGAGACGAAAATGTTTTGTATAATTCCTGAGTTCCTTTTCTGATCCTGAAGCGGAAAGCGATTGTTATGGACGCAGTGATCCTCGCGATTGCGGCCCTTGTCGGCCTTTACATGGCCGCGAATATCGGATCCAATGATCTCGCTAATGCCATGGGAACGTCCGTCGGTTCCTGTGCCATTACCCTTAAGCAGGCAGTCATCATTTCCATTGTGGCCAATGCCCTGGGCGCGGTGTTGGCGGGAGGCTATGTGACGGGGACCATCAGCAAGGGCATTATCGACCCGTCTCTCCTGGCCCATAATCCGAATATATTAATGATCGGCATGTTTGCCTCTCTGCTGTCGGCGGGACTGTGGGTGAACCTTGCCACCTATTTTGCGTTGCCGGTATCCACCTCCCAGGCAATCGTGGGGGCGGTAGTCGGCTTCGGCATCTTGAGTGTGGGCGCCGGGGCGGTCACCTGGGGTAAGATCATCATTATTGTCGTAAGCTGGATCACCTCTCCTGCTGTCGGTGCATTCATCGCGGGAGGGATGTATTATTTCATAGACAAGAAGATGATGTCCGCCGACGACCCGCTTGCCGCATCTGAACGATACGCTCCGTTCATGATCTTTGTGGTATTTCTTGTTCTCATCCTCTCATTTATTTTCAAGGGCCTGAAAAACCTTAATCTCAACGTTGGATTCATCGAGACCATGCTGCTGGTTATCCCAGTCTGCGCGGGAGCGGGGGCCTTGGGAATCTGGTGGGTGCGTCGTCAGACGCGGCCTGAGTGTCAATTGAGACCGGGCCAGGAGGCGTTTACTCCCCTGGACAGGATCTTCGCACAGCTTCAGGTGTTGACAGCCTGCTACGTGGCATTTGCCCACGGAGCAAATGACGTGGCCAACGCTGTTGGTCCTCTTGCGGCGATTTTTTCGGTGGTGGAGACAAAGGCCGTTGCCCTCAGGGTGGAGGTCCCTTTCTGGATGCTTCTGGGAGGCGGCATGGCGGTCGGGGGAGGTCTCTTGTTCTTTGGTACGCGTGTTATGGAGACCATCGGCAAAAATATCACGGAGCTCACGCCGATGCGGGGCTTCTGTGCCCAGTTTGGAGCGGCTACGACTATCCTCGTATGTTCCCGGCTGGGGCTGCCTATTTCCACAACCCATGTGTTGGTGGGGTCGGTGGTCGGCGTTGGGATCATGCGGGGTATGGGAACGCTTGATTTGCGTATCCTGAAAAACATCGCGCTTTCCTGGGTGGTGACCTTGCCCTTCACGGTTGGACTGTCCATGGTTTTATATAAACTTTTTATTTTCTTTCTGTTATAATTTATAATTTGAGAGGGGGAACAAATGCGTCTTTTACTCACCTCATTATTTCACGAATCTCCATTTATAAAGCTGCAGAAGCATGCTGACATGGTGCGGGAGTGCGCGCACCTGTTCAGGGAAGCGGCGTTGAAACACATCGGGGGAGAATGTGAAAAATTCGAGGAAATAACAGATATGGTGGCGCGGCTGGAGAGCAAGGCGGATGCCGTGAAGCGCAATATCAGAAACCATCTCCCCCGTGGTATACTGATGCCGGTGGATAAATTTCAATTCTTTCATTATGTGAGGGAACAGGACAAGGTGTTGGATGAAGTGGAGGAAGCCCTGTTCTGGCTTTCTTTCCGCCCGATGGGCATCCCCAAGGAAGTGGCAAACGATTTTGGAGACCTGGTGGAAGCGGTTATCCCCCCCATTGAAGAATTGTCCGACCTGGTGGCCATGGCAACTGGTTTTTTTAAGAACCGTACTGAGAAGCAGCGGGTCCGCATGAAAAGCCTCATCCAGGATATCCGGCAGCACGAAAACGAGGCGGATGTGCTGGAAAGGGAACTGAAGCAGAAGATATTCCAGGAAATAAAGGATGCTCTCTCCGTTTTTCACCTGGTGCGCCTGGTGGAGATTGTCGGCAATATTGCCGATCACGCGGAGAACGCCTCTGACCGGATGCGGGCCATGATCGCCCGGTAGTTCCCATCCACAAACGGCTATTTTTCACAATCTCTGCGTCAATCTGCTGGATCACTTGTGCGGTGTACTAGTATGGTACATCTCCGCGTAACCCATTGATTTTCTTGACCTTGTAAAAAATATCTCGTTTCTGGCTTGGAAACTTTCTCAAACCCATTTGTGGATAGCCTTGGGCAAATAAGGATAATGCTGAAAGAGAGAAATTCCTGTATCCGCTGCGGCGAATGCTGTATGCATTCCACCCCCAGCCTGCAGATGGATGATCTCCCGCTTGTCCTCAACGGTCATATCAGCAGGCATGATCTCTTTACCGTTCGGGCCGGCGAGATGGTGCGCGATACTGTTTTTGGGGAGATCCGCCCTGCCGATGAAGAACTCATAAAGGTCAGGGACCGCGGCGGGGCCTGTGTTTTTTATGACGACCGGGAGAAGAGGTGTACCGCCTACCATCACAGACCCGTCCAGTGTGCGGCCCTGGAATGCTGGGACTCATCAAAATTCATGAAAGTCTATGCCAATCCAAAGGCGCGCAGAGAAGACCTTGTCGAAGACGGGGTGCTCCGGGGCCTTATCCGGGAACATGAAAAAAAATGTGCGTATGAAACGCTGGAATCCCTGGTGCAACAGATCACGTCAAAGGGGGAGGTAGCGGTGGAGCAGATCCTGGAGATCCTGAAATTTGATTATTACCTGCGGCCGTTTGTCTGTGAAAAGCAGGGTATTGCTCCGGACGAGATGGATTTTTTCTTCGGACGGCCGCTTGTGGATACTATTTCCCAGTATGGTTTGCAGGTAATACGCCCATCCGACGGTTCGTTCCTCCTCACCACCCTGAAAGAATCCCCATAAGAAGAGGAACAAAAAAGAGGGCTGAAAAAATACAGCCCTCTTTTTTGTTGCAGTTTATTGCGGATCACGACTAGAACAGGCCGCTCACTTTTCCGGTGTTCACATCAACATCCACCCGTCGGAAGGCCGGGTTGGAGCTGGTCCCGGGCATGAGGCTGATGGTCCCCGCACACGGGCAGAGGAATTTGGCGCCCGAGTAAATCAGCACGTCACGGATGGGAAGGGTCCAGCCCTTGGGCACGCCCTTGAGGGCCGGGTCATGCGTCAAGCTGAGATGGGTCTTGACCATCATGGTGGCGAAGTCATCATACTTGGAATCCGCTTCCAGCATCTTGGCCTTCGCTTCTGCCTCGGGGCTCCATGCAACACCATCAGCTCCGTAGACTTCCCTGGCAATCGTATCAACGCGGTCACGGAGTTTCATTTCAATGGGGTACAGGAATTTGAACTCATTTTCTTCATCACAGGCCTCTTTTACTGCCTCTGCGAATTCAACCGCCCCATCACCACCGTCTGCCCAGTGGGTGGAAACCGCACAGCGGGCACCTGCTTCCTCAGCATACTTCCGGACCATGGCAATCTCATCTTTGGTGTCTGTATGGAAGCAGTTGATGCAGACCACCGGGTTGATCCCGGCTTTCCGGATCGTATGGATGTGATGCACCATGTTGGCCACGCCCTTTTCCAGGAGTCCAAGGTTCTCTTTTGTATATGCTTCATCCAGGGCCAACCCGGCTACGACCTTCGGACCGCCTCCATGCATCTTGAGGGCGCGGATCGTGCTGGTGAGCACGGACACGTGGGGCTTGAGACCGCTGAACCGGCACTTGACATTCCAGAATTTTTCAAAGCCGATGTCGGCGCCGAAACCGCTCTCGGTCACATGGTAGTCAAACATCTTGAGGCCGATCCGGTCGGCAATGATGGAAGACTGCCCCACCGCGATATTGGCGAACGGGCCGGCGTGAACCATGCAGGGCTGGTACTCGGCCGTACACATGAGGGTAGGATTAATCGTGTTCCTCATCCAGGCGGTCATAGCGCCGCCCGCTTCAAGGTCGCCGGTTGTCACGGCCTTGCCGCTCTTGTCAAAGGCCACGGTGATTTCATTGAGGCGTTTTCGCAGGTCCGCAAGATCGCGCACCACCGAGAGGATGGCCATGAGTTCTGATGAAACCGCAATCCCGAACCTGGACTGCATGGTGAAGCCGTCAAACCGTCCTCCCAGTCCAATGACGATATTCCGCAATGCCTGGGCGCAGAGATCCATAATCCATCCCATTTCAACGCGGGTAGGATCGATGTTCAGACGCGGCATCCCGGTCAGCCGCTGGAGCTGCTCGTCATTGTAGTTCCGCTCATGCTGCATCCTGGCAGTCAGGGCTACCATGGCCAGGTTATGGGCGTTCATGATATCGTTGATATCCCCGGTCAATCCGAGAGAGAATTCCGTCATGGGAATAAGGATGGAATTACCGCCCCCTGCCGCGGTTCCCTTGATGTTCATGGTGGGACCGCCGGAGGGCTGGCGAAGGCAGCCGCCTACATTCAGGCCGATTTTTCCCATTCCTTCCATCAGACCGCAGGAAGTGGTGCTCTTCCCTTCACCGAGAGGGGTGGGGGTAATGGCTGTTACCTCGATATACTTTCCATCGGGTTTGTCTTTGAGCCTGTTGATAATCTTCAGGAAATCAAGTTTTGCCAGTCTGCCCATGGGCAGGACCTCATCTTTTTCAAGGCCAAGTTTTTCCTGCCATTCGTCGGGCATGGGCATGTTCTTTTCGGCAGCTTCGGAGATCTGCCAGTCTTGCATTTCTACTGCATTGTACGCCATTCTTCTAACCTCCTTCAAATATGATATGAAAAGTCAGGGCGTGTGACCCTGATGAAGATACCCGGGTGTCTTGGTGATGGATCTCCTTTTGCCCCGTGCATTCCACTGTAAAATAGTGATCTGCCTACCATAAAAAAGATATGGCGTCAAGCCTTATCGATCTAAATTTCTCCGTATTTGGCAAGGCTTTTCAATTTTTTATCTTATGCGGCCATGTATTGCGTTAAGTTCATAATTTCACGATGTTTTTATCCCTTGTGCGGGATCCCTTCGCTCTCCGGCTCTTCAGGGGTGCTCGAATCACGGATAAAGGCTGAAATGAGCCGGAAGCAGCGAGGCCCCCGATGATGTACGTATCGTTGTGCCCTGCTCCGTCTATGGGGAAGAAGTATTTGGCCGGAGCAGCCTTTTCAAAAAGCCTGCGGCCCATGGGGGAGGGCACTATCTCATTCCGGGTCCCGTGAATGATCAGTTTGGGGACCGTAATCCGGGCGAGTTTCTTCAGGTTGTTGAAATGGTGCGGGATCACGGGGCTGAAAAGTATAAAGAGGGGAATTGTCCTGGCCATGTCCCTGGTGGAGGTGGGTCAATGAGAATGCTTGATCTCAAAGTGAATTCAGCCTATATAGTACAGGAAAGAATTGCAGGAGTGAAAACCCGATGCTCGCGGAGGACGACGCATGAAGGAAAAATACAGGATCCTTATTGTAGATGATGACGAATCGACAAGGAAGCTTCTTTCCCGGATTTTGAAGACAAACACTGATGTCGCGTTCAAAGAAGCCGGTGACGGAGAAGAGGCGATCGGTATTATTGCAGAGTGGGGTCCTGATATCATCCTTTGTGACCTGGTTATGCCGAAAATGGACGGATTCGAACTCTGCAGATACCTCAAGAAGGATCCCGATTCCGAGCTTTCCCACATCTACCTGATCATGATAAGCGCCAGTGAAGGCAAAGAAGACAAAATTCGATGCATGAAAGAGGGTGGCGACGATTACCTGTCGAAACCGGTTGATCCGGATGAACTCAGGGCCAGGATCAAAGTGGGACTGCGCATCACGGCACATATCAAGAAAACGGAATTTCAGAGACGCAGGATGTTTGAAACCATGGACGTTCTGCTTATACAGGACGGAGGATGCGCTCCCGGCTACAATCCCGTAACTGCCTTTATTGCCTATCACCTTGAAGAAATAGGGAGGGAAGTCTACGGGGGCAGCGAGGGATTTAAATCTCTCGTATCCGGCGGCCAGGGAGATTTCCTCCGGCTCGTGTATGACCCGGAGGTGTACAGACGGCTGGACCATATCACTGGAGTTTTCCATGCCGCTCCGCTGTCTGAGTCCCGTGGCGCTCAGCTTCGAAGCGAGCGGTACAGGGACTTCAGCAAAAAGGAAAATCAAAAAAAGGCGGCCGAGACGATCAGAAAGAAAAAAGTCAAGGCCCTGATTGCCATAGGCGGAGACGGGACGTTCAAAGGCCTTCAGGCCCTTTGTGCGCTCCTTCCCACCTCCATACAGGCCTTTTTCGTGCCGGTCACCATCGACAGTGATATTGCCGGGACAGAATGCATCGGCCAGCACACGGGCATTGAAATCGGCTCCGAAAAGATTCGATGCTATATGGCGGATGCCAGGACCCATAAGCGGACCTATATTATTGAGATGATGGGATCCAGCAGCGGTTTTCACGCGCTCCATTCCTGTGTTGGCGCGAGGGCGCACCTGGCGGTCCTGCCGACCACCGAGCTTGACGCCCGGAAGGTGGTGGAGGCCTTGAACCAGCGGAATGAGTGCGTCATCGTGGTGGCGGAAGGGTATAAACGGGATGAGAGAAAGGCCAAAGGGATAGCGGAGAATGCTGCTGAGTATTTCTATAGAGAGCTCCGGAATACCGGTATGGAAATAAAGCGGAAGGTTGTGTGTGAGGCCTTTTCCCGGGATATCCGCGGCGCGGCGCCGAACAACCAGGACATAACGCTGGCCCAGCGTATGGCTTACAACGTGGCCGCATACCTCAAAGCGGGGACCTCGCGCCTTATGCCGGCCGTACGGTCGGGCAGAGAGTATGCCATCCCATTCAATGAAATTGAGACCGACAACATGGTGGAAGGGGATCTCCTGGTGCTGTCCAATAGGCTCACAAAAACGTGATACCCTCTACTCTGTTTGGCGACGAACCTCCTTCGACGTTTGCAAAGCGAAACAGCGGCTTTCTTCTCACAATCTCTTGCGAGCCTTCTCCAAGATTGAGAGACTCCCCACCGCGTGCCAGGTGGCATCCAGGAAAGGAGCGCCCCCACTCTTCCTCGCGAACCCGCCACTCCTGGTCCAGGCGTTCAAAATAAACTGCCTGGCGCGGGCGTGATCCAAGGGAGCAGCATTGAGCAGAGCCAGGACCCGCAGACATGTATGGACATTTTCCATGTAAGAGGTGGTACCGGGAAGAAATCCGAAGCCGCCGTCAGGGTTCTGACATGATCTGATCCACGTGAGGAGAGAACGCCTGTCCGTGTTCAACCTCTCCGGGCGGCCCTCGGCCAGCCCAAGGCTCATCCAGAGTTCTTTTGCGGTTCTAAAGTGCATCGGGAAAGGATCAATAGAGGGAGGTGCGGCTTTTTCAGAGAGCGTGCCCGGGATCTCTTTGATGATCCTGGTGCGATAGAAGCGATCTGCCAAGCCCATGGAGTCCCCGGAATGGTCCGCAATAAACCGTGATATCCAATCCCGGTTCAACGCCACTCCCGCTGCTCGGCAGCAGTACAGGTGGTGGTACGCTGTCCTGAAATGCCGTTCTTCCCTGTCCACAGGTGTAAGGAGATAGCGGGCAAGATCCGGATGGTGAATGACGGGATCTATTTTTTCCCCTAAATGCGAATGGAGAAACTGGAGGACCCGGATAGCGAGATACGTATCCTCCACGCTGGGCGGAAGGGTTGGCGCAGCGCTGAAACCGCCCGTTTCGTGGCGTCTTGCCAGGACAAAGGCAAGAATTTTCTTTGGAAACATATCCTTCATGGCTAGACGGACTCCACGGCCGTTTCCACATTTTTAAGTGCCGTTTTCAGAAAAGGACCGGTATCAAGTCCGCTTCTGATGGCCAGCTTGGCTCTTTCCACCTCCGAGCGCTCTGTTTTTTCAACAGAATGGCTTTGTCAATGGCGTGCCTGATGCCTTGTTCCGTGGCATCAATCTTGAGGTTTAGATGTCAGCGGAAGTTCATGAAACTCCGCTTGATGCGATCCATGAAATCCCAGCGAACCCTGCCGCAATTCTTTTCAATCATCCCGGACAACCTTTTCTTGAGATCTTTCAGGACCATGTTCTGCAAAAATGAGCGGCGAAATATGGACTCCGGATACGGGGAGATGCATCATAGATTTCCTTTCCATCAGGAAAGAGATATTGTATGACCTCTCTGAAACGGGTTCAGTCGATCATGGAGGATTAAGAAATGGATTTCAAGGTGTTTTTTGCCACGTTCTGTATGATTTTCCTGGCGGAGCTGGGCGACAAGACACAGCTGGCGACCCTCATGTTCGCCGCTGAAAACAAATCACGTCTGGCTGTTTTTATTGGTTCCGCCGGGGCCCTTGCACTTACTTCGCTGCTGGCAGTTGTCTTCGGCTCTCTCATAAGCCGCGTTGTCCCGGCCAACTATGTCAGGGTCGCCGCAGGGTCGCTTTTTGTTGTCCTGGGTGGCTGGATGCTTCTGTTTTCAGGAAAATAGGGGGTATGCACTCTGGTAAGGATCCTGCCGGCAACCCGGAAGATGCACGGAACTTGTTTTACCTCCTCTCAGAGGGAGGAGAGCTTGTCCGAAGCCGTATCCTTCATTCAAAAAGAGGTTCCCGGGTCAGAAGCATACCTGCCCCTGTTTTCCGTCCCCCGTGTTTTTATCCAGGGTGACCATCTCATCAGTACTGAGGACCCGGTCGATATCGAGAAGGATTTTGACGCCGCCTTCCATCCTGGCCATGCCCAGGATGTAGTCGGTGTTGAGATCAGTCCCGAAAGCGGGTGTCTCCTGGATATTTTCGTCATTGATATGAAGAACCTCGGAAACGGCATCAACTACTATCCCGATCAGCATGGTGCCGGATGCTCCATCGATCTCTACTACGATAATGCAGGTGCGTTCGGTGAAGTCCATGGCTTCCATATCGAACTTGAGCCTGAGATCTAGCACAGGGATCACTTTTCCCCGGAGATTGATTACCCCTTTGACAAATTCCGGCGTCTGCGGCACAGGCGTGATGGGCATCATCCCGATGATCTCCTTGATCTTGAGAATGCCGATGCCGTATTCTTCTCCTGCCAGGGAAAAAGTGAGGTATTTTCCTTCCTTCTCTCCCATCGTCTGAATTTCACGGTCGGTGTTTTCCGCTGTTTCAGCCATTCTTTCTCCTCCCTCTGGTTCCCGGCATTTCCAAGGCATACGATTGTCTCTACAATATGCTCTGCTGAAGCAGAATGCTACATGGAGTAAGCAACAATTATGCCAGTCATCGGAAGAGTCAAAGGGAAGCTGGGAGAATCTTCAAGGGGGCTATTTGACATATGTTTGGACCCGGAGAAAGAGGAGCCGCTCACGACAAATGGGTGTGGCAGTGTGCCAATCTGTTGACGTTGCTACAGGTGTACGGAGTAAAATCAGTACACTTCACACTTGACAAAATGCGCGCCATGAGGTCCCATCAACGGAAAAAACCAGCAGCATGACAGGCTGGCTATGCCATGGTTTGCCGATGATGCTTGTGATAGCAATTCTGAACCGAGCAGAGGAGACATTTTGACCGAAGGAGGAACGGATCGATACTATGCTATCCTGAACCGGGGTCCGGGTGATCCGGCCTGATGGAGACGTATCTGCTGATCTGTGCGGTTATCTTCTTCGCCGGTTTCACGCAGGGCCTTTCCGGCTTCGGATCCATTCTTCTTGCTATTCCCCTTCTTGCAGCGTTTCTCGATATCAAGACGGTGATACCGCTGACCGCGCTGGCCGGCCTGGCCATGACCACCGTCCTCCTGGCCCAGCTCTGGAATCATCTCGCGTGGAAAAAGATCATCCCGTTCCTGATCGGGACCCTGCCGGGCATCCCGCTGGGGGTCCTGTTTCTCAAGAGGGTGGATAAGACCACGGTCGAGCTCGTTCTTGGCAGTCTGCTTATCGCCTATTCGATCTACAGCCTGCTCTTCCGGAGACCGCCGGGAGGGACCCGCGATAGATGGGCATATTTGTTCGGGTTCCTCGGCGGGTGTCTTGGCGGGGCCTTCAGTGCTTCAGGGCCCGCGGTCATTGTATACACGTCGTTGCAGGACTGGTCCAAGGATCGGATAAAGGCCTCGCTTCAGGGGATATTCTTTGTTTTGGATGCGATTGTGGTGCTTTTTTATATCATGAACGGTTTTATCACACCGGTTGTGCTCAAATATTTCGGTGTCTCATTCCCCGCGCTCCTGTCCGGTACGTTCGTGGGCGCCCTCTTTTACGGCAAGATCAGCGACGTTCAGTACCGGAAGGTCATGTTTATTCTGCTCGGACTACTGGGTGCCTTTATGACGGTCAGGGCCTGATTGCCTCGCATGAACGTTGGGCAAAGTATCCCAAATGAGGGGAGCCGAACGACGGGATTAGAACCGGAGGGTTGCCTTTAGCCGTTTTGGATGGAGCAGGAGGTCAAGGGCATCCACGGCATGATGTACGTGTATGTTCGCAGCCATGAGAGCACCCACGGCACACCCTTCACCCTCAGTGACCGCTATTCCTATCTTTGCGGTGTTCAGCATACGTCGATCATTGTTGCCGTTACCGAGTGCCACTATTGTTTCCTCCCCGAGTTCCCTGACATACTTCTCTTTTTGAACGTCATGAGAGGACCCGGAGAGGATGTGGATCGAACAATGAACCCCATGCAACTCCTGCCTGGCAACACCGAAGGTGTCCGCGGTAAGGACCTGCACTTGAAGAAACTCGGCTATTTGATTGAGCCGTTCTTCCACACCCGGTAACAGTTTTCCGCCAGCCGAGAGGGTCCCGGTGAAGTCCGAGACCAGATGTTCCAGAGTGATGGGACCGAATCCGGGGATATCAACTTGCAGCATTGTCCACTCCTTTCATGATATCTCTTGAAGACTCTTGAAAACGGAAGTGTTTTTTAGCACAAAACATAATATAATTATAATGTTTTTTTCTCTCCCGAAACAAGCAGGGGAAAGTCTGGACGCTATTCTTGTCCCACGCGGAAAAAGATTTTGATTTCATTATTTCCCGTTAAGTGGTAATAACATTTCTGCCAGCCGATATGGTTGTACCAGACAATCCGGTTATCTCCGCACATACTCGTATGATCCGTGTCTCCATCCGCTGGAGGGAGGGTATATTCACAGCGATGAGCGAGGAAAAGCCTCAGGAGAAAAGTGGTTATGAGCCATTTGAAAGAACATGGAAGGGCCCTGTTGGCCCTTGAAGATGGGGCCGTCTTTTGGGGTTGGTCTTTCACGGGTGAATGTGAAGCCGTGGGAGAGGTGGTTTTTAACACCAGCATGTCCGGATATCAGGAGATCCTGACCGATCCGTCGTACTGCGGCCAGATGGTGACCATGACGTATCCCCTGATGGGAAATTACGGGATCAATGAAAAAGATATCGAATCCGGGAGGGTTCAGGTGCGCGCCCTCCTGGTCAAAGAATACCAGGCATATCCCAGCAACTGGCGATCACAGAAAAGCCTGGCCGATTACCTGAGGGGGTACCGTGTGCCTGGTATCGAAGGCCTGGATACCCGTGCGCTTACCCGGCATATCCGCGTTTCCGGGGCCATGAGAGGCGCCCTTTCCACGCGGGATCTTGATCCGGCGTCTCTGGTGGAAAAGGCGAGGAGAGCCCCGGACATGACGGGCAGTGACCTGGTGCGGGAAGTGACCTGCCGCGAGCCGATGTTATGGCAGGAGGGAAGGCCGGTCCCTCTCCCCGGCGGTCTGGACGGGTTTCAGTGGCCGGACAGGCGGGGGTTCTGGCGTGTGGTCGCCATGGACTACGGGGTCAAGTACAATATTCTCCGCTCCCTGGAAAAACGGAGATGTACGATTCTGCTGCTCCCTGGAGATACCGGCCCGGAGATCATCAATGACCTTGACCCGGACGGCCTTTTTCTGAGTAATGGCCCAGGTGATCCTGCCGCCGTTACCTATGCCGTGGACACCATCAGGGCCCAGATAGGCACGAGGCCCATCTTTGGTATCTGTCTCGGGCATCAACTCCTTGGGCTGGCGCTTGGCGGAAGGACATTCAAGCTGAAATTCGGCCACAGGGGGGCCAATCAGCCGGTGAAGGATCTGGCCACGGGAAAAGTGGAGATCACATCACAGAACCATGGGTTTTGCGTGGATCTGGAATCGCTGAAAGGTGCAGACATAGAATTGAGTCACGTGAATTTGAACGACAATACCCTCGAGGGCATTGTACACAGGAAGCTCCCGGTTTTCTCAGTGCAGTATCATCCGGAGGCCTCGCCCGGGCCCCATGATGCCTCCTACCTCTTTGACCGTTTTATAGAGATGATGAAAAAAGAAAATGCTCGTTGATTGTCACCTGTTGTCTAAGGGAAACGGGCCAACCTGAAAGACGGGCGTAGGGTGTAAGGCGCAAGGCAAAAGAGGAAGAGGAGCATTTTATCCGAGACGGCTTGAAGCAGCGAACCGACTAACCGGCAAATGGACTAGCGGACAAGCGACGAATGCCGAAAAGAACTGACATAAAGAAAATACTGATTATCGGCTCGGGCCCAATCGTGATCGGACAGGCATGCGAGTTCGATTACTCGGGGACCCAGGCCTGTAAAGCCCTCCGCGA
This sequence comes from uncultured Desulfobacteraceae bacterium, assembly GCA_964633015.1. GTDB lineage: Bacteria > Desulfobacterota > DSM-4660 > Desulfatiglandales > Desulfatiglandaceae > B46-G9. The sequence goes on along the minus strand of CAZWEV010000021.1, from coordinate 41,234 downwards.
GGAGGGATATGAGGTGGTCCTCATTAACAGCAATCCGGCCACCATCATGACGGACCCGGAGATGGCCCATCGTACCTATATCGAGCCAATTACCGCAGAGATTGTTGCGAAGGTAGTGGAGAGAGAGCGGCCCGATGCGCTTCTTCCGACACTGGGAGGACAGACCGGGCTGAACACGGCCGTGAAAGTGGCTCAGACGGGCATTCTTGACAGACTGGGCGTAGAAATGGTCGGGGCTTCACTGCCGGTTATCAAGAAGGCGGAAGACCGGGAACAGTTCCGTGACGCCATGGAACATATCGGCCTGCGAGTGCCCAGAAGCGGGATCGCCAGGGACATGGATACCGCCAGAAAGGTCGCGGAGCATATCGGCTATCCGGTCATTATCAGAGCCAGTTTCACGCTTGGTGGAATCGGGAGCGGTGTGGCATACAACCGGGACGAAATGGAGGATCTGGCGAGCGCGGGGCTTGATGCCAGTATGATCTCGGAAATCATCATGGAAGAATCCCTCATCGGCTGGAAAGAATTCGAACTCGAGGTTATGCGGGATTTCAAGGACAATGTGGTGATCATATGCTCCATAGAGAATTTTGACCCCATGGGGATCCATACGGGAGACAGCATTACGGTAGCCCCTGCGCAAACCCTCACCGACCGGGAATATCAGGACATGCGGGATGCCGCTATCGCCATCATTCGCGAAATAGGAGTTGAAACAGGTGGCTCGAACATCCAGTTTGCCATCCATCCGGATACGGGGGAGATGGTAGTCATTGAAATGAACCCCCGCGTTTCCAGGAGCTCGGCCCTGGCCTCAAAGGCGACCGGTTTTCCCATAGCAAAGATAGCGGCCAAGCTGGCGATCGGATATACCCTGGATGAAATCCCCAACGATATCACCCGAGAGACACTTGCGTCCTTTGAGCCGACGATTGACTACTGCGTGGTGAAGATCCCCAGGTGGGCATTCGAGAAATTCCCAAAGGCGGAGGACCGGATCACGACTTCCATGCGCTCGGTGGGAGAGACCATGGCCATCGGCAGGACCTTCAAGGAGTCGCTCCAGAAGGCTATCCGGTCCCTGGAAATCGGGAGATTCGGGCTCGGCGCCGACCTTCCGACCGCAAAAGAGCCCAGACCTGACCTTCATGAAATTGAAGAGAAGCTCATAAACCCCAATTCAAAGCGTATTTTTTATCTCCGGGATGCAATAAAATATGGTCTCTCACTGGAACGAATCTATGATCTGACCCACATTGATCCCTGGTTCCTGTATCACCTGCAGCAGATCTATGAAAGGGAATGCGAACTCAGGGAAATGGCCGAGAAAGGTCCCTCTCCGAGGGAATGGTCTCCTGAGGTATTTAAGGAGTTCAAGGGGTACGGGTTTTCGGATACACAGCTTGCCCGGATTTTTCACATGGAGGAGCGGGATATCAGAGAAATCCGTACATCCAAGGGTGTGGAACCGGTTTATAAGCTGGTAGACACCTGCGCCGCAGAATTTGAGGCACGTACTCCTTATTATTATTCTACATATGAACAGGAAAACGAAATCCGCATATCCGGGAAGAAAAAAGTGATAATCCTTGGCGGCGGGCCGAATCGCATAGGGCAGGGAATCGAATTTGACTACTGCTGCGTTCAGGCATCCATTGCCCTGCGGGAACTTGGCATCGAGAGTATCATGGTCAACAGTAATCCGGAAACCGTGAGTACTGATTATGATACGTCTGACAAGCTCTATTTTGAGCCGCTGACGTGGGAGGATGTCCTCAACCTGGTTGAACAGGAACGGCCCGAAGGGATTATCGTGCAATTCGGGGGGCAGACGCCGCTGAACATCTCCGTGCCTCTTGAGCAGGCGGGTGTGAAAATCCTCGGAACCAATCCGGACAGTATAGACCGGGCAGAGGATCGGGAGCGGTTTCAGAGCCTTTTGAGAAAGCTGGATATCCTTCAGCCGGAAAACGGGATCGCCACGAATAGAGATGAGGCCCTGGCCGTGGCTGACCGGATCGGGTATCCTGTCCTGGTCCGACCTTCATTTGTGCTCGGCGGGCGCGCTATGGAGATCGTGTATGATGAGGCGGACCTGGAATACTATATCAAGAATGCCGTCGATGTATCGCCTGGAAAGCCCGTGCTCATAGATCGGTTTCTGGAAGACGCAACGGAGATAGATGTTGATGCCATATCAGACGGGCGGGAAACGGTCATCGGCGGTATCATGGAACATATTGAGGAGGCTGGTATCCACAGCGGTGACAGTGCCTGTGTACTGCCGCCCATATCGCTCAATCAGGAGATTCTGGATCAGATCAAGACGCATACGCTGGCCCTGGCCCGGGAACTCCATGTGGTCGGGCTCATGAATATCCAGTACGCAGTAAAGCGGGGCATCGTCTACGTGCTGGAGGTGAACCCGAGGGCATCCAGGACCATTCCCTTTGTAAGCAAAGCCACCGGCGTGCCCCTGGCGAAACTTGCAACAAAGGTGATCATGGGGCATACCCTCAGAGAACTGGGTCTGACGGATGAAGTCGTACCCGGACACGTCTCGGTGAAAGAATCCGTCTTTCCTTTCGCCCGGTTTCCCGGCGTGGATACGATCCTCGGACCGGAGATGAAATCCACCGGTGAGGTGATGGGCATTGATCATTCTTTTGCTCTGGCTTTTGCCAAGTCCCAGATCGCCGCCGGTCAGAATCTGCCCCTCGAAGGCGCAGTTTTTGTCAGCGTCAAAGATCAGGATAAGATGCGGTTCCTGGAAATTGCCTTTATTCTTTACGACCTTGGATTTAAAATTCTGGCAACAGGCGGAACGGCGAAATTTCTCTCGCAACACGGTATTCAAAACCAGCGTGTGAACAAAGTCCGGGAGGGACGACCGCACATTGTCGATATGATCACAAATGGTGAAGTGGACCTGGTTATTAATACTCCTGGCGGCAAGAACGCAATCTCGGAATCCTATTCCATCAGGCGCACGGCTTTAACGTTTGATATCCCTTATACGACCACCCTGGCAGGAGCGAGGGCAACCGCCCTTGCCATTAAAGCCATGTCGGAAGGAAGGATCGAGGTGAAGACGTTACAGGAGTATCACCAGACGAGCGCAAGGTACTGAGCTGCAAGTGCAGGGTGGGGCGGAACCGCCTTGGAGTACGAGTATCCATCGTCGCAGAAATGAAGTCGGGGAAGGAAACGTGGAATCCGGATATTCAATGGAATCACCGAAAGAGAAATGCGGTATTTTTGCTGTTGTCGGGCACGAGGACGCGGCCAAGCTTACGTATTTCGGTCTTTATGCCCTCCAACACCGCGGGCAGGAGAGTGCCGGGATTGTTGCTTCGGACGGGCACCATGTGAAAGAGCACAAGGCCATGGGGCTTGTGGCGGATATTTTTAACGAACGCATTTTAAATGAGTTGCACGGCCATATAGCGCTCGGTCATGTCCGGTACTCAACCACCGGCTCATCCCTTCTGGTGAATGCCCAGCCGTTCAGAATTCAGTATTCCGGCAAGTCCTTGGCCATAGCCCACAATGGCAACCTGGTGAATGCACGGCAGATCCGGACGCAACTTGAAGATGTGGGTTCTATTTTCCAGACCACCATGGACAGTGAAGTTGTGCTGCATCTCACGGCCAAGTGCATCAAGAAAGGCCTGGAAAGTGCCATGATAGAGACCATGGCCCAGGTGAAAGGCGCATATTCGATGGCGGTCATGACGGAGGATACCATCATTGCCGCCCGTGATCCGAACGGGTTCAGGCCACTGTGCATCGGTAAGCTGGACTCCGGGTACGTGGTATCATCAGAGACATGCGCCATGGACCTGGTGGACGCCACCTACCTCCGGGAAATCGAACCGGGAGAAATCGTTGTTATCAATCAGTCAGGGATTCGAAGTATCTCCTCGGGCATACAGTCGCGGAAAAGCCACTGTATTTTCGAGCTGATCTACTTTGCCCGTCCCGACAGCAATGTCTTTGGGGAGAATGTCTATCTTTTTCGCAAGAAACAGGGGCAATTGCTTGCCAATGCCTTTCCACGGGATGTGGACCTCGTGATGCCGTTTCCGGATTCGGGGAACTACGCGGCCATTGGCTATGCCCAGTCCTCGGGCATCCCGTATGAAATGGGAGTGATTCGCAATCACTATGTGGGGCGTACGTTTATTCAGCCTTCCCAGAGTATGCGCAATTTCGGGGTCAAGGTGAAGCTGAACCCGGTGAAAGACCTTTTAAAGGGCAGGAAGGTTTTGATTATCGAAGATTCCATTATTCGGGGAACCACGGCTCGAACAAGGGTGAAGACCCTGAGAAAGATCGGGGCCACCGAGGTCCATATGCTGGTGAGTTGCCCGCCTCACCGTTTCCCGTGCTACTACGGCATTGATTTTTCCTCCAGCGGCGAACTCATCGCAGCCGAAAAAACCGTGGAGGAGATCAGGGATTTCGTGGGTCTGGACAGTCTCGGATATCTGAGCTTGAAAGACCTGGTCAAAGCAACAGACATACCGCGGGAAAATCTCTGCCTCGCATGTTTTGACGGGCAATATCCGGTACCCATTGATGCAGGCTTCACAAAAACCTGCCTGGAGGTGGAGTAACTGTTTGGGACCAAGACCTGATGAAATAACGTGCCTGTATGAGATCAGCAAGGCCATTCACGCCTCACTGGACCTGCGGAAATCCCTCTACAAGGTGCTTGATCTTCTATCCGAACATCTGGGGATGAAAAGAGGGTCCATCACCCTCCTGAACCCGGAAACCAATCAGATCCATATTGAAGTGGCACACGGGATTTCCAGTACCGCCAAGTCCAGGGGCCGGTATAAGCTCGGGGAAGGGGTAACCGGAAAGGTCATAGAAACGGGACGCCCCATGGCCGTTCCGAAAATCGATGATGAACCGCTCTTTCTCGATCGAACCGGCGCCAGGAGCCGGATTGACAAGTCCAAAATTTCCTTCATCTGTGTACCCATAAAAGAGGGAAGGCGAATTGTTGGCGCTTTAAGCGCTGACCGGGGCGCCAACGGAAACATACCGCTTGAGGAGGACATCCGTCTCCTGATGGTCATCAGCAGCCTTATTGCTCAGAAAGTCTCAATGCTGGAAAAAATCAACCGGGAAAAAAATCTTTTGCGCCAGGAGAATATGCGGCTCAGGAAAGAGCTCAATAAGAAGTACAGCTTCAGTAACATTATCGGCAACAGCAGGAAGATGCAGGAGGTATTTTATCTCATAATCCAGGTAGCAAAGAGCAGTGCCAATGTGCTCTTGCTTGGAGAGAGCGGTACGGGAAAGGAACTTGTTGCCAATGCCATCCACTATAACAGCCTTCGAGCAGAGAAACCGTTCATCAAAGTCAATTGTGCCGCCCTTCCCGCGAACTTGGTCGAGGCCGAACTTTTCGGTTACGAAAAAGGATCATTCACCGGAGCCACGAGACAGAAGGAAGGAAAGTTCGAGCTGGCCAACGGAGGAACCATTTTCCTGGACGAAATTGGGAGTCTTGTCCTTGAAAGCCAGGGAAAACTTCTCCGCGTTCTCCAGGAAAAGGAACTTGAGAGGTTGGGGGGGACACGGAGTATCAAGGTAAATATTAGACTGATTGCCGCTTCCAACCGAGACCTGCGGCTGGCGGTAGAGAAGGGACTATTCAGAGAGGACCTTTTCTACCGCCTGAATGTGTATCCCATCTATCTACCCCCCTTGCGGGAAAGGGAGGCTGATGTCCTCCTTCTGGCCGACTATTTTCTGGAGAAGTATGACCGGGAGTATGGAAAGAATATCAAGAGAATTTCCACGCCGGCCATCGACGCTCTCACCCAGTATCACTGGCCGGGAAATGTTCGTGAGCTGGAGAACTGCATGGAGCGGGCGGTATTGCTGTGTGAGGACCGGGTTATCCACAGCTATCACCTGCCCCCGACGCTCCAGACCGCGCAGGAGACCGGCACCCATCAAATCCAGTCCCTCAATGAAGCGGTTGAACGCTTTGAAAGAGAATTGCTCATAGACGCATTGAAGATTTCGCGGGGGAATATGCGGAATGCAGCGAGGGCCCTCAAGACCACCGAGCGGATTTTCGGATACAAAGTGAAAAAATATCTCATAGACGCAAGACAGTACCGGTAGTACGAACCGGGGCGAGAGGAGGCAAAAATGACGAAACCCGCCTTTGATTTTACCGGAAAAGTTGCCCTCGTCACGGGGGGGAGCCGGGGCCTTGGAGAGGCCATAGCAACGGCCCTCGCAGAACAAGGCGCCCGGGTAATTATCTGTGGGCGCAAACAGGAAAACCTGGATCAGGCTGCGGAACATTTCAGGGAAATGGGACTGGAGGTCACCGGGAAGAAGGCGAATGTGGGATATGGGCGCCAGGTGGAAGAAATGCTCAAAATGGTGGAGGAGACATTCGGCCGTCTGGACATCCTCGTAAACAACGTGGGAATGAATATCCTCACCCCTTCCGTGGCGGAGGCGGAAGAAACACTCTGGGATAAGATCATCCAGACAAATCTGCGCGGGACATTTCTGGTTACCAAGGCAGGGGTGCGGTTGATGAAAAGGAACGGGGGAGGGAAGATTGTCAACATCAGCTCCATCGCGGGCAGAAAGGCAGCGCCGGGGATGGGCATCTACTGCGTTGCAAAGGCAGGAGTTGACATGCTTACCCAGGTACTTGCTGTGGAGCTTGCCGGGAACAACATTCAGGTGAACGGAGTGGCGCCCTGCATGATAAAGACGCCTTTCAGTAAACCCTTCTGGAGTAATGAAGGGCTGTTGAAACAGATCACCCAAACCATACCATTAGGGAGAATCGCTGAAACAGGCGACGTGGTAGGCAGTGTTCTTTTTCTGGCGTCCCATTTTTCTGATTTCATAACCGGGGAGGTGCTGACGGTGGACGGGGGCTCCATGGCCTAGGAGGGCATTGGAGAAAGCCTATCTGCGGCGTTTCGTCATCTCTTGTCACTGCGGCGTACTGTCATGTACGTCTCGTTCCCCGAAGTTTCAGATGTCTCACATCTGGGCATTTTCCAACATCCTCCTGAAGGCAATTTGATCGGCGCGCCGCGAAGCATACCAGAGGAGATTCCGGAATTGCGGCTCATTCAGGTAAAGCGGAGAACGCACTATCGTCATGCCCGCTTCCAGGCGTATCCTGTCGGTGGTTGCATCAATTATAAGACTGCAACACCATAAGAGGAGAATCGGCGCGACTATTTGGTACCATTATTGCATGACAAAATGCCTTGAGAAACGCGTTCTTGATACCATGTGTGGTGGTTTTATGCGTCAAGGGATCCTGTCCGATTATTTTTTTGTTATGCGGTCGAGCCACACGCCCGATGGGAAACATATGGGTTGAATAAGCCAACGCAGGGAGTTTGTCATGAAATGCCCGAAATGCAGTTATATCAGCTTTGATTACAATCAGATCTGTCCGAAATGCAGCAAGGATATTGGTGAAGAACAGCGGAAATTGAATCTCCCCGGCTACAAGCCTGAGCCTCCTTTCCTTTTGGGGGGGTTGACGGGAGCCGCCAGCGAAAGCCAGATGGGCCTTGAGATGGAGACGTTCAAGGACACCTCGGAACTGGAAAAGGAAATAGCAACCGGTATGGACGATACCGGCGTGATGGAAAAAGAAGCGGTATTCGGAAGCGGTGCCGGGGAGTTCAAGATCGAAGAATCGGTCCCCGAGGAAATGCCCGCTGTTGATTTGAGTGAAATCGAGATGACATCTGAACTTGATGAAGAGGAAGATATGGCCGTAGATCTTCGAGATCTTGCGGAAGAGCCGGAAGAATTCAACATGATGGAAGAACCCGCAGAAAAGGCGGTGGGTACCGGTACCGTGGTGCTGGAAGATTTCAAGATGCAGGAAGATGACGATGTGTCCGAACCTCTGTCGGAAATTGCCGATGGCGACGAAATTTCGCTGGATCTGGATGATATATCAGATGAAGGGCTGGAAGCTGCCATGGCATTTGACAAAGAAGATAAAGAGCTTTCCTTGGAACTGGATGAACTGGGTGAGGAGACGGAAGGCCTGGAAGAAATAGATCTGGAGCCTGCGGGTGAATTCGCGGAAGAAATACTCGATTTCGGAAATGTTGATGTGTCGGTACAGGAGGGCCTGGGAGGGACCGCGGAGTCATCTCACAGTGAGTCTGAAATGCTGACTGTAGAACTGGAAGATGGAAAAAAGAAAGAGCCTCGTGATATGGAAAATTTGCAGATGGAGGAATCCGCTGAAGGACCGGAGACATCCGATCATTAGGAAGATGTTACTTTTCCGTTGGATCGATTTTTAGCCGAGCGTTTTCTATCCTCAGTGCGAGGGCGCCGCTCATGGCGTTCAGCATCAGGAGATCATCTTTCCGAAATCCATAGGGTCCTGAAAGGGAATCCACATACAGGACGCCATACGTCTTCTCATTGCTCACCAGCGGCACACAGAGAAGAGAACCTATTTTCAGTGTGCTGACGCTTGCGGAAAGATCAGAAGGTGCTTCAAAGCCGGTATTGGACATCCGCACTGCCTTTTTTTCCCTGATAACACGTTCAACAATCGTGTGGCTGTAGCGCCCGTCCGCATCCTTCATCTCTTTTCTTGATCGATTAATGACATCTCCTATCTTTTCTTTATCCAGGAGGATGAGGGCGGTTCGGTCAATCCTCGGCAGGGTCTCCAGTACTGCTTCAAGGACCTTTTCCAGCATCTCCCGCAGGTCCAGCCGTGATCTGATGAGTTTGGATACGGAGTAAATAAGCTCCAAATTCCGTGATGCTTGTTCGCGGCGTTCCCGTTCAGGCCTTCTCGGTCCTTCCGTGCCGGTTTTTGGTCTTGAAGGAGCGTCATCTCTTCGCTTGAGAACCGGGGACGGGGAATCATCGGTTACGAGCATGACGCTGTTGCCGAGAGTGATGATGTCACCTTCTCCCACCTCAAAACCTTCTCCGGGAAAGACAAGGCTGTCATTCAACCAACTCCCGTTGGTACTCTTCAGATCTTCAAGAAACAGTTTACTCCCTATACGATAGAGCTTGACCTGCTTTCTTGAGATGGTGGCATCTTTTATCTGGATGTCATTTTTTGATGAGCGGCCGATGAAAATGGTTTCATTCTCGATCTTGAAGGCCTTCCCTTTCAGAGGACCGCCGATGATCTTCAATATTGTCATACTGTTTCCCTCGTGCCTTTTCCTTTCATGGACGGAGTCGGCCGCGCAGTCAAAAGAGGAATAGATTATTATTCCTTATCATACTTTCAGCATCTCGGGAAGGTTTGTTTTCCTGTCGCATGCTTGTCAAAATTTTGGCGCTGTTCAAAAAGGAGTTGACTCTTTTCACTCGAAAGTGCCTCGTGGGACAACATATCCCCGGTACAGGGGACCCACCGGGCTGAAACCAAGGTGGCATATTACTTGCAAAGTCATCGAAAAAGCAAGGAAATGCAGCTGATGCCGGCAATGGTATGGAAAAACAGACGCACAACCAGGAACACTAGCTCAGGGAAAAAACAGTGGACAGTACCGAAATGCAACAACCAGAGCCTGCCTCCGAGGTGAACACGACTCCAAGGATCGGAGAACTGCTGGTACGAGAAGGGTTCATAAAAGAAAGGGATGTCGAAAAAGCCCTTTCGATCCAGCGGCAGGAAAGAGAATGGTCCAATCTCCCACTGGGAGAGATTTTTGTAGAAATGGAATCTCTTTCCCAGGCAGACCTTGAGAGAGTCTTGAAACATCCAGATCTTCGGCTCCATATCGGGAACCTGGCGGTCAACAAGAAGATGTTGACCCGAGAGCAGCTGGATTCCTGTTTGCAGAAACAGGGGCCGGGAGAACTCCTTGGAGAGGTCTTTGTCCGCGAAGGGCTCTTAACCCGGTACGGGCTGGAAGAGCTCCTGAAAGAACAACTGAATTCACGGCGGATCGGAGATCTCGCTCTCAAGATGGGGTTGATCGAGAAAGGGGACTTGGACCGGGCCCTTGCCATCCAGAACGCTCCGAGGACCATTGGGGCGATCCTTTGTGGAGAGGGGCTTGTCAACCCTTTGGATCTCTATTATGTGCTCAATAAAAACAAGAAGCAGTTGCGCCTCGGTGAGATCCTGGTCAAACTGGGATACGTGGAAAAGAGCGACCTGAACAAAGCACTCCAGGAACAGAAGCACAGCAGTGAGATGGTGGGAGATATCCTCCTGCGAAAAAAGATGATTACGCGGGAACAGCTCCAGAGTGCCCTGTCCAGGCAATCGAATATTCCCTTCAAAAACCTCAAAGAATTCGTCTACAGCGAGGAGGACAAGCAAAAACTTGCCCGCATTATCAGCCAGAAATACGCTGAGAAGAATTTCATGATTCCCCTTTCTCTCATAGGAAGGGATTTGACGCTGGCCCTGGTGGATCCTGACCATATTCACACGGCCAGGGAGCTGAAAACGCTCTATATGAATCTCAACATCTCCTGCGTCTTGATCACCGAAGAAAAGTTCAGTGAGCTCTTTGAAGTCCTCTACAGCCGCAAACTGGCAGGAAAAAGTGCGGAGGAAGAGCCGGAAGAAACCGCTGCCCCTGAGGGAATGGATTTCATGCAGATTGAGCTTGATGAAAACATGGAGGGGGTCGAGGATGAAACACCGGTTTATGACGTGCAGGATATTGAAGCAGAGGAAATCGTAAACTTCGTCATCAAGTACGGCATCAGTAACGGGGCAAGCGATATCCACGTGGAGCAGGACCGCGAAGGAGTGAAACTCCGCTACCGGATTGACGGGGTTTTGCAGGACATGAACCTGGCGTGGCTGAAAAAGAAACTCCAGGAAAAGGCGGGGTCGATCATTTCGAGAATCAAAATCATCTCAAATCTCGACATTGCAGAAAAACGTCTCCCCCAGGACGGGGTTTTCAGAATCAACTATTTCGACAAGGCCAAAGGAAGCAAGTACGATCTGGATTTTCGGGTGGCTACCTGTAGGGCGATCACCGGAGAAAATGTTGTCATACGTATCCTGGATTCCCGGAAGGCGAATGTGGGCCTTGAAAGCCTCAACCATTCCCGTCATGTCCTGCAGCCGTTTAAAAGGTCCTTGAAGAGTTCTGCCGGAATGATCCTGGTAACCGGCCCAACCGGGAGCGGAAAATCTTCCACCCTGTACGGAGCCTTGAAATTTATCTACGACCCCAGCATCAAGATTATTACCGCTGAGGATCCCATAGAGTACAGCTTCCCGGGCATCATGCAGACGCAGGTGCATCAGAAGATCGATTTGAGTTTTTCCCGTCTTCTCCGATCTTTTCTCAGGTTGGATCCTGATGTCATTCTCGTGGGCGAGATCCGCGATAAGGAAACAGCCAGAATCAGTTTTGACGCCGCCCAGACAGGGCATCTGGTCCTGAGCACTCTCCACACGAATGATTCTGTCAGTTCTGTGCCCCGGCTCCTGGACCTGGGGGTGGAACGGAGCCAGATTGCCTCCAGCCTGAGCTGCGCTTTGGCCCAGCGACTGGTCCGGCGAATCTGCCCCGTTTGTGCCGAGGAATATATGCCGGAGGAGGTGGAATGGTCCATCATTTTTGACGAATATCCTTCCCATCTGCGCTTTTACAGGGGCAGGGGGTGTGAAGCGTGCGGTTTTACCGGGTACAAGGGCAGGACTCTTATTTCCGAGGTATTTGAAATGACAAAGGAAACAGCAGCCGCCCTCGTCAAGGGAGCAGAAACGGATGAAATCAAGTTTCTGGCCCAGGCCAACGGCATGAAAACCCTTCTGGATGATGGGCTTATCAAACTTCAGGAGACCACGCTGAGCGAACTCCTGCGCATGGTGCCCCATGAAATGATCCAGATGTTCAAACTGAGAAACGCCCGGACGGCGACGGAAACCGGCCTCGATGCCAGGGCCGGCAAAACTTCCGTAAAAACTCCAAACGGCGAGGCTTTTGCATTGGCAAGTCCGGAGCAAGACAAGACCGTGCTGAACCGACTCTATGACGCGTACATGGCGATGCGGAAAGATTCGGGAAACGGGGCTGAAGAAATTGATCAGTCACTTTTTCAAACATTCATTCTTGAAAGTTTCAAAGAGATCAGCAGCAGTTACAACTGTGATGAAGTACATTTTTACCTTGAATCCCGGACCGGCAAGATAGAATTATCGGCGCTCCCCGCATCATGAAACCGGATGATGTGACGAGGGATACGGACAAAACAGAGGAACCTGATGAGTAGAACGATTGCTGTTACGAGTGGAAAGGGAGGGGTTGGAAAAACCAATATCAGCGTCAACCTGGCACTCTCTCTTTCCGGGAAAGGCCATCGAGTCTGCCTTTTTGACGCCGACCTTGGTCTTGCCAACATCAATATTCTTCTCGGTCTTGAACCGGAGTCCACCCTGGCCGATGTGGTAAAAGACGGCAGGGCCTTCAGTGATATCACGATGGAATACGGAGGCGTTACCATTCTGCCCGGGAGTTCCGGCGTGGAGGAGCTGGCAGACCTTTCCCCATCTGACAGGGAGCGACTCGTACAATCCTTTGAATCTCTTGGAAACCATGATTTTATCCTGTTCGATACCTCTGCCGGGGTTTCGCGGGACGTCGTTGCGTTTTGTCTTGCATCCTCAGAGGTGCTCCTGATAATAACCCCGGAACCCACGTCTCTCACGGATGCGTATGCCCTGCTCAAGATATTGTTGCTGAACGGGTTCAGCGGAAAAGCGCGGGTGATCATAAATCAATGCAAGACCATAGAAATAGCACAATCGGTCTATAAAAAATTCAAGACTGCTGCGTCCAGGCACCTGAATACCGAATTATCGGCCCTGGGAGTTATTTTTGAAGACAGTCATGTCACACGGGCTGTGCAGGAACAGACAGCACTCTTGTCCATGTACCCGGAAAGTAAAGCCGCAAGATGCATTGAAAAACTGGCAGACCGACTTCTTGCGGAAGAGAGCGGTGACTTGGAAAATCCTCAAATGGAGTCTTTCTGGAAAAAATGTCTCGGGATTTTCAGCGGTCCCCTCAATCTGAAAGGTCAAAATGCATCGGTTCCGGAAGACGGGATGGCCGTTTCATCGAAAAGGGATCTGGCGAGCGGGAGGGATGATCAACTCCCCCAGAAACAACAGAGAGCGGCGATGTCCGGCAAAAGGGACGTCAGCAGCGAAGCAAGACCATTCAATGAAAATGAAACGAGCCTGATAGAGCCTCTGATCAGGAGTATCGCATCAGTATCGGAGGAGTTGAAGAGACTCCGTCACACAATTGAGAAAGGAAATGGAGCAGGCCGGGGCTCAGAGAAAAAGAATCCACTTCCAGCGCCCATACGTCTTGATTTAGAAGGATTCCTCGAGCGGAAACTGAAGGATTCAAAGGAAACCAAGCATGGATAATAAAAACCTCGATCACTACACCAGGGAAATAGAGCGTATTCCTACTATTCCCGTTATCTCGAAAGAGGTCCTGACACTCCTGTCCGATGAAGATGTCTCTATCAAGAAGCTCGCACAGGTGATTGAGAAAGACCAGTCCATGACGGTGCGGATTCTCAAAATGGCGAATTCGGCATTCTATGGGACTTTGAGCAGGGTAAGCTCAATCGATCATGCCCTGGTTATCCTCGGGATCGCCGAGATCAGGTCAATCCTTATGGCATTTTCCATCCGCGATTTTTTCCGCGACGCCAAGGGGAATTCCTTTGACCGAAACAGATTCTGGAAACATGCAGTGATATGCAGTCAAGTCGCGAAATACCTGGCCAGGTACTTTAAAGTTCCCTCCGATGATACCCTTTTCCTGAGCGGCCTGATTCATGATATGGGAAAAGTCGTATTCGACCAGTACTTCCATGAAGAGTTCGAAAAGATCGTGGATTTCGTGAATGAACATCATACAACCTTCAGTGAGGCGGAAAAACAGGTTATCGGAGTTACCCATTATCAGGTTGCGGCAAAACTCCTTCAGCAATGGCAATTCCCTCAGAAGGTTGTCATGCAGGTGTTCTATCATCATGCGCCCTGGCATGACAAGGACGACAGTGTCGGGTCCATTATCGTGTACCTGGCAAACATCCTCACCAAAATGGCCGGATACACCTGTCTGGAAGGAGAAAAAGGAATAGACCTTTCTCAATTCGCATCTTCAAAGGCAATGCAGTTCGTCGTAAAAAGCGGTTTTGATCTGGATTCCTCCAGCCTTGAAAAACTCGTTCACCAGATCCAGGAATTTATCGCCATGGAGCGCGGGAACGTGTTACGGATTTTTGAAACATAGACATTTCCTTCCTGGTTCGCGGACGCTCCCTTCCGCCTCTTCAAAAAAAATATTGACTTCCCTTTGCTCCTGTGCTACGCAAAAATGAATGAAAGTTCATTCATAATTTTGCCGCTCATTGTGAGCCCAGAGCCGGACAAGCTGAATAATTACAACGTATTTTGCAAGGAGGTCGCTTTTATGGAGAAAAAAATAGAAAAGGCTGGTGTCATCGGCGCCGGTGTAATGGGGGCTACCATCGCGGCCCAATTGGCTAACGTGGGAATCAAGACGATCCTTCTGGATATCGTTCCGCCGAAACTTACGGAAGAGGACAAAGGGAAGGGATTAACCGAAGAAAGCCCGGTATTCAGAAACAAATTTGCCCAGAATGGGCTTCAGGGCGCTCTGAAGTCAAAACCCGCATCATTTTACATTCCGGAGAACGCCAAGTTGATCACCACCGGAAATCTGGAAGACAACCTATCGTGGCTCACAGAAGTGGACTGGATTATTGAGGTAGTCGTCGAACGCCTCGACATCAAGCAGAGTGTTTTTGCAAAAATAGAGTCGATCCTGACCCCGGGGACCTTGGTGACATCCAATACCTCGGGAATTTCAGCCGCAGCCATGTGTGAGGGGAGATCCGAAACATTCAGGAAGCATTTTGCCATAACCCATTTTTTTAACCCGCCGCGGTACATGAAGCTTCTGGAAATCGTGCCCGGACCGGAGACGCTTCCGGAGGTGGTGGAGACCCTGGCAGAGACCTGTGAAAAGGTAGTGGGAAAGGGGGTCGTTTATGCCAAGGATACTCCGAATTTTATCGCGAACCGCATCGGTATTTTCGGAATGTTCTCTATTATCGGCGCAATGATGGATATGGGCCTGACCGTGGAGGCCGTGGACAAGCTGACCGGTCCGGTGATCGGTCATCCCAAGAGCGCATCTTTCCGGACGGCCGATCTGGTCGGTCTGGACACCCTGGTTCATGTTGCCGATAATGTCTATGACGGTGTCCCTGAGGACGAGAAAAGAGACATCTTCAAGCCTCCTGCGTTCATCCAGAAAATGGTCGAAAAAGGCCTTCTTGGCGAAAAGTCAAAACAGGGATTCTACAAGAAGACAAAAGACAGCGAAGGAAAGAAGGCCATCATTTCCATAGACCCGGAGACACTCGAATACAAGCCTCAGGAAAAAGTGAAAATTGCTTCTCTGGAAGCTGCCAAGACAGCTGGTGGAACCGCTACCAAGACAAAGAGCCTTTTCTATGCCGGAGATCTTGGCGGGCAGTTCACGTTCAGACATCTCTCCGAGACCCTCATCTACGCTGCAAACCGCATCCCGGAAATAGCGGATGACATCGTAAACGTGGATAATGCCATGCGGTGGGGATTTGCCTGGAGGATGGGTCCGTTTGAGAGCTGGGATGCCATTGGAGTACGGAAATCTACCGCAAGGATGAAGGAAGCAGGATATGAAATCCCGGCCTGGGTTGAGGAAATGCTGGAAAGCGGCAAGGACTCCTTTTACAGGCGGGATGCAGGCGTCCAGTATTACTATGACGTGCAGTCCAAGGACTACAAGGAGGTGCCTGTCAAACCGGGCATTATCCTGCTGCCGTCTCTGAAAGAAAGAGAGATGCAGGTGGCGGGAAATACCGGTGCATCCCTTGTCGATCTCGGTGACGGGGTTGCCTGTCTTGAGTTTCATGCCAAGATGAATGCGCTCGGAGACGATATCATCGGTATGATTGCGCAGACGGCAGACATTGTGCAGAAGGATTTTGAAGGGCTGGTCATTGCCAACCACGCAGACAATTTTTCCGTGGGGGCGAATCTTGCGCTGATTCTCTTCACGGCACAGGAAGAAGAATGGGATGATCTTGATTGGGCGGTGCGGACTCTCCAGAACTCCCTGATGAAACTCAAGTATCTGGAAAAGCCTGTTGTGGCGGCACCCGCCGGTATGGCGCTTGGCGGGGGCTGCGAGGTCTGCCTTGCTGCCGACCGGGTCCGCTATGCGGCGGAAACCTATATGGGCCTTGTGGAAGTGGGGGTCGGCCTGATTCCTGCCGGTGGAGGCTGCAAAGAAATGTATATTCGCAACACGGAACACCTGTTTGAAGTACAACGGGGCGGGATCTACCCGAAACAGATTGAGCTGATGCCTTTTGTTGCCCGTGCCTTTGAGACCATTGCCATGGCCAAGGTGGCCACGTCAGGACAGGAAGCAGTGAAGCTGGGCTACTTGAGACCTACTGATAAAATGACCGCGAACCGGGATTTTCTCATTGAGGATGCCAAGAAAACCGTCATGGCCATGAACATGGAAGGGTATGTGCCCCCGAGGCACAGCGACGAGATCCGGGTGCCCGGAGAAAACACCTTTGCCATGATAAAGCTGGCCCTGTGGACCATGCACGAATCGGGCTTTATCACTGACCACGATGTAACCGTCTCGCAAAAACTCGGATATGTGCTTTGCGGAGGAAATGTCCTGGCAGATACCAAAGTGAGCGAGCAGTACCTTCTGGATCTGGAAAGGGAGGCTTTCTTGAGCCTTTGCGGCGATCCCAAGACCCAGGCCAGAATGCAGCATATGCTGACCACGGGCAAACCACTCAGGAATTAGTCGAGTGGTCGATGGGGTGAAATAGTGTCGGGCGGGAAGAGTGTTTTCTTGTCCGGCACCCATGACTCATAACTCAGCACTAAAAAAGGGGAGGAAAATAAAATGAAAGAAGCCGTGATTGTAGCTGCCTGCAGGACTGCAGTGGGAAAGGCCCCTCGCGGAACTCTGAAAGATACCCGTTCGGAATACATGGGATGTGCCGTACTGGATGATCTGTTGAAAAGAGCAAATAACCTGGACCCGATGCTCATCGATGACGTGGTTATCGGGTGCACGTTTCCCGAGGCCACGCAAGGACTGAATCTTGCCCGGGTCCTGGTGATGTCCCTGGGCTGGCCTGATCGGGTGCCCGGAACAACCGTAAACAGATTCTGTTCATCAGGCCTCCAGGCCATAGCCATTGGGGCCGAGAAAATCAT
Source organism: uncultured Desulfobacteraceae bacterium (assembly GCA_964633015.1). Classification (GTDB taxonomy): domain Bacteria; phylum Desulfobacterota; class DSM-4660; order Desulfatiglandales; family Desulfatiglandaceae; genus B46-G9. Next base: position 23,896 of record CAZWEV010000021.1, on the reverse strand, counting down.
GTGCGGATTTGCAGACGTGGTGGTTGCCGGCGGTGTTGAAAGCATGAGCCAGATTCCCATGGGGGGGAGCATGATGTATCCCAATCCCGCACTTGTTGATACAAGACCGGGCGGGTTTACCGGCATGGGTCTTACTGCTGAGAATGTGGCCGAACGGTTCAACATCAGCCGGGATGACCAGGATGAGTTCGGAGCAAGGAGCCAGCAAAGGGCCGAAGCAGCCCTGAAGGCCGGGAAATTCAAGAGCCAGATTGTGCCTTTGAAGGTCAAGCAGCAGAAACAGCTCCCTAACGGTCACTTCGAATTCGACGAGATCATTTTTGATACGGATGAGGGTATCCGTCCCGGGACCACCAAGGAGGGTATCTCCGGGATTCGGCCCGCATTTAAACCGAACGGAACGGTCACCGCAGGAAATTCGTCCCAGACCAGTGATGCCGCGGCTGCCGTTCTCCTCATGTCCAAGGAAAAGGCAAAAGAACTGGGACTCAAACCCATGGCCACGTTCCGCTACCATGCCGTGGAGGGGTGTGAGCCTGAATATATGGGTGTGGGCCCCGCCGTGGCGATTCCGAAAGTGATGAAAATTTCAGGAATGTCCCTCGATCAAATGGAGCTTATTGAATTAAACGAGGCATTTGCAGCCCAGGCCATTTATTGCATCAGGGAACTGGGAATCAATGAGGAAATCACCAACGTGAACGGCGGGGCCATTGCGCTGGGGCACCCTTTAGGCTGTACCGGGGCCAAGCTGACCACCCAGCTCATCTATGAGATGGAGGAACGAAATCTGCGCTGGGGACTGGTATCCATGTGCATCGGTTTTGGCATGGGTGCTGCCGGCATTTTTGAAAGGGAGGATTACTGAGTCGATCGAATGGTCAGGGAGTTGAGCGGTAGTATGGTCAAGCTGTCGATGGACCAATGACGAGTGGAAAGGAGCAGAACAATGGCTGAGAAGATTTTCAAGGGAGGCGAGTTTTTGATTACGGACGCGGCCCTCAATGAGGTGTTCACGCCCGAGGATTTTTCTGACGAGCATAAGATGATCAAGGAGACGGCAATTGATTTTGTAGCCAAGGAGATCGAGCCTCATATAGAGGAACTGGAGGAGAAAAACCAGGAGCTGGTTATGAGTCTTTTGGGGAAGGCGGGTGAACTGGGGCTCCTCGGCACCGATGTGCCGGAAGAGTACGGGGGCCTGGGCCTGGACAAGGTGAGCACCACGGTGGTAGGTGAGGCCATGGGAGTTGCGGGATCCTTTTCCGTTGTCTACGGGGCCCATACCGGTATTGGAACCCTTCCGATTGTCTACTTTGGCAATGAGGAGCAAAAAAGCAAATATCTCCCCAAACTTGCTTCCGGCGAATGGTGTGGTTCTTATTGCCTGACCGAACCGGGCGCCGGCACCGATGCGTTGAATGCCAAGACCAAGGCCGTGCTTTCCGAAGACGGGAAATATTATATTCTCAATGGGGAAAAGCTGTTTATCACTAATGCGGCCTGGTCCACCACCTTTATCCTGTATGCAAAGGTAGACGGAGAGGCCTTTACCGGTTTTATCGTGGAAAGGGATTTTCCGGGGTTTTCCACGGGTAAGGAGGAAAAAAAGATGGGGGTTCACGGCTCCTCCACCCGACCGGTCATCCTGGAAGACGCCAAGGTCCCTGTCGAGAACATGTTGTTCGATGCGGGGAAAGGACACAAGGTTGCATTTAACATCCTGAACATCGGGCGCTGGAAACTGGGCGCCATGGCAATGGGCGGGTGTAAAGCCTGCGTGAACGGGGCCGTGAAGTACGCCAATGGAAGGATCCAGTTCAAGGTTCCCATCAGCTCTTTCGGGATGATCAAGGAAAAACTGGCCAATATGGCCGTGAAGACGTACGTGAGCGAAAGCATGATGTACCGGATGGCGGGCATGTTCGATGCGAAGCTCGGAACCCTTGACGCGGAAGCCAAGAAGAGTGGCGCGGAGAACGCCAAGGCAATAGAAGAGTATGCACCGGAATGCTCTATCACCAAGGTATATGGCTCGGAATGTCTGGAATATTGTGCGGATGAATATGTCCAGATCCTGGGCGGATACGGATTTACTGCCGAGTATCCCGCGGAGCGGTATTACCGTGACTCAAGGATCAACCGTATCTGGGAAGGGACGAATGAGATCAATCGTATGCTGGTGCCCGGTACTCTGATGCGGCGGGCCATGCAGGGAAGGCTGGCTCTGCTGCCCGCAGCCCAGGCCATTGCCGGGGAACTCATGACCTATTCGCCCTTGTCCGTGCAACTCCCTGATACTCCTCTGGCCCTGCAGGAGCATATGGTCAAGATGAGCAAGAAGATCGCCCTTATGGTGGCCGGCGTGGCGGCCCAGAAGTTCCAGCAGAATTTGGCCAAAGAACAGGGGGTAATGGCCAGGATAGGGGATATCATCATTGAAATATTCGCCATGGAGAGCGGTTTGCTTCGGACACTCAAGCTGATCGACAGTGCGGGAGAAGAAAAGGCCAAATACCAGATTGCCGCCACCAAGGCCTACGTTGATGACACCATCCCGAAGATTGAACTGTGGGCAAAGCAGGCACTGGCGTATGTGGAAGAGGGCGATATGCTCAGGACCCAGCTTGCGGGACTCAAGAAGCTGGCCAGATATCAGCCCATTGATTCCATCAGCCTGAAAAGGGACATCGCGGACAGGATTATCGATCTGGAATCTTATCCCTTCTAATTTTTCGAAAACTGATATATAGTATAAGAGGGTTTGCTGTTGCGAGCCCTCTTTTTTTTGAAACAGGCGGCTGTTTGCAGGTTCGCCCTAGTTTTGACGAACCCCACCACGTCCGGTGGGGGCCGGGGTAGGTTCTCCCGATCCGGCGCCTGGAAAGGTGTGACGTCAGAAAAGGCCTCCTCCCCCGAGTATCCGGATCGGAAGAGACTCGGCGCGGGCAATACCGATTGTAGAGGTTTTTTATGAAAAATATTCAAGAGTTGCGAAACATTGGAATCAGCGCCCATATCGACTCGGGCAAGACCACCCTTACCGAGCGGATTCTCTATTACACGCAGCGCATCCATGCCATCCACGAAGTCCGGGGAAAAGACGGCGTGGGCGCAAAGATGGATTCCATGGAGTTGGAGAAGGAACGCGGTATCACCATATCGTCGGCCGCGACCTACTGCCGGTGGAAAGGCCATCAGATAAACATTATTGATACACCGGGGCACGTGGATTTCACGATTGAAGTGGAACGGGCTCTCAGGGTTCTGGATGGGGCAGTTCTCGTGCTCTGCGCAGTGGGAGGCGTGCAGTCCCAATCCATCACCGTGGATCGGCAGATGAACCGCTACCGGGTGCCGCGCATCGCCTTTATCAACAAGTGTGACCGGTCAGGAGCGGACCCCTTGCGGGTCATCAGACAGATACGGGAAAAATTGAATGAAAATCCGGTCCTGATGCAGATCCCTATAGGCCTGGAAGGAAATCTGTCCGGTGTGGTGGACCTGGTTTCAATGAAAGCGATCTTTTTTGAAGGGGAGCGCGGTGATTCCCTCGTCGTCAAAGAGATTCCTGATGAACTCAAGGAAGAAGCCGAAGCCAGGCGTGAAGAACTGCTGGATGCGGCTTCCCTGTTCTCAGATGCATTGACCGAGGCGATCCTGGAAGACCGGTTAGAAGAAGATCTCATCCATGAAGCAGTGCGAAAAGGGACCCTTTCACGCGAATTGACTCCGGTTTTTCTGGGATCAGCATACAAGAATCTGGGCGTTCAGCCCCTCCTGGACGGGGTGACCAGGTATCTTCCCTCGCCTACTGAAGTCGACAATGTCGCCTTGGATCTGGATAAGGGTGAAAAGGAGATTCCCCTTACGGTTGATCCGGGAGCCCCCCTCGTGGCTCTGGCCTTTAAGCTGGAAGTGACCCCCTATGGACAACTGAGCTATCTCCGTGTCTATCAGGGGTCCATTGGCAAGGGAGATGATGTTATTATTACTCGAAACAGGAAGAAGATAAAGGTGGGCAGGCTGGTTCGTATGCACGCGGATGAGATGGAAGATATTGACAGGGCCGGTGCCGGTGAGATCGTGGCCCTTTTCGGTGTGGACTGCTATTCCGGCGACACGTTTACCGATGGACGTTTGAACTACACCATGTCAACCATGTTTGTGCCTGATCCGGTCATTTCCATGACGGTTGTTCCATCTGACAACAAGGCTCAGGGAAACATGTCCAAGGCCCTGAATCGGTTTACCCGTGAAGACCCGACGTTTCGAGCCCACGTGGATCAGGAATCCGGAGAGACCATTATATCCGGCATGGGTGAACTGCACCTGGATGTGTATGTGGAAAGAATGAAAAGAGAATTCAATGCACAGGTGGTGACCGGTATTCCACAGGTGGCCTACCGGGAAAGCATTACCGCAAAGGCAGCGTTTGATTATACCCACAAAAAACAGACGGGGGGAGCAGGACAGTACGGGCGGGTCGCCGGATGTATGGAACCTTCCCGGGACGGTTCCTACGCCTTTGTGAATGAAGTGAAGGGAGGGTCCATTCCCACTGAGTTTATCCCCTCTGTCGACAAAGGATTCCGGTCCTGCCTTGACAAGGGCCAGATGCTGGGATTCCCCGTGGTCGGCATGCAGATTACGGTGAATGACGGCAAGGCCCACAGTGTTGATTCCTCCGAACGGGCCTTTGCCCAGGCCGCCGTGGGTGCATTCCGCCAGGCGTACAGCAAGGCCAGACCGGTTATCCTGGAGCCGATCATGAAGGTATCCATAGAATGTCCTTCCGAGTTCCAGGGAAACGTGATGGCTTCCTTAAATCAACGAAGGGGGCTCATCATGAGTTCTGCGGAAGACGGTGTTTTCAGCGCCATAGATGCTGAGGTCCCCTTGGCGGAGATGTTCGGGTATGCGACAGTCCTGCGCTCACTGACCCAGGGAAAAGGCGAATTCACCATGGAGTTTTCCAGATATGCAAAGGTCCCCGAATCCATTGCGGAAGATCTGAAGCGAGAATTCAGGGAGAAGGGGAAGGGAGGAAAATAAGTATGGAAAGATTTATCTCTGCGAGCCCGCTGAAACTGTTGGAGAGGTCCTCCCGAAAAGGGCTTGGCCCGGGGAACCTGGGCGTTCTCATTGCCCGCGCGGGAGTGGGAAAAACCGCCTGTCTTATCCACATCGCGTTTGACCGCATTTTCCATGGGGAAAAACTGGTGCATGTCTCCCTTGACGAGACGCCCGAAAAGGTAACGTCCTATTACAACGTCATCCTTTACGATCTCGTCAAGGCGTTGGATATGGAGGATGAATACGAAGTGAGAGGCCGTATCGATCGAAACAGACTGATCCTCGCCTATCTGAACCAGAGCTTCTCATTGGAGCGGTTGGAGAACAACCTGGGAAATTTGGAGAAAAATATGGGGTTCAAGCCGGATACCCTTATCGTGGATGGTATGGATTGCAAAGAGGCTTCAAGAGATCTGTTTGGACAATTCAAGCAGTTCGCCGAATCCCTTGAAACCGAAATATGGTTTTCGGCCCTCTCCCACCGCCATATCACGGAGACTAATGAACGGGGAATTCCGTATCCGTGTCACCAGGTGGACGACCTGTTCAGTATTATCCTGCAACTGCAGCCCGAAACAACGGGAATGCATCTCAGGCTCTTAAAAGACCACGATCATCCGAGCATATCGGATGTGAGCCTGAAACTGGATCCGGGAACTTTTCTGGTCATGGAAAAGGGTTGAAGGGGAAGAGACTGCTGATGCAGCTTAATTTTCGGGGGGCCTTTTTTTGCTCTTTTCCTGTTCATCCAGGAACGGGATGAAGAGGATCAGGGCCATGCCGGGGATGGATGCCAGGAAACTGACACCGAAGAACCAGCCGTAGCCGAGCCACTGGGCGAGAAATCCGCTCATCACCCCGGAGAGAACGCCGCTTATGTTCATCAGGCCGGTACCGATGGCATAATGCGCTGCCTTGAATCCGGAAAGACAGGTCCGCATCAAAAAGGTAATAAGGACCGCCGTGCCAAGGCCTCCCGCAAACTGGTCAAACGCGTGGACCGATGCAACGAGGAAGAGATTGAACGGGCCGATCGGCGTTGGAACCGGGGCCCCGGTGTTCATGGTCACGTATGCATTCAGATCCAATGCCAGGATCATGTACATGACATTTGTCACGTTTTGGGCAAGGAGAAACGGCCAGATCGTTTTCCTCAGCCCATACCGGGCGATAAGCCAGCCTCCCAGCATGGCGCCGACGATGGAGAAGGGCAGGCCCACGCCCCCGGAAATCCAGCCGTAATGGACCTTTATCCCCAGGTCAACAAGAAATGGGGACACCATGGATGCCAGCATTGATTCCCCGGTCCTCATCAGAATGATAAAGGCCAGAGCCACTCCCATTTTTTCCCTGTCCATGTAAGCCAGAAAAGCCCTCGAGTAGAAGGCCTCAGGATCCCTGAACAGGGATTGCTTTATGCGGTTCCTGAAAAGTGCCGTGAGAACCAGGAGAATCAGCAGGCCGATTCCAATCCAGCCTGGGGTTCGGATACGGGCGAGCGCATGCGCATGGCTTTTGATGGTTTCATACCACCCAAAAGATGCAGTCCATCGGATGGTCAGGAAAAGCAGGCCTAGAACGGCGATTATGCCGAGCCGTTTGCGATTCAGCAGGGGTTTCAGACACTGGTGGATGGGGCCCCGGGGAGATTCCACCTTGGGAAGAAGGAAAAAGTGATAGATGAACAACGCACCAAGCATCGCGGCGCCCGCGAGATAGGCCAGGCACCAGGTCGAAACGGCGCCGATAGTGACGACGATGCCGGTACCGGTCATCATGGCGATGCGGTACGCCATGACGCGGTATCCCACGAACTTTGCCTGGCCCTCAGTATCCAGGGCCTCCAGGTAATAGCCGTCGATGGCCATGTCATGAGTGGCGGCTATGATTGCTCCTGCAAACAGGAGCACGGCAATGCCCCGGATCATCCCGGGAAACGGGGTCAACGCGGCCACCAGGAGGAAAAGGAACACGAGCAGACCCTGGGTATTCAGGAGCCATCGGCGTTTCGTGCCAAATTGATCAATTTGAGGCCCCCAGAGGAATTTGAGGACCCAGGGGAGGCCGAAGAGCGAGGTAAGTCCGATGGCCTCAAGGCTGACCTTCATGTCGCGAAAAAAGACGGATGAGACGATGCGGATCAAGGTGTACGGAAAACCCTCGGCAAAATAGGTGGTAAAGGCCCACACGTGAGGGGTCTGAAAGTTCTTCTTGTTGAGGATTTCTGCCATACCCTTCTTTCATATCCAGGAAGGTCCCCGGGATCAACAAAATTCGTGTCTCAGTCCGGGGTAATCCTCTCTTGACTTTCCTGCGGATCTGGGGGTAAAGGATTTGGTACATACACCTCGACATGATGAATCAGATCTTTCCGGAATGAATGACGAGGTGAGGCGCTTGGAAAAGAAATTGAGGATACGGCATGTTACATGAAACCAAGAGAAAAAAGATCGGCCGGAATGACCCGTGTCCCTGCGGGAGCGGGCTCAAGTACAAGAAATGCTGCATGAACAAGGTCGAGGGCTCTGTTGAGCCTGTTGAAGTGAAGCGCATGTATGCCCAGAAATACCGGATTCGCCTGAAAGAAATCCAGGATGTGGAGGGGATCAGGAGGGCCGGGCGCCTTGTCGTAGACACGTTGGACCTGGCGGAAAGACATATTAAAGCAGGAATAGAAACCGACGAAATCAACCGGATTGTCCACGAGTTCACGGTCAAACATGGCGCCACGCCGGCACCCCTGAATTACCGTGGCTATCCGAAGAGCGTCTGTGTCTCGGTCAATGAGATCATCTGTCATGGTATCCCGGGTGATCGTGTTTTGAGGGACGGTGATATCGTAAATGTGGACGTCACGTCCATTTTAAATGGGTATTATGCTGATGCCAGTAAGACCTTTTTTGTGGGCAGGCCGGGAGCGGACGCGAAAAAGATTGTTTCGGTTGCAAGGGCAAGCCTGCGGATCGGCCTGGAGCAGGTGAAGCCGGGAAATACGATCGGTGATATCGGATGGGCGATCCAGCAATACGCAGAGGGAGAAGGCTGTTCCGTTGTCAGGGAATTTGTGGGGCACGGTGTCGGTTTTGATTTTCACGAACCGCCTCAGGTGCCGCACTACGGCCGGAAAGGGGAAGGCGTCCCCTTGGTTCCGGGCATGGTATTCACGGTCGAGCCCATGATCAACCTGGGCAGGAAAGATCTCTATGTCCTTGATGACAACTGGACCGCCGTCACGGAAGACGGGTCGCTTTCCGCTCAGTTCGAACAGACCGTCCTGGTCACGGAGACGGGATATGAAAGCCTGACCCCCTACGATATCTAGTTTCGTATACAGAAACGGCTATTTTTCACAATCTCGGCGTCAATCTGCGGGATCACTTGTGCGGCGTACTATTATCGTACGCCTCCGCATAATCCCTTGTTTTTCTTGATCTTATAAAATATCTCATTTCTGGATACGAAACTTGTTAGTTTTGATTAAACCCTCCACCGGAGGTGGAGGGCCCGGATAGGTTCCATTGATCCGAGGTTCGAGAAAGCATGATGTTCAGGGAGGGAGCCTTTTCTGACGTGACTGGTGAGAGGGCGCCGTCTTTTCCTGACTTATCAGGGGGGGAACCCGCAGCTCGACGAAGTCGAGAATGCGGAGGGGGTAGCTATCCCACGCTGATAAGTCAGGAAAAGACCAGCCCGGAGCCTCGGAACGGAAGAAATGGCTCCCCATGTGAACCTTGTCGGGGTGCCATATGCTTGCTTCCGAGCTGCGGAGAGAGAAGCACTTCTGTCCGGGACAGGGGCTTAGCCATGTCATTTCATGAGCGAGTCAGCGAGCTGGGGCGGGACCTCGGGTTTATTGCCGTGGGTTTTTGCCGCTCGGGGCCGCCGCCATTTCTTGCCGAGTACAATCGCTGGATAGACGCCGGGAAATACGGGGAAATGAGATGGCTTCGGGACCACAGGTATCTGAAGGCCGATCCGGGGAAGGTCCTGGAAGGCTGTACGACCGTCGTCACGTTAGCGTATCCGTATCCTTCCGAAAAACCATGCACACCCGATGGCCTCACGACTGCACGCTATACGCGTCCCCTGGAATCCGATTACCATGAGACCATCAAGACAATGGCCAGACCTCTCCTGTCCATCATCTCGGAAAAATATCCGGGGGACCGTTCACGTATCTGTGTGGATTCGGCTCCCGTCCTGGAACGGGGCCTGGCCTACGCGTCAGGCATTGGTTTTATCGGGAAGAACAACATGCTTATCAGACCCGGGCACGGCTCGTATCTGTTTCTGGCCGAAGTGCTTACCACGGCGCTGTTTCCTATCCCGGCCCCGAAACCGTTGGTGACCGCATGTGGAACATGCAGCCGCTGTGTCGAGGCGTGTCCGACCGGTGCCCTGGAAAGGCCTTTTTCCCTGGATGCGGGCAAATGCCTTTCCTATCTCACCATCGAGAAAGAGGGTCCCATTGACGATGAGGCAGGGAAGAGAATGGCAGACTGTTTCTTCGGGTGTGATGTCTGCCAGGAAGTTTGTCCGTTCAATTCAAATCCCCGTGAAAGGACAGAAAGCCTCCCTTCCGTCGATACGTTCCTCCGCATGGATCAGGAGGTTTTTAAAACCAGATTCGGAAAGAGCGCCTTTGCCAGGGCCGGCCTTGACAAGATTAAGGGGAACATCAGGGCAGTGACTCAAGGTGCCTTTCCACAAATGCCTTGACAGCTTTAGGATACACGGGGTCCAGGCTGGCACTGCTGTGGTCTGCTTCCAGGGACACAAAGAGTTCGGCGCGGCCCGGCGGGAAACTGTCCCGGAGCCTCCAGGCATGATCGAGGGGAAAGTTCTGGTCCTTGCCGCCGTGGATGATCAGGACAGGAAAATCAATGGACGGGGCCAGCCTCGCCGGACTGACCGTATCGAGCCTGAAGCGGTAGAAGATATCCATCCAGAGCAGGACCATGGGTGCCAGCAGAGGCCCGAAGAAGCGATTTTGATTACGGTAGAGTGCGAACATGGCCTCCCTGGTGCGCGCGTAACATCCTTCCAGGAAGAGGAGACGAACCTGTTCTGTTTTTCTGCTGGCGGCGATGACCGCACCCGCGGCGCCTATGGAATGACCGTAGAGCAACACGGGCTCATTGATCCAGTCCATGACCCTCTCGATATCCTCTGCAAACCGGAAGGCGTTCATCAAGGAATGCCTGGAGGAATTCCCATGATCCCTGGCGCTGTGGAGCACGGTGGTGAAGCCCATGCGCCCGAATACCCGTGCCCTTCCCACCATTCTGTCCCTGTTCCGGCTCCATCCGTGGGCCAGGAGAACAATGCCTCTTGATACTCCTTCCGGTTCAATCCGCCACACCTCCAGCGCTCCACCATCCGTGGCAGGAATGAAGGTGTCTGTAACATGCCCCCAGTCCGGGAGATCTGTCACCGGTTGGCGAGGTATCTGGTGAACCAGATACGTGAAGACAAGGGTCAGAATAAGATAGAGTGAAATAACGACAAAAAGGATTGTGAAGAACATAATGGCATCGTTTTCTGAAACAGATAATTGGATCCCGAGCCTCACATCCGCTTGAAGCGCGAGGATGATCTTGCACGATCCGAAAAAAGTTTCGAGCAGGTCGGGCAGTATCTGTGGTGTTCTTTTACGTCCACATGCGGTGATGTCGCCTCTGAGACGCGGGCCAGAAACTTCTGAGAGGCAAAATACCTGCCGCATGACTCGCACCGAATGAGAGGGTGAATACCGATTGTCTCGTCACGAATGGTTATGGTTCTGATACCTTCTTCGTCCACCAGACGAATAGTACCGGTAGGGCAGATGTTGGCGCACGTTCCACACCCGATGCAGAGACCCTCCACGGGCGCTACGTAACTGGTTCCGTCACGCTTTTCCATCTTCAAGGCTCCTGCGCCTACAACCTCCTTGCATACCCTGATACAAAGGCGGCACCGGAGACAGCCGTCGGGAATCGGACCCGTGGGGATGTCAAATTCATCGGCAATCCGCAACAGGATTTTCGCCTGCGGAGCCAGGGAGAGGAGTCTTTGCATGGCGTTTTCCCGCGCCTTCCTCACAAGGTCTGAATTTGTCGTTATTGCAAGACCTTCTTTGGCCTTGAGGATACAGGAGAGCATCACTCTGGGTTTTCCTGCCGTGCCCGTCACTTCAACCGCGCAGAGCTTGCACGCCCCGATAGGCCTGAGGGCCTTGTGGTAACAAAGCGTCGGGACCTTGATCCCATTTTGTTTCAAGACCTCGAGAACGGTCGTCTCTTCTTCGACTTCACAGGACCGTTCATCAATAGCCATATGCACTTTTTTCAAGGTAATGCCCTTTTTCCGGCTAGTCAGTAACCGCTTCCTGCAGGTCTTTCAGATATTCCTCAAGATAGCGGATTTCAGTGCTCAACGTCCCCAGTTGATGATGGAGGAGATCACAGATATACACCATCCCGATGATATCAGGCCCCTCAACAATGGGCAGGTGCCTGATATCGGCCTGGACCATCAATGAAATCGCCTGTTCAATCTCGTCTTCCGGTTTTCCAACGATGAGCTTATTGGTCATGGCCTCCTTCAGGGCGATCTCATTGTACGGTTTTTCTTGGCATCGCACATAACAATGGAGCACATCACGTTCAGTAAAGATGCCGACCGGCTCATCGTTTCCAGTAATGATTACAGCGCTCACCTGTTTTTCGGTCATCAGCCTGATAGCGTCTTCGGCAGACTGCGAGACATCCAGAGAGAAAAAAACCCTCGCTTCTTCAGACAGGATTTCCCCGAGTTTCATTAGCCGTCTCCTCTTTCGTTTTTCTTAACTCAATACCGGGGTCCGAGTCGGCTTTAACGCCGTCCGGGATGCCCCGTGCATTCCCGGGCAAGGAAGTTGCTCCGTCGGACAGCATGATCTATGCTTCCAGCGGGCGGAGACAATCCTGGGGAAATCTGTGGGTCCCCTCTCCATCCAGGGTTACTTCAATGAGCGCATCCGGATCGTTTTTGGTGGTATCAGGATCGGTAATGATGCCGTGGGCGCCGATGAGTTTGTCCATATACTCCTGCCAGCTCTCATCTTGAGATTTCCTGAATACAACCACCCGTTGCCCTTTTCGAAAAGCCATGTTGTCACTCCTTTCACTTGAAAAAAGCTTTCTCCCTCGGGAGGGCTTCGTGATGCCTCCCGCTCAGGGAGAGATGCACTGCTGACAGCAGCCCTCGTGAACAGGTAAAGCGTCCCTTTTCAAGCTACCGGCGGCATTATTTCTCCGTGGGCCCTTGCCGCCGCCTTTCTTGCACAGGTCATGCAGAGATGTTCAGCCCCGGCTAAGAGTGCGGTTTCTCCTGTTCTTTTCCTGATAAAGTCATGATATCTTGCCGGTCCGAGCGGGGCCCCGCAGCTCTGGCAATATTCAAGTTCGAGATGGTTGAGGATGGTGCCGCAGAGGGTCAGAACCCGCTCTCGGTTCCTGTCCTCTATCTTCATGGCTCCGGTTGGACAATTAGCGGCACAGGCCCCGCACAGGATGCATCTTTCCGCAGCAACCCGGAAATCCGTGTGACCCGGCCTGTCAAAATGAAGATACCCCATCTGGAGTGCATCGACTCCCATCTTGTTTCGGCAGATATCAACACATTTGCCGCAGCGGACGCATATATCGCATCGCAGGCATCTGCGGGCTTCCTCTCTCGCGCTGTTTTCAGAAAGACCCAGCTCCACCTGTTGGAATGTCGTGCGCCGCCGGTCATACCCGAGCATTTGCATTTGCGGTCTGCTCAGGCTCATCTTCGTTGAAGCAGGCACCTCCAGGAAACCAAGATGCTGCCTGCGTACCGGGACAGGCGGCATTTTGGGTTGAGGGATCCCTTCAAAGTACCGGTCAATGGCCTCGGCGGCTCGTTTCCCGCCGCCGATAGCTTCCACAACTGTTGCCGGCCCCGTTACAACATCTCCGGCGGCGAAAAAACCTTCCACAGGGGTTTCCATGCTCGCTCTATCCACGTTGATCGTGTTTCGCCTGGACCATTGCAGTGCATCCAGAGATTCAAGCCCTGATTTATCAATTGTTTGACCGATAGCAGGAATGACCGCATCCACGTCAATCGAAAAATCGCTTCCTTCAACCGGGACGGGCCGTCTCCTGCCGCTCTCGTCTTCCGGTCCCAATTCCGACCTGAGGCAGCGGAGACTGGAAATCTTACCGTCCCCGCCTCTTATTTCTATGGGTACCGTGAGGAAACTGAACCTGATATCTTCTTCCTCCGCCTGTTCAACCTCTTCGGGATTGGCAGGCATGTCGCTCCTGGTCCGTCGGTAGACAACGGTCACCTCTTCGCACCCCAGGCGAATACAGGTGCGCGCCGCGTCCATGGCCACATTTCCGCCCCCAATGACCGCAACCTTCTTCCCGGGCATATGATGATCGCCCAGGGCGACCCTTTTCAGGAAAGCAATCGCGTCTGCCACTCCGGGAAAATCATCTTCACCGGAGACGCGCATTTTAAAAGACGCGTGTGCGCCGATGGCGAGAAAAAATGCCTCGAATCCCTCCTGTTTCAGATCGTCAAGAGTGACGTCTGTTCCAAGCCGGGTATTGTAACGAAATGTTACTCCCAGGTCTTCTATCATGGCCACTTCCCGGTCAATAACTTCCCGCGGAAGTCGGTATCTTGGAATGCCTACCATCATCATTCCGCCCGCCATGGGAAGAGATTCAATTACCGTGACCCGGTATCCCTTGAGTCCAAGGTAATAGGCCGCGGTCAGCCCGGCAGGACCGGCGCCGATGATGCATACCTTCCGGCCATTATCAGGGGCCCGGTCAGGGTTCGCATATTTTCCCTCGGACATGGCCCGTTCAGCGGCAAAACCTTTCAGATCTTTTATGGCAATCGGCTTGTCAATACGGCCGCGTACGCACATGAATTCGCAGGGATGCGTGCATACGAGCCCACAGACCCAGGGAAATGGATTGTCTTTGCGAATCAACGAGATAGCTTCATCGCCCCTGCCCTGTCCGATCAGGGTGACGTACCCCGAAACGTCAATACCGGCAGGGCAGGCCATCTGACAGGGAGCAGGACTGAGCTGGATGCAATCTCCAAGAGGACAGTTCGCGGTTTCAAGATGGCTCAGAAACACTTCCCTATGTGTTTGTAATTCTGAAAGGAGCCTTTTGCCCAGAGCAACGCAATCCTCATTTCCTCCCTCCCGTTGCAGCCTTTTTGCAAGGGCCTCCATGGCGGGAAGATGCTCCGCGCCCCCGCGCCCGGAACCCACATCCTTCATGAGGCTCAGGATATCCTCAGTCCATTGCCTGCAGCGCGCAACCGGAATACGGCCTTCGGCCAGGATGCCGGCAAGTGTTCTCGCATTATCCGCGACTGGGCAGGTGCCTTTTTCCATTATCACTCCAGGGCGGCCATAGCCTTCGCGTACCGTTCTCTCCGAATAGGCTGAATCTTATCCGTTGTTTCGAAGTGGAGACAGTGCGTCGTGCAGACCGTTACACAGGCAGGTTTCAGGCCCTGATCGATCCGGTCCATACAGTAATCGCACTTCACCACTTTTCCAATTTCAGGGTTCCATTGGGGAGCGCCCCAGGGGCAGGCAGACATACAGGTCTTACAGCCTACACAGAGGTCATGATCCACAAACACGATGCCGTCCTTTGCCCTTTTCTGCATGGCCCCTGTGGGACAGGCCGCCACGCACCAGGGGTCTTCACAGTGAAAACAGGGCATGAAAATATAGGCTGCTTTGGGCACATTGTCCACCAGCCTCGGTCCGATGGTCAAGACCTGACAAACCTTCGGCCCTACGGGGAGGTCTTTATTGCTCTTGCAGGCCACTTCACAACTGTGACACCCGATACAATTCTTGGCATCCTGAAACAGATAATACTTACTCATTATTTTCCTCCTGGACAGCAGATTGCATCCCTATGCAGGTTTCACGGTCACAAACGTGTGGTGAAAAGCAGGGCTGCCACCAATCATATCAGAGACATTTTCCTGGAGCAGGGCATCGGAGACGCCTTTATTAAAAGAACGACTGGCCATTTCCGCCTGATGCCCGAAGCCATGGAGCATGAAGGCAGCCTCAGGATGAATAAGGTCCGTTACAAAGACCTTTATGGTTCCGGACCCCTGTCTTGATGCCACGTCCACCAAGTCACCGTCAGTTATCCCCAGGTCCGCAGCACGACGGGCATTGATCCATAATGTATTTTCGGGTACTATCTCGTTCAGATACGGATTGTTTTGCGTGGAATGATGAGTGTGCAGCGCGCACCGACCCACCACAAGCCTGAATTGGTCTTCAGGAGGCGAAGCGATATGTTCATAGGCAGGAAAGGACGCAAAGCCTGCATCTTCAAGCAATGATGAGACGAATTCGATCTTGCCCGAAGGTGTTTTGAACTTGATCGCGTCCTCTCTATCCCAGAAGATCTGTTTATTCGTATAAGCTACAAATCCCTTTTTCTCAAAGTCTTCCAGAGAGAAGCCCGTCCCTTCCAGCTGCCATCTCACCAGGTCCTCCATGGTGTTGTACGGGAAATACTTGCCTTGGCCAAGCCGTTCGGCAAGCTGCTTCAGGATAATGGGACCGGGACGGGTGTCATAGCGGGGGGTTACTGCCTGTTTTCTCAGGAATATCTGTGGTTTCAGCCCGTTTGCCTGGCGGGGACAATCAGTGCGTTCCAGGTATATGGATTCGGGCAGAATGATATCCGAATACCAGGCAATGTCGCTGTAGTTGATCTCAATGGAGACGATCAGGTCCAGCTTGTCCAGCGCCTTCCTCGTCTGGTTCGTATCAGGGATGGACATCAACGGATCGAACCGGTACGCAATAAGGGCCTTGAGCGGATAGGGGTCCTCCTCCAGAATTGCCTTGGGGAGCATCTGTCCGACTCCGTGATTCGGATCAGGCAATGGAAGATCTGATGTCCCCACCTTGTCAAATCGCGGCACGTCTATTTTCGGGAACTCTTGTTCGGTCAGCTTGCGGGCCGCTTTGCCTCCCACTTCTCCCGGGCCTTTCTTGATGAAAAACCCTCCCTTTGCTTCCACGCTTCCCATCAGTGAATTGAGGATCATGATGGATCGCCGTACATAAATCTCTTCAATCTGGTTGGACCCGCGATACCCGAAGTGGAAGATAACGTGCGGTTTGTCCCTGCTTACTTCCCGGGCAAACGTCACAATCTCTTCTGCGGGAATCCCGGTCTCTTTTTCCGCCCACTCAGGGGTATACGGCTGGACGAACGCCTGCAGTTCCTGGAATCCCAGGACCCAGCGATCCACGTATTTCTTATCATACAGCCGCTCCTTGATGATGATATGCATTAGGGCGTAATTGAGGGCGAGATCGGTATTGGGCCTGATCATCCAGTAGCGATGGGCTTTTGTTGCGGTCACGGTCACTCTGGGATCAATGTAGGTGAGCCTGGCCCCTTTTCCCAGGGCCGACATCATGTTGTTGACCGGCTTTACCTCAATGGATTCCAGGAGGTTGTGTCCATACATGACAATATGTCTGGCGTTGCCTAGGTCCGTGCTCATCTGGGCGTCCGTGTATCCGAAAAGAGACCGGCACGCCGTATTGACCGATCCTTTGCATATGGCATCGTGGGTGAAGTGGTTGGGCGACCCGATGGCCCGAAGGAATGTCTTGCTCACATGGGTACTCAACTGCGTGCGTTCTCCAAGGAGCACACTGTGCCCCCCGTATTTCTCGATGATCTCCTTCAGTTTTTCTCCCACATAATCCAGGGCCTCGTCCCACGTGGCTCTTTTCCACTTTCCTGATCCTCTCGGACCGGTCCTGATCATGGGTGCCTGGACACGTTCATGGTCCTTCAACAGGGCAATCCCCGCAGAACCGCGGGGACAAAGACTCCCTTCAATCCCGGCCACGTGCGGATTCCCTTCGATCCATTTGACGTCGTCATTTTCTACAACGCATCTGATGGGGCAGCGGATAGAACACATGAAACAAATAGAATAGACTTCCTGTTGCATAATCTTCACTCCTTCAAGAGTTTGCGAGACGAATTATTGAAACCGGTATCAGTGTTTTTTTTAAGGCGTAGCGGGTATAACGTCAAGAAAAAACCTGTGATTCCATCTCTTGTCCCGGGATCTTTTCCATGGAGATTATGAACTGGTGGCTTTTCTTATTTACTCGTTGACAAGCGAAGAATGGCCAATTATATTACTAATAAGAAATATATAAGACCATGGATAAAGATTTGATGACGCGCGGTGGCGTCAGCGGGAGTGGACCCGGATCCGTGCAAAGGTGATGCAGGGAAACCTTGGAAGGCGGGAAGGGAGGGTGAACACCATGGCGGCATATGAAGGACTTGTGGCCGGCCTGAAAGGCAAGGGGAGGGCTGAAGTCATTATTCAACCCGGGAATTCGACTGTGCCGGGAGTGCCGGAGGAAGTCAACAGCAGGTTCTGCCACTGTGCGACCGGCGGCTCCACCATACGCATTGATGTGGAGAACAGGGCAGGAGCTGAAGCAGGCGACTGGGTTTTAATTAATCGTGAGAAGGGCGTACTCAAGAGGAATGCCGGTGCATTGCTGGGAA
Source organism: uncultured Desulfobacteraceae bacterium (assembly GCA_964633015.1). Taxonomy (GTDB): domain Bacteria; phylum Desulfobacterota; class DSM-4660; order Desulfatiglandales; family Desulfatiglandaceae; genus B46-G9. Next base: position 6,209 of record CAZWEV010000021.1, on the reverse strand, counting down.
TTCCCGTTGTGGCCGCGATACTCGGTATGGGCACTGCGCTCATACTCGCTGGCGGTTTTTCTGGAGGACCGGCCGTCTGGATCGGGCTCCCGGCGGGCGGCCTGCTCATGGGAATTGTTGTCGGCATATGGGTCTTCAGGCGTGTTTCAGCCGGCAGCCAACCTTTTATAAGCCGGATTATAAGGAACAGGCGCGAGATGGCATCCATATCCGTCGGAACGCAATGTTCCCTGAAGAAAAGGGATCGAACATGCGATACCTGTGCCGGTATACTGTGACGGCCGGTACACTCCATTTTTCCATCGACGCAGGAGACGATGAAGGATTCCTTCAGTCTCCGGAAACAGCAAGGGAGTTCCATGAAAGAATTCATACAAGCGGTAAAGGCCGTTTCTGACCCCAACCGGGTCAAAATCGTCAAGATGCTCCAACACAAGAGCATGTGCGTGTGCGAGATGCAGGCGGCCCTGGAGGTTGCTCAGCCAACCGTATCAAAGCACCTGAAAATTCTCGAGGAAGCAGGCTTCGTAGGGTATCAGAAAGACGGCCTTTGGGTAAATTACCACCTCACGGACGGAGGCAGGAACCCATATGTGGCGAGCCTGCTCGGGAATCTGCGGCACTGGCTCGAAGACGAGCCGGAGATCGCGCGGTTAAAAAAAGAACTGCCCATGATCAAGCGGGAGGATATCTGCAAAAAGTGATTTTTTGCCCGTATCGATATTGCCGCATGAGAATATAAGCAAGCTCGGCATTTCCGCATTTCAAGGCGCTTCTTACGGAAGAAGAAGCGGGCAGGATACCGGAGGTGCTGAGGTGTACCAGCAAAGGGCAAAGAGAGGAAAAGTACGCAAGACGGAAAAGGAAAGCAAAATGTGCGCATACCGACCGCACGGACAAACTGCTCTAAATCAACGCGGTTCAGCCCATGTGCATGAGTACGAAGGCGGTTCCGGTGATCATCAATATAATGATATTGAGAGTACAAACGGGACCAGGCTTCTCATAACGCTTGTGCTGAATCTGGTAATCCCTGTAGCGCAGGTGATTGGAGGAGTGTACGCAAACAGCATGGCCCTTGTGTCCGATGCCGCTCATAATTTCAGCGACTTCGCGGCCATTCTGATCACTTATTTCGCACACCTGATCGGCAGAAGAGGGGCCTCGATCCGCAATACTTTCGGGTACCGGCGCGTTGAGGTCATGGCCGCGGTTATTAACGTGGTCATCCTGGTCGGGGCATGCTTCTTCATTGTGTATGAGGCTATTGTGCGATTCCAGCATTCCCAGATCGTCATCGGCAGGGTCGTTGTCTGGCTGGCGTGCGTCGGGATACTGGGAAATGGCTTTTCCGCTTTGTTGCTCCACCGCGGGTCAAAAGAAAATCTGAACGTGCGCGGGGCATTTCTGCACATGATAGGTGATTTCCTGACTTCAGTGGTGGTGCTTGTAAACGGAATTCTCCTGCTTTTCAGGCCGTGGTACTGGCTGGATCCCCTGTTGTCACTGGTTATTGTGCTTTTTGTCCTGAAGAATTGCTGGTCTATCCTGAAAGAGGCCACCGGTATCCTGATGAACGCCACTCCCCGGGGGATGGATATCCAGGAGATCAGGGATTACCTGGAGAGTATCCCGGGAGTGTTGGGGGTGCACTATCTTCATGCGTGGAATGTGAGTTCCTCCAGCATAGCCTTTTCCTGCCATGTCCAGGTAGCGGACCAGCTCGTGAGTGATACGGAAACACTTGCGCAAACGATTCGCCGTGATCTTCATGATCGATTTGCGATCGATCATCCTATCCTCCAGTTCGAAACCGTGCAGTGCGGGAATGGAGGCATTCTCTGTGAGATTACCAAAGGAGATACTTCTCATGCCTGAAGAAGTGGACTCTCGCAAAGGAGACGGGAATGTGATGAGGACGGAGCTGGTAATCAGAATGTCAGACTTATTCAGGGCGACGCTCTCGGACAGTTGCGGGAACGAGGGATTTATCGGGATTGCGCCGGATGCCTCGAAATACCATGTGGTGGCGCCGGTGGACCGCCAGATCGCCAGGGGACTGAAGGCCTGGGTGCGACCGGACGATGAAACACCATTTGGCGGCTATAGTGGGTGGCACTATTTCTGCTGCCTGACCTATATTGCCCAGGAACAGGGGAACGACGGTAATCACCGGACCCGTCTGGAAAAGGCCCGTGAAAACGGCTGGCTCATCCAGAGATGGGGAAATGGAAGGGGCTTTGACATACGGCTGAAAGAAGATATGGATTAGTGAATTTTTTTTGCGTGTAAAATATTACTATTCGGAAATATATAAGAAGGGGAAGACAATGAAGGAGAGGTGGAAATTACTGCTTATTATTCTTATATTTGCCGGGTGCTATTACATCCCCTGGGCAAGTCCCACTATCCGTCAGTCAGGCCTTGAGGCATTCATGATGCTGCAGGAATATGCACGCAGGCACGTGCTGACCTGCCTGATACCCGCGTTTTTCATTGCCGGCGCCATTTCCGCGTTTGTTTCCCAGGCATCCGTCCTGAAATATTTCGGCGCCACGGCCAAAAAGGTGCTTTCCTATTCAGTGGCATCTGTTTCCGGGAGCATCCTTGCCGTGTGTTCCTGCACGGTCCTGCCGCTCTTTGCGGGAATCTATACCAGGGGCGCCGGAATCGGGCCTGCCACCGCGTTCCTCTATTCCGGGCCTGCCATCAACGTCCTTGCGATCGTACTCACCGCAAGGGTCCTGGGATGGCAGCTTGGGGCGGCCAGGGCCGTGGGTGCGGTTCTCTTTGCCGTCATCACCGGGCTTCTCATGGCGTTTTTCTTCCGGAAGGATGATGCGGCCCGCTCAGCGGGACAGATATACCTGCCGGATGAGATGGAAAGAGGACGCACGCTCCTGCAGGACTCCCTTTTCATGCTTGTCATGGTCCTGATTCTCATTTTTGCAGCCTTTGCCCGTCCTGCGCCGGGTTCAGCAGGTCTCTGGCCCGCCCTATTTGCGGCCAAGTGGTATATCACCGTCGGTCTCATTGTCATGCTCGGTTTCATGCTCAAGGCATGGTACATCAAGGAGGAACGGGTCACCTGGGTTCAATCCACCTGGGGGTTCATGAAACAGATTTTCCCGCTCCTGGGCGCCGGGGTCCTGGTCGCAGGATTCATGCTGGGGAGGCCAGGACATGCGGCACTGATCCCGGAGCACTATATTCAGACGCTCGTGGGAGGAAATTCTCTGTGGGCAAACCTGTTTGCCTCGATTTCGGGTGCACTCATGTATTTTGCGACGCTCACTGAGGTCCCCATTTTGCAGGGACTTATGGGAGCGGGCATGGGCAAGGGGCCTGCCCTCTCCCTGTTGCTGGCAGGGCCTGCCCTTTCATTGCCCAACATGCTGGTTATCGGCGGGGTTATGGGAGTGAAGAAGACCGCTGTGTTCTGCATGATCATCGTGGTGCTGTCCACCATCGCCGGGATGTGCTATGGCTGGGCCGCCGGGTAAGTCGTATAATCGGTCGCGCCGACTGTATGTTTAGACAGGATCTACAGGAGTTACAAGATCATCCGGCCCGTCCGGATGCCCGGCCGAATGCAGCATCAGATGGATTTAGTAATTCCTGTCCAGCTAAACGTTGTTTTGCGTCTTGAGCGAAGCCCCGCGAACGGGACAAGCGAGCGGTGAAATAATCAAGCATGACAAATGATAGGGGGATGGAATAATGGAAATAAAAGTACTGGGACCCGGGTGTCCGAAGTGTCAAAAAACTGAAGAAGTCGTTCGCCAGGCAGTGATCGAGGCTGGAGTGGAGGCTGAGGTTACGAAGGTGAAGGACACCATGGAAATTGCCAAAGCAGGGGTCTTCATGACGCCTGCCGTCATAGTGAATGGTGAAGTGAAATGCGTGGGCAAAGTTCCTGGAAAAGAAGAGGTGGTCAGGTGGATCACAACGTGAAATTTCTTTGATATGTTCCAAAATCTGGTAATAATACAGATCCTGGCCGAGAGATGTCGGCTTTTGGACGCTTCCGAAAGGAGCTGTACGCACCAGATACCGGCGATACAGAGAATGCAGGAGCCGGAAACATGAGGAGAAGGATATGCAATACCCCCATATCGATCCCGTCCTGATCCATGTGGGCCCGCTGGCCATACGCTGGTACGGGCTCATGTACGTGGTGGGGTTTGTCTTGGGATATCTCCTCATCAGGAAGATCTCCCAGCGGAGACAGTATCGCCTCAAGAAAGATGAGGTGGTGGATCTCCTCTATTACTGCATGGCCGGTCTGGTAGTGGGTGCGCGGCTCGGGTACTGCCTCATCTACAACTTTTCGTACTATATTCATGAACCGCTGAAGATTCTGGCGGTCTGGGAAGGTGGCATGTCATTTCACGGCGGTCTGGCAGGGGCTGCCTTCGCCGGGTGGATATACGCACGCAGACGGCAGAAATCGCTCCTGATGATTGCAGACCTGGGGGCCATGGCGGCGCCTCTGGGGCTCTTTTTCGGCAGGATCGGCAATTTCATAAACGGAGAATTGTACGGAAGAGTGACATCCGTGCCGTGGGGCATGGTTTTTCCAGGAGCAGGAGACCTCCGGCGGCACCCTTCCCAGCTTTATGAGGCCTTTTTCGAGGGAGTGGTCCTGTTCTTCATCCTGCTCTGGTTGAGCAGGAAGCGACGCCCGCATGGTTTTCTGATGGCTGCCTTTCTGGTGGGATACGGGACCTTCCGCTTTTTTCTGGAATTTTTCAGACAGCCCGATCCCCAAATGGGTTTTGTCATCGGCCCTTTCACCATGGGCCAGGTGTTGTGTAGCATCATGGTTGCCGCGGGGGCCTTTTTATTCTGGTTCTGTCGGAAACGATGACACCCCGTCTATGACAAAATCAATGTATATTGCGCTTCATGATCTTTCTTTGAATGGATGGACACTATTTTGATTACGGACCCAGGTCCACAAGTCCAGATAGAATTCGTAATGGAACAAATACTTTCCAACTTATACAAGATCGAAGTTCCGCTTCCCGAAAGTCCTTTGAAAGCGACGAATGCTTATCTTATCAAGGGTCCTGACCGGGCCCTGATCGTCGACACCGGCATGAACCGGGAGAAGTGCCTTACAGCGCTCCTTTCCGCTCTTGGAAAGCTCCAGGTGGACTTGGACAGGACGGATTTTTTCATCACCCACCTGCACGCGGACCATCTCGGCCTGGTGGGGAGGCTGGCGCGAGAAACGTCGAAGATTTTCATCAGCGAAGTGGAATCCGCCATCGTGACGACCATCGCTCGGAAGGGGGCGTTTCGGGTGGATGCTCTCCGGGGGTTCTATATGGCGAATGGTTTTCCCGAAGAAGAACTCCGAAAGGCTGAGGAGAGGCATCCGGGCTTTCGATACGGGCCCGGGCGAAAGATAGACTTCTCTCCTATGAAAGAAGGGGACATGATAGAAGTGGGGGACTATTCGTTCAGAGGTATTTCCACACCGGGGCACTCTCCGGGGCATATGTGCCTCTACGATGCTGAAAAAAAGATACTCCTTGCCGGAGACCACCTGCTTTGCGACATCACCCCCAACATCACCCGCTGGCCGGAGCTTGAAAATGCCCTGGGGGCCTACCTGGAAAGTCTTCAGAAAACGTATCTTCTGGACGTCGAGCTTGTCCTGCCCGGGCACCGGAGCCTGTTTACCGATCACAGGGGAAGGATCACGAGGTTACAGGAACACCACCAGGGGAGGCTGGCCGAGGTCCTCTGCGCTTTGGAGGACCGCCCGGGGACGGCCTGGGATGTGGCCCCTCACGTAACCTGGGACATCGAATTCAAATCATGGAAATCGTTCCCCACTGTTCAGAAATGGTTTGCGATCGGAGAAGTAATCGCACACCTGAACTACCTGGAAGCGCAAGGAAAGCTGGAACGGCGGGAGGACCATGGAAGGATCGTTTACAGGCGGTGTTAGCCCGTGCCATTCTCTCCCCGTGTCACCCCTTTTCCCTCAGTTAATCGACCAAGCTCACTGTCAAAGCCGAAACGAAGCAGCATCGCCGTCCATTGCCATCCCGGATATATAGGGATAGTTTGATATCAAAAGTTTTGTGTGGTATGTGATAGCAGATACATGCAATGCCCTGCAGAGATAAAATTATTCCGCCCTGCTTCATCGGAGAAAATTTGGAACATGCTTTATAGTCCTTGAACTGTCGCCG